>JAZNKS010000087.1:0-2681 GCA_045578725.1 Candidatus Flemingiibacterium sp.
TCTTCAGCTTCATCACGAAAGTACGCGCAGACCCTTTTCGGTGACCAGAAAGTCCACATTCAGATCAAACCGGCCGCGCGGAAGCTGATCGATGATAAAATCGGTGTAGATCATGCCGACCTTGGAGCCGGTGAAGCCTGACAGATAGCGGTCATAATAGCCCTTGCCGTAGCCGAGGCGGTAGCCCTTGGAATCATAGACCAGTGCCGGCACGATGCAGGCCGCGGTCGCCTTGGATTCGCAGTCATAGACCGGCAGATGGGAGGGCGGCTCAAGCAGGCCGTAGGAGCCCTTCTCCAGCACCGACAGATCCTCGACGAAATGATAGTTCATATCGTGGGTTTCCTCGATACAGCGCGGAAAGGCAACCTTCTTGCCGTCGGCCAGTGCCCGCTCGGCCAGAGGATAGACATTGACCTCATCCTTCTTGGGCGCGTACATCAGAAGCACCGATGCGTAGCGGTAGGTGGCAAGGGTTGTGAAATAGCTGCAGATCGCCTCGTCCATCGCCGCCTTTTTATCGCGGTCAAGCTCGGCGCGGATCTGCTTGTAATGGGTGCGGATATCGTTTTTGCGTTTCCGGATTTCGTTCATTTTAAGAATCCTTTCTGCCGGATAAACGGCAATCAGAGAGCCTGTGTGACGGCGGCCAGCTCGTCTGCCTTCTCCCTTGATACAAGGGTCTGGACAAGCGCAAGGCCGAAGTCAAAAGCCGCACCCATTCCCTTTCCGGTGATGAACGGGCCGTCCATGACAACCTTTTCGCCGGTCACCTCGGCGCCGGCAAGCTTATCCTCAAAGCCCGGGAAGCAGGTGGCGCGCCGGCCGTTCAGCAGCCCGCGCTCGCCGAGGATCAGCGGAGCCGCGCAGATGGCCGCAATCGGCTTGCCCTCGGAAACGGCCCGGTCAAGGAAAAGATTGACGGTCGGATCCTTCTGCAGATTCAGGGTGCCGGGCATACCGCCGGGCAGAATCACCATGTCGATGGGATTCTTTTCAAGGAGGCGGTCGGCCTCAAAGGTGGTGATGTCGGCGATGGTTTCGATATGATGGGAGCCGCGTACAACCTTGGCGCCGACGCCGACGGTCATGACCTTCACGCCGGCACGGCGGAGAAGATCCAGCGGACAGAGTGCCTCGATTTCCTCGAAGCCTTCAGCTAAAAAAAGATAGACCATGATGATTCCTTTCCTGTGGGTTCTTTCTTCTATTATACCAAATCGCAGAGCGATATGGTAGGCTTTGGGCGAAAGTTAAAGTAAAGTTTACAATACGATACCGGTCTGGTCGGCGATCGCATCGCAGATATCGTGGAAGATCGCCTCGCGGGTGCGGATGCCGTTCTCGTTGTAGCAGCGGATCCGCGTCCATCCCAGCTTTTCGGAGGCAAAGAGCGCCGCCTCGTAGGATTTGCGGAAGAAATCCGGATCCTTTTCGTGGATGTCGCGGGCGCGGCCGGTGGAATCGGCGCGGCGGTTGACAAGCTCCAGCGACATCTCCGGCTTCAGCTCCAGATAGATCACCAGATCCGGGGACGGAAGCCCCAGCTTGATGAATTCAAAATCCCAGAGCCAGTCAAGAAAGGCATCCCATTCGTCGCGCGGAAGCTTGGAGAGCTGATGCACCGCATTGGCGGAGGTGTAGCGGTTGGCGACAATCACCTTGTCCATCCGGTCATAGTCGGCCTTCCAGTCGGATTTGTAGGAGGCATAGCGGTCGCAGGCGAAGAAGGTGGAGGCGGCATAGGCGTTGGTGTCGCCCGGACGGGTGCCGAGCTTGCCGTCCAGATACATCCGTACCAGCGTGGAGGTTTCGCTTTCGTAGCGCGGGAAGCTGATGCTGCGGACAGCATAGCCGTCGATCTTTAAGCGGTCGACAAGGAGGTTCGATTGGGTTTCCTTGCCGGAGCCGTCCAGACCGTCAATGGCAAGTAAGGTTGACATGGCGTATCCTTTCTGGTTGTTTTGTTAATTGGACGGAATCGGGGGCGGTTTTGTTCCCTTCCTTATCCGTTTCGGCGGAGCTCCATCTCCATGTATTCCTGCTTGGAGATGAGAACCGTGCGGGGCTTCTGACCCTCGGGCGGCCCGACGATGCCCATGTCCTGCATGGCATCGATCAGCTTGGCCGCGCGGCCGTAGCCCAGCTGCAGGCGGCGCTGGATCAGCGAGGTCGAAATCTTGCCCGATTCCACCGCCAGCTGAATCGCCGGACGGAGCATGGGATCGCCGTCGTTTGCCTCCTCGTCCCCGTCGCCGAGGGTGGTGGAGGGCTTGGAGCCGCAGAGCTCGGCCTCCCGCTCGATGGTGTCCATGACCGACTGATCGTAATCCCTGATGCCGTAATTCTGCTTGATGAAGGTGGTGACCGATTCAACCTCCTCGTCGGATACAAAGGAGCCCTGCACACGCATCGGCTTGACGCTTCCGACCGGAGCAAAGAGCATATCGCCGCGGCCGATCAGCTTCTCGGCACCGGCCACATCGATGATGGTGCGGGAGTCGATCTGCGATACGGTGGTGAAGGCAATCCGCGAGGGGACGTTGGCCTTGATGAGGCCGGTGATGACGTTGACCGACGGACGCTGGGTACCGATGACCAGATGGATGCCGGCGGCACGCGCCTTCTGGGCGATGCGGCAGATGGATTCCTCCACGTCGTCCTTGGCCATCATCATAAGG
>JAZNKS010000088.1:0-53538 GCA_045578725.1 Candidatus Flemingiibacterium sp.
TGGTTAGCGTGAAAAATACTTTTTCACGCATGGTTTTGTGGCTTTCATGTCTCTTTGTGCCATGTTTTTGCTTCGCAAAACCAGCCCCAATTCCCAAATAAGGAAGTTTTCGCTGACGCGAAAACCATGGTGATTAGTATGAAAAAAGAATGTATCCTCGATGCCGTCCGCTTCACCTTTGAATATGAAGAAGCGGTTTCCATCGATTTTTCGCCGATTGCCTGTGAGGATGGCATCCGCTTCTACCGGATCGCCTTTGACTGGGGGAGCCTGACAACGCCGAAGCCCATTAAGCTTGACTGGGAGATTCCCGCTGTCGATATGTACTATATGTGGGATCCGCTGGAGAAGCTCCGCAATATCTCCTTCAACTGGCGGCCGACCGCATCCCGCCTTCCCTTCGGTATGCCCGTCAAATCCATGGTATCGCGCCGGAGCACCAACCGGTATCTGACCGCCCTCTCCGATGTCAAAACACCCCTCTCCATCCGGATGCGCGGCAATCAGTACCGCCCGACAATTCCCGTAGGCATCGATTTCTTCACCCTGATGACCGGGCCGTTCTCCTCCTGGGAATGTGTCCTGCGCATCGATGAGCGCCCGATTCCCTTTGATGAGGCCGTCTATGACACGATGGACTGGTTCGCTTCCCTCGGTTATCGCGGCGAGCCGATTCCCGAGGCCGCCCTTGAGCCGATGTATTCGACCTGGTACTCCTACACCCAGAGCATCAGCGCCGAGGCGGCCCTGCGCGAATGCCGCGAGGCGGTCAGGTGCGGCATGGAGACCATCATCATCGATGACGGCTGGCACACCTCAAAATACGATTCCACCTACGGGCACTGCGGCGACTGGAAGCCCGATTCCGAAAAGTTCCCGGACATGAAGGGATTCGTCGATGAAGTGCACGCTCTGGGCATGAAGGCCATGCTCTGGTATGCCACCCCCTTCATCGGCCAGTTTGCCGAACGCTTTGCGGAGTTCTCCGACAAGGTGCTCCGCTATTCCGCCGGCGAGAAAAAATGGGATCTTGATCCCCGCTATCCCGATGTACGGCGCTATCTGATTGATGCCTTTGTCCACGGGGTCCGCGATTGGGGCTTTGACGGCGTAAAGCTGGATTTCATCAATTCCTTTACCACCACCGGCCAGTACAACGATCAGATGGATTTCGTTTCTGTGGAGGATGCCACCGAGCGGCTTCTTTCCGAGATTGCCTCTGCCCTGCGCGCTGTCAATCCGGACGTGCTGATCGAATTCCGCCAGCCCTATTTCGGGCCGGTGGTTTCCACCTGGGGCAACATGATGCGGGTCTGGGACTGCCCGCTCGATTCCGCGGTCAATCGGGTGCAGACGGTAAATCTCCGGCTGGTTTCGGGAAGCTGTGCCGTCCATTCGGACATGATGTACTGGAATCCGGAGGATACTCCCGAAAATGTCGCACTCCAGCTCTGGGGAACCCTGTTCTCCGTGCCGCAGATTTCCGCCCGTATGGAGGAGCTTTCGGATCTTCACCGAAAGGTTCTCGCCAATTATCTTGACTTCTGGAACGCTCACCGCTATACGCTGATGCACGGTCGGCTGAAAACAACGCTCTGCGAGAACGGCTACGGCTCGGTACGCGCCGACGGTGAGGGCGAAAGCATCACCATGCTTTCCGCCGAAGCGATCTTCACCGCCGACAGCGAAGGGACAGCTTTTGCCGTCAATCTCACGGACAAAGAATCGCTTCTCATCCGGAATCGCTCCCGTCGGACACAAACGGCCAAAGTATGGGACTGCACGGGACAGGTGCTTGCCGATGCCCTTTCCCTTGCGCCGGGGCTTCATGAAATCGATGTCCCCGTCGGCGGCCGGATCCTCATCACCGATTGATAAGAATCAAACCGAATAAACCCGCACGGAATGCCCATCGGGAGCTTTCCGTGCGGGTTTGTTTTCTTTATACGGTCCGTATGCCGTCGCGGCGGCGGAGTGCGGCCGGCGTGATACCGTAGCGCCGGCGGAAGATCCGGCTGAAATGGCTTGTACTGAAAAAGCCCAGCGATTCGGCGATCTCCTCAATTCGCCGATCCGTCAGAACCAGATCGCGGCAGGCCTGCTTCAGGCGCAGATCGTTGACCAGCTGCTTGGGGCTCATGCCGTAGTGGCGGCGGATCAGCCGCGCCAGATGGGTCCGGCTGTAATGGGTGAGCGACAGGAGGGCCTCGATTCCCAGCCGCAGATTCTCCGGCTGCTGCATCTGCTGCAAGGCCAACTCCAGCTTCTGCGGCCGTTCGCTTTGCTCCCCGCGATGATCGGCGTACAGCTTCAGAAAGCAGCACATCAGCAGCTTCCGCTCATACACCGTTCCACCGGGCAGGATTCCGCCGTTTTCAAGTATTCCCGCAAGAAGCGCGCCCGGAGCCGGAAAATGCGGCGGAACAGCCGCGCTCCGGATCTCCCCGGCAAAGGCGCGGTTCATCGCATCCGCCATCGCTTCAAATTCCGAGCAGCGGACCGAGAGTACAAGGCAGGCCATGTCCGGACTCTGCCCGGTAAAGCTGTGATAATCGCCCGGCCGCAGGAAGATCAGATCCCCCTCCGCCAGCACGCCCTCTTCACCGTTGAGGCGCTGGACACAGCTTCCCTTCTGCATACAGATGATTTCATAGAAATCGTGCGAATGGTAAATTTCCGTCAGCTTCCGCCCGGTGATGGTCTGATAGATGTAATCGCCGATTTTCATCGGATTCCGGTCATCAAAAAGGTATACTCTGTCGGACAATTTTTCTCCTCCCCGCCCGTTTGATTCTTCCGGATTCATTCTATCACAGGCCGGGGCCAATGTCAAGAAGATGGTCATAAATCGCGCAAACATGGGCAATCCCGATCTTGATGGAACCGGTCGGCTGTGCTATAATGAACCCACATCCCCTGGAGTATCTTTCATGCACCAATCGGAAAGGAGACATATGCGAAAAATACGCATCGCCCAGATCGGCATCAACCGCTTCAGCCATGGGGTGGATATCTTCGAAACGCTCTGCGCTCTGCCCGATGAATTCGAAATCGCCGGCTGGGCGCCGGTCGAGGATGAGTGCCTCACCTGTGCCGATAAGCTCGGCGTGTTCGACGGCTATCAAAGGTTGAGTGTTGAGGAAATCCTCGCCGATCCTTCCATCGAAGCCGTCGCCATTGAAACCGATGAAATTCACCTGACAAAGTATGCCTCCCTCGCCGCCAAAGCCGGCAAGCATATCCATATGGAAAAGCCCGGAAGCCCGGACGGCGCGGCCTTTGACCGGCTGATCGATTCCGTCAAAGCCGGAGGAGTGCTCCTCCACATCGGCTATATGTACCGTTATAATCCCGTCATCGCCGATGCCGTGAAGCGGGCCGCTTCGGGCGGGCTCGGCGAAATTCTTTCGGTTGAAGCGCAGATGAGCCGGATGGATGGACAAACGGTCCGGCGGTGGCTTTCCGCCTTTCCGGGCGGCATGACCTTCTATCTTGGCTGTCATCTTCTCGATCTTGTCCTGCGCATTCAGGGAATGCCGCAAAAGATCCATCCGCTGTCCCGTCCGACGGCCGACGGCTTCGGGCCGGATTACGGCATGGCGGTGCTCGAATATGAGCACGGCGTTTCCTATATCAAGGCGGCGGGGACGGAAATCGGCGGCGGAAGCCGGCGGCAGCTGGTCATAAGCGGCACGGCCGGGAGCATCGAAATCCGCCCGTTGGAGGTTCGCGTTCCGGGGGAGGGCTATCTCTTTGTCACGCACAAGTGCGAATTTTTTGCAGACGGCAGAACCGTCCGGACGGTTTCCGAGCCGTTTGATCGCTACAAGCCCATGATGCGTGCCTTTGCTGCGATGGTGCGCGGTGAGGCGGAAAATCCGTACACGCCGGAATACGAACGAACCTTCTTTCACGCCCTGCTTGCCTGCTGCGGCGCGGAAAAATATCATAAAGAAAAGGAGAATTCCCGATGAACACAAGAAAAATCGCCCTGCTTCTGTCCCTTCTGCTGGCGGCCTCTGCCGTATCCTGCGGCGGAGCAAAGAATCCAACCGACACCACCGCCGACACCGCGTCGGATGTCGATACCACGGTGCCATGCGATCCGAGCGATGACGATCTTCCCGCTCTTGATTTCAAGAACGAAACCGTGACCTTTTTGTACCGCGCGGAGATCGTGGATGAATTCACCGTCGAGGATCAGAACGGCGAGGTTGTCAACGATGCCATTTACGACAGCCACCGCTCCGTCGAGGAACGGCTGAATGTCAACATCGAAACCATCACGATGAACGGTCAGGTCGGCACCGACCGCAATACATACATGAATCACATTACATCCACCATCATGGCCAATGAGGATGCGTATGACTGGGTCGATCTCATGATCGGCAACGCCCCGGTCAAGATGCAGGAGGGCATCTTCTTCGATCTTGCCGAAAATCTCTACATAGATGTCACCAAGCCCTACTATCTCAAGGGACTGAAGGATCTTGTGACGGTTGACGGCAAGCTCTTTTTTATCTCCGGCGATGCCTCGCTGGGCTATCTGCAGGATTCCTTCTGCATCATCGCCAACAAACGAATGGCGGAGGATTTCGGCATCGGCAATCTGTATGAGCTGGTGGAAAAGGGCGAATGGACGCTTGATAAGCTGATGGAATACAGCGAGCTGGTCAGCGACGATACCGACAAGGACGGCTATTGGACCGACAGCGACCGTCTGGGACTTCGCATCTACGATCAGAATCACATCAGCGGCTTTCTTGCCTCCACCGAGCTTCATATGTTCACCGAGGAGGACGGAGATTGGAAGTTCGATATGAGCACCCAGCGTACCGTATCCATCATGGAAAAGCTACACCGGCTTCTGAATGAAACCCCTGGCTCAACTCTGCTTCATCAGCAGGATCCGGCTGTATTCGCCGACGGCGATGTTCTTTTCATGACCGCGCAGTTTGACGATATCATCACCTATTTGCGCGAGATGAAGGATCCCTATGCCGTCCTTCCCTATCCGAAATTCGAGTCTTCGCAGGATGGGTATTATTCCAATTCCCGCACCACACACAATTCCTTCAGTATGCCCCTCACCTGTCAGAATCCCGATATGGCGGGTGCGGTTATGGAGGCCCTCTCCTCCTCCAACTACAAAACGGTCACGCCCGCCTATTACGAGGTGGCGCTGAAGGTCAAATACACCGTCGACGATGAATCCGCCCGGATGTTTGATCTGATCCGGGGCGGCGTAACGCTGGATTTCGGTTACATTTTCTCCAATGTCGTGGAGAATCCGATCACCAACGTGTATATCAACTCGGTCAAGGAGGGCGATTTTGCTTCCCGGCTGGCTTCGTTCACGCCGGCTGTCAATGCGGCTTATCTTGCGTATATGGTCAATCTCCGCACGAATCTGAACTGATCCAGGCATGGCGGCGGCTTCACGCGGTCATCCGGACCGAATGGTAAGAATCGATTACGGGTCTGCGGCACTTTTGTACCGCAGACCCGCTTTTCTTTTTCACTCGCCGGATGAATTTCGCCAGCGGGAGGGGCTCTGCCCGACCAGCCGCTTGAAGGTCTTGCTGAAGTGGGGATAATCCGCAAAGCCGATCAGCCCGGCCGTCTCACTCGGCGAGTATTCCCCCGATGCCAGCAGCTTTTTGGCCACATCCACCCGAAGCGTGATGAGATATTGGTGCACCGGCATTCCCACCTCCCGCTTGAAGAGGCGGTTGATATAGCCCGGCGTGAAGTGGAAGATTTTTGCAAGCGTTTCGCTGTCAATCGGCTCGGCGTAATTCTCGCGCAGATAGCCGATCACCTCGCGCACCGTCCGGCCCGGCGCATCTTCCCCGGACAGCGGTTCATTCCCGCCGCGCACGAGATCGATCAGTACCGTCTTCAGCGCGGAGGACAGATAATCCTCCCGCCATGGGCCGGGATTCATGAATTCGCTGACCATCCGCAGAAGCCCCCCTGCCAGCCGCTCCGCATTCTTTTCGCAGATATGGGCAGACAGCATCGGAGCATCCTCGATTCTTACATCCTCGAGGATTCCCGGAAAGCCCGTAACAAAGGGATGAAAGGATTTTTCAAGTTCCCGGCACCGGTCGGTATAATCAAAATTGACAACGATCAGCCGCAGCCGCGGCGATGGCTCGATCCGGTATCCCTGCCCGGCCCGGATGACCATACAGCAATCCGTTGACAGATCATACCTTCCGCCGCCGACGCAGATCGCGCCCTTTCCCTCGCTCACATAAAAGAGCCGGTTATCCCTCGTCTGTACGTTGCAGAAGGCATCGGCGGAATCCTCCGATACATAGAAATGGCCAACCAGCCGCACAAACGGATTCAGTTCCCGAAGCAGCATAAAATCCCTCCCATCCTCTTCAGTATATCCGAAATCCGGCCGCCTGTCAATCCCATTTTACGAAGTTGGTTCAAAAAACACAAGTCAAATTCCGTTTTTTCTCTTGCCATTGGGGCCTCTTTCTGGTACAATAGTATCAACCAATCATTTTTGAAAGGATATCACCATGCCGCAAGAAAAAATCCGGATTGCGATGATCGGCTGCGGCCGCTTCGCCAAATCCTTCGTTCCGCTCTTCAAGGCCCATCCCGCCGTCGAAAAGGTCTGGGTCTGCGATCTGATACCCGAGCGCGCGAAAAATTACAGCGAGCGCTTCGGCGTTGACGTCCTCGGCAGCTTTGAGGAGGCGCTGGCAAGCGATGCCGTCAATGCCGTCGCCATCTTCACCCAGCGCTTCAAGCACGGCCCGATGGTCATCGAGGCGCTGAAGGCCGGCAAGCACGTCTACAGCGCCGTTCCCTGCGCCATCAAGGTCGGGGAGATCCGCGAAATCGCAGAGCTTGTCAAAGCCACCCGTCTGACCTATTCCATGGGTGAAACCGGCTTCTACCGCGCCCCCGCCGTCCTCTGCCGAAAGCTTTACCGCGAGGGGAAATTCGGCCGCTTCGTCTATGGCGAGGCCCAGTACAACCACGATATCCGCAATATGGAGCAGAGCTTCCGCAGCTCCGGCGGCGAGGATTGGAAGCGCTATGCCGGCATCCCGCCGATGTTCTATCCGACCCATTCCACCTCGATGATCCTCTCGGCCCTTCCCGGTGTGCACGCCGTTTCGGTATCGGCGCAGGGCTTTGAGGATCCGCGCACCGACATCTACGGACGCGGGGGGGTCAATCTCTATGACAATCCCTTCGGCAATACCGCAATGCTCTTAAAGCTCTCAAACGGCGGCATTGCGCGGATTTCCGAGAACCGCTGTGTGGGCTGGCAGTCGCCGGAAACCTACATTTCCCAGTTCTACGGCACCGACGGCTGCTATGAATTTTCCGTCGCTCACCATTATTTCAGCGAGTGGAATCCGGATCAGCCCGGCAAGGTCATGATGAAGGAAATCAGCGATCAGCTCTTCCCCACCTCGGTATCCGAGGCACTGAAGGCCGATCCGGCAGCGGGACTGCAGGCGATTGCATCCGGTGCGGGCTTTTCCGAAACGGCGCCGATCCAGATGACCGACCGCCTCCCCGAAAGCTATCGGGGGATGCCGAACGGCCACAACGGCACCCATCAGTTCCTGATCGACGATTTCTGCCGCGCCTTTATCAGCGGCAAGCTCTCGCCCACCAACATCTGGGCTGTCGCGCGTTTCAACATCCCCGGCCTTATCGCCCATGAATCGGCTCTTCGGGACGGCGAGCTTCTCCCGGTGCCGGATCTCGGCGATCCGCCCGCCGATTGGGAAGTCCTCGAGCCATATATTTAAGCGAAAGGAATTCGGACGATGAACAACATTCTTCAAAGCTTTGCAAGGGAGCTGGATGCGCGGCGGGTTCGCCTTCACGGTGCCGTTCTGATGGCAAAGGACGGTCGGATCCTCGAGGAAATCTACCGCCCGCCCTATACGCACGATTCCAAAACGCGTATGTATTCCTCCACAAAATCCGTCGCATCCGTCGCCATCGGCAAGCTGATCGGCGAGGGGAAGCTGTCGCTGGATACAAAAATCTGCGACATCTTTGAAGGCCGCTTTGATATGAGCCAGGCCTCGCCGCTCCTTTATGAGCAGACCGTCCGCCATACGCTGATGATGAGCACGGTCTATCCCGCTCCCACCTATTCCGAGAAGTTCAATGACTGGACAGCATCCTATTTCCGGGGCACAGCCGCCCGCCCGGCCGGAATGCTCTGGAGCTATGACAGCTGCGGAAGCTACATCCTCGGCGCGATCGTGAAGCAGATCACCGGCAAGGATTTCGTGCAGTATCTCCGACCGGAATTCGATGTCATGGGTGTTTCGCCGGATGTCTTCTGCCTGGAGGGGCCGGACGGCGAGGCCTGGGCCTCCTCGGCCTTCATCGCCTCGACCTCGGATCTTGCCCGGATTGCCTGCCTGCTCCTTTGTCACGGCCGCTGGGGATCCCGCCAGCTGATCCCGGCCGATTATGCCCGCGATGCGATCACGCCGCAGATCACCAATTTCGAGCGCGGGAAAATCTCCCCCTATGCCTGCGGCTACGGCTATCAGATCTGGGGACATCCGGGCGGCGCCTTTGCCTTCCGCGGACTTGGCGGACAGGTCGCCATCGGCTTCCCCGGCCGCGATTTCGTCTTTGCCTGCAATGCGGACACCGACGGGAATGAAACCACCTATGATGATATCTTCCGGGCCGTCGAGAATCAGATCCTGCCCTCCTTCCCCGTCACGGATGAGGCTGTGTACCGGGAGGCACTCCGCCGCGCCGATCTCACGCCCGCTCCGGGTCTTGCCTTTGATGCGATCGAAAACAAATCCTACCGGATGGAAACCAACCATCTTTCCATCGATTCCATCCGCTTCGCGCATAAAGATGGCGGCTATGAATTTTTCTACACCCGCGCCGGACGGGAGTTTTGCCTTCCCTTTGCATTGGACGGTGAGCTCATCGCCGATTTTCCCGAGGCCTACAACGGCAAACGGCTCTTTTCCCCTGACCACCGGATGACCTACCGCTGCTCGGTCGAATGCCGCCGGGTCGAGGAAAACAAGCTGCTTCTCCGGGTCTGGGCCGAGGATCTGTACGTCGGCAATCTCACCTTTGTCATCTCCTTTTCCGGAGGACGGATCGCCGTCGCCATGACCCGCCACGCGCAGTTCTTTTTCGACGGCTTCGGCGGCTGCATCTGGGGCCACGCCGAATAATACCAGGGGCTGTTGTATTTCGATGCAACAGCCCCCAGTAAATACATCTTGGAACCCATTGAGGGTTCCAAGGTGTATTTTTTTCATTCGATTTCCGACCAGTACACCTTCGTGATTTTGGAGGCGTTCAGGCAGATATCGCTTCCTGCGCTGTGATAGTAGGACACGAGGAAGCCGTCCTTCGTTTCAATGATCGAGGGATAGCAGTAGCTGTCGGCGGGATCGTCCTCCAGAAGCCAGGTGGCGGCCGCAAACGCATCCAGAGCGCCGTTTGCGATTGTGCGCACATCGGTAAAGCTCCGGCCGCCGTCCTTTGAGAGCGATACCGCCAGCGGCGTGCGCTTGGGGCTCTTCCAGATCTCCTTATCGGTGCGCAGGACGTTCCACGCGATGGGATTGTAGACCGCGGCAGTATAAGGGCCGACCGCCTTGACCCGCATCGGCGCGTCCGGGGTGGTGAAGCGGAAGTTTGGCACCACCGGGCTCCAGCCCTCCCCGCCGTCCGCAGAGAGCGACTGATACTGATGGCCGTAGGCCGTGCGGCAGTACATCCAGAGATCGCCGTTGTCGAATTCGTACAGACCCGGCTCGGCAAGACCGGTCAGATCCCCATACGGCGGCTCGAAAACGTGGGGATGGCTGTACCAGCTCTTTCCGTTATCGTCCGAGCAGGCGATGCGGATGTCACCCGGATGGGGTACGGGCTTTGGATTCATCTGCCCCAGCGCATCGTAGCGGGGGCCGTGATAGGAGATCGCCATCCGGATGCCGCCCTCCTTTGTCACGAGCGCGCCGTCATTGATGCCGCAGTAATAGCCGAGCGGCAGACCGCAATTCACCGGCTCGCTCCAGGTTTCGCCTTCATCGTCCGAGCGTTGGAATACCGGCATACAGGATACGCCCCGATCCTCCTGTACATCCTTGCGAAGATAGATCATGCCAAGCCCGCCGTCTGCCAGCCGCAGCAGCGACGGCGACATGATATTCTGGGCATTCTCGGGCTTGACGATCATAATCTTCGGCTCGCTCCAGGTTTCGCCTTCGTCAGCCGATGTGCAGGTACAGATCCGGGCAGTTGCATGATCCTCCCAATCATCACCGTAATACTGGGTATAAACAAAGCGAATCCGCCCGTCAAGAAGGCGAACCATCGTGCTCTCGCCGTTTCGCGGATTGTGCGGCCCGGTTCCGAGGAACAGAACCTCTTTTCCGATTTTCTTCATATTCAAACCTCCGTAAGTGTCAGAATTTCATCCATTATTATATCACAGGCCGCCGGCAAAGTCAATTCTGCCGCAGGCCGTCTTTTTTTGTTTGATGGCCGATTTCTCAATCCGGATCGAAGGCCAGACGCCTCCCGGCCTCCTGCCGGCACTTCTTCATCAGCCGCTCCATGCGCGCAGGATCCACGCCAGAATCCCCCTCAATAGCATAGCCAAGCGCTCCGACACAGATCCCCTTCTTCATCAGCGGAACCGCCCATGAATCGAAATTTCCGCTTGCCGCCGGATTCATCCAGTAATAGACCGGCATCCTCCGGATCCGTTCCAGCTCGGCAAGGAAGGAATCCCGGCCGTCGATCCCCGGCCAATCGGCCGCCGTCGGGCATCCCAGCTCCTCAAAAATCGCCAGCGCATCCGGCCGGGAGCTGTTGGCCAGCAGAACCCGCCCCGTCACCGTGCGATAGATTTTGTCATCGAGGATATTCGCCCTGCCGCTGCCCCGCTCCTCACCGGAGAAGAAATCCTCGCCGTCGATGTAATCGATGACATATTTGTGGGAGCCCTTGAGTACGGCCAGCAGCGCGGTTCCGCCGCCCTCGCGGGTGAGCATCCGCAGAATGGGGCGGCAGAGGGTAATTAACTCCTCCTCAAACCGTCCGTATCGGGTCAGAACATACAATTCCGGCCCCAGCGTGTAACCCTCACTCCGGGATACCCGGAGGACATACCGCTTCTCGACGAGCACCTTCAGGATGTGCGACAGTGTACTTTTATGGATGGCAAGCCGCTCCGACAGGTCGGCAAGGGATACGGGTGCGCCTCTGGCATCCGACAGCGCCCGCAGCAGCTGCATTGTTTTTTCAACAGAATTTGGCATGAGCATCCTCTCCTTTCCCCTTCATTATACCCCCGCAGGGCCGATTTGTCAAGTACAGTATTTCATATTGTGAAATTTCTTGACAGGTCCCGCCTTCCATGCTATAATCGGAAGCGAGGTGATTCCTATCGTATTCTTCGCACTTTCCATCGCATTTTATCTGCTCCAGAATATGGCCAACAAGGAGTTCGGCCGGCGGTACGGCAAAGGAGCATCCGCCGCCTCGCTGTCCCAGAACGGGCTCTGCGTGGCCGCCTGTGCCCTGATCATGGGTCTGCTCGGCGGTGCATCGCCGATCCCGGCACCCTTCCTGCTTCTGGCTCTGCTGTTCGGCATCTGCTATCTCGCGACCGTCTTTTTCCTGATGCAAGCCATGTCAAGCGGCCCGCTCGGCGATTCCACGCTGATGTGCAACATCGGAATGTTCATCTCCGCGCTGTTCGGCATCCTCGCCTTCGGGGATTCCTTCACCCCCGGTATCGCCATCGGCGGCCTCTGTATGCTGGCGGCGGTCATTCTCTCGACCCCGAAAAGCGACCAATCCCGCTCGGGGCGATGGTTTGCCTTCGCCCTCTCCTCCGGCCTCGTCAACGGCATCACAGCCTCCGTAAAATCCACGGCTGTCCGCCTTGGCGGCGATCTCGATCTGAAGGTCTTCCTCTTCTGGGGCTTTCTCTTTGCCTCCCTCGGCTTTCTCATCCTGACCCTGATCCTGCACGATGTCCGCCGTACGCTCGTTGAGCTGACCGGAAGCCATCCCATCGGCGTGCCCCTCTGCGGCCTTCTTGCCGGCCTCGGAACCTCGCTGGCCAATCTCTTTCAGATGCTGGCCGTCGGGCAGGTTTCCTCGGCGATCGTCTATCCTTTTACCGCAGGCTTTCTTGTGGTATCGCTCTGGCTGGTATCCCTGCTTATCTATCGGGAAACCAAGGCCCGTGCGGCCAACATCATTGCTGTCCTTCTCTGCGTGGCAGCCATTATTCTTCAGAATCTATAACAAAAAGGAGATACACCATGAACAAACGAATTCTTTCCCTGCTTCTGCTGACCTCACTCACCGCCGGGCTTTTCGCCTGCGGAAGTGATACGCCCTCCGTATCCGACACCACGGAGCCGGCACCGTCCGACACAACCGAAGCCTCGCCGTATGACGAAAACGGCTTCTTGCTCGACAATCTTCCCGACGAGCTGGACTTCGGCGGCCAAACGGTCACAATCTATGTCCGCGGCGACACCATCGACAGCGAGTTCAACAATGAGGGCGACGGCGACATCGTCAACGATGCCGTCTACGAGCGCAATCTGGCCGTCCAGGAGCGCCTCGGCGTCAATCTGGAATTCTTCGCCAACACCACCGACGATTACTGGGGGGAGCGCGAGCTCTACATCAATACCGTCCGTCAGAGTGTGCTGACCAATGACGGCTCCATCGATCTGGTGGGCGGCCTGTCGATTCTCATGCCGCTGATGATGCAGGAGGGGCTCTTCTTCGATCTGCTGGATGCGGATATGCCCTATCTTGATTTCACCCAGCCCTGGTGGCCCGCGCTGATGATCGACGAGATGTCGGTAAACGGTCGGCTCTACTTTGCTTCGGGTGAAGCCTCCCTCGGCGTGATCAAGGGTATGATGTGCTACTACTTCAACAAGGACATGATCGCCGATCTGCAGCTGGAGGATCCGTATGCCCTGGTGGATTCCGGCAAGTGGACGCTGGATAAGTTCTACGAGATGGCCTCCGGTGCCTATCACGATGTCAACGGCAACACCACCGTCGATGAGGGCGACCGCATGAGCTTCGTTATGCAGAACGTCAATCACGGCACCAACTTCTTCACCGCCTCCGGCCTTTACATCATCAAGCCGGATGATACCGGTAAGCCCGCGCTTCAGCTCGATTCCGAGCGGGTTGTGGATATGTTCAACAAGGTCATTCCCATGCTCAAGGAAGACGGCTTTGTCATCAAGACCGACGGCAGCTCCAAGTATGAAAACACCTTCCGCGACAACCTCGCCCTGTTTGCTACCGGTGAATTCGGTTATGCCGAGCTCTACCGCGATCTCGGATTTGACTTCGGCATCATTCCCTTCCCGAAGTACGATGAAGCACAGGAAAACTACATGACCTGTGCCCGCTCCACCTTCACCGGCTTCGCCATCCCCGCAACGGCAAACAAGGAGGCCGCGGCCGCCGTCCTCGAATGCTTCGCCTCCGAATCCTACCGCCGGGTCACCCCCGCCTTCTATGAGAGTGCGCTCAAGGTCAAGTATTCCCGTGACGATATCTCCGCCCGGATGTTCGATGCCATCAAGGACAGCGTCTGCTACGATTTCGGCATCATCTTCAATCAGGTTCTCGATGGTGTCAGCAACAAAATCCGCGCCCAGATCATCTACCGTCAGGACACCTGGGCCAGCGAATACGCCGCCCTGGAAAAAAGCGTAAATGAAAAGCTGAAAGCCTATCTTGATACCATCGACAAACTGGAAAACTGAGGAGATGCGGATATGAACGCCAATTCTCCCTTCTACATTGACCGTCATCCGGGCAGTCTCTCTCTCGACGGCGAATGGCATTTCGGCTGGGCCGATGCCCCTGCGCCGCAGGGAACGATCGTTCTGCCGGAAAGCCTCCCCCATAAGGCCACCCTCCCGGCCTCCGGCTACCGCTGTCTTTACGAGGCCGGCATCCTGCCTGATCCCTATTTTGGGACAAACTCCAAACTCTACGATTGGACCGACAAGAAATTCTGGACCTTCGCCCGTACCTTCAGCCTTCCCGCACACATCGCCGGCAAGGACATCTTCCTCTGCTTTGAGGGGGTATCCTACTTTTGCCGATTGACTCTTAACGGCCGTGAAATTCTCACACATGAAGGAATGTTCGGCGGCCCGACGGTCGAAATCTCGTCTTTTGTCCACCCGGGTGAAAATCTGCTTTCGGTGGAAATCACGCCGCCTGCCTGCGATTTCTATCGCTGTAAGACCAATCACGATCCGAAATCCCTCTCCCAAATCGTTCCGTGGAACAATCGGCGCGACAGCTCCACCAGCAACGGCGATTTCATCGTATTCGGCATCTGGCGAAGCGTTCGCGTGGAGATCGTACCAAGATGTCATTTGAGCCGTCCGCATCTTTATACCGAATCGTTGGAAAACGGCACGGCGAAGCTCCGGCTCTGGGCCGAGCTGGCCGACGAGCAGGTCAATGAGCTGGATGTTCTCCCCAATGATACCGGCGGATGGTCCAAATACACATTTGCCTATTCCGCGGGAATGGCTGCCCGGCCGACGGGCCGGCAGGTGGGTCTCACCGTCACGCTGACGGAGAAGGATACCGGTCGGATTGCCCTGACCCACACCCGGACCGTGGATATTCTTGATAAGCGCTATACCACGCCAAACGAAGAGTTCCGGGAATGTCAGTTCATTGAAACCGTACTGATGCTTGAAAATCCCCGGCTCTGGTGGCCGAGCGGCATGGGTGAAGCCTCGCTCTATGAGGTCACGCTGTCCCTTTCGGATGCAGACGGATGCCAGCTGGACAGGCTCTGCTTTGACACCGGAATCCGCACGCTGGAGTATCGGCGCTCTGCCGGTCAGCGGATGCGAACCCGTTGGGAGGACTGGCACTACATCATCAACGGTCAGCCGTTCTTCGTCAAGGGAATGAACTGGATGCCGGTGGATTTTCTCTTCGACTGCCGGCGTGAGGAATACCGCTGGACGCTGGAGCTTGCCAAAAATGCCGGCATTCAGCTGCTCCGCGTATGGTCGGGCGGCGGTATGCCGGAGGATGATATCTTCTATTCGATCTGCGATGAGCTTGGCCTGCTCGTCATGCAGGACAGCCTCCCCGCCAACGGCCCCACCGGCGGCTGGCCGCGCAAGGTTCTTCAATCCCAGGTCTGCTATAATCTCTACCGGATCCGCAATCATCCCTCTCTTGCCAATCATACCGGCGGAAACGAGATCAATCCCTATTCCGAAGCCGGTGACGCCTCGATGTGGGTCATCGCCCGCGAGATCGCCGATCTCGATCCTTCGCGCAAATTCTACAACACCTCACCGGACAAAGGCTCTGCCCACATCTACCGTGACATGGAGCCGGTCTGGTACCGCAAGGCCTATTCGAGCCTTCCCTTCATCAGCGAATCGGGCATTCACAGCTTTCCAAATGCCAAGACCATCCGTCAGGTGATCGCCAAAGAGGAGTTCGACCGTCCGCTTTCGGATATCTACACCGATGCCTTCCCGCGCGAGAATCCCCAGCTGCACAATCATTTCACCGAATTCATCCCCGAGCGGATCCCGCGTATGATGTCCCGCGCCTCGATGATTACCGACACCCGCGGCATCGGACTTGCCGATCTCTGCGAGGCCACCCAGATGGCATCCCATGAATTCTATCAGATCATGGCCGATGCGATGCGCGAGAATTATCCCGTCACCTGCGGCATGATGCCCTGGGTCTTCCGCCGTCCCTGGCCCACCACCGCCATTCAGCTGGTGGACGGTCTGGGCGATCCCACCGCTTCCTACTACGCGATGAAGAACGGCTATGCGCCTCTTGCGGTATCCGTCGCTCTTGAAGAGCTCTGCTATGGCCCGGGCGAGGTCTTCACGCCGATTCTCCAGCTGATATGCGACAGCATGGAGGCATGGGAGGATCTCACCGTGACGCTTGAAATTTACGATCCTGCCCTCCGGCTCATCCGAAGCGAAAGCTTTCCTGCCGCCATTGACCGGAATACGTACCGTTTGCGCTTCGACACCGCCGCTTTAACGATTCCCGAAGAATGGTCGGAAAAATACTTTCTTCTCCGTGCCGTCTGCCGGGATTCTTCGGGGGCGATCCTTCATCAGAGTGTCTACCGCCCGAAGGTGCTCGCCCGTTTTTCCGATCCGGATGTGCGAAAAGAATACCGCGCCTCGGTGCATCCGAACATCGACTTTGTCAACGGCCCCTGGCTGAAGGATCAGATTGCCGTCTGCCGCTCCGCGATGATGGCCGCGCTCATCGATTCTCATGTCACAGGCGAGGGGGATGAGCGGCGGCTTGAATGCCGGATCCGCATCACGAACAAGGGAAGCCTCCCGCTCTACCCGGTGCGCGCGGATTCCATTGAGGATAAGACGCTGACAATGGCCTCGGACGGTTATTTCTTTCTGGATCCGTCGGATCTGGATCCGTCGGATCTCGAGCCATCGGCCTCGGCCGAGCTTTCGCTTACCGTCCGGGTGCGCGATGCGGCGCTGGATACCATCACCGTTTCCGTCACGGCATGGAATGCCGATCCCTGCGAAATTTTGATTCCCCTGCAATAAAACAGGTGCCGCCTATTTTGAGGCGGCATCTTTTTTTGCCATTCTCTTGCATTGGAGGTCAATCTGTGCTATAATAGAAGAAGCCCACCGATCAGCGGTGCGGCAAATCCAATGCGCAAGGACGGTACCGTTTCATGGATGCCCTTTTCATCATGCTCCGCAATGTTATTCTCTTCGTCGCTCTGGCCATTCCCGGCTGGATTCTCATCAAGGCGAAAATTCTCACCGAGGCACAGTCCGGCGCGCTTTCCAAGCTCCTCATGTATGTCGGTATGCCCTTTCTGATCCTCTCCAGCACGATGAGCAGCATCACCTTCAGCGCCTCGACCGTCACCCTGATTCTCGTGTCCGCTGTGGTCGGTATCCTCTGCAATCTCTTCATGGTTCTGCTGTCCGGCCCGCTGACGGCCGGTGAGAAGGATCAAAAGGTGCGCGGCATGATGCGCTTCTCGGCCTCCCTCTCCAACAACGGCTTCCTCGGAATCCCGCTGGCCATCGCTGTCTTCGGCGCCGATTCGCCGGTCATGCCGATCCTGATCGTCCTCAATATCATCACCATCATCATTCTTTACACCGTCGGCATCTATCTGGTATCCGGCGATAAGGGGAGCATGAATCTGAAGAAAGCCCTGCTTAACCCGGTACTGATCGCTTTCTTTTTCGGTATCGTCCTCAATCTGCTCGATGTGAAGTCGCTGATTCCCGAGGTTTCGACTTATACCGACCACTTCAGCAGTCTTGTCACTCCGCTTTCCATGGTCATCATTGGCATGAAGTTGGGAGGCGTTAAGATGGCAGAGCTGTTCGCCTCCGGGCGCACCTATACCATCGCCGCGATCAGGCTGATCCTCTTTCCCGTCCTTTTAATGGTGATTTTCCTCCCGCTTGCCCGGATCTTCGGCGGCTTCTTCGATGAGTCGATGCTCCTCGCCGTCTTCATCGCCTTCTCGATGCCGACCGCCGGCCTTGCCTCCACCTTCGCCGACAGCTTCGGCGGCGATACCAAAAGCGCGGTCGCCTTCACGCTCGGCTCGACGCTGCTCTCCATCGTGACCCTGCCGCTTCTCTATTCCCTTCTCATGCTGATTCTGTAAATTTTATCCCGCAAAGGAGATTCCATTATGAACCCGATCCGAATTGAACACGTCAATCTGCTTCCGGGCCGCGAGGATGCTTACCTCGATGTCTATGTCCGCGCGCCGCTCTATGAAAAAAAGCGCCCGGCCATGCTGGTCATCCCCGGCGGCGGCTACGGCTGTGTCTGCGATGACCGCGAGGGCGAACCGATCGCCATGCTGTATCTGGCCGAGGGCTTCAATGCCTTCGTGCTCCATTATCCCGTCGCCCCGAACTGCGTGTCCGAGGGCGGTGAATCCCTGCCGCTGATCGTCGCCTCCCGCGCCGTCGCCCACATCAAGGCAAATGCTGAGGATTACGGCATCAATCGTGACGCGATCGCGGCCATCGGCTTCTCGGCGGGCGGTCATCTGGCGGCCACTCTTGCCACGATGTGGCATCTGCCCTGCATCCAGAAGGAGGCCGGCGTTTCGGGTGATGAAAACCGGATCGCGGCGGCCATCCTCTCCTATGCGGTCATCACCGCCGATGAATCCAACTGGCACCGCGGCTCGTTTGCCAATCTGCTGGGCGGCAATCTCACGCCCGAGCGGCTGGCCTTCTATTCGGCCGATAAGCAGGTTTCGGATAAGACCTGCCCGCTCTTCATCTGGCACACCGCCGCCGATCCGGTGGTTCCCGTGCGCAACGCGCTGGCGATGGCCGGTGCGATGGCCGATGCGAAGCGCCCCTTCGAGCTGCACATCTATCCCGAGGGCCAGCACGGCCTTGCCTCCTGCCGCTTCGATGCCTTCCCCGCACTCCCGGATCCCGCCGGCCACGCATCCGGCTGGGTGAAGGATTCCATGCGCTGGCTCATCGACTGCGCAGGCTTTACCAAATAACTCCGTGAAATCGCCCACCCGGGCGATTTCCTGCTTTTTCCCCAATTGTCGCCTGCCGGGCGACCAGGATGCCACCGATTTCTGCTATACTGTATAGGCAGGCGGGAGAAACCGCCGCAGAAAGGAACTGCCAATGAAAAAACAGCTCACCGCACACGATATCCGCCGCGCGAAGGAAACACATCTGTATGAAAGCGACACGCTGTATGTTGTCATGGGCCCCGATGAGGTCTACGGCTTCACCGAGGGCGGCCGTACGTGGTTCGAAAAGGAGAATTTTTGGGATTATTTCGAATCCGAGGCGATGATGACCCGTTTCACCTCCGTCACAAAGGAGGAAGCCGTCCGGATCTTCGAGGGCTGGACCTACAAAAAGGACTCCGACAAGCGCCGCCTCGACGATGCCATCGCCTTTGCCGTGAAAAAGCACAGCCGTCAGTTCCGCAAGGGCACGGCCAAGCCCTACATCTTCCATCCGCTGGAGGCGATGCAGATTCTCATGCAGATGAATGCAGACACCGATCTGCAAATCGCGGGCGTTCTGCATGACACCATCGAGGACACCGGGGCAACCAGAGAGGAGATCGCCGACCGCTTCGGCGAGGAGGTGGCCGGACTGGTGGCTTCCCACAGCGAGGACAAATCAAGGAGCTGGCAGGAGCGAAAAAATACCGCCATCGCCGAGCTTGCCGTCGGCGAGCCGCGCTTTCAGATGCTGGTCATGTCCGATAAGCTGTCCAATCTCCGCTCCATCGCCGCCGACTATGCGCAGATCGGCGACGCGCTCTGGAATCGCTTCAACGCGGGCTATGAGCGCCAGGCCTGGTATTACACATCCATCGCGGAGGCGCTGGCACCGATGGAAAAGCTCCCCGCCGCCGCTCCCTTCTACCGGGAACTGAAGCAGCTCTGCCGGCAGGTCTTCCGCAGGCAATAAGCACCTTCGGTGCATGAAAAATCCGCCCCCGGTTCGGGAGCGGATTTTTTCGTTTATTTCACGGCCTCGCGGACTTCATCGAAGAAGCCCAGTTTTTCCATGTGTGCAAAGATGACCTTGGCCAGAAGCTCATTGCCGGGATTGGTGAAGTGGCATCCGTCGCGCAGAAGCGACTCCGGGGTCGAGCCTTCGGCCATCATCTGATAATCCTTCAGCGTCGGCACAACGCCCGCCTCGTGGATGGCGACTGTGCTCATGTACTCACGGAGGTTAAGATAATTCTCGCCGTATTCGGCCTCCATCGCCTCCTCCAGCGCCGCGCGGCTTTCAGCCGTGCCGGTATGCAGACCGACGATGACAAACCGTCCGTCGGGGCCGGTCTGGCGTTCGATGATCGCCCTCTGCTGCCGGATCAGATCCTCAAAATCCGTATAGCCGCCGTTCTGGCCGATGAAGATGACGGGGATATAATCGAGGAATTCACTCTTGGCCTTGGTGACAATCTCGGTGCCGGCCTTGACGGTATGCGCCTCGCCCGATTTGCTTCTCTGGAAGAAATAATGGTATTCGGGGCTGATGTAGCTCTCCTGCACGATGGTCATCGTGCCCTCGATGCCATCGATCGTGACCGATTCCATGCCGCGGTTCCCCTGACGCAGGGGCGCGACATTCTTGCCGTCCTCCAGCTTGAAGGTGATCTCCACCTTTTCAGCGCCGGCAGGGATGGTGAATTCCTTATCGGTGACATAGGGGATCGCGCCGGAGCGGCCGACGATCGTGGCCGATGTTTCGCCGCCGACACCCCGGTTGACGGCCGTCACGCCGTCAACCGCATTGCAGCTGATCAGTGTGGTCAGGATCGTCGGATAGCCGCCTGCGGTCAGGCTGTCGCCCCAGCAGATCACGCCGGGCAGATACTTTTCGACCACCGCCTTGGCATCGCCCGAAGCCTTCTTCGCATCGCCGCGATCCATCGAAAGGTGGCTCGTCACGCCGTAATCCTCAAAATCCAGCGAAATATCGACCGGAGCGGGGGTGGTCATCGACAGACACCGGGCCATCTCATGGGCGGCCTCCAGCGTCTTCAGCGGCGAATCCTTGGTACCTTTGCCCTCGTCGCTGCCGTTTTTATCGACATAAATCAGAATCTTTTCCATCTTGCTGATCTCGGATGCCTTCAGCTTCACCTCGGCATCGATCACGGCACCACGCTTGAGTCCCGATGCCGTCGGATCCGATCCCAGATCGGTCACAGCCGCCAAAAGGGCACGGCATCCGACACTCAGCATTCCCTCGCCGCCGTCAACGTACAGATTGCCGTCGGCGGCCGTATAGGCGCAGGTGCTGACACCGGCCTTGGCCTTGCCCTCGCCGATCACGATCCGGCTGCCGGAATTGCGGTCGGTCAGCGTAAAGCCGGTGAGATAGGCGATGGCGGTGCGAAGCTCCTCCTTGGCCGCACGGGCCTCATCGCTGTCGGCCGATGCAAGGCCGAATTCATCGATCGGCGTGCCGTTGATGCTCAGCGATTCAAAGATGTAATCGCCCGGCTGATAGATTCCCTCGGCGGGAACGGTGACCTTGCCGGTCTTGTCCGTCAGATGCTTGCCGATGAAGGCTTTCACCGCCGCCATGCAGGTATCGGGAGTGGAGCCGGCCAGCAGGAAGGTCTTCCCGTCAAAGCCGGTGTAGGTATCGCGGCTGCGGAGCTTATGGGCGGTGGGATTCTGGTTGCCGATGACGATGACGTTTTCATCGTCCGCCTCGGCCGTGGGAAGAATCCAGCCGGTCAGCTCGGCCAGCGTAGTCTTAAAGAGGGCCGCCGCTTCCGAGGCGACCGTCGAGCCGCTGATTTTCAGCGAATAGGAGGAAATCTCCTTATCGCCGAGCATAAGCGTGGTGATCGGATAATCGCCGGCGCACAGATACCCCTCGCCGGCTGGCAGAATCAGCTGGCCCGAGGCGGCATCCACGCATTCTGCGAGGAAATAATCGACGGCGGTATCGACGGCATCGGCGGTGAGGCCGAGCAGAACAATCCGCTCGTTTTCATAGCCGATGAAGAAATCCTTCGCCCGCATTCCGGCCGTGTCGGATTCGGCGCGATTGGTGATGCCGACCAGGATCTCCTTGCCGGTGGGCGCAAGCTCGGTGCCGCGCTTGATCCAGTCGGTGGTCAGCACCGGATCGGCTCCGAGAATTTCCCCGAGAGAGGAGCGCAGACGGATGGCCGAATCGATGAATTCCTCGTGTCCCGCATCCGCGCGGATGATCGTGTATTCCTTCAGCGTATCGAGCGGCAAGGTCACCGTTTCATAGGACGGGCCGCCGCAGGAGGCCGCCAGCACAAGAAGCGCGAGGGCGGCAAGAATCAGAGCAAACCGTTTCATAAATGTACCTGCGCTTTCGATCGGACGAAAGCAACCTTTCATGGAACTGTCTTCATTATACCATGTCCGGGATTGTTTGTCAATCGGGATTTGCATCAGAACGTGATTTCGTCGATCACGCCGAGATCCCAGGCAAGGCGGGAGGCGACATATTTGTCGCGGATATCCTTGGAGGCCGCAAAGGAGAGCTTTACCACCTCCGGGCTCTGGCCGATTTCGGCGGGATCGGCGGGCGCGCCGACCGTTTCCAGCGCCGCCTTCACCGTTTCATAGGACGGGAGAGTATCGAGAATGGCGAGGATTTCATCCCACTTGGACAGAATGATCTCCAGCCGCGCGGCGTGCTTTGCCGGATCGTATTTGCCGTCCTTTGCCTCGGCGGCGATCATCGGAGCGGCGCCCTCGCCGATGAAGGCTTCGAGCGTATCAAACCATGCCTGCTTATCGAAAGCGGCGGCATAGGCAAGCGCCTTTTCGCGGTCGGGCTTGATTCTCCGGAGCTGCTCATAGACCTTCAGCGCCAGCAGGGTCGCCGTGCCGCACTGGATGCCGTGAAGCTCGGCCGCCGTTCCGAAGGCTAAGTGGCGCATATCCCAGACATGGGAGAAATAATGCTCCACGCCGGAGGCCGGACGGCTGACACCGGCATAATTCATCGCGATACCGGCCAGCACGAGGCCGCGCATTACGGATTCCACCGCATCGGGATCGCGGGCGGCGAGACCCTCGGCCTGCGATACCACGGTATCCAGCGCTTCCCTGACCATCGCCTCAACGGTGCCGCAATGATATTCGCCCAGAATCAGCGCGGCAATCCGCCATTCGACGAGGCTGATATACTTGGCCGCCATATCGCCGACACCGGCCGCCAGCATTTTGGCGGGCGCCTTGGCGAGGATCTCCGTGTCGCCGATGACCGCCGAGGCCGCGGTTGCCGGGAGGGAGGCCTTCAGGCCATCCAGATCCATCGAGGAGGTGCCGGATGCGTAGCCGTCCATCGAGGGCGCGGTGCCGACGATCAGGTACTTACAGCCGGAAATCCGGGCGATCTGCTTGCCGGTATCGTTGACAACGCCGGAGCCGACACCGATCACGATATCGCAGGACGGATCCCAGCGGAGCACCGCCGAGCCGACCGTTTTTTCATTGGGCGCGGGATTTTCATCGGGCAGAAGGCAGAGCGTGAAGGCGATCCCGGCATTCGCCAGAACGCCGCTGACCCGCTCCCCTGCGGCCGCCCAGGTGTTGGGATCCGCCAGCAGAAAGGGCTTCGTGCCGCCGTATTTTTTTATCATGTCCGGCAAAGCCTTCACAGCCCCCCGGCCGATGATGGCATCCCCAAGACCCGACCGATGAATCCGGCCGCAGCCGTCCTCCCAACCGTCATTGGCTAAAAGCTGTTCCAAATCAAAGTTTTTCATTCGTATCCTCCTGTATATCCAGCGCACGGGCAAGCTCGCGCACGCCCTGTGCAAGATCGTTCTGTGTCATGCCGGCAAAATTCATCACCAGCGCGTTTTTCATGCCGCGATCAGCCGAGCCGCGATCAGCGGCTCCGCAGTCGGCGGCTCCGACGTTGGCGGCTGTATATTCCGAAATACCGGCCAGCCTCACCGAGGCCGCCGCCGCTTTTTTGATAACCTCCCGCTCGTCGAGATCCTTCAGCGTGATGAGCAGATGCACGCCCGCCTCCCGGCCGGAGATCTCAATCCGGTCGCCGAAATGACGGCGGAGAGCCTCAATCAGCGTATCCCGCCGCTGACGGTAGAGCTTGCGCATCCGCACCAGATGGCGCGACATCGAGCCCTCTGCTATGAATTGGGCCAGCACATACTGCTCGATGGCGGGTACCGTCGAGGAATAAGTGGAAAATTCCGCATCGTAGCGGGCCGAAAGAGTGGGCGGGAGCACCATGTAGCCGATTCGCATGGACGGCGCCAGCGTGCGGGTGAAGGTGTTCATATAGATGACGCGGTCGCTCCGATCCATGCTGTAAAGGCTGGGCCAGGTCCGCCCTTCATAGAGAAATTCGCTGTCGAAGTCATCCTCGACGATAGTTCGGCCGGGCGCTCCCTCCACCCAGGAAAGCAGTTCGCGCCGCCGTCCGGGCGACATAACCTTTCCCAGCGGAAAGCTGTGGGAGGGGGTCACCTGCAGAACCTCGATGCCGGGGCTTGCCGCCAGCTCCGTCCCGGAAACGCCCTCCTCATCGGAATCGAGGAAGGTGAGCGATGCACCGAGCCTTGCCAGCATCCGCGCCGCCTTGGTGTAGCCGGGATTTTCAAAGGCCCAGCTTTTGGAGCCCAGAAGCTGATAGATCAGCCCCTGCAGATATTCGCTTCCGGCACCGATGACGATCTGCCCGGGATCGCAGGCGAGATTCCGGTAAACGGAGAGCTGGCGGGCGATCTCGCACCGCAGCTCCCACACGCCCTTGGGATCGATGACCGACAGCAGACGGCTGTCCTGCTCGGTCAGAACCCTTCGGGTGAGTCTGGCCCAGGTGGCAAAGGGAAAGCCCTCGGCCGCAGCCGAAGCCGATCGGAAATCGTATTTCCATCTGCCCGGAGCCGCCGCTCCTGCCCTGGCTCCTGCCGTCATCTTGCGGCCGCGGTAGGTGACATAATAGCCGCTCCGCTGTCTTGCCTGAAGCAGACCGTCCGCGATCAGCCGGTCATAGGCCCCCACAACCGTGATCACGCTGATATTCTTTTCATTGGCCATTGCCCGCTTGGAAGGGAGCTTCTCGCCATCGGTGATCCGACCGGACAGGATATCCTCCTTTAACTGCTCGTACAGCTCCTTGTAAAGCGTGCTTTTCGCCGATTTTCCGCCTTGTTTTTTCACATTATCTGACATTTTCGCAAATTTCTCCGAAACTCTTGCAATTTCGGCACAAATATGGTATACTGTAAGCGGGAGATTCCCACCGCATTATGTATGGAAAGGTCTGGTACGCACTATGCTCATGAACGCTACCGCTGCACTTTTGGCTGATATCAGCGATGAAGCCAACCGACTCAAAAATGAAATCCTCTCATCACTCAACTATATCCCCGCTCCTGACAGCGAGGTGCGCTATGTCGCACCCGACGGCAATGACAATGCCGACGGTTGCACGCCGCAGAGTGCGTGGAAGAGCCTGGATGCGCTGAATGTCCGCGAGCTGAAGCCGGGTACGGTCGTTCTTTTTGAGCGCGGCGGAATCTGGCGCGGCCAGCTTTTGGCCCAAAACGGTGTCACCTATTCCGCATACGGTGACGGTGAAAAGCCGAAGATTGTCGGCTCGCCCTTCGACGGTGCCAAGGTTCGCTGGGACGAGGTCGCGCCCGGTGTCTGGAAGTGCCGGCGGAAAATCCCCTATGACTGCGGACTGATCGTCTGCAACGGCGGATGCTTCCATGCCGCCAAAATCACGCTGGATTATACCGGCGCGGTTCCCTGTGATATCGCCTCCCGGATTCCCTTCACCGGCTACACCGATCTTTCGGAGGATTTGACCTTCTGGCACGATCTTTCCGGCCCCAACATCGAAAAAGAGGGGGCAGGCTGGATTTATCTCTGCTCGAAGGAAGGTAACCCCGCCGAGCGCTTCGATTCCATCGAATTTCTGCCCCGCCGCAACATCATCCAGATCACCGGCGAGGATATCACCGTTGACAATCTTTCGGTTATGTATGGCGGTGCCCACGGCGTCGGAAGCGTCGACACCCGGAATCTGAAGGTCACCAACTGCGTATTCGGCTGGATCGGCGGCTCGGTTCAGTTCTACAACAAGGGCGGAAAACGACCCGTCCGTTACGGAAACGGCGTGGAGATCTACGGCTCCGTTGACGGCTATATCATCGACCATTGCTGGGTCTATCAGATCTACGATGCCGGCATCACTCATCAGGTATCCAACGGCTGCGGCCCGACCTATATGCGTCATGTAAGCTATACCAACAATCTGATTGATTACTGCAGCTACAGCATTGAATATTTCCTCGGAACGCCCGATCCCGATAAGATCACGGAGGATACGCCGCACGAGATGGAGGACATTCTCTTCAAGGGAAACATTCTCCGCTTCTCCGGCTACGGCTGGGGCCAGCAGCGGCCCGATAAAACCAATCCCGCTCACATCAAGGGCTGGGATCATCTCAACCGTCTGAAGGGCGACTTTATCATCGAGGACAATACAATCGCCTTTGGACGCTGCATGATGCTCCACATTGGTGTGGATGAGGAAAAATGGATGCCGGTCTTCACCGGAAACACCTTCCTCCAGTATTCCGGCAGCAACTTCGGCCGCCTCGGACAGAATCCGACCGCTATGACGGAATACAACGCCGAAACCGCACTGGACGAGCGGTTTGCAGGCAATGAGTTCTATATCCTCGATAACGATTGACACATCGGACTCTGACGGTAAGGAGTTGCCGCACATTTGTGCAGCAGCTCCTTTCTTTTGCTTTTATTCGGCCGCGGATACGGTCAGCTCGCTGACGGCACCGTCTGCCAGCACAAAGACCAGCTTCACGCCGCCCAGGGTATAGGTGCGCACGCCGAAGGATTCCTCAAACTTGTCGCCGTAAGCCGCCGTGACATCGTCAGCCGCAGAGCCGATCATGATGCCGTTATCGAAAGCGGCCGCATCGGAGGTCAGAGAGAGCTGCGTGACATAATCCACCCCATCGGCACCGGGCGCGGTGGTGACGGTGTAGCCGTCATAGGTGTAGACCCGATCGGTGCCCTCATGGACACAGCTGGGGGCTTCCATCAGATCCAGATGCTCGCCAAGTCCGGGCAGGACGGCCGAAGCCGGTGCGCCGACGGTTACCGATACGCCGGTATCCAGCTTGACTTCATAGGTCAGGGCCGTGCCGGGAACAGCATCGCCGGTGGAATCGCCCGAGGGATTTTCGGGATTTTCGCCGCCGCAGGCGGTCAGGGATGCGGCCAGAAGAAGGGCCGCCAGTAGTGCGGTGAGCTTTTTCATAGTTATTACCTCTCAGGATTTATTTTATGGCGTTGCGGGATACAGCGCCTTATTGAAGCTGTAATAGTCGGCGACCTCATTTTTTGAATAGGCCGCGACCTCGGCATCGGTCAGCAGGAAGCAGTCCAGCTTGTGGCCGGCCGGATGTGGGCAGGTATCAAAGTGATACCAATAGCCGCCGATCTTCACCAGATTCCAGTAATGGGGCTGATCGGGCTTGTCGCGCTGGATCATGATGTTCTCGATCCCGGCCTCGGTCAGCAGGGCGGCGGCCGCCGCGTAATAGGTATAGCAGTTGCCCAGCCGCTTGGTGAAGCCGCTGTAGGCCGCCTGCGCGTAGTAGCCCATCAGATAGGAGGTGCTGGTTGAATAGCGGATGTTCTTGTAGCACCAATCCCAGATGGCCTTGGCCTTCTGGCGCTGGGTCATGCCCGATTTGACGATTGTCTGGAGGATCGCCTTCGCCTTGGCCTTCACAGCCGCGGTATCGGGGGTCTTGACGGTGATCTGGGCACGAAGCTCGGCCTTGTTGCCGGTGGAATCCACGGCGGTATAGATGACCGTATAGACACCGGCTGTCGTCGTATCCACGCCCTTGGAATTGACGGTGACATTCACCTTCGCATCCCGGTTATCGACAGCCGATACGCCGGAGCGGTAGGAAACCGTATCGCCAATGTAGACCGTCTGATTCTTCACGCCCTTGATGACGGGCGCTTCGGTATCCTTCTTCACCGTCAGCTGCGCCTCGCCCTGCGCCTTGTTTCCGGCGGCATCCGTAACGGTGATGCCAACCGTCACATCCCCCGTCCGCGATACATCGGGCTGGGAATCGAAGGCGGCGGTCACCGGGGAGAGATCGATGCAGGAGGCAACGAAATCCATCGGATCGGGCAGCAAGCCGACAAAGGTGCCGATATTTTTGAGGGTGATCACCGGTGCGACGGTATCCTGCACCATCAGGTTAACGGTGAGGGAGCTGTATTTTCCCTGCAGGGTGAGCTCATGGCTGCCGATGGGGAGCTCCTCCAAAATCAGCCCCTCCGGTCCCTTCAGAGCCGATCCGGCAAAGGGAGCGGATGCAAAGAGATCCGATGCCGACGTGCCGATTTCCATGGCAACGCTGTCAGCCAGATTGTGGATATACAGCCCCGCCTCGATAATCGTTTCGTTGTAGAAGTCATCCATCAGCCGGATGGAAACGGTTTGCTCGCCGGGCCTTGTGAAATCGGGCTCGGTGATGTATTCCGTCTTCACCTCGGACAGATCGGTGATGTCGGTAACAAAATCGGTGATGGCCAGCTTCTGGCCGAGCAGGATATCAAAGGAATGCACCTGCGCCGTCGGGGGGACGGTATCGGTAATCTGGATTTCCAGCAGATAGGGGATGTCATCCCCGCCGAGCGCCGGAACGGTCATATAGCGGGAGGTCATAACATTCACGCCGGACAGATCCGCCGATTCCAGAAAGTCGAAATGCGCGAGGATATCCGCCTCGATTTCATCCGCCGTCACGCCGAAATCGTAGACTCTGGCAAGCTCGCTGTCCCAGACCGTGAAGAAAACCTCGGTGCGGGTGACATTGCCGGAGGTATCCACGGCCAGAAGGACGGCCGATCGGCGGCCGGGCGTATTGGTATCCGGCTCGCCCTCAAAGGAGAGCGTGACCGCGGTGGCATCCGAAGCCGCCGTTACAAAATCGTCGGTCTTCAGCCTGCGGCCGGGATGGATCCGGATTTCGCGCACCGTGACCGCCGGCGGGGTGGTATCGACCACCTTCAGCGCCGTATGGCGGGTCCAGAAGCCGAAGAATGTGACGGAAACCTTATGGCTTCCCAGCTTCGCGGTATCGATGGCCGACAGATCGGTATTCACGCGGCAGACGGCGCGGCCGATGGGATGCTCCGTCAGAAATCCCATATTCGCCGGTGTGCCGATTTCAATCTCGGCCGGCTGGGAAAGCGTGACAACGCCAGCCATGATGGCGGCAAGGATCAGCATAATCGCGCCGACCGTGATGCCGGCGACGGCAAAGGCGGAGATTTTTTTCTTTTTGGGCGCTTCCACGGATTCAGCGGCATCCCCGGATTCGGAGGTTTCCCCGGATTCGGGCGCTTCCCCGGATTCGGGTGATTCAGCGGATTCGGGCGCTTCCACGGATTCAGGCGCTTCCACGGATTCGGAGGTTTCCACGGATTCGGGATCGTGCGGCGGGGATTGTTCCCCGACTGCGGGTGTCGGATCCTCAGACGGCCCGTCCGTCTGGACAGGCTCGTCTGTCTGGACAGGATCGCCTGTCTGGACAGGCTCGTCTGTCTGGACAGGATCGGCTGTCTGGACAGGCTCGCCTGTCTTCAGGCTGTCCGTTTTTTCAAGTTCGTTCATCGATTCGTTCACCTTATGTAAGAGATTGAAACATCAGGAGGCTTCGCCGTCAAGAAGAAGATTGCCGCTGCTGTCAACGGCCGCGATGGCCACCAGACCCACATCAAAATCGCGGATGCTCCGCCAGTTGTACGGATTGCCCGCATCGCCGGTCGGAAGACCGCTGAAGAGATAGTAGCGATCATCTTCGGTTTCGGCGAGGATGCCGGAGCGGCCGGCACGGATCCGGGTAACACCGGTCAGCTTTTCGGCATCCGAGATGCCGAAGGAGCGATAGCCCTGCACGCCGATCGTCCGATCCTCAAAGAGCATGACCGTGGTCTGCGCACCGGCGGCAATCGCCATAACATTGCGGTAATCGGCGACATCACACTGCCCTGCCCCATTGGCACCGCAGGCGACAACCGTACCGTCCTTTTTAAGGCCCACGCTGAAGCCGGAGCCGGCCGCGACGGCTACAATATCCGTCCACTCGCCGACATCGCACTGGCCCTGTGAATTGTCACCGTAGGCGCTGACGATTCCGTTGGCATGGAGGAAAAGGGCGTGATTCTCGCCCGCCGCCGCCTGCACCACATCCGCATAGGCGGGCGCTCCGGCGACATCCTTGAAGGTCGCGGTATCGAGGATGCTGACAAGGCCGTTCGATCGGAGCACCAGCGTATAGGCTTCGGAGGAATCCACCGAAACCGCATCGGTGATCTTCGTTCCCGCCACCGTGCCGCCCTTCACCTGCACCACGGAGGAGCCGAAGGCCAGCGTGCGGGCATGGAGGGTTCGCTTCTGATCGGAGGTCAGGAGCGCGTAGGTCACATCCAGCGAGGAGCGGACGGCCATATCCTCCGGCCCGACGGTGATGCTGTCGGCGGGGAGGCCGTAATGATTGGCAAAATAGAGGGCGCCGACCGAGCTTCCCCTGGCCTGACAGCTGGCCATGATGGCCGATGATGCTTTTTCGTCGGTCAGGCCGAAGGAGGACACCGTTTTCAGATCCTCCACAAAGGCAAGAAGCTCGCCGAATCGGCTCTTGGATACATAATAATCAATGGCGGTATTGAAGATCTCCTCACGCAGACGGTCGCGCTCGGCGGTGTCGCGGAGCTCCTCGGCGGCGCGGATGGCCGGCGCATACCGGTTGCTCTCGGCATACATCTCGACAATCGAGGAAATCAGCGAATTGTAGCGTGCATCGTCCTTTGTCATCTTGGCAACGCGGAGGGCGTTCTCGTTGATCTCGCTGCTCGGAAACTGTACAGCGCTCGACAGCGCGTGCTCGATCACCATCTCCGGAAACGGCTCGGGAGCCGCGCTTGCGTAGATGTAGGCCGATTCCAGATCGCCGTCGGTGAAAAGCTGAACCGATGCCTTCTCGCAGACCGATTGAATCAGATCCTCGCGGCCGGAATCCAGCGCGATTTTGTAGGCCTCGTTGTAGCAGCCCTCGCCGATCAGCCAGTCCACGGATCCGGATACGCCAAGATAGCGGGATAAGAGCACGCCGCCGACAATCTCCGCCGCGACGACAACGCCGATGACGGACAGAATCACGGCCAGCTTGGTGCGCCGCGCCTTCTTGACCCCGGCGGGATCGGAGGCACCGGCGATGACCTTGGACACCGCATCGGGGAGCCGCTTCTTCGGGGCATTGCCGTCCGGGGCCGTCTTCGGGAGGGGATTGCCGAACTGCGCGGCTTCATACTGGAAGACCCGGCCGTCGCTGAGGCGTACCGAGGAAATATAGGCACAGCAGCCCTGAATGTTCATGCCGGCGGGGATCATGCCGTTGAAGGTGATCCGCTCGTGATCGTTGAGATCGTTTTCGGTATAATCGCAGGTGCGGAAGCTGTGAAGGGGATCCGGCTCGCCGATTTTGGCGGAGGAGAGCCGGTAGCGGAAGGTCAGCCGCTCCAGCGATACGCGCAGGTCGCGGCGGATGATGATCCGCATGATGCTGGAGCCGTCGGGGCGGCGGATCAGCTGAACGCGCTCCACCGATGCGGGGGAGCGATAGGCCGGCAGAAGCACGGGCACCTCATATTCGGTGACCTGACTCTGCGGAATCTGGGTTTGGTTCATGCTTCTCCCTCCTTACTTGCCGATGGCCGGCTCGGACGGCACCAGCGGGATTTCATCGATGGGATGGTCGGTGGGCAGATATTTGGACGTATTTTTATCTTGGAAATGCCACCACTCGGAGGTGATGATGCCAAAGCCGGCGCGGACCATGATGTTGGTCATGTAGTTCATGTTTTGGCGGGCCTCGTCGGTCATATTCTCGCTGGTACGGGCCGCATCCTCGGAGAAGGTGTGCATGGGAGTCGGCATAATCAGCTCGTTGCCGTTTTTGTCGATCAGCGACATATCAATCGCCGTGCCGCGGTCATGGACACCGCCCATTCCCTGGGCGGGATTGGCGACCCACTTGTGGATCCGGACCACATCGAACCACTTCTGCTGAACGCTGGTCGGGCGGTAGGCATCGTAGATGACAACGGTATAGCCGTCCTTTTTGAAAAGCTCGATGGCCTTCATCAGGAGCTGGAGGGTGTCGTACTGCAGCAGGCAGAGGTTGCGCTCATAGAAGGGCTCGCCCGCCCCGCCGCCGACCCGCGCGGAGGATACCGACAGCTGCATCGAAATTTTCACATCATACTGGGAGAAATCCACGCCCGTATTGTCGGGATTGGTGGATTCGTAGCAGCGCAGATATTTGCGCACATCCACCAGCTGGCTTTTGGCGTTCACCCGCTTGCCGTTGCCATCGGGTGCCGTGCCCTCCTCATAGGGAAGCTCGGCATAGGCCACCGTACCGGCGGGGAGCGCATGGTAGAGCGCATCCTTCGCGTATCCCAGCATCACGCCCGACTTGTCGGTGACGGCGGCCCACTCGGAGCCCTCGGTTTCGGTCAGCCGGAATTCATCCCCGGCCTTTAAGGAGGCGGAGGGGAGCGGCGAGGTGGTGGAGGCATAGAGGCTCAGCGAATCCACAACCACCATATCGGTGGTCAGCGAGGTTCCGATGAAATTCTCGGATTCCTTGCCGCCCGAGAGCTGGCTGTTCTCGGAGGTGGGGAAATCCATATGCACCTCGGGAAAGGTGATTCCGAGGCTTTCACCCACGTCAAAATCCGCGTGGACATGATTTTTGGCGGCGGAGGATACACCGCAGGACGGCAGCAGGCAGGTTGTAAGTGTCAGAGATGCAAGCAGTCCGAGCCCGCCAAGGCGGATTACCGGTTTTTTCAAAGCAAACACTTCCTTACTTTCCCATCGGGGAAATCAATAGTTGAACAGTTCCTTCGGAACCCGCTCGGCCGAGCCGATCAGATCCCGGATATTGCGCTCGGCAATTTCGATGACAACGAGATCGTATTCCTCGCTCTCCAGCAGATCGACCCGATACGGATTCGCGCGCTCGAAGCGGCAGGCTTCAAAGGCGGAGGCAAGATAGGGGATCATCGCATTGGCGAAGGAATCGCGGAACATGAGAAGCTTTCCCTCTCCCCCGCCGCGGGTGGTGATCGTCATATCCATCTCGGTGCCGAAGGCCGAGGTGTAGGCAAACAAGCCGTCGAAATCGTAGGTGATATTCTCATCAAACATCACGCGGCCGGGATAGAGGAGCGTGTCAAGATCGCCCCTTATATCGTTTGCGGTGATCGGTCCGCGGGCGGAATAGTCGATTTCGCTGCTGTATTGGCGGAACCGGGCATAATCGAGAATCCGGTCGCAGGCGATTTTCGCGCCCGCACCGTTCCAGTGGGTGTCCCGCTTATGATAGAGCAGGCCGTCCGCCTTGGCCGTGATCAGTTCCTCGCGCAGATCGAAGGACGAGATCCAGACCCCGTTTATGGCCTCAAGCAGCCGGTCAAGATCGGTCGGCTCATCGGTTTTCGTATAGCGGTAAGGCATATATTCGGAATAAACCGTATTTTTGTTTGGCGCGATGATGACCAGAAAATCGGCCCCCTTGGAGGTAACGTACTGCCGCATGGCCAGAAGGGCATCGGCGGCCTTCCGGATTTCGTCATCGGTCATCGGACTTGCACCCGTGTAGCAATCGAGGGTATCGGCAAAGAAGAGGAAATCCTCCCGCCCGACGATGACCTGATCGTTGCCCTCGCCGAAGAGATTCTCCTTCATGGCGGCATAGACATCGACCACCGTATTGCGGTAGGCGAAGCTCTTGGCAAACCAGTTGTCAAAATCGTCGGCGAAATCGGAATTGATGCCGCCCTCGAAAAAGAGAGCGGGCAGCTCGGCGCCCTCGGCGGCCGAGGCGGCACCGGGAATCAGCATTCCCAGCGAAAAGAAGGCACAGCTTCCGAAAAAGAGTGCGCAGTATACGGTAAGCAGAATTCGTTTCATATCCGGCCCTCCTGATCAGAAAATGTAGTAAATGAACGGATTGAAGGACGAGGAGGCCAGCTGCATCACCGACAGGGCAAATACGCCGAGGGTGATGACAAAGGATGCGCCCTCCATAAGTCCCCCGCCGATGCTATGGGAAGCCGAAAGCTTCACCTGCAGCTTCTTCAGCGCCGGGATGACGGGGCAGGAGAAGATCACGCCGATGACAAGAAGCAGGCAGGTATAGGGCGGGAAAAGCGCGATGGCATCCCCGGGATGGCCGGCAAAGGAAAACATCCGGCCGATGTAGGAAAAGGCAAAGCTCATACTCGGCGAATTGAAGACCACGAAGCCGAGCATCACGGCAAGCAGCGTATAAATCCGCAGAAGCGGGCGGAGCCATTTGATCTTTGTCAGCTTTTCAAAGTTCACCGCCTGCTCAAACATCATCAGAAGACCGTGCCACATTCCCCAGAGAATAAAGGTGAAATTCGCGCCGTGCCAGAGGCCGGTAAGAAAGAAGACGATCAGACGGTTTATATGGGTGCGTGCCTTTGATACCCGATTGCCGCCCAGCGGGAAATAGACGTATTCCCGGAACCAGGAGGTCAGCGAGATATGCCAACGCTTCCAGAAATCGCGGATGGTCAGCGCGCTGTAGGGATAGTTGAAGTTTTCCAGCAGCTCGAAGCCGAACAGGGAGGCAAGGCCGATGGCCATATCCGAATAGCCGGAGAAGTCAAAATAGAGCTGGATGCAGTAGCCGAAGGCGCCGGCCCATGCAAGGGCTGCGGACGGCTCGGCGGCGGCAAAGGCAGCCTTGGCAATCAGCGCGGCCGTATTGGAAATCAGCACCTTCTTGCCAAGACCCATCACAAAGCGGCGGATGCCGTATGCGGTCTTTTCAAGGGTTACGGTGCGCTCCTTCAGCTGCTCGCAGATGTCGCCGTACTTGACAATCGGGCCGGCGATCAGCTGGGGGAAGAAGGAGATATAGAGAAGCAGGGTGAGGAAATTCTTCTGCGATTCCGTCTTGCCGCGGCGGACATCCACCACATAGGAGAGAATCTGGAAGGTGTAGAAGGAGATACCGACCGGCATTTCGACGGCAGGCACGGGGATGGCGATTCCGAGGGCGGAATTGACCAGCGAAATCAGCCAGGGCAGATATTTGAAGAAGCCGATGATAGAGAGATTGATGACAATCGCGGCGATATAGAGAATCCGCGCGCCGGTATTATCCCCCTCTTCCCCGCGTTTTGGCAGGAAGCGGACGATGATATAGTTGATGGCCACGGAGCCGAGCATGACAAAGATATAAAGCGGCTCGCCATAGGCATAGAAAATCAGGCTGGCCAGCGCCAGAATCCCGTTTTTGAGCCAGAGGAAGCGTGCGGGCAGAAGAATATGAAGAAGCCAGACGGCCGGCAGAAACAAAAACAGAAAGACGGTCGAAGAAAAGATCATTATGAATCTCCGTTGTGAATCCGAAATTATGCTAACAGTTAATTATACCATATTTTCGTGCGCTTCGGTAGTGGGAAATCTGCTGAAAATTCCGTGTATCGGGCCATGTAATTTTATCTTTTGCGGCAAAGCGGCCGAATTGTGGAGCAACTTTGCATTTTTGTGTTCCACTTTTGGCTTTTCTCTTGCATCGGGCGCGATTTTATGATACAATAGTTCTATAAATTTTTGTTGTATGTGAGGATTCTCCCATGTCAGTCACGATCATTGCCGACAGCACCTGCGACCTTTCGCCGGAGCTGATCGAGCGCTATAAAATCCGGATTCTGCCGCTTCACATTCTGCTGGGCGAGGAGGAATTCGAGGACGGCGCGACCATCACGCCCGATGAGATTTATGCCTGGTGCGATGAGCACCGCACCACGCCCAAGACCTCGGCCATCACCATCGAGGCGGCCGTCGATGCCTTCCGGGAGGAGCTGGAGGCCGGGAACGAAATCGTCTGCTTCCCCATCTCCTCGCAGATGTCCGGCACCGCCAATATCATGCGGCTGGCCGCCGAGCAGCTGTCTGCCCCCGACCGTGTCTTTGTGGTCGATTCCAAGAATCTTTCCACCGGCATCGGCCTGCAGATCATCGAGGCCGCGATTCTGGCAGAGGAAGGCCGCACGGCCCGCGAGATCGGTGCCAGCGCCGAGGCGATCCGGGACCGCGTCCGCGCCAGCTTTGTGGTCGATACGCTGACCTATCTTCACCGCGGCGGACGGTGCAGCAGCATCGCCGCGCTGGCCGGAAGCGCGCTCAAGCTCCATCCGCTGATCCTTGTCACGGACGGAAAAATGGGGGCAGGCAAGAAATACCGCGGCTCCATCGGCCGCTCGGTCATGAATTATGTCCGCGACATGGAGGCAGAGCTTCGGCGCGCCAAGCCGGATCGGGTCTTCATCACCCATTCGGGCTGTACGAAGGAAATCCTCGATGAGGTGTATGCTTATCTGGAATCGCTGGGCGTTTTCGGCGAGATTCTTGTTACCCGTGCCGGATGCGTGATCTCCAGTCATTGCGGTCCGAGCACGCTGGGCGTACTTTATATCACGGGCGAGTAACGGGACGGGGTCAGAAGCCCCGGCAGAAGATAGAGGCATTCGGCGATTTGTTCCGGGCTTTCGGTTTTGCCGTGCTCGACCCAGATTGCCAGCAGACCGGCCATAGCCGAGGTGACCACGCCGCAGAGATAGTCCATCTGCGCCTCGCTCAGATCAATCTCCGCGCCGAAAGAATTGCGCAGGGTCTGAGCGCTCCGCCGCTGGGCATTGTTGATGATATCCATCCGGTTGCAGGCGATGATGACCTCCAGTACCTCGCTGTGGGCCATCCAGTGCCGGACCAGCCGGGTGAGCACATCGGAGGGCGATGCCGCACCGGCGGGCAGCTCCCGCTGGAAGCTCTCGCCGAAGATATCATCGCAGAGATAGACCAGCACATCGCAGATATTGTCGAACAGCCGATAAAAGGTCGCGCGGCCGACACCGGCTTCCTTCTGGATATCCGTGATCGTGATCCGGTCGAAGGATTTGCGCTTCAGGCAGCGAAGCAGGCCATCGCCGATCAGCCGTGCCGATCGGAGCGAGCGCTTGTCGGGCTTAATGTGAACCATTCCGATTCCCCCTTTTGTACTATTATACCATACAAATATGACCAAATCAAGGCGATCCTGTTAAAAGGGGCTGTTGCAAGTTTTCAACTTGCAACAGCCCCTGCGCGTTTAAGCGCCTTTTTTTACTTTTGTGCCTGGTGAAGTTTTGTCAATATCCGCTTTACTGCAGAGATGCGGTGTCCGAAATGGGAAAGCTGTCGTAGCTTACCGGTCGGCTCTGCGGGCGGCCGTCCAGCAGACCGGCGATCAGGGGTACAAGGATCAGCAGGACAGCACCGATCAGGAGAACACGCTGGGCGGTGGGAATCGACCTTCCCTTCTTTCCCCCGACCGGGAAGCGGACGGCAAAGAGCCAGGTCAGAGTAACAATAATCGCCGCCAGCAGAACGCCGGCCTGCATCCACGGGATCGCCCGGAGGCCCAGATAGCCGTTTTGCACATTCGTAATCAGCGGCAGGAGGAAGGATGCGAGCCCGATCTGCCAGAGAATCCCCCGCACGGCGATCCTCTGCGCCCCTTCATTGGCCTCACAAATCCGTGCGGCGCGCGCTTCGTCCTCCTCATCCCCGGGATCCATGATATAGAAATTGAGAAAACAGAGCTGGCAGATCACGCCGGCCGCCAGAAAGGCGGAACCGACACAGAAACCGATCACGCTCGCCAAAAAGCCGATATTGATCAGCATCGCCGCAAGCAGTCCGGCAAGACCAAGCCCCGCGGCAATCATGCTCCCGCACCGGTAGCGCTTCATCCGGCTTGTCAGCATATTCCGAAACTGCCGGTCGGACTTTTCCTTCTGCTTTGCCTCGCGCTCCCCATCCGCTCCTAGGTCCTCCCGATGCCCGATCGGGTTCCGCTCGCCGCGCAGAAGCTCGTCGGCTGTAATGCCGAAAATCTCCGCGATGACCGGGATCAGCGAAAGCTCGGGCGTGCTCTCATCGCACTCCCACCGGCTGACGGTCTTGTCCGACACAAACAGCCGGTCGGCCAGCTCCTTCTGGGTCATGCCCTGCGCGCGCCGAAGCGCCGATATGAATTTTCCGATTGTCTTTTTTTCCATGCGATTCATCCTTTCTGCCCAAAGGACCTGCGGCCCCGGGACACCTCCATTCTACCATTCCGTCCGAAATAATACCACCCCCGGAGGCAGGATTCTCTCCCGGATTCCGGGAATTTCACGAAAATCCTGCCGCCGGAGGTGCTTTTCACTTCTTTTTGCCCATCCGGAGCGCGATCAGCGTACCGCCGACTAGGAGGACGGCCGCACCTGCGATCAGCGCCCAGACCGGGAATCCCATCGCGGGCTCATCCGTCACCATCGGGAAATCAAAATGGGAGAGCGTGACCTTCGCGCCGATCACCCGGCCCTCGGCATCCAGCGGCTGAATCAGCAGATGCCGCCAATGCCCCTCGCCGTTGATTTCCTCATCGAGCAGGAAGGTGAAGGTTCCCTCGGCGCGTCCGTCCTTTGCCGGGATGGTGGATTCCTCGCCGGCCCAGATGCCCTCGGTGTTGCTGTTCCAGACAACGCGCAGAGCGGCAATTCCCTCGCCCTCGGCCGCGGCTTCAAAGCGGATCGACTTACATCCGTACCTTCGGAGCGCATCCAGCGCCTTGGCGGTGAACGGAATGCCGTTTCCGCGCGAGGTGAGCGTGATTCCCCCGCTCTCCTCCCTGAAATGGAGGTCGATCAGATCGCGATAGGAGCCGCCGATGATCGCCTCGGCCAGCGCCGTGCCGACCGGCTGCAGCGCGGGAAGCGGGATCGCCGTGGTGCCGGACAGCGTAATGGCGATGTCGCCGCCATCCGTGAAGGGGATCACGATCGGCTCCGCGCCGCCGTCCGCGCTCATCAGCGGATTCCCGGCGGGATCGAAGACATCAAAATGCAGGATGTGCGAAGGATCATCGAGCGACAGCTTCATACTCTCGATTCCGGCATCATAGAGCGCCTTCACCAGCTCGTGCGGCACGGTGAAGGTTCCGTCGGCATCTAAAATCAGCCCATCGCCGTCTTCGCGCACCGCAATTCCGGCGGCGGCAAAAAGCCCGGCCGGACTTCCGCCGGCAATGTCAGCGGCGACGGAATCGGCAAGATCGCTCACAACGCCGCACCGCAGAACGGAGCCGTCATCGAGCGCGATTTCCAGCACGCCGCGGATGATTTTCACCTCGGCCAGCGATCTGCCGTCCACCGTAAGCCGTCCGTTCTTTTCATCAAAGGTAAAGTCAAGGCTGCTTCCTGTGCCTGTTACCGCGGCGGTATTTACCGCTGAAACCTTCTGCCCGTCGGGACAGACCAGCTCCAATGTAAGATCGCCGCCCTTGCCGCTTTCCCAGAACCGGTCCTCTGCGGACTTGACAGTCGCGCCAGATCCGGCTAAAATCGACCGGATGTTGGAAATCTGCGCCGTGCTCAGACCGAGCGTCCGGCGCGCATAGCTTTCGGCCTTCTCCTTCAGGGTATCGCCGGGATAGGTCTTCAGCTTTGCCACGGTGGAGGCGTAGAGATAATTGCCGTTGTCATAGCGGTAGCGGTAGCCGAATGAGGCAAAGGAGGTTAATTCCAGATCGATGGCCAGATCCTCCTCGCTGACACCGCATAGGGCCTCCAGAAGGAAGGCCACCGTGCCGGTCCGGTCGGCGCCGCCCCAGCAGTGCATATAAATCGGATAATTCGCCGGCTCGGCAAAGGCGGCGATCACATCGCGGTAGGAATCGCTGAAGGCCGACAGAAAATTGCCGATCGGCAGATTCAGCAGCTTCACATCGGGGCCGATGGCGCTCCCGGTGAGATATTTCTCCTCGCCCCGGCTTTCGGTTGTGACGGCACGGAAATCCATGTCGGTCACGATGCCAAGCTCATCGGCGAGCACCTTCCGGCCGGCTTCGGTAAGGCCAAGACCGTGGCTTCCCACCGGGTTCAGCTCGGAGCCGCGATAGACAAGCCCCTGATTCAGACCGTTCCAGCCGCCGAGATCGCGGATGTTGCGCCCGCCCTCGGCATAAATCCAGCGCACGCTGTCCTCGGTGACAAAGCGGGCGGTATCGGAAACGGTCGTTTTACCGCCGTCCGGCAGATGCTCCGTGACCCGCCAGTAATATTCCGTGCCGGAGCGGAGATGGTACACCTCCGCCTCCGTTTTGGTGAGGCCCTCCAGCCTCCGGACCTCGCCCTCAAAATCCGGGCTTTCGGATATTTCAAGGGTATAGAGGCCGCCCTCGCCTGAAACCTCCCATTCAAATTTCACCGGGCGGGGCCGGTCATTGTGATCGGAGGAAGCGGTGGTAAACTGCTTGATGACGGAAAGCCGGTAATCGGCGAATTTTTCGGTGACATAATCCTCCCGCGCCTGTGTCAGATAGCGGGTGGTGATGGGAGGAGCCTGAAGAACCGTTTCGCCGTCGGCGGGGGCGACCAGCGTGGGAGCCACGCCAAACATCGGCAGGGTCAGCATGAGCGCCGCGGCGGGGACGGCAAGAAGATGCCGGAGTTTTTTCATAGCGTTCGTCCTTTCGGATGGGAGTGATACCTTCATTATAGCGCATCCCGCGCCCGCTGTCAAGCATCGGGACAAAAATACCGCCGCGCATCGAACAATGCGCGGCGGCGGGGGTTATTTCACGGTGTAGTCGGTGTAATCGTAGTTTTCCCAGTAATCGACGATTTCGGCGGTTGTGTAGCCGTAGTTGTCGGGATTGGTGTGGAGGCCAAGGGCCTGAAGGCTGGGGAATCCTTGCCACCCTGAATGGAAAGTAAGCTTGATCTCCGCCTGTGCGAGCAGAATGTTCGGATTCGACTTGTCATAGGCCGAGATAAGAATAGCAGATTCGGATACCTTGCGCTCATGCGATGTGTGAGCATACACCGGCATACCTTCTATTTCATCCGGATACGCAAATTCCGGATACACTTCGTCCAACGTCTGGATGTAGTACCGCTTCCGGGATTCGCCGTTCCAGATTCCGGTTCCCAGCTCCTCGTCCGGGTCGCGCTCCGGGCCGTTTGTTTCGTGACGGGGGCGGTAGCCGGCGGTGATATGATACATATTACCGCCATTTTTGACCACTTCGGACTTCAAATCCTTGAAAGAAAAGTCGCTGGAACTCATATCATAGAGGCTTGCCGGCCCCGTGACTTCCAGATAGGCATCTGCTTCTGCAATAATATACAAAACAGCAGATCTTGCGTTATTTGAATATGGGTAACCGGAATTGACGATATCGGAAAAAACCGCATGACTTTTCCACTCACCGTTGACATATTGACTATGGTGGGCATATCTCACTTTGCGTTCACTACCCACGGAAACAGGAACGCCGAACTGCATTTCAGAAACTCTCCGTCTTTCAATGGGAATTTCTTCACCACTCCGCTTTTCATCATATTCCACTTCCCAGCCGTTAAAGTTTATGCCACTCACATCAGCTGTCGTTTCGACTGCGAAAATTTTGAGAAAACCGGTCTGCTGCGACTGTGTTTTCTCCTCTATCATAAACAGCAGCTGATCCGGCGGAGTCATGCGGCTCTGCATTTCATTGATGACATTGATGCTTCCAAACACCAGCGCAACACCAAGAATAACACCGAAGTAAATGCGGATCGGCTTCGGAATTCGCAGAAACGCTTTTGCAATACCCGGCTTTCGCTGATGCTTCAGCATGAGTATACCTCCTTGTTAAAAATGCCGGAGGGCGTGATGCCCTCCGGCAGATGATTCGATTCACGGCCAAGGCCGCGGCTGGACGAATATCAGCCATTGAGTCTTGGTAGAGATTGTTTTCCTGACTTTATTATACCATAGAAATGTGAATAAGTTGTTATGAAATCGGAATTTTCACGGAATTCCCGCAAAAATACCGCTGACATGGTCAGCGGTATTTTTCCATCAGAATGCGGTCGTATTCGTTTGTCATGCGGCAGATGTAATCCGGGCGGCAGGAGGATTCTCCCGTTTCCGCGATGCAGGCCGCCGCGCAGGCCGCACAGCGATTCTTCTTCGGGCAATCGGTGCACTCGCGCGGCATCCGGATCCCGGCGGCGCGCTCGCGCACCTTCTGCCAGGCCGCATCAAAGCCGAGGGCGCGGACATCGTATCCCTCGTCCGGGAACATTCCGCAGGGCAGCATCCGGCCATCCCAGGTCAGCCAGAAGGCCGTCCGGCCGGCCCGACAGCGCATCCGCTCGCCCTCACCCGGGATGCCGTCATCGGCACAGAGCTCTTCATCCGGCAGGATCCCGGCGGCGGCGCCTTTTAACTGCTCCGGAGTCAGAAGCTGTTCCCGGCATCGGAGCATCACCGCGGCGGCTTCCTCGGCCGTGAATCTTGCTGGCGCATCCCCGTAGCTGCATCCGTTCAGCCGCACAGGGGGATACATATAGGCGGTGCCGGTGATCGGCAGGCCGAGCGATTTTGCGAAGGCATAGATGCCTTCGAGATCGTGGGCGTTGTAAGGCGTAAGGGAGGAATTGATCTTGATCGGGATCCCGGCCTCATGCAGGCGGCGGATGTTTTCCTTCACCGTTTCACAGCAACGGACGCCGCAGAGACTTTCGTAGGTGTCCTCGGAGGTGCCGTAGAGGGAGATGTTCATCCGGATCGGGTGGGATTCGTCCAGCGCGGCGAAGATTTCCTCGTTCAGGAGCGAGGCGTTGGTGTTGATCGAGATCATCAGCCCGAGCTTTGTCAGCCCGCGGTAGATTTCGGCAAAATCGCGCCGGATGAACGGCTCGCCGCCAGTCAGCAGGAGGAAGACCATCCCCCGATCCCGCGCCGTTTTGCCGAGCGCGATCCAGTCATCGGCGCTCATGGCATCCCCGGCATTTTCGTGCACATAGCACATCCGGCACCGGAAATTGCAGCGCGGGGTCAGCTCGAAATTCCCGGCGATGGGCAGGCCGAGCGCGGCGCCCTTCTTGTGGATCCGGGCCGACCAGAGGGGTTCGCCGGACGGCGTGGCTTTTATGCGTTGTTCCATAATTGCTTCTCCAGTTCTCCCACCGCATCGGGATGATGGCGGCAGGCATAGCAGACGGTCGGCACGGCACCGATCAGCTCGGCGATCATGCCGGACAGGATCCTGCGGTGCGCATCCGAGCCGGTATCGTAGCTGCATTGCTCCAGAATCCGCGAAAACAGCTCCCGCCCCCGGATTTGGCGGATTTCATTTCGCGCCCCCTGCTCCAGCAGGATGACGGCACCGATGGGGGCGCTGACATTTTTGCAGATGCCCGAGGTGCCGCTGGCGTAGATGCCGTGGGCATGGAAAACCCCGTCCCGGCGGGAAATCAGCGCCCGGTCTCCGTTGATAATTTCGGCCCCGTTCCATGTCCGCCAGAATTCCGCCTGGGTGGATTTGCCCGTTCCGCTCGGCGCGGTGAAGAGGATCGCCTTCCCCTCATGCACAATGTAGGCGGCATGGAGGAGGAATGCGGACTTTTCCGGGAATAAGAGGGGAGCTTTGACCGCCTGCATCAGGCTTCCGGGACTCATGCGCTTCGTGCGGAGCGGATCGAGGGTCACCGCCAACCGTCTTCCCTGCCGCTGACAGGTTATTCCCGCACCGGGGTCGCCAAAGCTTGCTTCGAGGATGAAATCGGGATCCCCGCACCGCTCGGCCATAAAGGGGGCGAAGCTGTCCTCTTCTTCCATGGGAGCCGGCGTATTCAGGCGGAAGGTGACATCGCCGAAGCGATAGCAGGTGCTATTCATAATCGACAAAGAGTACCTCCGTGCGGCCGGCCAGCGCGTGGGGCGCATAGCCGTCATAGGATGCACCGGCATCGAGCCCGCCCTCAGCGCGAAGGCGGTAGGTGATGCCGCCGAGATAGGAATCGCCGTAGACCGACTTGTAGTAGATAACGATATCCTCCGTGATCGGCTTGTCCGAGATATTGGTGACGGTGATCGTACCGTTTTTGACCTCGGTGCGGATGGCATCACCGTGCAGGGACGGCGCGGATTCAAACCAGAGCAGGTATTCCTTCTCGGCTTTGGCCGATGTTACCGTATCCGGCGCGTTTTTTTTCGCGGATTCAAAAGCGCAGACGGTCGCGCCGGGCGGAATGGTCGATACGGCAAAACGGTATTCCTCGCCGTTCAGCGTGAGAATCGCAGTCAGATATTCGACCGTCCGATCCGATGTGTTGGTGAAGGATGCCGTCAGGACATCCGTGACCGGTTCATCGCCCGCATCCTCGGGATAGGTGCCTGCGGTCGATGCAAGAGCGGTGACGGACACCGCTTCCCCGACCGCAAGCGGCAGGCTGACACCGTCAAGCGTCAGCGGCGTGCGCTCCCATTCGGGGAGGGAAACCGATACAGGCGGCGCGGTGTCATCGGGATTCTTCGGATCGCCGGGCGTTCCGAAATGGCGGATGAGCAGAATCAGCGCGACAGCGGCGGCGACAATGCCGAGGGCCGCCGCGGCCTCCCGCCATCCCGCATTGCGATCGCTGCGCCTCTTCGCGGCCGGTCTTGATTTTTTCTTTTTCATTGCGTGCCTCCAAAACGGACAATCCTGCCCGCCAGATACCGGCAGGCAGGATTGTGGTGGGTGGGGTCAGGAACCGAAGACGCGGGTATCCGCAGTAGGAACGTCGTAGCAGAATTCGCTCTCGTCTTTCTTTATTACACAAGCACCATTTGAATCCGAGTACACATACCATCCATTTTCCTCATAGGCGCAGGAAACATCGGTACTGGTTCCTTCAAATCTGCACTCATTCGCAATATTAGCCGCGAACGCAAAGCTCTCGATTTCAAACATCGGTGCTTCGTAAGTCTTTTTCATGGGTTCTCCTTTCTCAGTTGCCGGCGGACTCCGAAGAGGATGCAACACCCTCTTCGTTGTACGCGGTAACATTCATATCTTCGCCTTCGTCCGCCTCGGCGATGAAGACGCGGCTGACGGTTTTCCCGCCGTCCTTCGAGAGATCAATCTTCGTTTCGGTGATGAAGCGGTCGATGATCTCGCCGCCCGCTACGATGTAGTCAACATCCTCGGAGGTGGTGACGGTCAGCTGGCGGGTTCCGTCGATCAGACGGTTGATGACAGCTTCGATCCGCTCCGGCGTGAAGATCCGCTCTGCCAGATTCTTCATGGCGGTGAGAATTTCCGAGCGGTCAACGAGATCGCCGAGAAGCGTTTCCAGCTCGCTCCTTGCCGTGGTGCCGTCGCTCAGGACGGATACGGTTTCGGAGGCGATGCCGTCGGCATCATAGGCAACGATATCGTAGGAGGAGCCGACCGGTGCGGTGACCTTCCATACGCGGTAGGTGCCGTTCAGGATGCCGTTCATAACAGCATTCAGACCAAGGCCGTTCGCTTCTGCAAAGGCGCGGATGGCGGAAAGCGATCCGCCAAGCGAGAGGATCCACTTGTACTGCTCGGCCGTGACGTCTTCGCCGTTGACGGTGAGGGAGTCAACATCGGCGGAGGTGATAACGGTCAGCGTTTCGTTTCTCGAGAAGAGAACCTTGTCGATATTCGTTCCAAGCAGCTCGGGGGTGAAGACCGGTGTGTACGCCGGGCGGGCGAACATCATGCGCATAACGGTGAGACCGGTATTGACCGCCTCGTCATCCACGAGGAAGTTGGCGGCGGCGACACCGGGATCGGCTGTTGCTTCCGGAGCCGGCTGTGTCAGCTTGATGTTGGTCAGCGAGATGACAGCGTCCGTGCTTGCATTGGACAGAACGATCGTGCTGGAAGTCCAGGTAGTGCCGCTCTGCGTCCAGGTGATGTGATCGCTGATGTCATAGTACATATCGGTGGCTGTTTTCAGCTTCACAAGCTCGGAGGTGCCGAGATTCAGCGTGGCGGCATCGCCGAAGGCGAGCTTGGCGCCAACATGGACAGCAGCCGGCTTGAACGAAGCGGTCAGCTTGAAGGTTACACTCTGACCGTATGCGAGATACGCCTCGTTATTCGGGCCGGGATTGGAGTAAAGCGAAACCGAATCGGTCGATGCGATGCCGTCGATGAAGACGGAACCGTTGATCTTGCCGTCCTTCAGATTGGCTTCATTAAGGATGGAGTCCTTGATCTTCAGGTAAACCGGCTTGTACTCGCTGTCTTCGATGTAAGCATCCTTGATTGCTTCATTTCCGGCGGCATCCGGGTCTGCAGGATCATAGATACGGACCGAGTCCATAACGAAGCTGCAGGTACCGTCGCCGTCATGATCCGTGGTACCCATATAAGCAACCTGGATCGTTACATTGTAAGTACCGTGATCGCCGAGCGCCATTTTGATAACCGGAACCTGATAGATCGTTTCAGCCGAAACAGCATCGTCCTCGCTGACATACCAACCGGTCACCTTCTGGCCGTCTTCATTGGTATATTCGCCGTAGGAGTAGCTGTAGTAATTGTCAACTGCCTTGGTGGCTTTTGTATTGCCGTTTTCGTCTTTAACCGTGACAAGGATGACACCGGCATCGCTGTCAGTCAGCGAAATGATGTCAAATCCGGTACCGGTGAAGGTAAAGGAAGCAGTCGGTGCCGTGGTGGGCTTACCGGTATCCGCATCCACCGTGACCTTCTTGGCGGTGCCGAGGCTGTAGGTGGTGGCTTCCTTGTTGATTCCGTCGTAGCCGTAGACGTTGTCATGGTCGATGGTGGAAAGGTTCCACTTGCCCGGACGGTCCTCCTCCTGTACATCGGAGTAGGTTCCGTTATCCTTGACATCGCCCCAGAAGCCGAGGTTGTCTTTTGCCGCCGAGGAATCCGTGAAGGTCAGGAACGATTCTTCGTAGTAGATCGTTGTCGCCGGGATGACGGTGACTTTGCCGTAGTAGTACTGATTTTCAACAAAGACATTATTGTTGTAATAATCGTACTTGACCTCATAGGCAAACTGGTCGTACCCGGTCATGTGCATATCGTTCGGTGTGTAGCGGACCTTGCCGGATTTGATCTCGGCAGTACCGTACTTCAGGCCATCGGTGATGGAATGCCCGAAATCGGCATCCTCATCCAGATAATAACCGCTGTCGGAACTTTCCGGCATTTTATCGATCGGAGCAATGCCGAGCAGCGTACCGTTGTCGCCGAACTGGTCATTTTCGAGAACATCGATGTCGACCGGCTTGCCGTAGTCGATGACAACCTGATCCGGAATCGTAGTCGGGATCCAGACAACCGCGAACCAGACAGTCGTATGCGTGTAGTCATATCCCTGGTCGGTTGCGTGCTGGGAAAGCGTGTTGCTGTATGCCGTTTCGGTCGAGAAACCGGTTACATAGGTGCTTGCCGCGAGGCCGCTTCCCTGCGTGATCTCCCAACCGATAACATGGTCGCTCGTGTCGGAGAGAACAACGATATTATAGGCTGCACTGCTGTCATAGACCGTGTAGCCATCCGGGATAACTTTTGCCTGTGCTACATCCAGAACGGCCAGCTTGGTTTCCGTATTCAGATCGCAGTAGTCATAAACAACCGGTCGGGTTACCGCAATCTTGTTTGCGAAGGTACCGGTTTCACCGGTGGACTGGTTTACGATAATTTCGCCGTCGCGGTTAACCAGATAGAAGGCGTAGGAAACGTTCGCTTCCTTCCATGCCAGCATCGGGGATACGGTATGAATCTCGCAGGGATTGCCGAGATAGTTATCGTAATACAGAACCGCAAAGTTGTTGGTTGCGTAGGAACCGGCCGCGCGCTCGCCCTCCATCGTATCGGTCAGATAGACATAGTAGCTGATTGCGAGCTCGGAGGTCGTAACCGTTCCGACCTTCCAGTAGAAGGTTTCGGGAGCGATTGTGACACCGCCGGCTTCAACGGTATAAGTGTTTGTGTTGTACAGGAAGGTCTTGGCATAAATAACGCCCTTGACATAGCCTGCCTGTGTACCGTCGGCAAGAATGTTCGTGCCGCTGCTGTTGATCTGGTTGGAATACGCTTCGGTACCGTCATCGTTGAAGGTTACAACCTCGAGTGTGGTCGAGGTTCCCTTGCGTTTGCCGATCATGTCCACCGTGATATTATCCGCTGCGCTGGCCTCTGCCTCCGCCTTGGTATAGATATCATAGGACTTGACTTCGATCGTCGGGGTGAAATCCAGCTCAACCTTTTTATTGTCAACCGTACGCTCCACATGGCTTGCCATCTGCAGCTTGAATGCCGTACCCAGCTGGTCTTCAAAGTGAGCATTGTTGGCTGCATAGGCAATGGAGGAACCGATCTGCGTGAAGGCCGAGTCCAGCGTATCCGCATCATCAGCGCGATGGTAGTAGTTTTCGTTCGAAGCGATGCTGCGGATTACCGCGTCCATCGAATCGACGGTGATTTCCTTATCCGCCTTCAGACAGAAGCCGATGGAATACATGACAGCACCAAGGCCGTTGACCTCCACCCAGGTATCGCCGTCCGTATCCGACGCGTTGTTCTTGCGGATGACACGGTAAGTACGCGCGGGATCGCCCTTGATGGCCTCGGCCATCCAGTGCTTGCCGTCTTCGTTGTAGTAATCGTTGCTGGCATTTTTGTCGAACATACTATCGTTCATAGTGCCCTGCAGCCAGTTATTCCAGTTCGCTTCCGCTGAATCGGCACTGAAATAGTTGTACTGGAACGGAGCACCGTCCGACATGAAGACAACGAAGAGGTCACGCTCGACACCGTCAACAGCATTCTGAGTCAGAATGGCTTCACCGAGCTGATAAACCGTATCGAAAGCGTAGTCATAGTTGGTACCGGAAGCATACTGCAGTTCATGGTCCCCATCTTCGCTGAACTCGTCGATATCCAACGAATGAACATCCACAAACGCCTTGGCATTCGGCGCACCGGAGCCAGTATAGACGTAGTTCGAGGTATTATAGGTTTGACCGCGAACCGCACCGCCAGCCAGATGGTCGTTGGAATTGAGATAGTAGGGACTGGACGTGTCCTTGTAATACCGGTTGAAGTCGGCAACCGCGATGCGGATATCCATCGGCTCACCGTCTCCGCCGTCCGCCTGAAGCTGGGTCAGCATGGTTTCCAGCGATGCCTGCAGCACCTGCAGACGGGTCATCTGAACACCGTTAACCGTTACCTTGTTATCGTTCATCGAGCTGGAGGTATCCAGCATAACGATAACGTCCGCGCCCTTCTTGGAGGGTACACCGGATACGGAGAGTTCAACCTGTGCAACGCCGGTCTCGCGGAATCTTTCTTCGGTGTAGATCGCCGTCTTGCTTACCTTGACAGCACCCTCATCCGGGTATTCGGGATAATCGTTGCCGGTCTTGGCGGCGACGATCAGCGTGAAGTTTTCGGTAATTTTTACACCGTTGTAGGTAAGTGTCAGATCCTCAAAGGTTCCGGTATCACCGGTGCCGATACCCGATCCGTCTGCGTTGGAGAGCATGGAGATCGTGACCGGAACGGTGTAATAGGTACCGTTTTCCAGCTGAACATAGATGACCGAGCCGGTCGGAGTCAGCTGGGGTGCGCCCTTGGTGACGGTAGCAATAGCCGGTTCAACGGCATAGCCGGTAATATTCACCGCCGGAACAACCACCTTGGCCGTACCGAGGAGAACCTTTTCGCCGCCTTCGGGCGTGTAGTAAATATTGACGGGATATTCACCGGCGGTGGTACCGCTGTAGGAGGAGTCAAGCTCCCAGCTCAGCTTGCTGTCATCGATCGGCGTGCCTTCGGTTGAGGCTCCGGGAGCAGTCGCAGATGAATACTCATAGGCTGTGATGCCGGCCTTGACCGCCGCGAGAGCGTCCTCGGCGGAGGTGCCGTTGGGAACATTGTAGGTGAAATCGTTTTCGGTAATATCTACGATTTTAGCGTAGAGGCCGGGGGTAGCAGGCACAGCCGGTGCGCCGGGTATTGTATTTTCTTTGACATTGCCATATATCCGTACTCTCTCCACGCTATTCCGCGTAGTACTGAATGAGTTGGAATTGTAGCGAAGGTACCATGTCCTATTACCATTGCTGGAATATGCAGAAATAGTGTACATCTTGTAATAACTATTATAAGCAATGTTCCATTCATAAGCATCATTTTCGCTCGTAGATAATCCTATCGAACAAGAATTTCGCTGTGGCATTGCTGTAAGCCAGTATGTACCATTAGTAATCTTGCCATCAGATGTTATCATCCATTCGTTTGCTCGTTCAGCCAACGTTACGGTAGAACCATCATCGCTAACATTAACGCCAGTAGCGCCAACAGTTCCGTTGCCAGTCATTGCATATTCGTTAGATGATCCGACAATCAAATGTGGTGTCTCATCCGTTACATTTCCATCTGTATCTAATGTGTAGATATAGTTTTTTGTTTCCGGTACTGCCGGGATTTCATCCACCGGCTCCGTAATGGTAACCCAGTCGCCGCCGGAGGTGGTGACATCGGAAGAAGCAGCCGGAATCAGCTTATAGATGCGCCACTTACTTCCGTTATCGCTGTTGCCGTTACTGCTATATCCCGCAGCAATCGTTGCATTTGCTCCGCCATACTGGTTCAGATACTGCCCATTGGCTGTGCCGATGGAGAAGGTGGCGCCATCGTTGTTCAGAAAAACATTGCTGGCGGTGTTATTACCGTTTTTAGCTCCAACATTGGCCGCTCCGGACGTGATGTTCAGGTAGGAGTCGGTGCTGTCCGGATCATTATAGATCAGGTTCGTTCCGTTGTAATACCACAGATGCTCGGTATCAACGCTGGCTGTTCCGCTCAACTGCAAATCATTGCCGTTTGCATTACCGGTCAGAACCGCATCGTTGCGATTGCATACAATAATGTACGGAACACCCTCCTCCAGCTCATACACCTGCTCAATGGAAGCAGCCGTACCGCCTCCCGTCGAACCGCTGTCGGGTGCTTCCACCTCGTCGCCGGCGGGGGTAATCTCGGTATTGAGAGTGATCGTCTGCGGGCTTGTGTAGACCGTATCATCCGTGCTGTAGTACTCGCTGTCCGGGTACTCTACATTATATACACCGGCCGATTTCAGATCATGGGTACCGTTACTGTCATAGCGATTCACCGTTACTTCGGTGTCCGTGATCTCAAAAACGGTCATCGTCAGAGTCTTGTCAACATCGCTGGTATAGGACGTGCCGTAATAGCCGACATAGCCCGCGTTCATGTAAGTAAATGCGAGCGTTTCTTCCTTAAAAACAGTTGTGCTGTTCTGTGCAATGTTGATCTTATCGCCTTTTTCGAGGTAAATTGCCGCGCCGCCGAGATAATCGTCCCAGCCGTGCGAATGGTTGTGACCGAACATGAAGATGATGTTCAGACCGGCATTTCCTGCCTCGTTGAGGACATCAAAAATGTAATTGGCGTGCATACCGTCATCGCCGCCGGAGAGGGTACGCATACAGTAATGCAGCGGCAGGTGCGAAATGACGAAAATCGGCTTGGTGTAGCCGGCATTCCGCTTCGCATTCAGATAGGTTTTCAGATTTTCTGCGGTCTTTTTGATGGTGGCTTCATCATTATTGTACCACATATAGTCTTTCTCGTTGATGACAAAGACTCCGTAGTTTTCCGCATCGTTGGCGCCGCTGGCTGACAAGGTCGAGCCGACAAGATTGTCGCCGTCATGGTTGCCCTGCACATAAATTTCGTGCATATCGGTACCGTAGACACCCTGCACGGTTTCCTGCAGCTTCGCCTTGCCGTTTGCCGAATCGGTGTAGTTGACATCATAGTCACCGGCAAACAGGAAGCCGTCCATGGTGGGATAGTCTTTCTTTATTACATCAAGCAGACCGGAAACAATCTCGGCACCGGCCGTATGGTTGGATGCCTGAAAATCCGAGCCCGCCAGGACATACGTTGTATCCCCTGCGGCCTTGGTCAGGGCATAGGTGCCCGATGCCGCATCGGCTTCCGCCTGTTTGGCGGCGAGGCCCTCTGCGACCCTGTTGTTCAGGAAATACTGCAGGAAGGTGTCCTGAAAGAGGGTGCTGTCGGCGGCCGAGATGCCGAGAGGCATGGCCGACAGAACCATCAGGAAGCAGAGCACCCATGCGGTTACCCGAAGCTTTGAAAATCTCATAGTGTAATCCTCCTTGTATAAAGCCCGCTTCCGGCTATGTATACATTCATACTTTATTATAACATATCTGCACTTTTCCTGTCAATAATATGACGGAAAAAAATACTATTATTTGCAGTTTCCGGCGCTTATTCGACGTTTTCCAGCATCCCCGCATCGGTAAGCTTTGCCAAAAACGCATCCACATCCGCCTCGGCCTGCTCACGGCTGACCTCGTATTCCTCCAGCAGAGCCGCGATCAGCTCTTCTCTTGTGCAGTCCTTCTGCAGCTTCTGCCACAAAAGCAGGCCGCTCCCGTTCAGCGATGCCAGCCCGACCAGCTTTTTGGCCGCCGCGCCCACCGGAATCAGGATATGCTCGCCCGCAACCTCGCGCAGAATCATATCGTTTGTTACCTTCATGCTACCCTCCGGATGAAATCAATTTTACTTAATATTATATACCCATTCTTTTCGGTTGTCAAGGAAGGCTCGGGATGACAGGCATAGAAATTCCTGCCATCCCGTGGCCGCCTTTTGTGCAGTTTTGATGTCGGAAAGCGTTGACAAATGCGTCATTCTGTGATATACTTTATAGAAGAGTGATTTCTTTTCTTACTATATAATAAATATCGAGGATCTGTTTTCCGTATGAACCTTCCCGTCCGCGCCCCCCAGCGCCCGCCAAAGCGCCGGATTCTTCTCTGGCTTATCAACATGACCATCATCGAGCTCTCCTATCTGTTTGTCTGGATCGCCGAGCTCCGCACCGGCCACAACACCACCCCCGCTTATGTCATCGCGCTGACAGGTCTGCTGGTCGGGTTGATCTACACCGTCATCTTCAGCGTCTGCCGGGTGGATGCTACCATCTGGCGCTATTCCGGAAGCGCCGATTTTCTCCGGATTCTGGCGGTATCCTGTCTTGCCGGATCGGTCTGCTGCTTTATTCTGACGTTGGCGGCGCCCCTGCCCATCGCGGATTTCACGCATATGGCCGGCGCGATGATCGCCGCTTCCCTTTTAACCCTCTCCAGAGTCTGGTGTCAGGCCTCCGCCGCCGGCCGGAATGCCGCCGGGCCCATGCCCGATGCCAGGCGTCTGCTGATCGTCGGTGCCGGATCCGCCGGCTCCCGTCTGGTAGAGGAAATCCTCGCCAGCCCCTCCTGCGGTCTGTTGCCGATCGGTTTTGCGGATGACGATCCCCAGAAGCAGGGCCGTTCCATTGCGGGCGTGCGGGTGCTTGGCCGGATTTCGGAGCTGGAAGCGATCTGCGCCACTCACAGCCCGGACGTTATTTACATCGCCATTCCCTCGGCGGACAATGCCCGCCGGGCCGAGATTCTGGATGAGTGCAGCAAGAGTCGCTGCACCGTAAAGATCCTCCCTCTCTACACCGAAATCGCCGGCGACACCGATCAGCTGATCGCCCATCTGCGCGAGATCACAGCGGAGGAGCTGCTGGGCCGCGAGCCGATCCGGGTTGCCGACGAGCAGATTCTCTCCTTTGTCAGGGACAAGACCGTCGTCATCACCGGCGGCGGCGGATCCATCGGCTCCGAGCTCTGCCGGCAGATTGCCGAAAGCTCGCCCCGCCGGATCATCATCGCCGATCTGTACGAAAACAACGCCTATGTCATCCAGCAGGAGCTGCTTGCCCGCCACGGTGCAAAGCTGAATCTCGCGGTACGGATTCTCAACGTCTGCCATACGGACAAGCTGCTGCGCCTCTTCAACGAGGAAAAGCCCGATATCGTCATCCATGCCGCTGCCTACAAG
>JAZNKS010000089.1:0-3790 GCA_045578725.1 Candidatus Flemingiibacterium sp.
GACGGCATCCTCTCCCAGAATCCCGACAAGCGGGTGATTATCGCCACCTTCTCCTCCAATGTACACCGCGTACAGCAGATCATCAACGCCTCCGCCGCCCACGGCCGCAAGGTCGCTGTCACCGGCCGAAGCATGATCAACATCGTCAAGACGGCCATTGAGCTTGGCTACATGACGGTTCCGGACGGCACGCTGATCGACATCAACGAGATCAAGCGCTTCAAGGATAACCAGCTGACGATCATCACCACGGGAAGCCAGGGCGAGCCGATGTCGGCCCTCTACCGGATGGCCTTCTCGGATCACGATAAGGTGGAGCTGGGCATCAACGATCTGGTTGTCATCTCCGCCAACCCGATTCCCGGCAACGAAAAGCTGATCGGCAAGATCATCAACGAGCTCTTCCGCAGGGGCGTGACGGTCCTCTACGATGCGCTGGCGGATGTCCATGTATCCGGCCACGCCTGCCAGGAGGAATTAAAGCTGATGCACGCGCTGACCAAGCCGAAGTTCTTCATGCCGGTTCACGGCGAGCAGCGCCATCTGATCACCCACAAGCGGATGGCCGAGGAAATGGGAATGCCGGAGAATCACATCTTCGTATCCGAAATCGGCAAGGTGCTGGAAATTGACAGGGACAGCGCCAAATTCAACGGCACGGTTCCCGCCGGCAAGATTCTCGTGGACGGTTACGGTGTCGGCGATGTCGGCAACATCGTGCTCCGCGACCGCCGCCATCTGGCGCAGGACGGCCTGATCGTCGTCGTGGCCACGGTGGATATCGAGGCGCGCGAGCTGCTGTCGGGGCCGGATATCGTATCCCGCGGCTTCGTCTATGTGCGCGAGGCGGAGCAGCTGATGGATCAGGTCCGTCAGATCGCCCGCGAGGCGCTGCTGGAGTGTCTGGACAAGAACATCACCGACTGGACCCAGCTCAAGGGCACGGTCAAGGATGATCTGTCGAAGTTCCTCTATTCCAAGACCAAGCGCAAGCCGATGATTCTCCCCGTTGTCATGAATGTATAAAAAATCGCTGCGCATTTTCCTTCGGTGAAATGCGCAGCATTTTACCATACCGATCCGAACAGAGAAAGGAGCGTTCCGTATGCAGATTGCGGTTGACTACCGGAACCGCATCACCACACGTGCGGCCAAGCTGCAGCCCTATGTCCGGAGCTTTTACGAGCTCTATTCCTATATTGCCGGCGAGGGGATCTATCTCTGCTGTATCAACAACGTCACCTACGAGCTGGAGCCGGGCGATGTCATAATCTTCCGCCCCGGCACCTTCCACACGACCTTCAAAAATTCCAAAGCCCGCTACGAGCGGCTGTACATCAACTTTGACGTTGAGATGGAGCGGCTTCTGAAAAATCTGGATCCCCCGGTTCACCAATTCCTCACCGACGGCCCCGTGCTGGTTCATCCGGAGGGCGAGGATCAAATCCTTTTCACCGAGCTGATCCGACGTCTGAGCAGCTATGAAGAAAAAAGCAGTGCCCGGGTTCTCTCCGGCGTGCTCGATCTTCTCTGCATCCTGGCGCACTCGCCCATCCGTACAACCGCCGCTGTCGCGCACGGAACCGCCCTCATCCGGGACATCATCCAGTATATCAGCAAAAACTACGCCTTCATCGGCGGCGTGGCCGACATTGCCGAGCGGTTCAACTATTCCCCCAAGCATCTCTCCGCCCGGTTTCAGGCGGAGATGGGAATCGGACTGCATCGTTTCCTGCAGGATTACCGGTTGGCATCCGCCAGCGCCAAGCTGCTGACCGGTATCAGCGTCACCGCGTGTGCGATGGAATGCGGCTTTGATTCGCCTTCCTATTTCATCAACCTCTTCAAGAAAAAATACGGAGTTACCCCCGGAAAATTTCAGGAAGAAAAAATCGGTCAAAATTGATATTCCTCTTCAAAAGCGCCGGATTTTGTGTTAGATTTTCGCCTTTTTCCATGGTATAATATAAAAAAAGGAGGTTGATACCATGAAAAAAGCACGCTTACTTTCGCTGATTCTGCTTATGTCCCTGCTCGGTTCCTGCGGTGAGGCCGCCGCACCGGCCGACACGACAACCGCCGCACCGGATGAAGATACCGGAGAGGTGACCGAAGCTTCGCCGTTCGAGATTCAGGATCTCGGCGGGCGGACCTTTGTCATTCTGGCGCGCGAGGAAGAGGGCAGCTATCCCTGCGAGATCTACGCCGGAGAGGAAAACGGCGATGTTCTGAACGATGCCATCTTTCAGCGCAACCGAGCCGTTGAGGAGGCGCTTCACGTCACCATCGATGTTCTGACCGCAAGCCGCAAAAAAATGGGCCAGGAGGTTCTGACCCATGTCATGTCCGACGAGCATCTCTTCGATGTCGGCCTGATCAATTACGGTACCGTCAGCTCGCTTCTGCCTGTTGAAGGCGCTCTGATCGGGCTGGAATCCGTCGAATCGCTCGATCTTGCCGCCGATTGGTGGGATGCGGCCTCCCTTGAAGCCTTCCGTCTGACCGATCAGGCCTATGTGGCGGCCGGTGCGGTCAACTTCAATGCCTCCACCGCCATTTACGGCCTGCTGTTCAATCAGTCGCTGGTGGACAAGTATCAGCTGGAATCCCCCTACAAGCTGGTTGAGTCCGGGAAATGGACAATGGAGGAAATGTTCAAAATGATGCAGACGGTCGAGGAGGACATCAACGGTGACAGCATTATCGACGATTCCGACCAGTACGGTCTGATCGCAACCGAGAACAGCTTCCAGTATCTGCTCTATCATACCGGCGAGGAGCTCGTCCGCAAAAACAGCGAGGGAATCCTCGAAATCAACCGTACGGAGCGGCTCAGCGATGCCGTTGACAAGGTTCTGCCCGTCAATCAGGCCTACCGCTCGCCGGGCAACGGCACCAGCACCACGCTCCACCAGTATTTCATCGACGGCAAGGCCCTGTTCTATCAGACCTCGCTGTGCAATACCTTTGAAATGCGCGCAATGGAGGCCGATTACGGCATCATCCCCGGCCCGAAGATGGACGAGAAGCAGGAGAATTACGCTTCGCCGCTGGCGGCATCCTTCCTCAGCCTTGTGTCTATCCCCGCTACCAATCCGGATCCGGAGGCGACGGGCATCCTGCTGAACGCGCTCGGCTATTATTCCGCTGAAATCCTCACGCCTGCGCTGTACGAATCCGTGCTCCCAGCCAAGCTGGCACGCGATGAGGAATCCACCCGCATGATCGACATCATGAATGAATCCAAGCTGTATGTCATCAACGCGGCCTTCAATTTCGGCGGCTCCAATAATATTTTCTCGACCATCCAGAGCGCAGGAACCAACATCCTGTCCTCCCAGCTCGCCTCCTATGAGTCAGCGATCCATAAGGGTATCGAGGATCTGATGAACAAGCTGAAATAATCCCCAAAACAGCAACAGAAGAACCGCCGCAGGCTTCGGTAGGTGTCCGTAAAACAGTAAAACCGCCCTATGATTACGATCATAGGGCGGCTTTACTTATTGTCCCGATGTAGCGAATCTGAGGCTCCCTTGTGTAAAAGAAGCTTTCAGCAAAGCTGACTGAGAAATTGACAACCCCTCCTGGCAAAATCGCGCCAAACGCACTGCACCGAAAGGTGTATAGAAGTGCGCCCTTATCAGTTCGACAAATTGGAATTTGGTTAACTCACAATTCCTTTTTTACTAAAACATACTCGGTGGTTCGCAGAACTTCAACAAACCCACATTTAAGGAATAGTGCAACAGAAGAATTGTCGATGGCAATATCGTCATAGAGTTCCCTAATG
>JAZNKS010000090.1:0-22432 GCA_045578725.1 Candidatus Flemingiibacterium sp.
TACGCACCGTTTGTGCGCTTCTCCGCCAGAAAAAAGCCAAGTCGAAATTCGACTTGGCTTTTTTCAACGAAATTCGCCTTCGGCGAGTGAAATATGGCTTCGCCAAGTGAAATAGCTCCGCTGTGAAATATTTGCTTCGCAAATGTGATGGGCGAATTTCATTTCACATCGACCGAAGGGAGATATTTCACAATTCACGAAGAGAATTATTTCACATTCGCCGTAAGGCGAATATCTCACTTTCACTTAAACCCGATCGTTTCCTCTCTGCCTCTTGCAATTTCGTCCGCCTTGTGCTATAATAGATGCAATCCATCAATCGAGGTGCTTTATTATGTCCGAAAAACGCACACGCATCCTGATCCTGTCCGACATCCACTACTGCCGGGACGGCTGGTACGGAGTCACACAGGAAGAAAAACGAACCCGTCTGATTGCGGATCTGGAGCGGGAATACAAACGCGACCCCTACGATGTTCTCCTTCTGCTTGGCGATTATTCGCTTGACCACTGGTTCTTCAGCACCAAGGGAACCTGGCTGGGGGAGGGAAGGAGCGATACCCGCATTTTTGTCGGCGACTGTCTTGCATCCATCGCCCCCGAAGGATGTGAGGTTCGCATGATCGCCGGCAACCATGAGCAGTACGGCCATGAACGTTGGCAGGAGTTCACCGGCTTTAAGCGCCAGGATTATCTGCTCTGCGGAGATGTCCTGTTCCTTTTACTTGACACATTCGGCGGCGATCTTGACCCGACAGAGCACAGCGACGGAACCTACACAGGCGCGGATATCGGTTACATCCGCGAAAAGATGGCCGAGTTTCCCGACAAGAAGGTTATTCTTTTGGCGCACTCCTTCGGCATGGTCAAGGAGAGCGATGAATTCAAGCAGCTTCTGGCCTCGGAGGAACGGATTCTCTGCCTTTTCTGCGGCCACAATCATACCTCCAGAATCAATACAACCGGCGAGGATGCCGGAAACAAGCCGCTGATCTATACCGGTAACTATTCCTATTCGGGTGAGAAGAATTTCATCCGCTGTCTGCCCGGCTGGCGGGAGCTGATTCTCACCGACACGGGCCTTACTTCAAAATACTGCGTGCCTGCGCATACCTATAAAATGGGGGCGGTCACCTTCACAAACGAATACGCCGAGCAGGACGAAATCGGGATTTCCTTTGAAGAGGCGGACGCATGAGCCCGGAGCTGATTTGCCTGCTGTTTGTCGGAGCCGTCACGCTGGCGGCCAGCTATTTTCAGAGTGTAACGGGCTTTGGCTTCGGCATTCTGGCGATGATCTTCCTGCCATCGCTCCTGGCCTATTCCGAGGCCAATGTGCTGTCCTCGATTTTAAGCTCGCTGGTATCGCTTATTACCGTTCTGCCGATGTTTGGGCTTGTGAGCCGGAAGAATCTGATTTTCCCGCTTGTTGGAAATCTCATCACAAACTATCTGGCGGTCAATTTTCTCAAGGGGGCCGGAAATGACACGCTCAAGGCGATGCTTGGCGGTGTTCTCGTTCTGCTCTCGATCTATTTCTTCTTCTTTTCCGAACGAATCCGGATCCGTGCCTCCTGGCGCTCCGGCCTGATCGCGGGCCTGATCTCCGGCCTGCTGTCCGGGCTGTTTGCCATCGGCGGCCCGCCGGTTGTCATCTATTATCTCCAGTCCGAGAAGGACACCGATCACTACATGGCGACAATTTCCGCTTATTTTGTCCTCTCCGGCGTGATCACCGTGTCGATGAAGGCGGCGGCGGGATTTGTCACCGGGACCGTTCTGCTGGCGATTCTGTTCGGCCTTGCGGGAATGCTTGCCGGCTCGTTTATCGGAAAAAAGACCCGCAGCCGCCTCAATTCCGGCATCATGCGAAAGCTGGTCTATGCGGTCATGGCCTTCAGCGGCGTTGTCAATATGGTAACATCCATCGGATAAATTCCAGAGAAAGGATTCAAGCCATGCACATTCTGCTGTTCATCCTGTTTCTCCCCATCGGCGTCCTCTTCAGCGCCGCCAAACGCTTCCAATGAGGGTTCGCGCGATCATCGGCCTTCTGCTGGCGGCGGGAATTCTATCCGGCTGTCTGCTTCGTGATGACGGTCCGCCGCCGGAAGCGCCTCCAGAAATTCCCGTCACCGACTCCGCACGTCCCGCATCCGGGCGGGAAATTAAGCCGGTCAATGACACGCCCATCGATCCGGGACGGCCCGGATTCGGTCTTGGCACCTGTTATTCGTTTGAGGGAAAGCAGACCGTTGCCCTCTTTTTTGCGGACGATGAGGAATCCGCATGGACCGGGCAGGAGATCGAAAGCTTCACCGATTCGATCCTTCTTCCGGCGTTGGAATTTCTGATGAGCGAGGCCGGACGGTGGGGAAGGGAGCTTTCCTTTGATGTCCGGCGGTACAGCTCCGCGCTGTCGCCGGAGCTGACGCTCCGCATCGAGGGCACGGCCGCGCGGACCGACAGCGATCTTGCCGACCGGCTGGCCGCCTGTTTTGATGCGGAATCGGCGATGGATTTCCATGCCGCGCTCTGCGGGGAATATGAGAGCCAATCCGTGATCTGGCTCCTCTGCTTTGACAAGCCCGGCACCAGCTTCACGCGGATGCAGTTTTCCGAGGGAATCGCCGATGCCGTGGAGCACACGGTTCTGTTCGCGGATTTCCCATCCCACCCGTCCGGAAGCTGGAAGGCATCCCGCCGGAGGGCCTGTACGGCGGCTCACGAGCTGCTTCATCTGTTCGGAGCCGAGGATTTCTACACGCACGATACGCGGAATCAGCTGGCCGCCGCGCATTTCCCGGACGATATCATCTACCGCAACGCGGACAGCATCACGGAGCTTTCCGTCGGTCCGGTGAGCGCTTATCTTGTCGGCTGGACGGATAAGCGGCCCGCGCTTCTTGATGAGTCCGGCTGGAATCTGCAAAATTAAGAAAAAATTCAAATCTTTTTTTGAAAACCCCTTGCAATTCCCGATGATTTGTGATAGAATATAATGTAGTATGATTCCATGGAGGAGAAATATTATGGAAATTTTCTTTGGCATTATTCTTTTAGTTGCAGCCATCTTCCTGATTGTCGCAGTTCTGATGCAGAACGGTAAGTCCCACAATCTGTCCGGTGCCATCGCCGCCGTTGCGGAAACCTTCTTCGGCAAGTCCAAGGGCGGCACCATTGACAAGATGCTCAACAAGCTGACCACCATCGTTGCCATCGTATTCTGTGTTCTCGTCGTTATTATGTACGTTGCACAGGATGACACCGATTTCGACAGCATCATCAATTCGCTGGATACCGGCAATGTGTCCGACACCGCTGATACGGCTGATACCGCTGATACCGCTGATACGGCCGACACCACCGATGCTGCCCAGGGCGATTCCGCCCAGGGCGATTCTGCCGAAGGCGACGCCGAATAATTCCAACCACAGACAAATGCCGCTTTTATACGCGCCTGCGCATGATGCGCACCGGATCGGTTAAACTGAAACCGTGGCCGTATGAAGCGGCATCGTTTTGTTTACAGAAAGGATGTATATGAATCCACAGACCGAAGCACTCCGCGGCGAAATCCTTTCGCTGATGGAGAGCGAGCTTTATATTCCCCTCACCATGCGCGATATGACCGCGATGCTGGCACTGGAGGCTTCCCGGTACGATGCTTTTGCCGCCGCCGTTGAGCTTCTGATCCGCGAGGGACGGATTTCGCGCACAAAGCATGACAAGCTGATTCTGACCGGGAGTCTTGGGCTGATTACCGCCATCTTTCGCGGTACCACCCGTGGCTACGGCTTTGCCGAGGCAGAGGGAAGCGAGGATATCTTCATTCCCGCCGACAAGACCGGCGGCGCCATGCACGGCGACCGGGTGCAGGTAAAACCCGCGAAGGCCAAAACCCCGCCAGACGATCGCATATCCGGCGAGGTCACGGCGGTTTTAGAGCGTGCAATCACCGAGGTGACCGGTATTCTGACGGCCCATGAAGCCGCTCCGCAGAAGATCAGCAGCCGCGTATCGGGCAAGAAGAAGGCCCTGCGTGCCTCCGTATCCCGCAAGGCGAAGAAGCTGCTTGTCACACCCGACGATCCGAAGCTTCATTTCAAGGTGCAGATTCCGCCCTCGATGCACAACGGCGCAAAGAACGGCGACAAGGTGCTCGTTCGGCTGACCGCCTATCCAACAAAAGGCGATGGGCTGGCATCCGGCCGCGTTCTGCGTGTCTTCGGCCCCGCTGACTCGCCCGAATCCTGCCGCGCCGCGATTCTGCACAGCCACGGCATCCGCACGTCCTTTCCGGCTGAAGTCATCGAAAACGCCAAAGAGGCCGCATCGGCTCCGATCACGCCCGAAGGACGGCTGGATCTTCGGGATCGGGTGATTTTCACGATCGACGGCGCCGATGCCAAGGATTTTGACGATGCGATCTCCATTGAAAAGCGGGAGGGCGGCTGGATCCTCGGCGTTCACATCGCCGATGTCAGCGAGTATGTCCGTCCTGAAAGCGCACTCGATGACGAGGCCCGCCAAAGAGGCACCTCGCTCTATTTTGCCGATCGGGTGATCCCGATGCTTCCTCCCGCCTTATCAAACGGGGTATGCTCGCTGAACCGCGACACCGACAAATACACGCTTTCCGCGCTGATTTCCGTGGATCAAAAGGGAAGAATCGAGGAGATCACGCTTGCCGAGGCGATCATCTCCTCCTCGGCCCGCGGCATCTATTCCGAGGTCAACGATCTGATCGAAAAGAGGGAGAATTCCGAATTTTACAGCAAATACGAATTTCTCTTTCCGGAGCTGCTTGATGAATTCCTCACACTTTATCGGGTGCTGGAGGACAAGTCCGCACGGCGCGGCGCATTGGATCTGGAAACGATGGAGGCCGGCTTCGTGCTGGATGAGGCCGGCTATCCGGTGGAGGTTGTTCTGCGGGAGCGGGGAACCGCCGAAAAGATGATCGAACAGTTCATGCTCCTTGCCAACGAGGCGGTGGCCTCCTGGCTCCGGGACGCCTCGATGCCCTGCGTTTATCGGGTGCATGAGGAGCCGAGTGAGGAAAAGCGGACGGTCTTCTCGATGTTTGCCTCCAATCTGGGGCTGAATATCGCTCCGCTCCGGGTACGCAGGCTCGTCGCCGGCTGTTACCGCACGGTACTGGCCGAGGCCCGCGAAAAGGGCATGGAAGCGATTCTGACGCCCGTCATGCTCCGTTCGCTGATGAAGGCGAAATACACCGATATGCCGATGGAGCATTTCGGCCTCGGATGCCCGCTTTACTGCCATTTCACCTCGCCCATCCGCCGCTATCCGGATCTGGCCGTTCACCGGATCGTAAAGTCCGTCCTGCGCGGCGAGGCCATCGGGGATGCCGTCGATTCCATGGAGAAGGAAGCCGCCGCAGCCGCCGCCATCTCCAATGAATGCGAGCTCCGCGCGCTGAATGTGGAGCGGGACATGGAGGCGCTTTACAAGACCCTTTATCTGTCCGATCATGTGGGCGAGGTCTTTGATGCGATCATCAGCTCCGTCACGGGCTTTGGATTCTTTGCCGAGCTTGAAAACACCTGCGAGGGGCTGATTCCCATCGCGGTGCTGGACGGCTATTACAATTTCGATGAGAAATCCTGCTCACTGGTGCGCGAGGGCAAGGCGAGAAACGAGCGTGCCGACAGCCGGAGGATCTATCGGCTGGGGGATCCGATCCGTGTCGAAATCGTTTCCTGCGATCTCACCTCCCGCAAGGTGGAGATGCGGCCCGTTGACTGACCAGCCGCGCAATGACAGCCCCGTGAAGGCTGGATGCTGACGGATAAGTGCCGAGCTTTGCGATGTCGCAAAGGGACGAAATCAGCGAAAACAAGCGTACACCATCCGACCGTGCCCGTTCTGCCGTCTGAAGGGAGAGCATCGCCCGGTCGGTTTCGCTTCCATCCGGGCTGATCCATTCGGCGAAGGCGGCCAGCAGAATCGTATCGCTGTCCTCGCATTCGATCCCGAGCCGGCGAAGGGTGATGGGATCGCAGTAATCCGGTTGCGGTAAGCCCTCGCACCGACGAAAGACATTGATTGCCTCTAAAAGCACCGTGTCGAGAATCTCCGCCCGCGAGCCGTCCCAGAGCCCGATCCGTGTCAGCGCCGCGCCAAGCTCCGGACAAAGCGGAGAAGCCTCGCCCGGAAGAATCAGCCCCTCGGCGCCATGGCAGGGAAGCATCAGTACAAAAATCAGCAAAAGCATGGAAAGCCGTTTCAAAATCCCACCTCCTTATTGGATAGCATGAGCCGCAGGAGGCCGGCCGATACGATGAAAATCCTGCCCGTTCGGATTGACAAAGGGGGCAATTCGTGGTATAATGAAAAGAAGAACGAAAAAGATCGGAGTGGGCCGCCTGGCGCGGCCGTACAGATATGAAGCGTACACATAAAAAAGCGGCGATCCGTCTGACGAGCGTGCAGGCGGACATGATGAGTGAGCAGGCCGAGATGCAGACGGTGCTGGAGCAGATGGAAAAGGTTCTGGCCGGCGAGGAGGTCACGCCGATGAACGGCTGCGACGCGCCGGATTCCGTTGTCATCGAAACCGAGGGCCTGATCCGCCGCCGCGACGGCCGCATCGAGGTGGAATACTTCGAGCCGGATCAGGAAAATATGGGAAAAAGCTGCACGAAGATCTCCTTTGACGAGGCAGAGCCGGGCATTGTCATGATGAGCCGGACGGGTGATACCGCCGCCGCGATGGTCTTCGAGGAGGGCAAGCGGAGCACCTGCCTCTACGATACGCCCCTGATGCGGCTGGAGATCGCCGTCGCCGCTGACAAGGTGGTCAACCGGATGGATGAAAACGGCGGCTCGATGGAGCTCTGGTACAATTTGGAGCACCGCGGCCAGCTCTTCTCCTACACCCAGCTGAAAATCGAAGTGAGCGTGGACCAGTGAGTATGAAAAAAGCAATCACCGGGGAGCAGTTCCGCCGGGAATTCAAAAATCCGAAGCCGGGCGCCTATCTGTTCTTCGGTGATGAGAATTTCCTCAAGCACAGGGAGCTGGAATCCCTTCGCACCCGGATCTGCCCGGATCCGAGCCTGGAGGCTTTCAATCACATCCTTTTCACCCGCGACAATTACAGCCCGGATGAGCTGATGAACGCGCTCCTGACCCCGCCGATGGGGGCCGGACTGAAGCTGATTGAGCTTTACGAGCTGCCCTTCGCCGAATACCGCAAAAAAGAGGATTCGGAGGGGCTGACCCGCGCGCTGGAGGCCGCAGCGGAAAGCGTCGATACCGTTCTGCTGATCTACACCACGCCGGAGAATTTCGATGCGGGCGAGGCAAAGTCCCCCTCCGCGACGTACAAGCTGATCGCCGAATATGCGCTTCCGGTTGCTTTTGAAAAGGAAACGGGACAGCGGCTGGTTCTCTGGGTGCAGAAGCATTTTACCGCCGAGCGGCTGATCGCCGAGCCGGGGGAATGCGCCTATCTGATCGATGCCGTGGGGCGGGACATGATGACCCTGCGCGGCGAGATAGAAAAGCTGACCGCCTGGCTCCATGCAAAGGAGCGGGATAAGCTTGAAAAGACCGACATCGATTTCATCTGTCCGCGCAACGTGGAATTCGGTGCCTTTGCCTTTGCCGATGCGATTCTCGATGCGGATAACGACAAGGCCTTCCGCATCCTCGGCGAGATGAAGCGCCGCAATGAACCGGCCCAGATGATTCTCGGCAGCATGAACAAGCTGTACACCGATCTTGCCGCCTTAAAGCTTGCCGATGAAAACGGGCTTTCCCCCGAAGAAGCCGCAAAAGCGCTCGGCCTGCATCCGTATGTGGCAAAGATCCGGATGGCCAAGGCAAAGGCTGCCGACCGGAGGGCTCTGGAAGCGGCGATTGATCTGCTTTATGAGGCCGATGAAATGCTCAAAACCAGCTCGGCGGATGAATACATCCTGCTGGAGCGGATGATTTCACAGGGCTCGCAGATCCGCAGGAAGAAGGTCTTTTCATGACACAAAAGCTTATGATCGACCGGCCGATCGTGGTCGAAGGCAAATACGATAAAATCAAGCTGGCGGCCGTCTGCGAGGCACAGATCCTGACAACCGACGGTTTTGGCATCTTTGCTTCCGAAGAAAAGAAAGCGCTCTTCCGGCGGCTTGCTATGCCGCGCGGGCTGATCGTGCTGACCGACAGCGACGGAGCGGGACTTGTCATCCGCAATTATTTCAACAAAATCCTGCCAAAGGAGAAGCTGATTCATCTCTATGTCCCGAAAATCGAGGGCAAGGAGAAGCGCAAGAAGCTCCCGTCAAAGGAAGGCGTTCTCGGTGTGGAGGGCATGGAGGCCGAGCTGCTGCGCTCGCTTCTGGCCCCTTATACCGCCGACAGCGTACCCTCGCCGATCACGCCCGTCACAAAGGCAGAATTCTATGCCGACGGCTATTCGGGAGGGGACGGCAGCGCCGCAAAGCGTGCCGCGCTCGCAAAGCAGCTCGGCCTGCCCGACAATCTCTCATCCAACGCGCTTCTGGCGGCGATCAATCTGCTGGGCGGCCGTGCGCTCTTGGATTCCATCCTGAAAAATGAAAGGATTGACGATCATGATTCAAAAATGTAAGGAGCTTCTGATCCGGTACAAGGAGATCATCCTGTATCTGATCTTCGGCGTGGCCACCACCGTGGTCAGCCTCGGCGTCTATTATCTGCTGCTCTGGCCGGGGCTTCATTATCTGGCCGCGCAGGTGCTCTCCTGGGCCGCGGCGGTGGTCTTCGCCTTTGTGGTCAACAAGCTTTTTGTATTTGAAGACAAGGACAATTCCCGCGCCGGCATTATGCGGCAGATCTGGCAGTTTGTCAGCGTTCGGCTCCTCTCGCTGGGGCTTGAAACCTTCCTTCTCTGGCTGATGGTGGATATCGCTCACATCGGGGAGGGAATTGCCAAGATTCCCGTATCCGTTCTGACCGTCATCATCAACTATGTGGCCTCCAAGCTGCTGATTTTCCGGAAGAAATGAGACGGTCGGAGCATTCCATTTACAACAGCCTGACGGCGATCGCAACCCAGGCGATCTCCCTGCTGTTCGGCTTTGTCACCCGGATCGTCTTTGTCCGGGTGCTCGGCGAGGCGTATCTCGGCATCAACGGGGTCTTCTATTCGGTGCTCTCGCTCCTCTCGCTGACCGAGCTCGGCATGGGGAGCGCGCTTACCTTCGCCCTGTACAAGCCGCTGTCCGAGGACGATCACGAAGCGGTCGGCCGGATCATGAATCTCTACGCCCTCGCGTATCGGATTGTCGCGCTGGTGCTGATGCTGATCGGGCTTTGCCTGATTCCGTTTCTCGGACTCATTACCGCGGATGTACCCGAGGTTTCGGGCGTTACCGCGATCTATCTGCTGTTCCTCGTCAATTCGGCGGCCAGCTATCTTTTCTCCTATAAACGCTCGCTGATCACCGCCTCCCAGCGGGATCGGATCAACGCCGTCAATCTCTTTGTTTTCGCCTGCCTGCAGAATCTTCTCCAGCTGGTGCTGCTTCTGACAACGGGCAGTTATCTTCTGTATCTGGCGGCCCAGCTGATCTGCACGCTTGCCTCCAATCTCGCCATCTCACACACAGCAGGGAAGCTGTTTCCCTGGCTGCGGGATGTCCGCGGTCTGCCCGGGAAAGATGTCATGGCTCCGATCATCAAAAATGTAAAGGCGATGTTCTGCACCCGCTTCGGAAGCGTGGCAGTCACCGGTACCGACAATCTGCTGATCGCATCGGTGGACGTTCTGCTGGTAGGCATCTATTCCAACTATCTGCTGGTGCTCCAGACCGTGCAGACGGTGCTGGGGCAGGTCATCACAGCCGTCACGGCGAGTGTCGGCAGTCTGATTGCCGAATCGGAGGATCCCGGCGCCAGACGGCGGGTCTGGGGCGACATCCATTTTGCCGCATCCTGGCTCTACGGCTTTTCGGCAATCGCACTGGATCTTCTGTCCACCCGCTTCATCGTGCTGGCCTTCGGTCCCGAAATGGAGCTGGCCGCTCCGATCGTGCATCTGATGGCGGTCAACTTCTATCTTGCCGGACTTCGTCAGCCCAATCAGATGTTCATCAATGCCGCCGGTCTGTTTGAGCCGGTAAAATTCAAGGGCTTTATTGAGGCGGCCGTCAATCTGGCCGTATCGGCGCTGTTTCTTTTGATGGGGATGGGCATCACGGGCGTTCTGCTCGGTACCACCGTTTCGCATCTTGTCATCAGCTTCACATGGGAGCCGTTCTGTGTCGGCAAGTATTGCCTCGGGCGGGGAATTCCCGGCGCGTTTCTGCTCCGCACCGCCATCGGAACGCTGGGCGTCCTGCTCGCATGGGCGCTGACATCCGGCGTCACCGCCATTCTCCCATCGGGAATCGGCGGCTTTCTTGCAGCGGCGGCCATCACCGCGATCCTGCCAAATCTGATCTTTCTTCTGATCGGGCACAGAAGCCGCTCCTTTGCCTATTTCGTATCGGCGGGGAAACGGATGCTCGGTCGGGTAACAGCAAAATAACTTTGGAGGCTATGACTTCGCGTATTGCCTATGCTTTGTGGTCCGCATTGTCTGCGGCGCGTTTCTGATCGCCGCCGGCCTGCTCGGTATTTCGGGCTGGTACTGGAAGATGGCGCTGATTGGCGTTGGAGGATACGTGCTGCTGCTTTTCACCTTCGCCGCAAACCAACAAATTGTCCGAAAAAAGAAAAAGAAATAAAAATGCCGCCGCGCAGTCTTCACCGCGATGGCTAATGAAAATCGGAGGCTCATCACCATGATTCGCAATTTTTACTTCCCGAATTTCTATTTCCTCGTCAGCACGCTGATCTTTCTCTTCAAGGGAACGATGAGCTTCTCCTTTTTCTTCAAATTCCATATTCCGGCTTCGCTTCTGCTGCTTGTGATTTCCTTCCTTCTTCGGTCTGCCGTCTGCAGCCGGTTCGGCGGCGGAAGCGAATTCAGCGATCCGGTCTATGATTCCGCGCTCTATGATTTTGCGCATTATCTGGGACTTTTCCTGCGCCTTCTCTGCGCCGCTTTCCTCGTTTGGGCCGGCCTGAACGGCATCACGGGATGGTATTGGAAGGTGGTTCTCATTGCCGTCGCCTCCTATCTGCTCATCCTTCTGACATGGGGAATCGACCGGCTGATTGCCAAACGCCGGAAAAAGAAATAAGAAAACAAACGCCGTTCCGGTGAAGGGAACGGCGTTCTTTCTATTCGATAGCGCGTAAAACGTGCTCGTAGTAGGATCCGGCATCGAAGGCCATCGCGGCTTCTCGTGCTTCTTTGGCGGCACGGGAGCGGAAGGCGGGATCGTTATACAGGCGCTCGGCCATCGTATCGATCGCCTTGGTCAGCGAATTGACGTAGCCGAGGCCCCGCTTTACGGTGAGGCAGACATCCGTATTCTTCAGCGCGGCCGTGTATTCGCCGATGCCGCCGGAATCGCTGACAATCAGCGGAAGGCCCGTTGACATGGCCTCCAGAACCGGAAGTCCCGCCGGTTCATCCCAGACGGACGGCACAACGGCAAAATCGGCGCGGGCTAAAAAGCGGGCAGTCGAGGCCGGCTTCACGCTTCCGATGAAGATGACACGCCCCTCGGGCGCTTCTTTTTCCAGCATTTCCCGATATTCGTCGCGAATATTTTCGCCGTATTCGGCCGAGCCGACCAGCAGAAGCTTCAGACCGGTGCCCGCGAAGGTGGTACGGGCGAGCGCCTTGACCAATTCCACCGCGCCTTTTTCCGGGATCAGGCGGCCCACGAAGACGGCCAGCAGATCCTCGTCGGCAATGCCGTACTTGGCCCGCTTCCCGTGGCGGATATCGGTATACAGCGCGGCATCGAAGCGGTCGGTTTCCACGCAGTCGCAGAGCACCTGACTCCGCGCGGCGGGAATCCCGGCTTTGACGGCCTCCGTCATCAGAAATTCGCTTACAAAGAGGAATTTGCGGATGTATTTTGTGGATTTGCGGTAATCGGGGATATCCTCGCCCCAGAAAACATTGTGGGCGTGATAGATCACCGGCCGGCCGGCAAGCTTTGCAATCGGCTTCACATATGGATAGGCGTTCTCGATAAGGATGTCATCGAAAGCGCGCCCGCGCAGAGCCTTTTTCAGCCCGCGCAGATAATCAAAGCGAAGGGATGTCGGCTGGCCGAGCCTTTTGCGGATCCGGCATTCCAGCTGATTGGACATCGGCTCGGATTTGGTGACATCGATGTAGACAAATTTTGTGTGGACAAAGGATTGGGCAGCGTCTCTTGCGCGATCGTCGGCGCGGCAGAAGACGGTGATTTCAATGGGATTCCGGGCCGTTTCGTTGGCGCGCAGGAAAATATCGCAGAGCCGTTCCACGCCTCCGCCGGGGCAGGGCGGCATCGGATGGAGCGGCGGCATAATCATGGCAAGGGTCATAACGGGACTCCTTTTCTTGCTTGGATGTTCGATCCATTATACCATATCCGGCGCTGTCCGTCAAGAAAGAGAGCGAAATTTCCGACAATAAAAAGGGCCGGAACGCCCTCGTGCGCAGGGCGTTCCGGCTGCGGAAGGTGAGCTCTCCTTCCGCCTTCAACCGCGTTTTTTAACGCGGCAGGAGCGAAGCAAGATTATTTCGGCTGAATCAGGCCGTAGGCACCGTCCCGGCGGCGGTAGACGACATTCAGCTCGTCGGTTTCGGGATCGCAGAACAGATAGAAATCGTGTCCGATCAGATTCATCTGCATGACGGCCTCCTCGGGGCTCATCGGCTCGATGGGGAACTGCTTTCTTCTGATGATGATTTCCTCTTCCTCAGGCTCAGCCGTATCAAAGGCATTCAGCGAGCCATCGCGCAGGCGTTTTTCCAGCTTCGTCTTATGCTTGCGGATCTGGCGCTCGATGGCATCCATCGTGCGGTCCAGCGCGGTCTGGAAGGTGGCTTCACTCTCCTCGGCACGGAAGATCGTGGATCCGGCCCGGATTGTCAGTTCAACACGCTCATCGTCGCGCTGACGCGAAAGCTTGACGAGCGCATCGGAATCATCGCCGAAGAAGCGGTCGAATTTTGCCAGCTTTTTTTCAGCCATGGCGGCGAAATCAGCAGGAACATTCATCTGTCTTGCGGTAATGGTTGTCTTCATAGCGTGTACCACCTTTGTTTGAATTCAGCGAAGGCGGCAGGTTTGAGACCTTCCGTCTCCCTGTGATCTTATTATACCACACATCCGGAAGAATTGCAAGGGGTTTTCAGTAATTTGTGCCCGCGAATTGATATATTTTCAATCTGTTCACATTTGCACGGCCGGGCACCGCCGGGATTCCGTGTCGGAATTGTAAACTTTTTGTCGATTCTGCCTATTTACAGCCCGGCGGGAGCATGATATAATTATTTGAATCCATTTATGAAAGGTGTGACCCGTATCATGAACATTCTCTCGAAGCTCAATCTCATGCTGTTCCCGGATTCCAAGGAATATCCGAAGAACGGCGCGGCAAAAACCTTTACGCTGGGTCTCCAGCACGCATTCGCCATGTCCTGCGCCACGATCCTGGTGCCCCTGCTCACCGGCCTTGACGTCGGTGTCGCTCTGTTTGCGGCCGGTCTCGGCACGCTGATCTTCCACCTCTGCACCGGCGGCCGGATGCCTACCTTCCTCGGAAGCTCCTTCGCCTTTATCACGGCGCTTCAGGCGGTTGTCGGCAATCCCGAATTCGGCGCGACCAAGGATGAACAGATCGCCGCTGCCATGGGCGGTATCGTCGCCGCCGGCGCGTTCTATGTCATCCTCGCCATCATCGTCAAATTCTTCGGAAGCAAATTCATCGACAAGCTCTTTCCGCCCGTTGTCCGCGGTGTCGGTATCGCCATCATCGGTCTGAACCTTGCCAGCGCGGCTATCAACAACATTCAGTCCAACAACGGCTTTGAGCTGTTCTCGGCCGGTTACTACTGGAGCTGGATCCTCGCGCTGATCACCTGCATTACCGCGATTGTTCTCTCCAGCTACGGCAAGGGAATGGTCAAGCAGTCCAGTATCGTCATCGCGCTGGGCGTCGGCTATGTCCTCTCGCTGATCGTATCGCTGACCGGCCTCGCACCGGAAGGCCTCATGAACCTTAATAAGGTCGCCGAGCACGGCTGGCTGGAGGTTCCGCACTTTGTACTGCCGTCCTTCAATCTGAAGGCCATCGGCCTGATCGCGCCCATCGCGATTGTCACCTGCGTTGAGCACGTCGGCGACGTCTATGCCAACGGCGCGGTTGTCGGCAAGAACTTCACCGAGAAGCCCGGTCTGCACCGCACCTTCCTCGGCGACGGTCTGGCGACTCTGGTTGCCGGTCTCTTCGGCGGCCCGGCCAACACCACCTATTCGGAGAACACCGCCGTTCTGGCGGCTACCGGCAACTACAATCCGGTAACCCTGCGCGTTGCGGCTGTCATCGCCATCGTGATCTCCTTCTTCGGCAAGGCGATCGGCGTGGTGGAAACCGTACCGAACTGCGTACTGGGCGGTGCCTGCATCGTGCTGTACGGCATGATCTCCTCCGTCGGTCTGCGCACGCTGGTCGAGAATCACGTTGACTTCACCAAGAACCGCAACCTGTCCATCGCGGCCGTTATGCTGGTTCTGGCCATGGGCGGCGCTGTCATCGGCGTATCGTCCTTCAGCTTCAGCGGCATTGGACTTGGCATCATCGCCGGCATCATCCTGAATCTCGTCCTTCCCGAATCGAAGGAGCAGGGCATCGCCCACTCCGTTCCCGCGGAAGAAATCATCGAGGAAAAGAAGTAATCCTGACAAAACGGATCTCCCGGAGCGAAAGCTCCGGGAGATTTTTGTTTATTCGGTTTTGCCGGAATCATCCTGCGGGATGATGTACGGGCGGATCGATTCGATCATTTCCTCAAATGGGAAATCGACCAGCATATCGCCCGGATTTGAGCTGTAGCTATAAAGACTCATGTGCCCATCAGCCGTCGTTTCTCGTCAGAATCTTCTCCCCGTCGAATACGATCACGCCATATCCGTGGCCGATGCCCTTGCCCTTTGCCAGCCAATCGGCGACATTGCGCTGGAAAGTGGTGTCACGCGGAAGCTTCGATGCATCGCCGTCAAAATCGCAGTAGAAGACCCGCCAGGCATTGGAGAACTTGCCGTCCTCGGCCGAGCCGTGCAGGATATCGAAATCGTTCATGAAATCCAGCAGATTCGAGCCCTCGGGATAAAGCTGCCGGCTCTCGGGATTGAGCAGCCACGAGCTGCAGACCAGCACCAGCCGGCCGCCTTCGGGAACCTTGAAGAATTCATAGGCGCGGCGGTAGGAATCAAGCCGGACCTCATAGGGAATCGGGCCGGAGGAGGGAATATGGAAATTGATGACCGTATCCCCGTTCTTCACGGACACGCCGTGCTTTTCGTAGGATTCCTCGCCAAAGCTGACCCGCTCATACTGGAAGCGGCCGAGGGCGAAGCGCTTCAGCGTATAATGCCACTGGAACCAGCCGAAGACGAAGGTTCCCCAGACATGATGCAGCTTCCGGCATTCGATCAGCTTGCAGGTCAGATCGTGCATGATGTCGATGAACATCGTGCGGGGAAGGCGGGCGGCGGCATATTTCTTTTCAAGCTCCAGAGCGCAGAAGAGAAGGAAGAACATCAGCGCCGACAGCGGATTGATGCCTCTGTCCTCGGCCCATTGGCGGATCGCCTTCTCGGTCGGCTCGTTCTGGGATTCATCGCTTATGTACAGCTCGCGCCAGGCGGTGAGGATTTTGACATCCTCCTCATCAAGCCGCGCACGGATGGACTCAAAAAAGCCAATCGCGGGGGCCGGGAATCCGATGTCGGTCATAAGCAGTTTCAGGTTGGTCATAGCAGATTCTCCTTTAATTATAATACGTTTTCATTCCGGCCGATCTCCCAGAAGGCGACGGCCGAGGCGGCGGCGACATTCAGCGAATCCACACCGTGATGCATCGGGATTTTGACCGTGTAATCGGCCGCTTCGATCGTTTCGCGCATCAGGCCCGTGCCCTCGGTTCCGAGCAGAATCGCGAGCCTTTCTGCCTCCTTGAGCCTTTTATCGGCGACGGAGATGCTGTCATCGGACAGCGCCATCGCGGCGGATACAAAGCCGAGCTTTTGCAGGCGGCGAAGGCCCTCCCCCGGCCAATCGGCGGGCGAGTCTCCGATCACCGTCCACGGGATCTGGAAAACGGTGCCCATGCTGACTCTGGCCGAGCGGCGGTTGAGCGGATCGGAGCATCGGGGCGATACCAGTACCGCATCGATCCCCATCGCGGCGGCGCTCCGGAAGAGTGCTCCCACATTGACGGCATCGACGATATTTTCCAGCACAGCGATCCGTTTCGCGTTTTGGCAGACATCTTCAACCGACGGAAGCGGCGGGCGCTTCATGGCGGCCAGCAGACCCTGTGAGAGGCGAAAGCCGGTCAGCTCCTCAAGGATGTCCCGGTCACCCGTATAGATCGGCAGGCCGGGGAAGCGTTCGGCGCAGTCTGCGGCAAGTCCGGCAGCCGGCCCCTCCAGCTGGGCCTTATCGATCAGCAGGGAAACGGGTTCAAGCCCGGCCTTCAGCGCGAGTGTCACCACGGTGCGGCTCTCGGCAATGAAAAGCCCCAGTCCGCATTCTCTCTTTTGGCGGAGCTGATGCTCGGTCAGCCTTGCATAGATATCCAGCGCGGGATCGGAAAGGTCGGTGATTTCAATAACGGTCAGCTTCATCGCCTCCATACGTTGTTTCTGGTACCATTATACAATAATCGGCTCCTTCTGTCAAGCATCGGGACAAAAAATCCTTTTTTCCCTTTGTGCGGACAGAAAGTCTTCGCAGATTTTCCAAAAACCAATCTCTTTCAGCGCTCAAAGCCGTATCCCACCTCGGATTTGATCCTATACCTTGAAATATTCATAAATCTATTGTATAATAGATTTCGATGGAGCTTTATGGAGAATTTCACGTTCCCATAAACGGGCAAAACAGAAAACGGGATGTCTATGGCACAGCAGAACGGTGAAAGCGTTCGCTGAAACGGAAGTTATCTTATAGAAATCAACAAATTCCCAATATTATGTTGTTCAATTCCTCTTTTTTGTGTGGTAAAATATAGCCATAAATCAAAAAGGAGGTTCATCCTATGAACACAGACAAAATTTTAGCAGAATCCATCGCAAAGGACTATGCACCGAAGGAAAATTCCAGGATCGTTGCGCTGAAAAAGCTGGACAACCGTGCAAAACGACCTGCCACAGTTTTCACCTACTCTTGGGGTATCGTATTTGCACTTGTTTTCGGCACCGGTATGTCACTGGCAATGCAGGTTATCGGACACAGCATGGTGCTTGGTATCATTGTCGGTATCGTTGGCCTTATCGGCTGCGGTGTCAATTATCCGATTTATAAGAGGCTGCTTGAAAAGGGTAAGGAAAAATATGCCTATGAAATCGTGCAGCTTGCCCGTGAAATCGCAGAGGAATAATCCAGGCCTGCAAGGAGTGGTAGCGTGAAAAATACTTTTTCACGCATGGTTTTGTGGCTTTCATGTCTCTTTGAGCCATGATTTTGCTTCGCAAAACCAGCCCCAATTCCCAAATAAGGAAGTTTTCGCTGACGCGAAAGCCATGGTGATTAATATGAATAAATCCGAAAGCAAATATTTTAACACTGCCACGAAAATGGACCTTGCATTGATTTCCTTACTGAAAAAGAAACCGTTTGAATATATCACTGTCAGCGAGATTTGCGAAGCAGCAGGGGTAAATCGCTCCACCTTTTACCTGCATTATGAAACGATCGGCGATTTGCTGAATGAAACAACCAGATTTTTGCTGAATGATTTTTTATCCTATTTTTCAACCGATACACAATCGATTGCCCTCAATCTGCAGGACTGCGAACTGGGGGAATTGGTGTTTATTTGCGATAAGTATCTGACACCCTATTTCACTTATATCAAAGACCACAAAGAGGTATTCAAGGTTGCGTTGGCGCAAAACAAGCTTCTGGGATTTGAAGATGTGTATAAGCGGATGTTCGAAAACATATTCAATCCGATTCTGGAGAGATTTCAATACTCGGCAGACATCCGCCAATATGTGATGATGTATTATCTGAACGGAATCAACGCCATCATTGTTGAATGGTTGAAAAACAGGTGTGACAAGTCAACCGAAGAACTGACAAAAATAATCGCTGTCTGTATTTACGGGAAAGATCATGCGAATGGATAGGACCCTGAAGCTCGCACTTGTCAGTTTGTTATTCAATATGGTGTATAGCGCCTATCACATTATTCTGGGCATAGCAACACGCTCGTGGTGGTTTTTCACCATCGGTATTTACTATGCAATATTGAGTATTGTCCGCTTTGTGGTTCTTCGGTACAAAGACGAAAAATTCCTTGTCATTCGGTTTACCGGAATCATGTTGATGGTGCTGTCCCTGTCGCTCGTCGGAACAGTCATCCTCGCTTTTGTGAAAGACAGAGGAACCATGTTTCATTTGATTGTTATGCTTGCGATTGCGGTATATGTTTTTATCAAAATCACACTTGCGGCAATCAATTGGGTAAAGGCCCGCAAAAGCAAATCGGCAAAATTGATTACATTACGAAACATATCCTTTGCCGATGCATTTGTTTCTATATTTTCTCTGCAAAGGTCAATGCTCGCATCCTTTGAGGGAATGACGGAAATAGAAATCCGGATTATGAATGCCGCAACCGGCTCTGCGGTGTGTATCATCGTTTTTTTGCTCGGATTGAATCTCATGCGGCCAAAAAGCCAGTTAAACAGTAATCATGGTGATGAATAACAATATGCCGAATCGTTCGGGAGCAGAGGTTTCAGACCTTTGCTCCTGTTCTTTTGCTCTCTCATCGCCCTGCGGACCATTTATGGGATCGGGGGATTCCGTTGTTTCCGTCAAATCATCAAAGGGTTGACGGAAAAGCCTTTATCCGCACAAAAGGCAAAAGGGATGGCAAAAATCGAAAAATAATTCGTCCGGTCGGTTGACAGATTGACAGGAAAATGATATAATATTATAATAGAAAAATATTAATCTTATGGAGGACACACTCATGTCTCAGAACAAGCTCCGCGCCGGCATCGTCGGTGCAACCGGTATGGTCGGTCAGCGCTTCATCACGCTTCTTGCCGATCATCCTTACTTTGAAATCACCGCGCTCGCCGCTTCGCCCCGCAGCGCAGGCAAGACCTACACCGAAGCCCTCGGCGGCCGCTGGAAGCTGGCGGATCCCATGCCCGAGGCCGTAAAGGATATGGTTGTCATCGATGCCTCGAAGATCGATGTCATGAAGGAACTGGTCGATTTCGTATTCTGCGCCGTCGATATGAAGAAGGACGAAATCAAGGCTCTGGAGGAGGCCTATGCCAAGGCCGAGATTCCGGTTGTATCCAACAACTCCGCCAATCGCTGGACCCCCGATGTTCCGATGGTGATTCCGGAAATCAACGATGAGCATCTGGCCGTCATCGAATACCAGAGAAAGCGCCTCGGCACGAAGAAGGGCTTTATCGCCGTCAAGCCGAACTGCTCGATCCAGTCCTATGTTCCCGCCCTCACGCCCCTTCTGAAGTATAAGCCCACCGAGATTGTTGCCACCACCTATCAGGCTATCTCCGGCGCCGGCAAGACCTTTAAGGAATGGCCGGAAATGATCGACAATGTCATCCCCTACATCGGCGGCGAGGAGGAAAAGTCCGAGCAGGAGCCGCTCCGCATCTGGGGTCACATCGAGAACGGCGAGATCGTCAAAGCCGCCGCTCCGCTGATTACCACCCAGTGCATCCGCGTGCCCGTTACCGACGGTCACACCGCGGCTGTCTTTGTAAAGTTCGCCGAGAAGCCCACCAAGGAGCAGATTCTCGAGGCATGGGCCTCCTATTCCGGCAAGCCGCAGGAGCTGGAGCTCCCCCACGCGCCCAAGCAGTTCCTCCATTATTTTGAGGAGGACAACCGCCCGCAGGTCAACCTTGACCGGAACTGCGAAGGCGGCATGGCCATCACCCTCGGCCGTCTGCGCGAGGATACCCTGTTTGACTACAAGTTTGTCGGCCTTTCCCACAATACGCTCCGCGGCGCGGCCGGCGGTGCGGTTGAAATCGCCGAGCTGCTTTACCGCGAGGGATGGCTGAGCTGAAGCTTCCCGAAGGCATCCGCGCCGTCATTGACGGCGCTTCCCTCAAAAATATCAGCGGCCGGTCATCGGCACGAACGTATCTCTGCCGACGGGGCGGGGAAGAATTCATCCTGAAGACGGGTGCTCCCGGATCCCTGCGCCGCCAGGCCGAGCGGATGCGGGAGCTTGCCCGGCACGGCTTTTCCGCCGGGGTGATCGCCTATGAATCCGGGGACTGCGACGCACTTCTGATGCACCGCCTTGCCGGCCGGGACGGCACCGATCCGAAGCATCTTTCCGATCCCGGGCGGCTCTGCCGTGTGCTGGCCGGATCCCTGCGCGCCCTGCATGAGCTGTCGCTGCATGAGCTGACGCTGCATGAGCTGACGCTGCATGAGCTGTCGCCCGGCGGCTGTCCGTGGGATGTCAACCGGGATGCCATCGACCGGATTCCCGCACCGAAGAAGCTTCGCCCGGATCCCGCCTACTATGAGGCCGCCGGCTTTTGTCTGCCCGGCGACATTCCCGCCGCTATGCTCAAGCGCGCGGCCCGGGATATTCTGCGATACGATGCCGTCCTGCACGGCGATGCCTGCCTGCCAAACATCATGATGGACAACTTTGCCTTCACGGGCTTCATCGATGTGGGCGAGGGCGGTGTCGGCGACCGGCATTTCGATCTCTTCTGGGCGATCTGGTCGCTTGCTTACAATCTGGGAACGGATGCGTACCGCGAGCCTTTTCTCGATGCGTACGGGCGGGATGCCGTTGACGCAGAGCGTCTTCGCATCTGCGCACTGCTGTCCTCACTGTGACAGCAGAAATCAAAATACAGGAATGCTTTTGCCAAAAAGCGAAAGGAAATGATCATGAAACAAAACATTCTCATTGTCGGCGGAGGCGGCCGCGAGCACGCCATCGCCGTAAAGCTGGCCGAATCCCCCGATTGCGGCAAGCTCTATATGGCACCCGGCAACGGCGGTACCGCCGCCATCGCCGAGAATCTCCCTCTGAAGGCCACCGATCTTGACGGCATCGTCAAGGCGGCAAAGGATCTGGCCGTCGATCTTGTTTTCGTTGCGCCCGACGATCCGCTGGTCATGGGTCTGGTTGACCGTCTGGAGGCGGAGGGCATCCGCGCCTTCGGCCCCCGCGCCAACGCCGCCATTATCGAGGGAAGCAAGGTTTTCTCCAAGCAGCTGATGAAAAAATACGGCATCCCGACCGCCGATTACGAGGTCTTTGAGAATTCCGCCGATGCGATTGCCTACATCAAGGCAAGAAATACCTTCCCGGCCGTCATCAAGGCCGAGGGTCTGGCACTCGGCAAGGGCGTCATCATCGCCGAGGATCTGGTCGCCGCCGAAGCCGGTGTCCATGAAATCATGGATGACAAGATTTTCGGTGCTTCCGGCAACCGCGTGGTCATCGAGGAATTCCTGACCGGTCCCGAGGTATCGGTTCTGGCCTTCACCGACGGCAAGACCGTTGTCCCGATGGTATCCGCGCAGGATCACAAGCGCGCCTATGATAACGATAAGGGTCCCAATACCGGCGGCATGGGCACCTTCTCCCCCAGCCGGATCTATTCCGATAAGATCGCCGCACTCTGCATGAACACCATCTTCCGCCCGACGGTGGATGCAATGGCCGCCGAGGGCCGTCCCTTCAAGGGCGTGCTCTATTTCGGTCTGATGATCACCGCCGCCGGCCCGAAGGTCATCGAATACAACGCCCGCTTCGGCGACCCGGAGACCCAGGTTGTCCTGCCGCGCCTGAAGAGCGATCTTCTGGCCATCGTCAATGCCATCATCGACGAAAAGCTCAATGAGGTTTCCATCGAATGGGAAGACAATGCCTGCGTCTGCGTGGTAGCCGCATCCGGCGGATACCCGATGAAGTACAACAAGGGCTATGCCATCGACGGTCTGGAATGGTTTGAGGGGCAGGAGGATTACACCGTTTATCATGCCGGAACCGAGCTTCGTGACGGACGGATTGTTACCGCCGGCGGCCGCGTTCTCGGCGTAACCGCCAAGGGTGCCGATCTTGACGAGGCCATCAAAAAGGCATACGGAGCCATCACCCATGTTTCCTTCGCCGATATGCATTACCGCAAGGATATCGGTGTAAAATGAGTGAAACGAAAGCTCCCGATCTGCTCACGCTGATCCGTCAGAAGATGCCGACCTTCTCCAAGGGTCAGCGCCAGATCGCCGCTTACATGACGGAGCATTATGACAAGGCGGCCTATATGAC
>JAZNKS010000091.1:0-51255 GCA_045578725.1 Candidatus Flemingiibacterium sp.
AAGGCACCGGCGGTAAAGCCCACCAGCAGCGTTTCCGCATTAAAGACACGGGAGACATCCTTCTTGGAAGCACCGATGGCGCGGAGAATACCGATCTCCTTGGTACGCTCCTGCACGGAGATCAGCGTGATGACGCCGATCATGATTGAGGATACCACCAGCGATACGGCAACAAAGGCGATCAGCACATAGGTAATGGCATTGATGATCGTGGTCACCGAGGACATCATCAGGCCGACATAATCGGTGTAAGAGATCTGCGAGGTTTCGTCGCGGCCCTCGTTGTATTCGGCGATGACCTCTTCGATAATATCCTTATCGCCGAAGCTGGCCGCATACAGATGGATGGCCGTCGGCTTATCCAGATCCACATAGCCGAGCTTTCGCAGATTGCCGTCATAGCTCGAATTCGAGAAGACGAGGACTTCATCATAATAGCCCGCGCACTGCTCTGTGGTATAGCTTCCCAACGCCAGATCCAGCGCACCGGCCAGCTGCTCCACACTCAGCGCACTCAGCTTAGCCTGTACCTGCTGGGCATACTGGATCTTCACCTGCTCCCGGACCATTTCCCGGAACATTTCGGTCATTTCCTCATCGCTCATCGATTCGGTATAGCCGCGGATTTCATCGGCGGACATACCGGTCTGTGCGGAGATCGCCTGCAGGAGAGCCTCCTCCATCTTCTCACGTGTCATCGTGCCCATTGTCTGATCGACGGTTTGATTCAGCTGCTCCTCGGTGGGGATGCTCATGATCTTGATATAGGCGGCCGCCTTGCCGGCGTGATCCAGCGTTCCGATATACGCGCGGAAATCGGATTCCTTCTTCTCATCCGAAAGCCGTCCGTCTTCATCACGGAAGGGCAGACCGGTGAAGATATCCGTCGCCGTATCCGCAAGCTGGGCATTCAGCGCAGCAGCATCCTTTGCCTCTTCGATGATATATTCGGTCAGCATACTGGTATAACCGATGGATCCGGTCAGCATAGCCGACACCGCATCCTCATTCGGGCGGATAATGCCGGAAACCTTCAGCGCCGTGCCGTTATCGTATAGGTATTTCATGCCGGCTGTTGTATCGCGCAGATCGGTATAAAGCCCGCTCGCCTCGTCGAGGGTGTAGCAATCGGCATCCAGAACCACGCGGAATTCCATCCCGCAGATTTCTTCATAGGTCCAGCTGGGCGTATCCACATCCAGAATGGTTCCGTCTGCGGCCGCCTCGAAGATACGGTCGATTTCCTCCTCCGACTTCAGACCGAGCGCATAGAGCGTCATATCGCTCAGCTCGTTGTTTTCATCCAGAACCAGCACGATTTCATCGTACTCGGTCGGCCAGGTACCGTAGACCAGATCGTACTGCTTTTCCAGCAGCTGGCTGACCGGACGGCCGTTCTCGCCGGGGAGCATCTCCTGCCAGAGATTCATGCCGCCGGAGCCGCCCATCATGGAGGACATCGACGAAGCGGAACCGGTATTGGCGCTCATCCCGGCCGTGTTCCGGCCCATATGCTTGATGAACATATCCTGCATCAGCGCCTGCAGATCGCTTTCGATCACCGTTCCGTCCACGTTTTTGGTATAGACCGAAAGGTTGGTGCTATAGCTGTACTGCACGCCGCTGAGGGCATTCTTCAGGCGGGATTCCTCCTCCGTTCTGGCACGTTCCGCTTCAAGGTAAGCCTTGAAGGACTTCAGATCGTTCTCCTTGGCTTCGATGGAGTTCATGGCGTTGACCAGATCGTAGACAACCGGCTTCTGATAAACCGCATCCTTTTCGTGTTCGTGAGCGGATTCGGCGGCGCTGATAAAGGTTTCCATCAGCGAGCCGAGATCGAGGTGCTGGGACTCCAGCATCAGCGGATACGATGCCAATGTATCCTCCTGCACGGTGTCAATGTAGGTAGTCATACCCTGAGATACTGCATAAATCAGCGCAATGCCGATAATGCCGATGCTGCCCGCAAAGGAGGTCAGCATGGTTCGGCCCTTTTTGGTGAAGAGGTTCTTCAGCGACAGACCGAAGGAGGTCGCAAAGGACATCGCCGGCAGCTTGGTTCGGGAAGCGGCCGTTTTCATCGCAGCCTCGGATTCGCGCTCGGCTTCCTGCTCTGTGGGGGTCAGCGGATCGCTGTCATCGGTGATCCGGCCGTCCAGCATCCGCACGATACGGGTGGAATAGGTTTCGGCCAGTTCCGGATTGTGGGTGACCATGATGACCAGTCGATCCTTGGAGATCTCCTTGAGGATATCCATGACCTGCAGGCTGGTTTCGCTGTCAAGCGCACCGGTCGGCTCATCCGCCAGCACAATGTCGGGATTGTTGACAATGGCCCGCGCGATGGCCACGCGCTGCATCTGACCGCCGGACATTTCGCTCGGCTTCTTCTTCAGCTGGGAGGCCAGGCCCACCTTTTCGAGGGCCTCGGCGGCTCTGCGTCTGCGTTCAGCCTTCGGGACACCGGACAGGCTGAGCGCCAGCTCCACATTCTGCAGAACCGACTGATGGGGAATGAGGTTATAGCTTTGGAAAACGAATCCCACCGAATGGTTCCGGTAGGCATCCCACTCGCGGTCGCGGTAGGCATTGGTAGAGGTTCCGTTGATGATAAGGTCGCCGCTCGTATACTGATCGAGACCGCCGATGATGTTGAGCATGGTTGTTTTGCCGCATCCGGAGGGGCCGAGAATCGAGACAAATTCGCTCTTCCGGAACTGCAGATCAACGCCCTTGAGGGCATCCACAACTCCGTCGCCGGCCGGATACTGCTTGGTAATTTGTTTCAGCTCCAGCATAGAAATCCTTTCGTGCATTCAATTTCATGATACCCTTCTATTATAGCAGAAAAATGCAGGATAATCTATAAAGATTTATCCTGCATTTTGTTAACATTTTTATACGAGCCTGTTATTCGTTCGCATCGACCGCTGCAAAGAAATCGGAAATCAGTGTTTCACACGCTTCGCGGTGACTTTCGTACCAGGAAGCCCAGTCGGTGCTCTTCTGGTTGCAGACGAGACTGGAGATCGTGTAGAACATCGACTGCATGGAGCCGTTCAGACCGAAGTAGTTCCGGCCGCCGTCGAAAACAACGTGAGCGAAGATGTATTCGATCATCTCGCGCATATCGTCATCACGCGCCAGCTTTTCGCCGAGCAGGGTGTCATAGTAAGCCGGGATCGTGGTATCCTTGCTGTAGTAGGACAGCAGTTCAACCGCCTTGCCGATCATCTCGGGATTCTCGACAATCTTCGGAACGCACATCATGCCGGCCCAGTTTACGCACTCATAATGCTCCTGTGTATCATCCATCTTGGGCATCGGAACCAGACCGAAGTCAACCTCGCTGTCGCGGTAGCTGGACAACGCACCGACCGTGGTCAGCGCAAACAGCGTACGGCCGCTGGTGATGTCCATGATTTCCTCTGCCTTGGCATTATAGGGATAGGCATAGGTATCGCCGCTCTTGTTGAGCAGGAGATCCATCTTTTCGATCAGCGTGATCATGCGCTCGTTGTTCAGCGCCAGCTTGAAGGTGCCCGGCTCGCAGAGACGGAGACCGGCGGCATAGATCATCTGGCAGAGCGGATAGTTGGCCATAACCGCGAAGCCGTACTGGTCATTGATATCCATCTTGGTATCGCCGTTCAGGTCATTGGTAGCTTCCGCAGCCATCTGGGTCATCTTGTCGATCGTCCACTTGTTGTCGCGGACCAGATCGTAGGGATTCTCCAGCTTGTACTGATCAACCAGCGTCTTGTTGAAATACACACCGTACGCCGAAACGATCATGTAATCGGAGAAGGCATAATACTGCTTGCCGTTGACCTCGAGGGCCTCGTTACAGTCGGTATTCCAATAGGGCTTGGAAAAGTCAATGTGGGGAATGTCGCGCCAGTCCATCAGCAGATTCTCGGTAACGAGATTGGCAATACTGTTCATGGAGTGGGTCAGCACCAGCTGATAAGCATCCTCGCCGGCCATGGCGGCAGCCTGAAGCGGCGGGATGAGGTTAATGCCGTTGGTGGTGCCCTCGCCGTTCAGCTGTTCGTAGGTGATGTCGATTCCGAGGTATTCCTCGACCAGCTGCGAGCGCTTGAAGACCGCGTCATCCATAACCTCGCCGGTCTGTTCCTCGACGAAATACAGGCGGCCGTAGTTGTTGATCGGGCCGGCAATGTGGAATTCTTCATTCTGATAGTCGCATTTTTCGATGGCGGGGAAATTGGGATCCGCTGTCGTTTCTTCAGGAGTCGTATCGCCGCTGCCGGTATCGGTCGGTGCATCACCGCCGCAGGAAACAGCAAACAGGAGCATCGCTCCAAGAAGCAGGAGAGAGAGCATTCGCTTGAACATGGTGTTCATGATGGTATTTCATCCTTTCCCAATAAATTCACGCCGTGCGCTGCACGTTGTACTTTCAGAATACCACAAAAATGGTATTTTGTCAAGATTCCATAGTCAATTTCTCAATTTTTTTCAGCTTTCCGCCAAATAAAAACCGCCATGCACAGCACAGCGGTTTTTAAGAAAGAAAAAAGAAAGGAAAAGAAAAGAAATAAAAAGATGCCGTGGCCGGCTGACACATCCGACCACATTAACATTATATCATATTTTTTCCCTGTTGTCAATCCTATCCGCACTTTTTGACGGAAAAATCCGAGTCGTTTTGATTAAACCGCTTGACAACTGCGTCTCCATCGGTTATAATGGTAACAATAACAAAGAAAGGATTCCTGTTATGGTTTACGAACGCTACAACAAACGGATGTATGATAAGCTGGAGGCTGTCAATAAGCTGTATGCAAGCCGAATCTTCAAAAAGGTCGGCGAGCCGGAAGCCCCCATGTATCTGGAAACCAAAGAGCATTTCCGTCTGCCGCCGGAAGATGGATGGAAGCCGCTTGAGAAGGGTCTGCGCTGGGGCGGTGAATGGGTCAATCTCTGGATCCGCGGCCGGGCGGTGGTTCCCGCTGAAGCCGCCGGAAAGAAGCTCTATGCCGTATCGCACGCCAATGCCCGGGAAATTCTCTTTTTTGTTGACGGTAAGCCCAGCGGCATCTTCAACAGCACCGGCGATTACATCGGAACCATGCACTGCGCCGAAAAGATCTGTGAAGGTCCGGCCGGCGAAGTCCATGAGCTGGCCTTTGAGTGCTATGCCTGGCATTTCTGCGCCGGCTGTGCTCCCTATTCCGAATACGGAAAGGATGAAGGCTGCGACGCCGAATTCATGCGCACCTATAACGGCATCGATCTCTGTGTCATGGATGAACCGGTCAAGGACTTTGTCTTTGATCTGCAGGCGGTGCTTCAGATGGCACAGGTGCTTCCCGACAACAACTTCCTCAAGGCACGCGCCCGCAATACGCTGGAGCAGGTTTACGGTGAGCTGATTCAATCGCCGCTCCATTGTCAAGAGGATGTATGGCACGCTTCCCTGGAGCGCTGCCGCGAAATCATGGCCGATGTCCTGCACCACTCCGCGCCCGAGCGCACACGCGGCTATGTCGGCATCATCGGCCACTCCCACATGGATACCGCCTGGCTCTGGCCGATCGATGAAACCGTCCGCAAATGCGCGCGCACCTATGCAAACGCCCTCTCGCTGATGGATCAGTATCCCGACTATCACTTCATTCAATCCTCGTCCCTGCACCTTGACTGGATGCGCCGGTACTATCCGGATATCTTTGAGGGGATCAAAAAGCGGACTGCCGAAGGCCGCTACGAGCCCAACGGCGGTGTTTGGGTCGAATGCGACTGCAATATCACCTCGGGTGAGGCCATGGTCCGTCAGTTCCTCAAGGGACAGCGCTTTACCAGGAAGTATCTGAATTACACCTCCGACACCTTCTGGCTGCCCGACACCTTTGGCTACAACGCGGCCATTCCGCAGATCATGCGGGAATCCGGCGTGAAGTATTTCTATACCCAGAAGCTCAGCTTCAACGATCTGAATACCTTCCCCTACGATACCTTTATCTGGCGCGGATCGGACGGAAGCGAGGTTATCAGTCACTTTTTCATCATGCAGGCCGCGCCGAATATCGCACAGGTTAACCGCGCCATCGATCAGATCTGCCACAAGCAGGTCTTCGGGGGCAAGCTGATGGCCTTCGGTATGGGCGACGGCGGCGGCGGTCCCACCTACGGAATGCTGGAGCAGGCCAAGCGCTCCTCCAATCTGGAAGGTATGCCGGCTGTGGAGCCGACCACCGTTTCGCAGTTCATGCAGAAGATCGAATCCGAGGCTGTCAATCTTCCCGTATACAGCGGCGAGCTGTATTTTGAACTTCACCGCGGCACACTGACCCAGATGCACGATATCAAACGCGGCAACCGCAAGGCGGAATTCGCCCTGCATGACATGGAATTCATGAATGTTCTCACCGGTCTGCCCAAGAATGAAAAGAGCGATGAGCTGTGGGAAATCCTGCTGAAGAATCAGTTCCACGATATACTGCCCGGCACCTCCATCACGCCGGTCAATGTTCTGGCGCGGCAGGAATTTGCCAAGGTCATCCGGGAAGCGGCCGCCGAAACGGATGCTTATGCAACGTCACTGGTATCCGGCGATGATGCCGTTACCTTCTTCAATCCGCTCTCCTTCGACTGCGAGGGAATCGTCTATCTGGACGGCATCCCGATGGGCCAGCCCTTCACCGATGTCTGCGGACGCGAGCGTACGGCGGTGGATGTCGGATGTATCCCCGCCCTCTCCGCCGTTTCGATGGATATCGCCGATCAGCCGGTCGATCTCTCCCTCAAATTCGTCTATGATGAGGATCTGCGCACCCTGCGCACGAAATTTGCGACGGTTCGCTTTGACGAAAACGGCTTTATCGCCTCGCTGATCGATCATCAAACCAACCGCGAGGTCCGCCGCGAAGGCGGTGCTCCGCTGAACTGCCTCACGCTGGTGGAGGAGGTTCCGGAGAACCATGACAACTGGGATATCGACAACGATATCTGCTTCAAGAAGCCGGAGCGCGTGGATTTGGTAAGCCGGCGTGTGGTATCGCACGGTGCTTATGAGCTGCGGATCCGCTCCGAATATGCGATTGGTCAGCACTCCCGCCTTGTGCAGGATATGATCTTTTCGGCCCGCTCGCCGCGCATCGATTTCCACACCCTTGTGGATTGGAAGGAGAAACACCGTCTGCTTAAAGCCGGATTTGATGTGGATGTCGCTGCATCCCATGCCAGGCATGAGATGCAGTTCGGCTACACCGAGCGCCCGACCACCCGCAACAATTGCTTTGAGGCCGTACAGTTTGAGGTCTGCAACCACAAGTGGACGGATCTGTCGGATACCCGCTTCGGTGTCGCGATCCTCAATGACTGCAAATACGGTATCTCAGCGGAGGGTTCGGATATGCGCCTGACGCTTCACCGCGGCGGCTGCCGTCCGGATGTCACCGGCGATGAGGGCCTTCACGAGATGACCTATTCGCTCTTACCCCATGCCGGCAGCTTCTCGGCCGAAACGGTTGTCCGCCCCGCCTACCGGCTCAACAATCCGCCCATTGTCTGCCGCGGCCGGCTTAGGAAGGAGATTCCTTCCCTGCTGAAGCTTTCCTCTCCCAATGTCATCTGTGAGGCGATCAAGCCGGCAGAGGATGAGGAGAACGCCATCGTCGTCCGTCTGTATGAATGCGAGCGGAGCCGCACCTCCTGTGATATCACGCTCCCGCCGCACATCACCGAGGCGCGGATTGTCAATATGCTGGAGGAAACCAGGGAGGTGCTTGAAATCAACGATCACACCGTCACCGTCGATTTCGGGCCGTTCAAAATCATTACGCTTTTGTTAAAATAAGTTAAAAACTTAACGGGTTGTCCGCTATTTGTGAACAAAACTATAAAATAGCGGACAACCCCTTGATTTTTCGCGAAAAATCGTATAAAATATATAGTAGCAAAGTCTGCGCGGAATCCCCTTCCGCCATGCAAAAAATCACAAAAAGAAGGATGTTATCATTATGGCACAGTTCAGAAAAATCGGCGTACTCACCTCCGGCGGCGATGCTCCCGGTATGAATGCGGCTGTCCGCGCCGTTGTTCGTTCCGCCCTTGCCCGCGGCGTTGAAGTTGTCGGTATCTACAAGGGTTATACCGGCCTTATCAGCGGCGAGCTGAAGGTTCTCTCCTCCATGGATGTCGCCAACATCACCGGTTGGGGCGGCACGATGCTCTACTCCGACCGCTGCGACGAGTTCGCAACCGAGGCTGGTATGGCAAAAGCAATCGAAACCTGCAAGAAGAACGAGATTGACGGTATCATCGCCTGCGGCGGTGACGGCACCTTCCGCGGTGCTACCGACCTTTCCATGCACGGTATCCCCACCATCGGTATCCCCTGCACCATTGACAACGATATTACCTCCACCGACTACTCCATCGGCTTTGATACCGCAATGAACACGGTTCTTCACGCTGCAGACTGCCTGCGCGACACCTGCGAGTCTCACGCACGCGGCGAGGTCATTGAGGTTATGGGCCGCGATGCCGGCTATATCGCACTGGAGTGCGGTATTTCCTGCGGTGCCAATGCAATCGCAGTAAAAGAGCTTCCCTTCGACGAGGATGCCTGCATCGCACAGCTCATCGCGCTGCGCGAAAAGGGTCAGAGAAGCTTCCTCATTGTCCACTCCGAAGGTATGCCCAAGGGCTTCGGTGAAAATCTTACCGAGCGCATGAACAAAGAAGCCAACATCGATTCCCGCTTCATCCGTCTGGCGCACATGGTCCGCGGCGGCGCTCCCACCCTCCGCGACAGACTGACGGCAACCCGTATGGGCGACTTTGCCGTTGATCTCATCCTGCAGGGCAAGTCCGACCTCGTTATCTGCGAGCGTGACAGCAAGCTGGTTGCGACCGACATCGCATGGGCGCTGGTTGTTGACCGGATGTACAAGGGCAAGCTGAAGGACGGCGATCTTGAGAAGTTCTCGGCTGAACAGATCGAGGCCATGAAGGTTCGCTGTGCCCAGAAGAAGGCCGTTCTCGAGGATATGATGGACGTTGCCAATACTCTCGCAAAGAACTGATTATTTTCCGCGGCAGCGTGAGCACGGTCCGACCGTTCTCACGCTGCTTTTTCAAACAGGCTGACGCCTGACGTAAGGAGCTTGGTTATGAAATATCCGAAACTTGTACTGTTTGCCATCGATGGCGTGCAGGCCTCCTATGTAAACAGCGAGATTGCCGCCGGCCGTCTGCCCGGATTTGAGCGCCTCATGAAAAGGGGCGTATCCTTCGGCAATATGCTGTCCGTCTTTCCTTCCATCTCGCCCACCTGCTGGAATTCCGTCTTCACCGGCGCGCTCCCCTGCGTTCACGGAGCCACCAGCGATCTTCTCCATATCAAGGGAACCCATCCGCAGGAATTCCGCTCCGCTTATCACAGCGGCAATGTCCGCGGCGAGCGGTTCTGGGATATGGCCGCGGAGCTTGGCGACCGTACCCTCCTGATTACCGTTCTCGGATCCGGCCCCGCACGCTCCGAAAATGTCACCCATATCATGGGCAACATCACCACCTCCCCCGACAAGCCGACCTGTGACACGGATCTCAACGGCATTCCCCAGCAGTATTTCAGCCTGCGGCTGGAAGGCGAACCCGCTTATCAGAGCGGCTATTCCGCCCATGCCGTCGATCCCCGCTATCCGAACAGATCAGCATCCATGAGCACCTGGCAGACTGTTTGTGACGGTGCCGCCTGCCATAAAGCGGGCGATGCCTTTGTTTTCGATGCAAATGTCCGCCATCCGCGCTATATCGATCACATCGAGCCGTTCACCTGGACGGTGATTCCCGAAAAGGACGGCGTGCGCGTGGGCATCGATGAAGCCACGGCCAAAAGCGCCGCCGTCATCGCCCCACACAGCTGGTCGGATGTAATCAGCCGCGAGATCGTCACCGGAGACGGTACGGGCATCTTCCACTTCCGTGCCTATCTTGAATTCTTCGATCCCGAAAATAAGATTCTCACCGTCTACATCACCGGTGTCAACAATCTGTTCCGCGAGATTCAGCCCGCCGACCGCATTCCCGAAATCATGGCCGTTCCGGAAACCCATTTTATCTGCTACGATGATTTTCCGAAGAATCCCAAAAAGTTCTTTGAATCTTTTGAATTCTCTCTTGCATGGCGCCGGCAGATCATGCTGAATGCCGTGGAGCGCGGCGATTATGAAATTATCTTCGATTACAACAATATCATCGATGACATCAATCACCACCGGCTGTGGAAGCGGCTGCACGGCGATGAAGCCGCAATCAGCGAATACCGCACAGCCTTTGCCATCATGGACCGGCAGATTTCCTGGCTGCTTGACCATATTGTCGGCGAGGATACGGTCTTCGCCGTTATCAGCGATCACGGCGGAGTCGGATGCGAGTGCAAATTTCCGGTCTTTGAGGCGCTTGAAAAAGCCGGTCTGACCGTCTATGACGAAACCGGCTCGGCCAGGGCCAACTGGCGCAACGATCACGTCATCTGGGAAAAGACGAAAGCCTATGTGGTCGATACCTGCTATATCAATGTCAATCTCGCCGGCCGCGAGCCCTGCGGCATCGTGCCCCCCGAAGAATATGACAAAACGGTCGCCGAGATCATCCGCGCCCTTCATCTGTATGCGGAAGCTCCCAACGGTGTCCGCGGTCTTGCCTTTGCCGTCCCCGGCGATCAGGCCCTCTTCTTCGGCCACTCGCCCGAGGACAGCGGTGATGTGATCTTCGGCATCTACGGCTCCTCCGTCGGCGGGCAGATCGGCGGTGTCCACGCGGTGCAGATTCCCGGTTCAAAGGATTCCCTCGGCGGTGATCTGCAGCCGATCTGCGTGATGTGCGGAAAGAAATTCAAGGAAAATGCCGTCCTCACCCGTCCGGCCGATCTGACCGATATCGCCCCCACTCTCTGCCATGCGGTCGGCTATCCCCAGCCAAAGGATGCCACCGGCAGCATTGTCTTTGCCGCCTACCGTGACGGACGCTGAAGAAATCCGTTGACAAATCACTGCAACAAGTTGATTTGTCAACAGAGTTTGGCTTGACAATCCCTGCATTTTCCTGTATAATGTATATATCACACTTGACAACCGAAAGGAATTCCGATTATGATGCTTCGTGCTCCGGCCGTACCGCTGATTACCATTGATCCCTATTTCAGCGTCTGGTCCAATACCGATCGGCTCACCGATGCCGATACCGTCCATTGGACGGGCAAACCCAATACCATCCGCGCCTTTCTCGAGATTGACGGCAAGGAATACCGCTTCATGGGTGCCGGCGAGGGCGAAATTTTGACCCAGACCGCCATTGATATCACCGCTCTGACCACAGAATACACCTTTGAAGGCGCGGGAATCCGTCTTTCGGCCCGCTTCTTCTCTCCGCTCTTTCCCGATGATCTGGAGGTCATGACCCGCCCGGTCACCACACTCACGCTGAAGGCTGCCTCCACTGACGGCGAGCCGCATCTTCTCAAGGTAAAGCTCCGTGCATCCGAGGAGATGTGTCTGGATACGAAAGGACAGAATGAAATTATTGCCGCCACCCAGAAGATCGGCACGATGGGACTTGTCCGCATGGGCAGCATCGACCAGCCGATTCTTGAAAAGGACGGCGACGATCTCCGCATTGACTGGGGCTACTTCCTGATGGCCTGCGACAAAGCGGAAGTCGGCTCCATACACGACGAAGCCTCCGGCATGACCTTCGGCACGCTGGAAAAGCGAATGCACATGGACGAGGAAGCCGTCATTGCCTTTGCATATGATGATTTCTACAGCATCAACTACTTCGGCGACAAGCTGAAATCCGTCTGGAACAAGGATGGCAAGACCATCGAAACCGCTATCCACGAAGCGCTGTCCTCGCAGGATGAGCTGCTTGCCCGCGCCAAGGAGCTGGATGACAAGCTCTTCTTTGATGCGGTCCGCGCCGGCGGCGAAAAGTATGCCGAGCTGCTTCAGCTGGCCTTCCGTCAGGTCATTGCCGCACACAAGGCGGTGCTCGACAAGGACGGCAAGCTGCTCTTCATCTCCAAGGAGTGCTTCTCCAACGGTTGTGCCGCTACGGTCGATGTCAGCTATCCCTCGATTCCGATGTTCCTTCTTTACAATCCCGAGCTGGTTCTCGGCATGATGCGCCCAATCATCAAATATGCGCGCAGCGAGGAATGGACCTTCGACTTCGCGCCCCACGATGTCGGCCGCTATCCCAAGCTGAACGGACAGGTTTACCATCAAAATAAACTTGAATATCAGATGCCGGTTGAGGAATGCGGCAATATGCTGATTATGGCCGCTGCTTATACGGTAGCCTCCGGCGACATCACCTTTGCCGCCGAGAATCTGGATCTGCTGGAAAAGTGGACCGCTTATCTGACCGAATATGGTACCGATCCCGACAATCAGCTCTGCACGGATGACTTTGCCGGTCATCTGGCGCACAACTGCAATCTGTCCCTGAAAGCAATTTCCGGCATTGCCGGCATGAGCATCATCTGCGACAAGATCGGCCAGAGTGAGAGCGCGGCCGAATATATGAGAAAAGCCCGCGAGATGGGCATCAAGTGGCTCCTCCGCGCTTCCAACGGCGACGGCAGCTACCGGCTGGCCTTCGACCGCAAGGGCACGTACAGCATGAAGTACAACATCGTATGGGATAAGCTGTTCGGTACCAAGCTCATGCCGCATGAAATCTTCGACGGTGAAACCTGGGCTAACCGCCGTCACTTCAATGCCTACGGTATGCCGCTGGACAACCGCAGGACCTACACCAAGTCCGACTGGCTGGTCTGGACGGCTACCCTCTGCGATTCCAAGGCCGATTTTGAAAGCTACATTGAGCCGCTGTGGAATGCCTACAACGTTTCCCCCTCCCGTGTGCCGATGACCGACTGGTACGATACCGTCACCGCCGAAAAGAGCGGCAAACGCGGCTTCCAGAACCGCACCGTTCAGGGCGGCCTCTTCATCAAGCTGCTGGAATACACCGGGAAAATGAAAGTAAACAAGTAAGTTTAATAAGGAGTTCTTAACCATGCCGCTTCTTGACATGCCCCTCGAAAAACTGAAGGAATACACCGGGCGTAATCCCCGCCCTGCCGATTTTGATTCGTTCTGGGATTCTTCCCTCGCCGAGTTGGACACGATCGATCCGAAGGCCGAGTTCAAACCCTATGCGTTCGCCGCCCGGGACTATGAGATGGCGGAACTGACCTTCAAATCCACCAAAGGCGCAACGATTTACGCCAAAACTGCCAAGCCGAAGAATGTCTCGCAAAAAATGCCTGCTGTCCTGCTCTTCCACGGTCTTTCCGGTTCTTCCCCCGATTGGAGCGGATTGTTGACCTATGCTTCCGCCGGGTACTTTGTTGCAGCTCTCGACACGCGCGGCCAGGGCGGCTATTCCGAGGATGTCGGCGGCGTTCCCGGAACCACCTATGCGGCTCCGTTCATGCGCGGCTTCGACGGCAAACCCGAAGATCTTCTTGCAAGAGATCAGTTCCTCGATACCGCCCAGCTGGCCAGAGTTGTTGCTTCGCTCGATTTTGTCGATGAAACCCGTATGGTCGCCACCGGCGGTTCCCAGGGCGGTGCACTGTCTTTCGCCTGTGCAGCACTCTTCCCCTCGCTCAAGCTCTGCGCACCCGTTTATCCGTATCTCTGCGACTACAAGCGCGTATGGGAGATGGATCTTGTCCGGGATAGCGCATATAACGGAATCTGGTATTATCTGCGCAGCTTTGATCCCACCCATGAGCATATCGATGAATTCTTCGAAAAGCTCGGTTACATCGATCTGCAGCATCTTGCTCCCCGGATCCGTGCAAAGGTTCTCATGTCCACCGGCCTCATGGACAACATCTGCCCGCCTTCGACCCAGTTTGCGGCCTTCAACAAAATCACAGCAGAAAAAGACGTGGTCATTTACCCCGATTTCGGTCACGAAAATCTGAAGGGCAACAGTGACATCATCTACAACTTTATCGTCAGCAATCTGTAAGCCAATTTGTTCGTTACGCAGCGCAGAGAGAGGAATCCTTCTTTTGAATCGTTCCGCTCTCTGCGCAGCTTTCTTTATCCGTCTTCGTTCCTTGCTTCGCCGTCGTTTTTTGAAAAGAAAGAAAATTTTTTCAAAAAGCTCTTGCAAAACGGATAGCTTTACGCTATAATGAATATAGCATCCGCTAAATTCTCATCCAAAAGGAGATACAATTATGGAATACGGTATTCAGATGTACAGCCTCCGCGACATCACCAAGGACGATCTCGCCGGCGCACTGAAGAAGGTAGCCGAAATCGGCTACACGATGGTTGAATTTGCCGGCTTCTTCGGCCACAGCGCTGAAGATGTCAAGGCTATGCTCAACGAGTACGGTCTGAAGGTCTGCTCGACCCACAGCGGTCTGGGCGATCTCGATGCTGACTTTGCCGCTACTGTCAAATATCACAAAACGCTCGGCAATACGAATTACATCGTTCCCGGCGCTCCGTGGGACACTAAGGAAGGCCTCGACTCCACCATTGAAAAGCTGAACAAGTATCAGCCCATGCTGGCCGCAGAGGGCATTACCCTGGCGTACCACAACCATCACGGCGAGTTCCTCCCCAACAAGGACGGACAGATCGCTCACGCAGAGATGGAAGCCCGTACTTCGATTAACTTCCAGATCGATACCTACTGGGCATTCTGCGGCGGCCGCGATCCGGTTGAAACCATCACCCGCCTGAAGGACAGAGTCAAGGTCATCCACCTGAAGGACGGCACCAGAGACCGCAAGGGTCTGGCGCTGGGCGAGGGTGAAGCTCCTGTCGCCGCTGTACGCGCCAAGGCCATTGAGCTCGGTATGCGCATGGTTGTCGAGTCCGAGGGCTGCGATCCCACCGGTGTTGAAGAAGTTACCCGCTGCTTCAAGTACCTGATGACGCTCGAAAAGTAAGTGAATATTAAAGTGAGGGTGTGCACCGGATGTGCATCACCCTCGCTTTTCATTTGTGCCGGATTTCGCAGTTGTCCTGCACCCATTGCAGGCCCATCTTCACATCGCCGCGCGATTCAAAGTGAACCGTCAGCGAGGAACCGGCCTCTTTGACAAGGCCCTCTCCCCACAGCTTGTGGATAACGGTGTCGCCGGCTTCAATCGCCGGCCGCGGCTCTGCCTCTTCTTTGACCGGTTCTGTCGGACGGCCGGGCGCGACGGCCGCAAGGAACCGATCAAAATCGGGGATTTCATTAAGCAGCCCCTGCCGTGCCATCGACACATAGACAGCGGCCGCCTTGGCCTGACAGTTGATGCTCCGCTCCGGATTGAATTCGATATCCGTGAAGGCATCGTATTCCAGAAGCTGCTCCGCCAGCGCCTCATTTTCAAGCAGGGCATTCAGATACAGCCAGTTGTAAAAGGCTGTTTCGGGCCGGATCGGATAAGTGCGGCCCTCAAAGGTAAAGGCGGTCAGCCGTCCGGCCGTTTTCAGCCGCTCATCCCGCTTCGCATCCCGCGGTGAAACATCCAGCAGGTCAGGATACGGCCCGCCTGCGGCAAAAACCTTGCCGGCCTGAAAGGCATTCTCTACCGGTACGCTCCGATCGAGCGACGGGACAAATTTCTGCAGATGGAAAGCGCTCAGCTGTACACCGAGCGTGTCGCGGGACTTGGACGAAATCTCCAGCACGCGGGCCGCGGGACGGAGAGCCCGGAATTTCCGGTGGATTTCATCGATGTTCCGCTGCTTCTGCGCGGTTGAAAATCCGGGGTGAAATTCAAATTCCACCGGTGCGGTCATCAGAAACGGAGCCTTCTCCGAAATCATGTAAACGGATCTTTTTGCCATAGATCTTTCACTTCCTTAATAAAAATTCATCCTCCGCCAAAAGTGACGAAGGATGAATATTATATCACATTCCGGATCGGTTTGTCAAGCTTTTTTTCGCGAAAGTTCGACTAAAACCGATTTTTATTTATGCGCGGAGGGTGATGCCGAGCTCTCTGTCGAGCAGGGTGAGAATCTTCTTGGTTACCTTATCGGCTTCCTCATCGGTCAGGGTATGATCGGCGGCACGGAGCATAACATTGAACGCCACGCTCTTCTTGCCCTCGCCAAGCTGCTTGCCGCGGTAAACGTCGAACAGCTTGATCGCTTCGACAGCCTTGCCGCCGGCCTTCTTCATAACCGCTTCGATCGCACCGACCTCCAGCGTGTCATCGCAGACGAATGCGAAGTCACGGGTGATGGCCGGGAACTTCGGCAGGGCCTTGAACTGCTTGTCAAGGTTGGCCTTGGCGAACAGATTCTCGAAATCGATATTGGCGATATAAACCGGCGTATCGATCTCATATTCAGCCTGAACAAGAGGATGAATTTCGCCCATCGTTCCCAGAACGGTTCCGTCCTCGCAGACCAGCTTGGCACAGCGGCCGGGATGGAAGGTTGCATCCTCCGATTCCGCCTTATAGGCCACATCCGTGATGCCGGCCCGGTCGAGCAGCGCATCGCAGATTCCCTTCAGCGTATAGAAATCGCCGTCGCGGAAGAAGCCGACCACGATCTGGCGGCGCTCCTCGGGCAGATTCTTCGGATCGGCATCCGGGATGTAGATCTTGGCCATCTCATACAGAGCGGTCTTTTCGGAATGGTAGTTGTTGTTGCGCGCGAGAACCTCCAGCATGGACGGGATTGCCGTGGTGCGCATAACGCTGGTATCCTCGCCGAGCGGATTGGAGATGACAATCGACTTGCGGCGGGCATCATCGGCAGCCATGCCGATCTTATCGTAATACTTGGGGCTGATGAAGGAGAAGGTTTCGCACTCATAGATACCCATTGAGCAGAGGGTTTCACAGCAAAGCTGCTCAAAGCTCTGTTCCTTCGTGCGGCAGCCCGAGGTGATCGGGGTGACGAACTTCGTGGACTTGATGGTATCGTATCCGTAGATACGGAGAATCTCTTCGGCGATATCGTTCATGCAGCGGCAGTCGGCACGGAAGGACGGAACGGTCAGCATATCGCCGTCCACCTTGAATTCCAGCTTCTTCAGCACATCCTTCATGTAATCAGCGCTGACATCAAGACCGAGGAAGGCATTGATGCGATCCGCCTCCAGAGGCATGACGAACGGTTCTTCCTTGCCCTTATAGACATCAATCGTACCGTTTACCACCTCGCCGGCACCGAGAAGAGCAACCAGCTCGCAGGCGCGGTCAAGCGCGGGAAGCGTGTTCTCCGGATCGAGGCCCTTCTCAAAGCGGCCCGAGCTTTCGGTACGCATACCCTGACTCTTGGCGGTTACGCGGACCGAGCTTCCGAGGAAGTTGGCGCTCTCGAATACAACCGTAACGGTGGAATCCTTGATTTCGCTGTTGGCGCCGCCCATGACACCGGCCAGAGCAACGGCCTTCTTCTCATCGGCGATAACCAGATTCGTGCTGTTCAGCGTATGATCAATATCATCCAGCGACTTGAAGTTCTCGCCTTCCCCGGCGCGGCGGACGATGATCCTGCTTCCGTCCAGGCAGGCATAATCGAAAGCGTGCATCGGCTGGCCGTATTCCAGCATGACATAGTTGGTGATATCAACGATGTTGTTGATCGGGCGGACACCGGAGGCGCGCAGACGCATCCGCAGCCAGAGCGGCGAGGGCGCGATCTTTACATTCTTGACAACGCGGGCGGTGTAGCGGGGGCAGAGCTCGGCATCGTTGACCTCAACGGACAGATAGTTTTCAATGGCATCGCCGTCATTCTTGTAGGTGACTTCCGGCGCGGGAACCGAAAGCTCGCGGCCAAAGGACACCGCGCTCTCGCGTGCCAGACCGATAACCGACAGACAGTCGGGACGGTTGGAGGTGATTTCAAATTCCACAACCGTATCGGACAGCTGCAGGACATCGTGAATATCGTCGCCCGGCTTGCAGTCGATGCCGTCCATGATGAAGATGCCGTCCTCAATGGCGCCCGGCATATCATGCGTGGTCAGATTCAGCTCGCCGATGGAGCAGAGCATACCGTTGGAGGGTACGCCGCGGAGCTTGCCGGCCTTGATGCTGATACCGCCCGGCAGCTTGGACGGAGCCTTGGCAACCGGAACCATCGCACCTGCGAACACATTCTGCGCGCCGGTGACAATCTGTACCGGCTCGGCCTCGCCGACATCAATCTGGCAGACCCAGAGATGGTCGGAGTCGGGATGGCGCTCCAGCGAGAGCACCTTGCCGGCGACAACGTTTTCAATATCCTCGCCGAGCACCTCAAAGCCTTCGACCTTGGAGCCGGTCGCGGTGAGGCGGTCGCAGTATTCCTTCGGCGCGATTCCGTCCAGACTGACGAAATCCTTCGCCCATGCAAGAGATAAATTCATAGTTATTTTCCTTTCGTTAGAGAGTGATCGTTTCAGCGTCCTCACAGATGACAAACTCGCCGTCCCACACCTTGCGGATCCGTTCGGCTGAGCCGTCCCGGTTGTTCAGGATTGTCCGGCCATGGTGCAGATATGCCAGCTTGCCGACGCTGTAATGATGTTCTTTGATATAGGCAGGCATCGCTTCGGGCTGATGATGCCCGGTTTCGGTAAAGAGGAGATCGCATCCGTCCCGCAAAAAGGCATCCACATCAGCCGCTTCGCGAACATCGCCGGTGAAGACTACCGTCTTCCCTTCCGTCATGATGCGGTAGGAGAAGGAGCGCGGCGGATTGCCATCCCCGAGATGGTAATTATGGAGCGCTTCCACCTTTACACCGTCCCGCTCGAAGATCACACCGTCTGTGACCGTGTGTCCGTTGATGCCGAACTTACAGGCAAAGCCGCCTTCGGTGTTCCGCAGCAGAGCCATAACGGCCTCGCCGCTGACAGGATCGGGAACATAGACTTCAATATCGGATGGAGGCCGGCGATCGGACACCGTGGTAAGCTTCCGGATGGTCCAGAGCAGATTGCCGAGCCCGCCGATGTGATCCATATGCGGATGCGAAATGAAAATCGCGCGGACGGAAAGAAGATCCAGTCCCATCAAATGAGCGGTATAGGAGCAGGTTTCACCGGCATCGAACCAGTACAGGCCGCTGTCCGTTTCCAGCACCCATGCAGTGTGATGCCGTCCCGGCATCGGCTCGGTGCCGGAGCAGCTGCCGAGAACATGGAGCTTCATTGGTTCAGGCCTCCGACATAGGCCGCCACAATATCACAGCTTGTCGCCGTGTTTGCCGTGCCGTTGAAAACCAGATCTGCGTGCCAGCGGGAAGGCTCAACGAACTCGTTGTGGCGGTAGCGTACGGTATCCAGATATCGATCGGCCACCTCATCCATCGTCTGGCCGCGGTCGCGCATGAAGCGGTGAATCCGGCGGATCAGCCGCTCATCGCTGGGAAGATCCACGAAGATCTTCAGATCCAGCTTTTCGCGGACCTCATCAAGGTACAGAATCAGCAGACCTTCGATGATAACCACATCGGCATCGGATGCCTGCGCCTTGGCGATCGCCTGATAGAATTCGTCAAGCCGGAAGGAATCCGGGTGGTTGTGCTCGGGATATTCGATCCGGGTGATTGGGGCAATGGTATTCGGCGTGGGCTTCTTGAAATACTTATCCATATGGATGCTCACGACTTTTTTGTTTCCGGCCGTGAAGCGTTCCTCCAGAGCAAGGGACAGAGTTGTCTTTCCGGAGCAGGTGCCTCCTGCGATTCCGATCGTTACCATAGCCGTCACCGATTAAAACTGATCGAGGAAGCGGATGTCGTTTTCGTAGAGATAGCGCATATCGTCGATGCCGTACTTGATCATCGTGACGCGCTCGATGCCCATACCGAAGGCGAAGCCGCTGTATTCGTCGGGATCAATATTGCAGCCGCGCAGAACGTTCGGATGAACCATGCCCGCGCCGAGAATTTCAATCCAGCCCTCGCCCTTGCAGAGCTTGCAGCCCTTGCCGCCGCAGACGAAGCAGGATACATCGACCTCGGCCGACGGCTCAGTGAACGGGAAGTGGTGCGGACGGAAGCGGATCTGGGTCTGCTCGCCGAACATGGTCTTGGCGAAGGTTTCCAGCGTACCCTTCAGATCGCCCATCGTGATGCCCTTATCGACAACCAGGCCCTCCAGCTGATGGAAGAGCGGGGAGTGGGAGGCATCCACCGCATCCGAGCGATAAACACGGCCGGGAGAGATGATGCGGATCGGCGGGCGCTGTTTTTCCATCGTGCGCACCTGAACCGGGGAGGTCTGGGAGCGGAGCAGAATGTTCTCGGTGATGTAGAAGGTATCCTGCGTGTCGCGTGCGGGATGGTTTTCGGGGATGTTCAGAGCCTGGAAGTTGTAGTAATCGTACTCAACCTCGGGGCCGTCCACAATACCGAAGCCCATGCCGATGAAGATGTCTTCCATCTCCTTCTGGACCTTAGCCAGCGGATGGCGCTTGCCGATTACCGGCTTCTTGCCGGGCATGGTGACATCCAGACGCTCGTTCTTCAGCTTTTCAAGAAGGGCTTCCTTCTTCTGGATCTCGGCCTTTTCGGCGATGGCATTCTCGATCGTTGCGCGAACTTCATTGGCCAGCGCGCCGATAATCGGGCGCTCCTCGGCGGAAAGCTGGCCCATGCCGCGAAGCACGCCGGTCAGCTCACCCTTCTTGCCGAGGAAGCGGATACGGATCTGCTCCAGATCCGCTCCCGGCAGGTTCAGCTGTTCACAGGCAGCTGCACGGATTTGTTCAAGTTTTTCTTTCATTTGGTTTGTTCCTTTCTGTAAATTACGGGCAGGCAATAAAAACAAAAAGCCGTCCGCCCTTATGATTTCTCAAAGGACGGAACGGCATTATCACAGGATCATGCACCTTTTCCGCGGTACCACCTTTATTCATTGCCTAAGCAATACACTCGGCGACCGTTTAACGCGTGTCAGACGTCGCCGGCTACTCATTTCCATGCGGAAATTTTAACCGACGCTGCTCCGAAGCGAAACGCCCCTCTGCTTCCCGGCAAGACCGCTTCCAGCTGCCGAAAAGATCGGCTGCGGTCAATCTCTGGCTGCCGTTTTAAGCAGCAGGCAAACTTCATCCTTGCATTTATCCTTAACAGTATATCACATTCTGCGAAAAAATGCAAGAGCTTTTGCCAATTTTTCAAGCCACAGCCTTGATTTTTTTGCTTTCGGACCGGATCAGAACGTCACGCGGCGAGCGCGCATCATTTCGTTATAAGTCATTGGCTTCATCGGAAGGCCGACACGGAGGGTACGCCCATCCGCCGTGCATTCGGAAACGGCATATCCACCCTCATAGGATACCCGCGGCTCAACGGTATCGCTCTGCACCTCCATCGTGAAGGAACCATAACAGTCACTAAGCTCGCACATGGCAATCGAACGCTCCGAATCGAAGGCGATCATTTCAAGATTCTTCGTATCGGGATTGAGCCGCACTTCAGCCTTTTGTCCGTCGAAGACCCAATCGGCCGTCTTTACGGTAATCCGCACGCCGTCATCGGGATCGTAGTAGACCGCACCGCCGGGGATTTCGGTCACCTGGACCTTTTCCGTCTTTCCGCCAAGCTCAAAGACAAACTTGAGCTGCTTTGCCGTATAGAAACCGCGCTCCTTATCGAGGATGTAATGCATATCGCCACGGTCGGTGGTGAACCCGACCCGTCCGAGGATGACATTCTTGTACTGGGATGCCGCAACAAATCCTGAGCAGAAATCGTACTCATCCTTGATGCCGCGCAGGCGAAGATATTTTTCGCCCCAGGTCACCATACAGTTCCGCCGCTGATTCCAGGTATCACATCCGTCCAGCGAGCCGATATTATAGCGCTCGGTCAGATAGGAAAAGGCGTACAGATCTCCGCAATCGCAGTCGCTGATGATAATATTGGTATCCTCGGGCGTGCGAAGACCGTTTTTGCGGTAAAAGGGCTCGCAGATCCATCTCTCTCCCGTGAATTCAAATTCTTCCTCGGGCAGATCACAGATCAGCGAATGGCCTTCGGATGGCAGATAGCCGGATTTTTCCTTGCTCAGGCGATAAACCACGCCGCCGACGCCCTCTCCTCTGTCAGGGAGGCCATAATTGGAATAGGCCCGGTACTGCGGCGCGGACAGCTGACGGATAATTGGATTGTAATGCTTCACCAGGCACCGGCAGAGGATCCGATTGATCTCCGCCAATTTTTCATGAAGCTCTGCATCGGCGATCAGCGGCAGGAAATCGGACAGGTCGCCGATGGCAAGCGGGGTGTAGGTACTGCTGTTGTATTCGCTGGGCTGACCGGTCGCCATGAAATAATCGTACAGCAGCTGGATCCGACTGCGGCCCTCCTCGCGGATCCGATCGTTTTTGCAGATCGCGCCGGCCGTATAGATAAACAGCGAGCTCATCACAGCGATGTTTGTGTAATCGGGGGCTGCATTACGGCGGATGCTGCATTCGGCCGCCCGCTCGATGACAGCGGGAAGCTTTTCAAGCATCGGACGGCTCAGTTTGTCCGGATGCTTCAGAACAATCATCGCCAGCTCCTTGCCGATGAAGTTTGCCCAGTTGTAGTCCGGATTGAACATATCCGCCAGCTTTTCCTCGGCATAATAGGCCCACAGACCGAATGTGGGGCTGTCGGGATCGGTATCCTGATAACGGATCAGATTTTCCAGCATCCGCTCGGCTTCGGGATAAAATTCCGCATCGCTGTTATCGTAGACCCACATCGCCAGCAGTGAGGTTTGGCGAAGCGGATGCAGAACCGCACCGTTAAGCCGGCTGTGGTAGCTGTGCGAGGTATCGCCGCTGCCTCTGACAGCCGGCATTCCGGCCTCATAATCGTATTTCTTTTTCAGATTCTGATAGCTGTCCCAACGAATCTGCGCCATTTTCGCCTGAAAATCCATATCCGTGTACTCCTTTATTTTACGAAATAGCAATAGTCAAGAATAACATTTCCCTTATCATCCGGCGCTGTATAGCGCGGGCAGAGGCAGTTTTCAAAGGACAGCAGACCGCCGGTCCCATCCGTGAGAAGCTCCATGCCGGCCGCTTCGATAGCCGCCCGACAGGAGCGTGTATCGTGAACTTCGTTTTCCCTGCCGTAAATCCAGCAGGTGCCAAATGCCCCGGCCTCATAATCCCATGCTTCAAACCCCTCCGGCACGGCTGTACCTGCAGGTGTGAACATTCCGATCCGGTATTCAAACGGTTCTCCCGCCTCACGGCGCTCGATTCCGACATAGCCGCCGCCATTCTCCCAGATATGGCATATCGCATCGACTCCGCCCATTGCCGCCTCCAGCTGATCGAACCAGCCGTTTTGGAACCATTCGCCCCAATGGCCGAATTCAGCGTAGCGTTTTCCGATGAAGCGCATGGCCGGGACCGGATCCCGGAACACCTTGATAATCTGTGCCATTTCTCTTCCTCCCGTGCTTATTCATGAAGCTCCAGCAGAATATCCGCAAAGATTGCGCCGGATACCTTTGCCAGATCCTCCGGCTTTGCTTCAATCTGCCATCCGATCCTTCCGGCGCTGACCAGCATGGTTTCCTGCTCCCTTGCCGTGGCATCGAATACGGTGCGGTAGCGCTTTTTCATGCCAACCGGCGAGCATCCGCCGCGCACATAGCCGGTCACCTTGTTAATATCCGCCACGCGGATCATTTCCAGCGACTTCACGCCAACCGCCTTTGCGGCCTTTTTCAGATCCAGCTCCCGATGAACGGGAACATCGAACACATAGTAATTGCGGTCATTTCCCTGCGTGACCAGCGTTTTGAAGATCCGCTCGGGCGGGATCTTCAGCAGCGCCGATATGGTCATGCCGTCCACAGCCTCCTCGCCATGCTCGTAGGTGTGCGGCGTATAGGGAAGCTTTTCCTTATCAAATATCCGATATACGTTGGTTTTGAATTCTGCCATAACCGATTCCTTTTTTATTCTGATTTTGCTTTAGCGAGCAGCTGCGGCCTTCCGTCGGCCCCCGCCGTAATGGGATAGCTTTCATCGGCATACCGGTTGACAAGCCGATCGCCGGCAAAATAACATTCCAGCACCGTCCCGCCCCGCAGGATCCGGTAGCCGTCCCGGCTCTTTTCCAGCCGGATATCCCCGTACCGGCCGAGCAGGCGGCGCTCTTCCGCCTCGCTCATCGCACGCTCACAGCCGTTTGCAGAGCCGATAGCCGCGATGTAGCCCTTGTCCATGGACAAAGTGTCCTTGGACAAAGTGTCCATGGAGAGCGTTCCCGATGTGCCTTCCGCCGCTCCGAAATACGCGGCATATACCGCCTCGGAGATGGAATTGCGCGAATCGCCGAAGCCGCAGTTGGACAGCAGGATGATGTCGAAATCCTCATCGGGGAGCTGGATATGCAGGGTACGGAAGCCGACATGGCCGCCGTTGTGCTGGATCCGCCGCCGTCCGTGCCAGAGATTGACAGCACAGCCGCATCCGAAGGCGTTGATCGGCGCAGGCGTCAGAATCGCCTCCCAACTCTCGTTTGATAACAGGCTTCGGTTCTTGATCGCCCGGTTCAGGCAGTACACATCGTTGACATCGCCGTTGATATCGCCGGCACCAAACATCCAGCCGATACAGTTGCCGACCGGGATCAGCGAGTCGCCGCTGATCCCGCATCCGATCGCACGGTGCGGGATCTCCTTTCCCGGGACATCGACGACGGCGTGCTCCATGCCGAGCGGCGCGAAGACCTCGTCGTGCATATAGTCCGCATACGGCCGGCCGCTCACATTCTCGATGATCAGCGCACTCAGCGCAAAATTGATATTGGCATACTCGGTCGCCGTTCCCGGTGCAAAAACCGGCGGCAGACCGGAAAGCTCCCGCACCAGTCTTCGCATATCCACCGCATTTTTGCCGTCGAACGAAGCGTTGTCGGGATGCCGGACGAAATCGGGCATTCCGCTGATATGGTGAAGCATATGATACACCGTCACGCGCGCATCAAAGTCCCGCGCCTCGGGCACATACTTACCGGGATGACAATCCATACTGACCAGCCCACGCTCGACTAACTTCATAAGGCCAATGGCACAGAAGGGCTTGGACAGCGAATAAAAGGTGAAGCGTGTCTGCTCGGAGACGGGGATTCCGCTCTCCGGATCGGCAAGGCCCATACAGCGCTGATACAGGATCCGGTCCCGATGCGTGACACGCAGAATCCCCGCAAAGCGGTTGCGGCCGCAATAGGCATCCAGCCACCGGTCCATTTTCTCACAAAAAGTCGGATTCATACCGTCGCCTCCTTTTAAGTACGGCATTATTATATCACACATGGATACCGAAATCAAGTATCCGGACCGGACATTTTTTGAAATTATCTTGACAAAAGCTCTTTACACCGCCGCGAAAAAATGGTATACTATTATAAGCGTGAGAATACTTCACCCGGCAGAAAGGAATCAACGGATATGGGTATGCCCAAAAAATTCGGAATGTTTGTGCATTGGGGAATCTATTCCCTCCTTGCCTATCACGAGCAGGCGCGCTGGCGCTTCTATACCCCGCGCGATGTTTATGCCAAGCTCGCCGAGCGCTTCAATCCGACCGCCTTCGATCCCGATGCGCTGGTTGCGCTGGCAAAGGAAGCCGGCATGGAATACATCTGCATCACAACCAAGCATCATGACGGCTTCTGTATGTTTGACACCAAATATACGGATTTCAACATCATGAACACCCCCTACGGCCGCGATATTCTGAAGGAGCTGGCCGATGCCTGCGAGCGGGGCGGAATGGCGCTGTCGCTCTATTATTCCAACCCCGACTGGCATTGCCCCTACGGCTACAATTCCAGGAGCTCGCATCAGATGCCCTCTCCCGATCAGGAGGAGGATACCGTCCGCTACCGCGCGTTTGTCAAAAATCAGCTCTCGGAGCTGCTGACAAACTACGGCAAAATCTACACCCTCTTCTGGGATATCCCCGCCAAGATCGAGGATCCCTCCATGAACGAATTCGTCCGCAGCCTTCAGCCGGATATTCTCATCAATGACCGCGGATGGGGCGACAAGGGCGATTTCTCCACGCCGGAGCGCGAGGTTCCCGAGGGAGGTAAGTTCGAGCGATACACCGAGGCCTGCCAATCGGTCGGTCATGAGAGCTGGGGCTACTACGCAAACGAGGATTATTACACCAAGCGTTTCCTCACCTCCAGCATCGACAAAATCTTTGTCAAGGACGGAAGCTATCTGCTGAACGTCGGCCCGATGGCGGACGGACGGCTCCCCGATGAAGCGGTACGGCTGGTTCGCGGTGTCGGCGACTGGTATCAGCGCGTCCGCGAGGCCTTCGATGCCGAGCCCTGCGCCCTGCTCGACAATCATTCTCTGCTGACAACCCGGCGCGGCGATACTCTCTATGTTCACATCCCGGATGGGCTCATTCACTGCGGTCTGTCCTTAAAGCCGCTGAATGTCCGCCCACGCTCGGTCACGCTTCTGAATGACGGACGTGCACTTTCCTTTGAGGTTTCCGCCCGCCCGGCCGCCAAGAACTGGCAGACCGGCATTCTCGATCCGCAGGTGCTTCATGTCGGAAGCATCCCGGCTGACGAATATGCGGGCGAGACGATGATTCTGAAAATCGAGCTTGACAATACACCGATTCAAATATAAAGGAGATAGAAAAATGAGCTACAAGACTGACTTTATCGAATTCATGGTAAGAAGCGGCGTTCTCCGCTTCGGCGACTTCACCACCAAATCCGGACGCAAGTCCCCCTACTTTGTAAACACCGGCAACTACCGCACCGGTGCCCAGATGTCCAAGCTCGGCAAATACTACGCCGAGTGCCTGAAGCAGAATGTCGGCGAGGATTTTGATGTCCTCTTCGGCCCGGCCTACAAGGGAATTCCGCTTGCCACCGTCACCGCCTGCTCCCTCTTCACCGAATACGGCATTGACAAGCCCTACTGCTTCAACCGCAAGGAAGCCAAGGATCACGGCGAGGGCGGCAATATGGTCGGTGCCAAGCTGAAGGACGGCGACCGCGTTGTCATCATCGAGGATGTGATCACCGCCGGCACCGCTGTCCGCGAAACCCTTCCCCAGCTGAAGGCCGCAGCCGATGTCCGGGTCGAGCATATGATTATCTCCGTTGACCGCATGGAGCGCGGCCAGTCCGGCACCACCGCCATCAAGGAGATCGGTGCGGAATTCGGCATCCAGGTTCACCCGATCGTCACCGTCCGTGACATCATCGAGCATATGCACAACCGCGAGATCGATGGCGAGATTCCGCTGAACGATGAGATCCGCGAGCGCATGGAGCAGTACCTCGAAATGTACTGCGAGAAATAATTGAGCATCACGCTTCGCAGGGCTGTGCCGGCCGATGCGGCAAGCCTTGCCGGAATCTACCGCCCGTATGTGGAAAACACCGCGATCACGCTGGAATTCGATCCCCCGGATGCCGATGAATTTGCGCGGAGGATTGTTTCCATCGCCGGTGAATATCCCTATCTGATCGCCGAGGAGAACGGCATCGCCATCGGCTATGCCTATGCCCACCGCTTCAAGGAGCGATACGGCTACCGATTCTGCGCCGAGCTGTCGGTCTATCTTGATCCTTCCGTCACCGGACAAGGGCTCGGAACCCGGCTTTACCGCGCGCTGATCGCGCTTCTCGGTGCCATGGGCTGCCGGAATCTGTACGGCGTTGTCACCGACCCGAATCCTGCCAGTTTTGCCCTGCATCAATCGCTCGGATTTGCTGAAACCGGCCGCGAACATCTGGCGGGCAACAAGTACGGCACCTGGCGGGATGTAGTCATCTTCGAGCTTCTGCTCGGGCCGCATACCTCCGAGCCGGATCCTGCCCATCATCGGGACAAGCCGCTCCGATTTGACGAGCTGGATGAGGGACTTGTGGATGGAATACTGAAAAAATGACAAAGTCCCGGAACCTGTCAAAAACAGGTTCCGGGATCTTCTTTTTTATTTCTGACGTGCTTCGCGATCCCGCTTCAGGCGGTTCAGCTCGTCAAAGAAGGAATCGATGTCATCGAAATCCCGATACACCGATACAAACCGGATATAGGCAACCTCATCCAGCAGCTTCAGACCGGCCATGATCCGCTCGCCGATTTCGATGGTCGATACTTCCGTGCGCATCGTATTCTGAAATTCGGTTTCCATGCTGCTAACCAGGGCTTCCATCTGCCGGATGGATACCGGCCGCTTGCGGCAGGCCTTCAGCAGACCGTTCAGGATCTTATTCCGATCGAAGGTTTCACGGGTATTATCCCGCTTGCAGACCATCAGCTCCGGCTCCTCCAGAACCTCATAGGTTGTGAAACGGTGCTGACACGCGCCGCATTCGCGGCGGCGGCGGATGGTATCCGCGCCGTCAACCGATCGGGTTTCCAGCACTTTGCTTTCATCAAATCCGCAGATCGGACACTTCATAGACGTTTTCCTTTCTCTATATAAGCGTTCAAACGTTTTCGGTTATGCTATTAGGATTATGCTACTATTATATCACAACTTTTATAAATTGTAAACGGGTAAAGGAAATTTTTCCAATTTATTCACATACTGCCCATACTTACGCTTACAGCGGTGTAAATGCGGCAAGACTTTACCGAGTTTTTACAAATCTTTTTCAAACAGCTTGACAAGCAGATCGTTCAATGGTATAATTGATACGAAAAAAGCAGTTCCGAAAGGAGATTATACTATGGAACTTCACGGCAAAAAACTGATTCAGGCCCACCGCGGTGCTTCGGCATATGCGCCGGAAAACACGCTGGAGGCTTTTGCTCTGGCCATCGAAATGAAGGCAGACGGCATCGAGCTGGATGTTCACCGCACCAAAGACGGCCATCTTGTTGTCACGCATGACGGCGAAATCAGCCGCGTATCCAACGGCTCCGGCAAGATCGCCGAAATGACGCTGGCCGAGCTTCGCCAGTACAGCTTCGCCGCCGGATTTGCCGATAAATACGGTCATGTCAACATTCCCACGCTGGAAGAGGTCTACAATCTGATGAAGCCCTCCGGCCTCGTTGTCAACGTTGAGCTGAAGGCTTCCGGCACCGATTTTGTCCACGAGGTTCACGACTGCGCCATCGCCTGCGGCATGAAGGATCAGGTCATTTACTCATCCTTCAATCACTTCAACCTGACCGATATGCTGGATTATGATGCCGATGCCTTTGTCGCTCCGCTCTACGGTGCCGATATCGTCAAGCCGGCCGATTACGCCAAGCTGTTCGGTGCCAAGGCGATCCATCCGCACTACAGCCAGATCCTGAAGTATCCGGACATCGTCAAGCGTGCCGGTGAGCTGGGTGTCCGCGTTCATCCGTGGACGGTGGACAACGAAGACCACCTCGCCCGTCTGTTCGAGCTGGACATTGATTCCATTATCACCAACAAGCCGGATGTAGCCCTTCGGATCCGCGACGGCCGCTGATTACAGCAGAGGCAGAATCCGGATCAGAAGAATGTACAGCGCCGTACCAGCCCCGATGCTCAGCAGGGAATTCTTCCATCGGATGTGAAGAAATGCGATCAGCGCGATGGAAATCGCCTCCGGGATTCCGTGGGGTGCGGCGATGAGGCTCACGTTTTTCAGACAGTAAACTACAAGCAAACCAATAACCGCGGGCGGCAGTAACCGGCTGAGCGCGGTTATTGCTTTGGGTGCCTGCCGCTTTTCCGGGAACAGGATAAACGGAAGCCAGCGCGTGATCTGTGTTCCCAGCGTGATGGCAAGAATCACGGCAAATACCTGCCAGGCATTATGCGTCATGTACCCATCCCGCCTTTCCGACAAGCATCAGCAGCAAAGCAATCGCCGCCATCGAGGGCAGAAGAAAATCCTCCGCTCCGAAGATAAGCAGGCAGATTACGGAGGCCAGAATTCCGATTCCTGCCGGAAGCAGCTTTTCCTTCTCCCGGCAGGAATCGATCAGAATGACCACAAACAGCGCCGTCAGCACAAAATCAAAGCCGGTGGTATCAAAGCCCTCCACCTGTGTCAGCAGAGCCCCGAGGATGCCGCCGACCAGCGAGGCCGATACCCAGTAGATATAATTGAGCAGCGATACGGCAAAGCAGTACCGTGCCCGGGATCCCTCCGCCTGTGCTTCCCGCGGAAGACCGCCCGCCAGAATTGAAAAGCTCTCGTCACAGAGAAGGCAGATCAATAAAGGCTTGAGTTTTCCCATCCCCCGATACTCCGAGAGAAAGGCAAGTCCATAGAAAATATGTCTTGCGTTGACCGTCAGGCTGAGAAGAAAGGCCTGCATCGGATCGAAGGCCGCGCAGAGCAGCGTGACGGCCACATACTGCATACTGCCGCCAAATGCCAGCGCGCTCATCAGAAAAGCCCACACCGCGCCGTATCCCTTGGATGTCAGCAGAATGCCGAACGCGATGCCAAGGAAGGAAAAGCCGGCGAGCACGGGAAGTGTGGCCGGCAAGGCTATCCGGAAGGCCCGCCGCCACGGAATCGGTGAAAGAGTTTCTGTATCCATTCATCCTCCGTCGGAATATACTGAAGTATTACCATTATACAACCGTTTTTTCCGCTTGTCAAGAAAAAACGTACATCCATTGCAGAAAGGAACCGATATGTGCATCATCGGAATTACGCTTGGCTTCAACCGTGACGGCGATCTCTTCCTTCGCCGCCATTACTGTGAGGCAATCCGCCGCGCAGGAGGCTCTCCCATCCTGCTCCCGCCTTTACTGGATCCCAGGGAAGCACTCCGCATCTGTGACGGAATCCTGTTTACCGGCGGCGGCGATATCGATCCGCGCGGTCTCGATCGGGCGCTGTATGCGGACTATGACGAAGCCCTGCTCGCAAGCCCCAATGCCGAGCGGGATGGCTTTGAACTGCCGCTGGCCCGCTTAGCTTATGAGCGGGATCTTCCTTCTCTTGGCATCTGCCGCGGCCTGCAAATCATGAATGCGGCCCTTGGCGGAACACTGATCTTCGATCTGCCCGGTCACCGGCAGACGCTGGAGCGTCATCAGACCTCACACAGCGTCTCCGTTTCGGCCGATTCACGCCTCTGTACGCTGATCGGTAAGCAGGCCGAGGTCAACAGCTTCCACCATCAGACCCTTGACAGGCTCGCGCCGGGCATGAAGGCCGCAGCCCACACCACCGGCGGTGCCGGAAATATCGAGGCCGCCGAGGATCCCACCAAGCGCTTCTGGCTCGGTGTCCAATGGCATCCCGAGCATCTGACCGACGAAGGCACAAAAAAGCTGTTTGCCGCCTTTGTCAAAGCGGCAAACAGCCGGTAATCATGCCATATTCAGACAGTACAGAACCTTTCCGCTCTTCCCTCCGAGCTGAACCCGATGCGGAACACCGGGATAAAGATCGAAGAAGTTGTCGGAGAGGTTTTTGTCATCTCCGTCAAGATCGATGCAGACACCGATCGCCAATGTATCGCATTCGTAGACCGCCGTGCCGTCCGCATCAAGATGAACACGGATTTCGGGCTTTGCAAGCCCCAGCTCATGATAGGGCCGATCCACAAAGCGGCGGCGTGCGAGAAGCGTGCCGTCCCGATCATACAGCATCACGCACGGGATGGTTCCCGCCGGGGGATCGATGTGCAGGATGACCGACGAGGAATTGGCATCGAGAAGCGCCTCCGCTTCCTGCCAGACAACCGCATCCGCCTGGGCAGATGCCTGGGCAGATGTCTGGGCAGATGCCTGGGCATCCGGCACGAAGGCCGCCCAGCGAATCCGGACCTTTTTCTGCGTGAGATATTCATTGATGCCGTACAGATCGAACCCGCCGCCCGCCGCCCGGACAATATCCACCGCAATCGGCGCGAAGGCACGCTTGACCGGGAAGAAGGACGGGGTACGGTTGCGCAGATAATCCACAATCGTCCACGAACGGGTCGCCGGCCAGCAATCCTCATACATCCAGAAAATCGCGGAGCCGGTAGTAGTGCTCATCCGCCGGCGGAAATTGAGAATATATTCCGTCAGCGCATCGCCCTGCAGAAAGCCGCCGTAATAAACATAATCGGCGATGCTCATGCCGCCAAGTCCGAGCGTGATGCCCAGCTTTTCCTCCAGCAGCTTCTCCGGCGCACAGGCATTCTGATCGCAGATCGCGTTGTCATGCACCTTGAAATCGAAGGAATGCAGAAATTCCTGTCCCGGGCCAAGCGCCGCCATCATATTCAGCAGGCTGGTCGGGCCGAGAATGCCGCCCTCATTGGGGAAGCGGCTGTCCATGGCGCGATATTTGAAGTAATCCCGATCGCCAAAGCCAATCGACCAGGGATGCTGATCGCCGGCCGCATCCGAATTGGCATCCATGCCATCCGGCGAGAAGGGGCTGGAGGGCTGATAATAATGATTGTCCCCCTCCGCGTGCATGATTTTGGGCACCATGGCATAATAGAGCGAGGCGCAGGTGTAGGTGTGGAGCAGGTGGGGGAACTCCATCTGCCAGTCGATCTCATTGTTGCCGCAGTAGATGACCGCTGATGCATAGACCGACATTCTGCGGAGCTGATACGCGATTTCGGCGCGATAATTCTCGACGAAATCCCGGTCATCGGCCGGATAGTTGGCGCAGGCCGCGATGAAATCCTGCCAGACTACGATACCTTTTTCATCGCACAGCTCATAGAAATCGTCCGTTTCGTAGATGCCGCCGCCCCAGACGCGCAGAACATTAAAATTAACCTCCAGCGCCCGGTCGATCAGCACCTCATAGGAAGCGCGGTCGAAGCGGGAATAGAGAATATCCAGCGGAATCATGTTGGCGCCTTTGGCAAAGAGAGGCTCGCCGTTTACAAGCAGCCGGAATTGACGGCCCCCCTCCTTCAGAGGGGACTGATCGATCGCAACCCGGCGGATTCCGACCCGCTTTTTCTGCCTTGAAATCACCTCTCCCGAAGCGGAATCCGTCACGGTAATGACAAGCGTATAGCGGTACGGCTCGCCGTGATTTCGCGGCTGCCACAGCTTGGGATTTGAAATCCGCAGCGTCAGCGGCACATACAGCTCGCCCTGAATGCATCCGCTCCATGCTTCCCTCTCGCCGGTCTCGGCAATCTTTGCCTCCACGCAGACCTCGCGCTCACCGTCAAGCGACAGGAACTGCCGGATCCGAAGCTCCGCCTCGGAATAATCGGCGGAAAGCTCATGGAAGACGGACACTTCATTGACAAACAGCGGGCCGATTTCAAGATGGCAGCCTCCGCAGATGCCGACATTGATCAGACGCGGCGACCAATCCCACTCAAACGAGGACTGCGGCCCCCGGCAATAGCTTCTTCGCATGGCCTGCTCTCTGGGCGCGCCGTGTCCATCCCCAGCGCGCTTGAAGGCGTTGGCTAACAAGCCGGATTCCAGCCGGATGTCCAGCCGGTTTTCGCCGGTCTTTACATAGGATGTGATGTCCGGGCGGTAGGGCGTATAGAAATTGTGGTGGCCGCCAACATGACTGCCGTTGAGATAAACCTCGGCGTACAGCGCCAGTCCCGCCAACACCAGCCGGATCCGGTTTCCGCCGGCAAGCGCATCCGCCTCCAGCGTGAAGGTACGGGTCAGCAGCCAGGTTTCCTCCTCAATCCAGCGGGCATTCAGTACATTGTGGCCGCGATGGACATCGCCCGTCAGATGCTCCATGGCCTCCTGCACCGTTCCCGGGATTCGGATATCATATTCGGGCATCCACGGCTGCGGATTCGGCCAATCCACCTCGCCGCCCCGCTGTCCGCCCGCGTGCCGGCATTTCCAGATTCCGTCCAGAGCGATTTGTTTGATCATGAAAATCCTCCCTTGCATCGGATTTGTTTTTACCATTATAGCAGAATGGCCGGAAAAAGTAAACCGCTTTGAGAAAAAAACCGCCGCGGAATTTTCCGTGACGGTTTTGGGATCCGGGATTCTTATGCTTTCTTGCCGGCCAGATATTTTTCCAGAGCCGCGCGCATTTCGACAGCCTTCTCCTCGGGAGCGGTGGGATTACAGTGTGCCCATACGCCCGTTTCGCTGGATGCCTGGAACTGCTGCTTGTCGGCGGCGCGGAGCGGAGGATACAGTTCAATGTGGAAATGGTAGAAGTTCTCCATTCCCTCATACTTTTCGTCCTCATTGTTGACCGGGCCGTTGTGCATACACATCATGTAAGGGAAGTTGAAATCGAACAGATTATCGTACATACCCGTGATGTCGCGCAGAATCTTTCCGAGATTCTCCTTCTCGCGCTCATTGAAGTCGGCAATCGTCAGCTTGTGGGTCTTGGCGACAATGTAAACGCCGTACGCATAGTCGGCAAAGAAGGGGATGTAAGCCAGGAAGTCCTCATTTTCATGGAGAATACGAAGGCCGCATTCGGTTTCTTCCTTATTCATCCGGCAGAAGAGGCATTCGCCGTTTTCTTCGTAATATTCCTTCGCGCTGTCAAGCTCCAGCTCGATTTTCTTGGGAAGCACCGAGTAGCCATACATCTGACCGTGCGGATGCGGCATGGTTACACCGACCACATCGCCGCGGTTCTCGAAAATGAAGACATACTTGATCTTCTTGTCTTCCTTCATGGCATTGAAGCGGGTGCACCAGAGATCGACCAGCTTCTTCATATGCTCATCGGACAGCTCCTTGAGCGTGCCGTGATGGTCGGGGGAGAAGAGGATGACCTCGCACTTGCCGTGGGAGGGCTTCACCTTATAAAAGTCGGTCGCCACATCATCGGGCGCCGGGGGATTCTGGGTCAGCGCAGGGAAATCATTATCGTATGCGTACACATCATAATGATCCGGCACCTTGCCCGAGCCGGGGCAGAAGGGACACCAGTCCTTGGGCATCTGCGGACGGTTCTGCCGGTTGGATGCGATCATTACCCAGTCCTTGATCATCGGATTCCATCTTAATTCAGCCATTGTAATAACCTCGGTTTCAATCGGTATTTCATGCATTATTATACCACATTTCCCTATTCCATGCAAGGGGATTTCCAAAGAAAATCGCGGAAAATCTGCACAAATCTTCGCGCAGGGCTTGATTTTTTCTGCAATCTGGTGTATAATTATAATTGCCCTTTTATACAGAAATGATTGAGTTATACATGACCTGCCAAATATGGCGCATCCGGGCTCATTCAATCAACAATAAGGAGATGTTTTGATGTTCAAACCGAAGTCTGCAAAACAGGCCGGTGAATGTACAGCTGCCTTTCCCGAAAAGGTCGGCAGCCCCAAGGGAATACGCTATTGGATTCATTATCTGCTTCCGGCTGTCACCGCACTCTGCGTGGCCGCCTATATCGGCGTGATGGCCGCCCGCGTGCCGGTCATCGAAGCCAGCATCAACGGAACCCCCGTCGGCTATGTTCGCTCAGACGAAGTCTTCTCATCGGCCGTCCGTTCGCTGGAAGGAGAGCTTTCCGCGGCGATCGGCTCCGATTACAAGCTGGACTGCGAGATCACCTACGAGCTCCGGCATGACTGGAAGCCGGTCTATCTGAGCGAAGAGGACCTGATCGCCTACCTCCGCAAACTCACCGCCGATGAATTTCTCACCGCCTATATGCTGTATGTGGATGACCTTCCCGCCTGCGCATACGAAAACGAGGAGGAGCTGCTCGCGCTGGTTGACAGCATCGAAACCGAGCTGCTCGGCTCAGCCGGCGAAGATTTCAGCCGGATCGAGATTTCCACCCGTGTCCGCATTGAAAAGCAGCTCTGCAGAAAAAACGATGTAAAGACGCTGGAGGAGATTCATCTGCTCCTCAATCCCGCCACCGATCATCATGCCGATTCGGCGGCCGTCCGTGAGGAGACCGTTGAGGCGAGTGTTCTCACCGTCGATTCCCTTACCTATATGGCACCGGATCTTGCCAATGCGGCCCCCGCGACAGACGAGGATTTCGTCCTCGAATATACACTGATCAAAACCGAGGAGATGGATGAAATCGTCCCCTACGATACCGTCCGGATCGACAACCCCGATGCCTTTGTCGGCAAGGATTCCGTCATCACCCCCGGCGAATACGGCTACCGCACCGCCGTTTATGAGGTTGTCTGCAATGCCGATGGCCGCGAGCTGGAGCGTACGCTTCTTTCCGAAACGGTTCATACGCCCACGGTATCGGAAGTCATTCTGGTCGGCACCAAGCCGATTCCTCCGGCTGTTCCCACGGGCACCTACATCTGGCCCTGCGATTATTCCAAAGGCATTTCGTCCCCGTATGGCGCCAGAAGCTATCCTGCCAACGAATTTCATCTCGGCATCGATCTGCCCGGTGAAAAGAATTCGGAAATCTGGGCCTCCGACGGCGGAACGGTCATCTATGCCGGCCAGACTCCCTCTTACGGCAAGCACGTCCGGATTCAGCACGCCAACGGATACATCACCCTGTACGCCCATATGAACGAGCTTCTTGTCAAGGCCGGCGATCAGGTTTACCAGGGACAGACCATCGGTCTGATGGGCACCACCGGTATGTCGCTCGGCGTCCATCTCCACTTTGAGGTCCGCCTCGGTGATGTTCCCCGGAACCCGATCAATTATCTTCCCCCGCGCAAATAAGCGAAATACATCAGCCCCCTCAGCAAGCCGAGGGGGCTTTTCTGTGACAGAATCAGAGATAGTTTTTCATCGTGAACCGGGCGAGCCGGATATGCTTTCTGGACACGGTATAGGACATCGCCAGCTCTCCCTCGCCAAAGTACTGAACAAAGGGATAGAAGCAGCTGATTCCCATATCGGCCTGCAGGACGATCTCGCTGTCGGACAGATTCCCGCGGTTGATCCGGATTACTCCGATGTGCTCTCGGTCGATCGGCGCATGGAACAGATAAAGCTCACCGTCATAGCAGATGAAATCGGAACGCGATTGGCAATCCCCGACCAGAACCGGGTCTTCCCACTTTTCTGTCTTCAGATCGTAAGCCGTGAGAAAGCCGTATTGGGTGGTATCATGCTGACGGACAAAATAATACACCTTATCCTCCCACACATAGACCGCATTTTCCCATTTTGACAGATTCGGGAAGGATGGCTGCGAAACATATTCCCAGGTGATGAAATCGCGGCTCTTCATCAGAAAATTCAGATCGCCGCTGTAAGCGCCGGAATAGTACCAGCGCTCCCCGTTTTCTACCCGCGAGGTAAATTTCTGCATGATTCCGATGTCACTGTACATGGTCTTGCAGGGGATGCCGTTTTCGGCAAACGCGGAAACAATCCCCGTATTGCTGAAATCGTTGGTAACGCTGCCGACCTTGAGCCGGTTCACGCCGACCTTGCCGAGCGTTTTCGTGGAAATTGTGAACGGACGGTACAGACGGTAGTAGACATCCCCGACCATGGCCGTCCAGAGGATGTAAAGTGTATCCGCATCCGCCTGTGCGAAGATGGTATCATACACCAGATTGACCCGGTGGCCCGAGCAGTCATCGCCGACCGTCTGGATATCCAGCACTGTCTGATCGGAAGGATCCGACACCGGACAGTATACCAGCCGTGCGGTCTGGTGGGACGGATCCTCAGCCGCCGTTTCCGTGTTGGCGTAGTAGGTCATATAGATCATGCCGTCAATCAGGGCAAAGGTGGAAACGTGCACCATCTGATCGCCCTGCTTTTCAAAATCCGCGACAAATCGCTCGGCGATCTCTCGCGCAAAGACATCCCCCTTTGCCTTGGCCTCATCCGAGGCATCCGACGTTTCAAGCCGCCGGCGGACCGTCGTTATCTCTTGGCCTTCAAGCGGGATCAACGGTTTTTCCGAAACAAAATCTTCCGAAAAAATACAGGTTTCATGCTTCATAATTTTTTCTCCTTTGCCGGATAAATGAAATGACAATTGATACAATCGCAATGCTCTCGTTTACCATTCCGATATAGGATCCGATGATAAGATCATATATCAGAAAGGTCAGAGAAACAGGAATCGAAAGGATTTTGGTCAGCCGTGGCTTGCGAAGCCACAGAGATACGGTAACAAAGGTAGAGGCCGCAATCGGCAGAATATTGATCGGTGAGCGGAAGGTGGTAAACCCTATACCCCAATTGACGAGAATGAAGAGTACGGGAATGAACCATCGGCTTGCCCACCTTTTTTTGTCACGCTGCATGAAGACAAGCTCGCGGAAGATTCCCACAAAGTTCGGAACCATTCCGCCATATCCGCCAAGGCAGAAATAATGGATTACCCAGCAGATATCCGCACAGAGCTTGCAAAGGATCAATCCTCTGCGCTTTGACTGCTGGTAGATAGCGAACAGTGAGACCATGGCACCGATACCGAAGACCTGGGCAATCATGTTCAAAATAAGCGGCAAAACAGTCCTCCATTCCACCAAGTCCGGTTGACAATTCGTTATTTATACTGTATAATATTATACAGACAAAGGCTTGACAAATCAAGCCGGAATCGTGACCGGTTTTGACACAATTATGACTATGGAGGGCGATATGAACCCGCGATACGAAGAATACCGCAGTCCGCCGGAACAGCCGCCGTTTGTTTTTCACCGGGCTCTTCGGCGGACACCGACCTTTTGCAGCCATGAGGCGAACTGGCATGACAATCTCGAAATCCAGTTTTGCTGTGACGGTGAAGGAACGGTTCTGCTGGATGGCCGGGTCATCCCTTTCACCCGCGGCGATATTGTTGCGGTCAATTCCAATGTTATTCATTACACCGGAACGCAGACCGCACTCACCTATCACTGTCTGATCCTCGATCCGGAGTTCTGTTGTCAGGCCGGCATCGACCCGGCTGTATTGCTTTTTGAAGAACACTTCCGGAGCGAGGAGCTCACACGGATTCTGTCCCGGATCGCAGCTGTTTTCGCAGACAGCAGCGATGTCTGCCGCAGCGCCAAGCTTAAAATGCTCACACTTGCTCTGTTAATCGAGCTGCGCGAGCATCATACGATTTTTTTCCATGAAACGCCAAAGAAGCAGGAGCTGTATCCCCAAATCCGTCAGGCCATTCGGTATATCCGCAAGAATTATTCTCAAAAGCTCACCGTCGATGACATTGCCCGCCACACTTATATGAACAAATACGTTCTGTCACGGCAGTTCCGGAAGGTGACAAAACAGTCCATCATGGAATATATCAACGGCCTGCGCTGTCATCAGGCGCGGATTCTGCTGGCTGACGGCGCACTTGCCGTCGAAGCTGCCATGCAATGCGGATTCACCAATCTTTCCTACTTCACCCGCACCTTCAAAAAATACACCGGACAGCTTCCCTCTGAATGCCGCAAGGCCGGCCGGCAATGCCATACGGCCGATAAATGATCGAAACCCGTACATCCAATCCACCCGATTACAGAAAGGAACCCGCCATGAAACCACAGAACAATGGCCTGTTATGCGGCCGCAAGCTTGAATTTTTCCATCATGATGCCCTGCCCGAATGGGGCTATACGGCACCGCAGCAGGATACCTTCGCCGTTCTGCATCCGCAGGATGAAATTCCCGGGAAAGCTTATCCGCTGTATGTGGTCTTCCATTCCGCCGGCCATGATGTGTATTCCACCATCGCCTGCTGCTGGCAAAAGGGCAATCACGACATCTACCACACCCCGGCCGATATGTTTGGTCTGTATCTTGACTGCCGCGCCAATACCGGGGATTGGTGGTGGGGCGGCATCAACGCACACGGCGACGGCGATCCTTCCCGAAGCGGTACCTCCAGGCAGCCGGTCGAAAACCGATGCATCGCCGCCATTGAATGGATGATGGAGCACTATCCGATCGACCGCGACCGGGTTTACGCCGTCGGCAACTCGATGGGCGGAAGCGGCGCGCTGGGCATCGCGCTCTGCCGCGGTGACATCTTCGCCGCCATCAAAGCCAATGTTCCCGCCGGCGTCCGCCATGCAGCTGACCGCTGCTGTCTGGATACGCCCATTCCCGAAGGCTTTTCCATTCCCGACCCGCCGGTCACCGTCGATTATTCGGCGCAGAATGATGGATGGTCCGACGGCCACGAAATCCTCTATCGCGGAATGCGTGATCACCGCTATCCGCTGATCGGATTCTGGGGCGCATTCGGTCACGCCAACAACAACGAGGTCATCGCAAAGGAGAATGATCTGATTCATTCGCTGGATCTGTTCGCCATCCGCAAATCGGAAGCGTATCCGGTCTTCACGGATGCCTCCACCGACGATCCGATTCCGTGGCCGGATCGGCGCGATTCCACCGCCGCCGGGCAGGTCAATGGCTTCTTCCGCTGGAAAGTGGAAGAGGACAGCGCCGATCGTTTTGTCCTCACGCTCCGTCTGCTCAAGCCGTCGGAATGGGAAACACGCGTCACGCTCCCCGAATCGGCTGAAGCCGATGTGCTGATCCGCCGCCTGCAGAATTTCCGTCTGATGCCAGGGGATAAATATCGCTGGTCCTTTGCAGGCGAGAGCGCAGAGGCAGCAGCCGATGAAACCGGGCATCCCGCGCCGGGGCGGCTCCGCATCACGCAGATTCCCCAGACGCTGATTCTCACGAAAAGCTAAAGACAGCAGCTGCATCCGTGGATGCAGCTGCTCTTGCTTATTCGAAATGCACGGTCTTCGTTTCGCCGGCGCGAAGGAAGATCTTCTCAAATCCGCACAGATTCTTATGCGGGATATACTCAAATTTCAGCACGGAATAGGCCGTATCGACATCGCCGGCATTTGTCACCTCAACGGTATCGGCATCCAGCCAGTTCTCGCGGATATCCGAATAGGTCAGACCGAAGCCGAAATCGTACAGGCACTCGCCCTTGAAGAATTTATAGGTGCGGTTCTCCATGCTGTAATCCTCAAACGGCGGAAGATCGTCCACCGATTTGTAGAAGCTGACAGGAAGCCGTCCGCTCGGCGATACCCGGCCAAACAGGATATCGGCCAGCGCGTTTCCGCCCTCTGCGCCCGGATAGAAGCATTGGATGATCGCATCGCAGTACTCCTTCTCATAGCTGAGGTTTATGCTGCTGCCGCTCACGTTGACAAATACCGTCGGCTTGCCGACTTCCATCACGGCTTCGATCAGCCGCCGCTGGGAGCCGGGCAGCTCCAGATCCGCCTTATCGCCGCTCAGCGCGCCGTTGTAGGCATCGCCCTCCTCACCTTCCATCGTGGGATTCAGGCCCATACAGAGGATGACCACATCTGCCATCTTCGCGGCGATGATGGCTTCACGGAGCGGCTGTTCCTCCCAGATTCCAAGCTTATCCTTGAAGATATGGCAGCCCTGTGCATACAGAACCTTCGCATCCGTTCCGTCCTGAATGCCGCGGAGGAGAGTCGAATATTTCGACGGCGTTCCGTTGTAATTGCCGAGGAGCACCAGTCGGTCATCCGCATTCGGGCCGATCACGGCGATGGTGCCAATTTCCCTTGATAGCGGCAGAATGCCGTTATTCTTCAGAAGAACCATGCTCTCCTGCGCCATCCGGCGGTTCAGAGCCGTGTGGGCATCGCATTCAATCACATCATAGGGAATGGCATCATACTCGCAGTCATCGGCGAACATTCCAAGCCGGAAGCGGGCTTCAAACAGCTTTTCAGCCGCCGCCGTGATGGTATCATCGCTGACCAGTCCTTTGTCATACGCATCCTTCAGCCAGCGGTAAGCATTACCAAGATTCAGCTGACAGCCGTTATTCAGCGCCATCGCCGCGCTCTCGGTTTCATCAGCCGTCAGATGATGGCCGCTGTTGATGTCGCAGACAGCACCGTAATCCGAGATAACATAACCCCTGAAGCCGAATTTCTCAACCAGGATCTCCTTCAGCAGACCCGAATCACCGCAGCAGGGCTTGCCGTTGACCCGATTGTAGGCGCCCATTACGCAGGAGGGATCGGCGTGCTCGATACAATAGCGGAAGGCCTCCAGATAAGTCTCGAACAGATCCTTCTCGCTGACACGGGCATCAAAGCCATGACGGAGCCGCTCGGGGCCGCTGTGAACGGCATAATGCTTGATTGTGGCATCAAGCTTGCGGTATTTTCCGCTGCCCTGAAGACCGCGAATAAAGGCCGTTCCCATCCGCCCGGTGAGATACGGATCCTCGCCGTAGGTTTCATGACCGCGCCCCCAGCGGGGATCCCGGAAGATATTGATATTCGGGGAGAGATAATTCAGGCCCTGATAAATGAGGGTATCGCCGAATTTGCGGTACTCATTGTATTTTGCGCGCGCTTCATCGGAGATTGCGACGGCCACTTCTTCCATGGTTTCCGTATTGAAGCTGGCCGCCATACCAATCGCCTGCGGAAATACCGTCGCACAGCCGGAGCGCGCGACACCGTGCAGACATTCGTTCCACCAGTTGTAGGCCGGAATGCCGAGCCGTTCAATCGCCGGTGCATCGTAGCGGATCTGTGACATTTTCTCTTCAAGTGTCATCTGTGCAACCAAAGCTTTGGCCTGCTGCATGAAGTTCATTGTATATTCCTCCCTTGTCGGTTGTCCCTTCGTTCACGGTCAGCGAATTGCATATTTCTCGTACATCTCGTTGTAATAAAGCGCATTTTCAACAGGGGTGTTGGAAGGAATGTGATTTCCCACCGCCATGAAAAAGCCGGGACAGTCTTTGCCGATATCGATGCACCGCCGCACCTCGGCCTCAATGTCCTCCTTCGTTCCGGAAAGCAGAATCCGCGTATCGGCATTGCCTACGATCACATGGGTTTTGCCGTATTTTTCGGCCATGTATTTCATGTCCGTCGTCGGCTCCAGGACAAAGCCGTCCGCTCCGCACTGGGCGATATCATCGATGAATTCCGTGAAATTTCCGTCACTGGTAAACAGGACCGTCTTTTTACACTCCTTCAAAAGCATGATTTCCTTTTTCAGAAGAGGGAAAACGAATTCCCGATACCACGCGGGAGCGATAACCGGTCCGCTGGTCCAGCAGAGATCGTCATGGATCATGACAACATCCGCCTCGCTCTGCGCGAGCAGTTCAATATACTGCATGATGAATTTTCCGTAATCCTCCACCACCGCACCGAAGCCCTTCGGATCAATTCCCGCGGCCATCAGAAGCATTTCCCAGCCGAACATATCAATCAATCCGCTGAAGCAGCAGATATAGCATCCTGTCATGTTCACGCAGTCCGGATACATGGCTTCATACATCCGGTAGTTTCCGTTGATCTGATCAAGCACCGTTTTGCGGTCGGGCACCGTGTACGCCTCGCTGGGGCGGAAGGCCAGAACCTCCTCCGGTTCTTCAAACGGACAGTAGGCATCATCCGAAAAATCGCTTCCGTCGGAAGCATATTTGGCATGGCCCATCCGCGTACGATGGCCGTTCATGCAGTTGCCGCTGAAGGCCCAGACATTCCACATAAAGCCGTAATCCCAGGCCTTGACAAATGCGCTCGAGGCTTCGCTCCGAAGCGCGTCGCTGTTAGCCCCGGATACATCGATTCCGGTCACAGCCTTTACCAGATCCCAATGAAAATGTGCCGAATACTCCGTGCGCGGTATCTTTTTCGGTGCTTCCAGATGAAGCGCGGAAAGGGCATTCTCCTTTGACATAACAAGTGCCTCCGATCCTAATCGTTCTTCGATAACAACGGATGAAGCCCGGCCGTATCCGCCAGCCTTTTTCATCCTTTCGCTTATATGACGATTGTACCACTAAATCCAATGCTTGTCAATACGGTATTCTTGCTTTTTGGCGTTATTTTGAAATGAAACCTGACTTCTTGTGCGAAAAGAGGCAATATGAATCCGTCACAAGGCCATAAAGAATAGAATCCCCAGAATTGGCAGAAGAAACAATGGACACAGAACACCCGATACAATCCGGATCACCCGATACTGCGCGAATTTCCAGGAAAGGAGGGCGATCACAAAGCCAACAATCGAGAGGAGAGCAATTCCCATCACAAGGATATCAAGACCAACACCTAAAAGCTCATGTCCGCCAGCCCCCCGTTCCGCAAGTTCGGCAAACTGTCGGTTGACATCAACCGCACCTGCGATACCGGAAACCAACTCAAAAACAAAAACTGTGATCGCCAGGACGAATAAGATAACGGAAAACAGCTTTTTCATAATACCACCGCCTTTCTATTTCATTATAGCATGATCAAGCGATTTTTTCAAGGTGTTTTGCTTGCGGCATAAAGAAAATCCCCGTTCCGAAGAACGAGGATTTTGGGGTTTAGAGGTCAAAATGACAACCCTTCTATTTTATTTTGACGCCTGCCACTCAATGAGCATCACGGTATTATTTTCGATGGTATTTGCGTTTGGTGCCCACGAAAGCAGATGTCTGTCATCAATGATCGATATATGCGCATGCGCAAGATCCACCCCCTCAAGCGTCAGCGACTGAACCGAGCCCGTAAGATTGGATACCATCAGCGCGTGATAGTTTCCGTCAGACGCCGCGACAGCATACAAATCCTCCGTGTCCACAGTAAGCTCCACCTGATTTCCAAGACGGTAAAGAGTATTGAACGCAACCATGGAATAATACGCGTGGATCGGCTCCTTGGACTTTACGTCAAACAAGGGACAATACGGCACGGTGTTTGCTCGCATATCGTAAATGCAGAGGACCGCGGGGGTACGGTTCTGCATCGCCAGCATCATGCCCGCCACCTCTGCGGAATGGTGCGCCGTTCCGTACTCGTCTACAAAGGGGTCCCACTCGTTGATGTGGTTCTCTACGTTCTCAAAGCCGTATTCCTTGAGAGTATCTGCCACGTATTGCTCCCAGATCAGCGTGGTTTTGGTATCCTCATAGGTGTGCCAGGAGAAGAAATCAAAGGGAGAGCCATGCTCGCGAACGTATTGGAGAAATCCGTGGAAGAAATCGATAAAATACCGGTATGCCTCCGCCTTCCGCTCACTCACGTTCTGATAGGTGAGCGCGTGAAATCCGCAGGACGCATATCCGCCGATCTTAATATGAGGAAAGCGTGCCTTCAGATGCTTTGCCGCAACGTCGTAAAGGCGATAATATTCCTCCGCCGTTCCCGACCACATCTGAGGCGCATTCTTGCAGAATACGTTGTCGGGCTCGTTCCAAATTTCCCAATAGGTAATGTCATAGCAGAAGCCGTCTGCCCAGCCCTCGGTATAGTGGGCGATGATATGCTCGCAGATCTGCGCCCACTTCCCGTAATCCTTGGGCGGCGCCGTGCGGTAGGCTCGAATATTGGAAAGGACCTCAATGGTGATGCCGAGACGGAAATAGGGCTCCACCTCCGCCTCCACCAGCGATTGGATCAAAAAATCGGTAAACGCGAAATCATAGCTTTCGGGATCGTTTACGTCTGCGTCAAAATCCCTGAAAATATTGGGAACGTCCACGTACCTGCTTCCGCCGTACGGACCCCCTACGTCGTGCAAGCGAGAATACGGAATTCCTGCCTCGGTCAGATAATGAAAGAGGCCGTTGTTCCCGGAGCCACCCAGAGGAGGCTGTCCACCGCCGTGCATGGGCTTGATTTTTCCCACGATTTTCGTTGTATCCACCTTTATCGTACTCATATCCAATCTCCTTTACATCAGTTTTTAATTGTCTTTTACCTTGATAAACAAGTCTTTTTGAAATTATACCATAAACCGATACGTTATTCAAGCTCTTTTTTTACGAAACTTTTTCGTTAATGATTTTTTAATTATAACGGTACGATATTGTCGAGTGTTCAAGTCCCGATGGTTCGCAAGGAGTTGTCACCAAATCATTTCTTGAATTTTTGCCTTAAAAACCAAAAAAGCCCTTGAAAATCAAGGACTTTCGGCTGGAGTTGTCAAATTGACCTCCAAAGATGGCTCCCCCGTGGAGTTCATATCCGAAATTATGCCTGACTCTTCAAGCTCGGCAAAGGTAACTGTTTTTGTCCCGTTTTTGTAATTGAATGTAATCACCAATTTGTCATCATAGAGGAAAATCGCATTGACAAAGGCATCTATAAATTTTCTTCTGTGCTCAAATATGTTTGTATCAAAGGTTCGGAACTTGTGGAACCAAAACACAATAATTTCTCTTGAAACCATCGGCTTACCAAGCTCCTCTTTGGCGATTTGGATCTGCAGCTCGCTTTTTCGTGACTCAAGCTCCGCCATCTTATTCCTGGTGGACTCGCCGCAGATACCCATCATAATCGCATTAAGAAGATTTTCGATTCCCTTTTCAACCTCGGCAAGCTGATTTTTCAGAACAGGTACAACCATGTTTTCTGTTTCCTGCAATTTCATCACATCGTCGGCAAGCTGCTCAATCAGCGCATCATCGTACACGATTTTCTTGATTTCAGCTATCACCAAATCCTCGATCCACGATTTCCTCACCGTTTTCTTGTCGCAGCCGAGCTTGCGTTTTACACCCGAACATTTATAATAGCGATAAACAGTATCATCACGGCGCTTTCCGCTCTCCCCTGCCATCATTCGCTGACATTTACCGCAGAACAATTTTGCGGAAAGCAGATATTCCTCCTCCGCTTTGTGCCGTGCCGGAGCCTTTTTGTTGGATTCCATTCGCCTCTGCACCGCATCAAACAGTTCTTCCGGAACGATGGCTGGAATCCCGTTTGGAATTACCGTATCACGGAAACGGTACTCTCCAAGATATCTTCTGTTTCGCAGGATGTTCGACACAACATTTTCTGAAATCACCGCGCCTTTGCGGTTACGAATCCCTCTCGCTTGCAGATCATCCACAATCTCCTTCATCGTATATCCGTCGATATATTTTTGGAAGATTTCGACTATGATCGGTGCATACAGCGGATCGATTTGAAAATGTTTTTCCTGATCGGTTACATATCCCAGAGGAATGCTGCCGTTTGATTTACAGGCAAGCGCATTATCGGTCATGCCGCGGATTGTCTTTTCTGCAAGTTCTGCGGAATAATATTCGGCAACACCTTCAAGCAGAGATTCAAGGAGTATGCCGTCAGGTCCATCGGAAATCGCTTCGGTTGCGGATACGACTTTCACGCCGTTCTTACGCAAGGCCCGTTTATAAAAGGCGGAGTCATAGCGGTCACGGGCGAATCTGTCAAGCTTCCACACGATAACCACATCGAACGCTTTGCCGGCGCTGTCTTTTATCATTTTCTGAAAATCGGGACGGTTATCCGTCTTCGCCGAATATGCACGGTCTATGTATGTACCCACGATCTCGATGCCGTTTTTGTCGGCAAACGCTGTGTTTTCGCGGATTTGTCCTTCGATTGACTCCTCGCGCTGGTTGTCCGAGGAATATCGCGCGTATATTACGCCTCGCATTGATTTGACTCCTTTCTTGCAAAATCATAATTTAAATTCTTGAGAACGATCTGTCAACGCCTCCCTAATCTCGTTGTCTGTGATAAACGATTTGTTTAGTTCAATAGCGTTGTAAATATCCGGTTGTTGCATAGCGCGCACATAACAGTTTTTCTCGAAGCGAAGATAAAGATAATTGTCTTCAAAGTACAAAGATGTACCTGGAATGTCGTTACTGCTCCATTGGTCAAACGGGGTGCTCATATGAATAACTAACCGTATTTCTTTTTCGTTTTTGTAGAAATCACTTTTGTAACAAAAAGCACATTGCGACAAATATGATTTTATAATCTTAATGACCATCGATTGTTTTGCTTTCTTCGTCAAGGTGTCATCTTTCATAAAACAATCAAACAATTTTTTGATGACTTCCTCCAGTTGTTCCTTCATTATTTGATATGAATATTGAACTTCTACCAGGCGAATGTGGTTTTGACAATTAACAGTATTAAAGCAAAAAATTAGATCATCAAAAGATAATTTATGAAGTTCTATCAGCCACCCATCATTAGGTGCATATCTCTCTTTCATATGTCTTGAATAACCTTCCGCTGTAAGACATAGAATCCAGATATCATCGATCCCCGATACAATATCAGAAGCTTTTATATTTTTCAGAATGTGATAAAAATTTTGATCAATAATTTTTTGATCATATATGGAACCACATGCATGAAAGTACGGTTCTAAAATGTGCGTTCCTTCATTCTTATCTTGAAAATCGGATGCTTTAGTGAGACGAAAATTTACGCTGCCCTTTTCTTCATCGACAATTTTACTTTTTGAATCATGGCTTGTATAGTGATATAGTGATAACGGTGAGATGGTGGGTTCAGCAAAAGGAGAAACAAACAACACTTCGTATTGCAATTCTTCCAAATTGTTTGATTTATATTTCATATTAATCACATCATTCTTCCACAACACCAATCACTCTACCACAACAGTAAACGCTGTCGTTCTCATCAAGTCGGATCGGCTTATACTTCTCATTATGTGAAATCAAACACTTGTCGCCAAGCTCCTTGATATAAGCATCGCCGTTGACAACGAAGATGCCAATCTCACCCACATCAACAGAATCGCATTTTTCCACAAATACTCTGTTGCCTCCGTGATAGGTAGGCTCCATACTGTCGCCCGCAATCGGTATAACATAATCGGCGGCATCTGCTTCAGCGGATTCCTCCACCAATATCTGTTCCGGTGTTTCTGTTTCAAGAAAGTTGCCCGTTCCTGCCGATGCCGGATAATTGAAAAAGTCGATCTTCAGCATACGGGGCTTGGGCTTTCGGGAAGCAGCGGTCACGCGCTTGTATTCGCTGTCAATCAGATAATCCACAACATCTTTACCGTGCTCATCGAGAGCACGGTATTTTTGTATCGTGCCCCACTCTGCGGCAGTGGGATGCTGTACCATAGACTTGCAGCCGATCAATTCATCGGCAGATACACCGAGCAGATCACAAAGACGAGCGAGCTTGTCGCAATCAGGGCGACCGATTCCTTTCTCCCAGTTATATATAACTCTGCCCGAACTCTCACCGAGCGCGTCGGCAATGTCCTGCTGTGTCATTCCTTTTTGTAAGCGATACTCTTTGATTCGCGCACCGATCGTACTCATGCGGATATACCTCCGATTTTATATTACACGTCTATTTTATCATATAAAATTGTATTTGTCAAGTGAATACTCCAAAATAATTATAGAAAACTATTGACATTCCAAGAATTTTATAGTATAATATCAAATACACAACGAAATACGAGTGCACCGTATCAAACATCAAATATTGCGCCGCATGAAACAAAGAATAAGCCCCGCACGAGGCGGGGCGAGAGTAGCATTGTTACTGTAATTTTGATATCCATTCATTCCATCGGGGATCTGCTTGTATTTCAGGTTTTACGATTTCTTTTTCAGGAACACACCACCAAGGCCAATCTTCTGCAAGACTTCCACTCGATGTATGCGGGTAGGAATCATCGTTTGCCTTCGCTTGAACAACTTCAGTTTGCACCAAGCGCACAAGCGGTGCGGTATAGTGAACGGTATCTTTCCCACAGTATTCCTCAAAGTACTTGAATTGCGCAAGAGCATTATCCAAAGCCTCAAACGCATCGTCCTTTTTATCATCCAACCATAAATACACCGAAAGCAAAGTATAAATTCTCGCGATATAAGAATGATGCATTCCGCAGTTCCCGTCAGTACAGACATTGTTGAAAATACCGATAGCCCCGCGCAAACTCTGAACCTTATCGGCAGGTGACATATTGCTTTCATAAGCAATTACTCCATTTACCATTAGTTCAGAACAAGCTCTGACTGTTTTTAACAAAGCCTCTCCATATGCCTTTGCGCGCTCTTTTCCATCTGTTGCATTTGCTTTGAGAAATTCTCTTGAACCATAAATGTTGGGAGCTGTTTCAATAATTTCAAGCGCTCTTGTGTGTTCCCCTGTATTCAGATACAATTGAGTAAGTTCACGGATCACACGATGACGCGGCTCTCCGTTTTCCATAGTTTTCAGCAATTTTTCATATAGCGATATTGCTTCCTTCCATTCAGAATAGGTACGGTGTGTTTCAACATCCAAGACATCATACCCATCATCGTCTGATAAATGATATTCTCCATAACGAACATATCCTGCATTGTACAGTACCGAAGCAAGGCACAGCATGATTTTTTCATTACCCGGAAATTCGATTAACGCATTCCTTGCGAGTGAAATACATTCATCAATGTTAATATTGACTCCGTTGTTTTGAAAATTCATATGGTCGATTTTCTTGGTCAACTCGTCAATTCTTTTAGCGCGCTCATTGTTATAGCCAAATAGCTCGTCAATAGAAATGCCAAAATAATTTGCAATAGAAGGAATCATCTCCATATCGGGACAACCGCCATTTGCCTCCCATCGTGAAACTGCCTGAGATGTCACGCCGATAGCTTCAGCAAGTGCTTCTTGGGTACGTCCATCGCGCCGACGGAGTTCGCGTATTTTTTGTCCTAAATCAAGTTGCATATAAGCACCTCCAAAATTCATTTCACCGGTGTAATTATATTTTATCACATATAGGAGTAACAGTCAATTATCAATTCATTGTTACGAATCCAAGCAATCATTGGATTGCAATATTTCCGCCTTATCCCCGACGTTCCGTCTGGGGCAAGCATAGCGCGTGGACGTCCAGCGCCAAAATGGCGCCGCCCACCTCGCACCGTCCCTGCGCTCATGCTGGGACAAAATCGGGCAGAAGCCCGGCGGCAATGCCGCTCCCACTTCAAAAGATTACGATACGAAAGGAGTGTTCCATTGGGCAGAACACAAACAGAAACGCTTACGCTTCGGCTGACACCCGAAGAAAAATATTTGCTCCAAGAGAAAATGTACAAGGCAGTCGCGCCATCCATGCGACAGTTTGTGCTTGATATGTGCATGGACGGGCAGATCATCGTCAACAGCGACCTGCGTGAGTTGAATGCAGAACTGCGATACCAGGGCAACAATCTGAACCAGCTCACACGGCTTGCGCATCAAGGTCGAGTCGGCACGGTGAATTTTGCGGAGTTGATTTCGCTTTACCGAAAGATTCTTCTCGCGCTCGGAGGTGACAGCGATGGCAGTCGTTGAGTGCATCCCGGAGAAAAAGCAAACGCCGAGCGCGCAGAAAGGCGTGATCGATTACTGCATACAGCCGTCCAAAACCTATGACAATGACGAGCAGCTTGCCTATGTTTCGGGTTACAACTGCATCCCGGAACTTGTAAATGAGTCATTCCTTGCCACGCAGAAAGTCTTCGGACACGAGCCGGACGGCGTGCGGTTTTATCATTACGTGCAGTCGTTCAGGATCGGCGAGGAGATTGCGCCACAGGAAGCACATGAAATCGGCATGGAGTTTGCAAAAAGCTTCGGCAACCGCGAGGTGTTGGTTGCCACGCATATTGATCGTGAGCATATTCATAATCACCTGGTTGTGTGTGCTTATGA
>JAZNKS010000092.1:0-10885 GCA_045578725.1 Candidatus Flemingiibacterium sp.
ACCTGCATTTTGGCAAACATATGCTTGCCGCACTGCTGTGCTTTTTCTGCGGTAACGGTAAACAATTCAGACGGTCCGACATAGGAAAGCCAGTAATCCACGCACTGACGCATGACACCAAGCTGCTCCTCGTAGCCCATATCATCGAAATTCTGCATCAGCATAACATCCACGGGAGCACGTTCCACATAATCGAGAATATCGCTATACTCCCATACGCGGTGTCCATATGTCCAGCTGATCACTTCACAGGCGGGATTTACACTGTGCATGCCGGAGCGCAGTGCTTCCACGTCATCGGCAAGCAGCTGACCGCTGCATGCGGCAGGACAAGTGCCCTTCGGGCATTGACGATTCTTGACAGATGCGCAGGAAGTCGGGCGTTCGCCCATGGTGATACTGATAAATCCACGGATTCCGGGAGCGTTCTCCAACAGCCGTCTGCCGGCTTCATAGACAAACTTCTTTCCTTCTTCGGATTCCACGCAGATACAGTGATGCTTTGCCGGCTCTGCATCGCGGGCAACAAGCGGTTTATATGTTCCGGTGGATACGCCCTGAATTTCCGGGCAGTTTGCAAAATCATTTTCCGGCATGGATGTCGGTTCGATAGCAAATACATACACACCGATACCGTACCGGGCGCATTTCTCCACGACACGGTTCAGTTTTGCGACGCGGGCATCTTTGCCCTTGCCCCACGACGGAACAAAAGAGGAGTCAACAAGATCGGAGAAACGGGTATAGATCCACACGCCGTTGGCGCCGTCGTGCATCAGCCGGTTGAGATATTCGTCGGGGTAATAATCGATGTCATCGGAAAGCTCATCGCCGAATTTTGGCGGGCGGTTGATCGGGCTGAAGAAGCAGCGGGTGATCCGGGAGCGGATGCGGGCCGTGCGGGATACCGTGCCTGGCCGCAGATACGGAGCCTCGCTCCTGCGAAGCTCGTCCTCCAGCCAGATGATCGCCCGGCGCAGTCCCTCTATATCGCCCGTCAGGCGGATCGAATCGGCCGTGATTTCGGCTGTGAAGGATTCCGGCTGTTCGGTCGGGACAAGCGCGGTATAAACGGGGATCCGATCCCCGCCGATTTTGTAGATTTTGCAGAAGCGATCAAAGGAATCCCATGCCGTCTGAAGCCTGTCATCCATGCAGGCATCGGCAAGATAAAGGCCGGACAAATCGACTTCATCCGCCTCACGGCTCCGCTTCCCGTATCCGGCCGGCGGGGCCTGATAGAGAGGCGCGCGCAGCTCATCCATAAAGGCGAGCGGCGGCTGTTTGTCAAAAAAGGGGTCGATGCGCGGCATGGTGATTCTCCTTTGTATCAGATCATGAATTTGTGTGTATCATCCAGCTCCAGCAGAGCGGTGATCCGGGCAAAGTGGCCGGGTATTTCATCGAAATCCTGCGGATGATGCGAGTCGCCGCCCAGATAGAAGCGGCATCCCTCGGCCTTGGCGATACGGTAGGGGCGAAGGAAGCTCGGCAGAATCTCGTCGCTCAGCGTATTCCAGGGACAGTTGAGCTCGATGCCAAGCCCGCGACCGGCGGCTCTTGCAAAGAGGCGGATCATGTCTTCGTCCGAAATGGTGTCAAGAAGTCCGCGGCCGTGGGGAAGGGTCGGGCAGGTCAGATGGGCGATGCCGCACTTTTCAAGCGGCAGATCGGATTCCAGCAGCTTTTCAAAGCGGCTGACCCAGAGTTCTCCCCGCTCCTTGGCATCCTCATCGCCGCGAACGGTGAAGCCGGCCATATGCATATGGGTAGTCGGGATGATGACGAAGTCGAATTCCTTCGCCCGCTCCTTTGTGATGCCGATCGTGCCGTACCGGTCCATCTCGGTTTCGCATCCGAACAGGAAGCGGATGCCGTCAGCCGTCGGAAGCGGCAGATTTCTGCGGATGTTTTCCGTATTCTGCGGCTCATACCAGCCGGAAGCGCCGGGAACCTTTTCGTCCCAGTAGTGATCGGTGACACAAACGGTGCCAAAGCCGTTTTTCTTTGCGTAAGCAAGAATCGCATCATAGGTCTGAGCCGGATCGTTTGAGCAGGTGGAGAGCCTTGAGTGGATATGAAGATCGTGATCGATAAACATTTCGGGTTCCTTCTTTATATGAAATTTCGGCGGAATCCGCCGCTTTCATTATAGCACAAGAGTCTGTGCCTGTCATGATGAATCGTGCCTGCCTCTTGCAGGATTTTGCCCTAAACGGTGAATTTGTGGGTATCGTCCAGCTCAAGAAGCTCGGTGATCCGGGCAAAGTGGGCGGGCATCGCTTCAAAATTCTGCGGATGGTGGCAGTCGCTTCCCAGATAAAACCGGCAGCCCTCCTCCTTTGCAATGCGGAAGGGGCGAAGACAGACCTCCAGCCCCTCTCCGTGGATGTGGCACCAATGGCTGTTGAGTTCGATGCCGAGCCCGCGCTTGGCGGCACGCGAAAAGAGGCGGATCATCTCTTCATCCGGGATCCTGCGCAGGACATCCAGGCAGTCCGCGCCCCAATGAATCAGCGGCGTTGTCAGATGGGCGATGCCGCATTTTTCAAGCGGCAGGCCGGATTCCAGCAGGGCATCGAAGCGGCTGACCCAGAGCTTTGCCCGCTCGGCGGCATCCTCATCGCCCCTTACCGAAAAGCCGGGCTTGTGCATATGGGTGGTGGATACCACGATGAAATCAAATTCCTTCGCCCGCTCGCGTGTCATGCCGACGGTGCCATGTAAATCCATATCGGCCTCGCATCCGAACAGGAAGCGGATGCCCTCCGCCTGCGGAAGGGGGAGAATCTGTCGGATATGCTCCGTATTCTGCCGGCGATACCACTCCATTTCGACGGGAAGATCCTCGTCCCAGTAGTGATCGGTGATGCAGACGGTATGATAGCCGTTGGCTTTGGCATAGGCAAGAATGGCCTCGGCGGTCTGGCCGGGATCACTTGAGCAGGTGGAGAGATGGGAATGAATATGCAGATCGTGATCGATGAACATGGGCGGGCTCCTTTATACGGGCTTTATGATTTAGACTATTATAGCACAATCCCTCCCGTTTGGCAAGGCTTTGGGAACAAAAATCCCGCCGTGGGGCGGGATTTTTCCATCGGGGACAGGCCGCTTATTTATGGCCGAGGATGGCCTGATTGACCGGCGAGCTGCGGGCTGACAGATTGGCCGCACGGCGCTCGAAGTGGGCCAGCGAGATTTCGACATCCTCGTGAACCTCGGCTGCCGTGGAGGCGCCCAGCGTAATCATGTCGCATTCGCGGATCGTGGCCCAGTTGAAATTCAGGCCGACGAAGGGGGTGGTGCGGCCGGCGGCCATCGGCTTGATGGTCATAACCGGATGCTTCGCGTTCCGGATAATCCGGGCGATGGATTCGATCTCGACCTGCATGAGGAAGCCCATGCAGTTGTAGATCTGGATGTAGGTTTCAAGATCGTATTCGTTGGCGTCGCTGTAGGTGACCATCTCCGGCATATGGGCGGAGAGGCCGGGCAGCATTCCGGCATCGCGGATCATGGCCAGATAGTCGGGCAGGCGGGGTATCGCGGCCAGATTCTTGTTGACCAGCTGTTCGCAGGAGGCGTGGTGAATCAGGCAGAAGGCAGAGCCGATTTCGGCGGAATGCTTCACAACCGCCTCGGCTTCGGCGCGGGCGGCGGCATTATCGTCTACATTCAGAAAAGGCGTATCGACGATGATGATCTTTTTGCCAAGCTTATCCTCGGCATAGCGGATGGCATCGTATGCCAGAGGATTGGTGCTGATCGGGCCCATCATGGCATCGATGCCGTACTGCATATAGGCTTCGATGACCGGGAAGAAATCGGCCGGCTTCTGATAGCGTTCCCGGATGCCGGCATCGGCGGAGGCGGAGGTGTGGCTCCATCCCATCAGCCAGTTGGTGCCCATAATCATACGCGGCATCGAAACGCCGCCGACATTGGTGCGGGGGAATTGAATTTCCATGGCAAGTATCCTTTCGGGTGTTTATTGGATAATACCATTGTACCACAACCCATGCCCGACAGCAATACAGAAAACCGACATTCTTTATAGCGATTCCGACTATTTTGAAGATCAGAATGCGATGAGGGCGGCCAGACTTTCGGGGGTGTCGGCCCGCTTGCGGTGCAGGAAGGCGGATGCGGCCAGGTCGAAGTCGGAATGCTCAATCACCCGAAAGAGCAAGGCCAGGGCATCGATGAAGGCCTTCTCCTCATAGCCGTCGGCGATGATGGGGGAAATCAGCCGCTTGCAGACGGCAAATACCGACGCAAGCGCCGTGAAATGGATCGGCTCCGCGCTCTGCTTATAGAAAAGATGATTGACAAACAGCTTCTCCATGCGGACATCGAAGGAGGGAATCCGCGCCCGCAGAAAATCGGCGGTTCCGGCATCGAGCGGCTGTACGGCGGAGGATGCGAGCTCGGTAAGGGTCCGGCTGGTGCGGGCCAGTCCGGCAATCAGCTCGTCGGTCAGGCTTATCGCCGTCCGGCACGCATCGGGATCCGCCGTCATCCCGTCCGCGCACAGACGGGCAAGCCGCGCTTCAAAGGGGATGGTTCGCTCGCAAAGGATGGCAATGGCCGCCTCGCGCTCCATAGCCCGCGCCTTTTGTGTATCGGCATCCCAGAGGGGAGGCAGATTCTCCGGCGCCTCCATCTCCCAATGGATAAAGCGAAGCGGCTCGTCGGATGCAAAGAGCAGCTCCAGGGTATGCTCACAGCTGGCCGATATGCAGGCCTCCCATACCGGCGCGCCTCGCATGGCCCGGGGATAGGCCCTGCAGACCGCAGGCAGGATGGCTTCGCCGCACTCCTTCTGCAGCATACAAAGCCCATCCTCCCCGTGGAGCGGGCAGTCGCCGTCCCATTTAGGGCTGATAAGAACAAAACGCTCCTTAGAGGGGGAATCGGCGCGGTGGAAGGCGGTATCAAGTCTTCGGCGGAGAGCATCGGAGCAATCCATGCCGATCAGACGGAAATATTCGCTCTGCGAGAGGGAAATGCCCCATCCCTGACAGCAGGAGGTGCGGCAGGCTCCGCATTTACAGGAAAACGCGGGATAATAATCGGGAACAAGAAAGGTATGAAAACCCATATAGGTTGATTCGCCTCTTTTACATTAAGTGTTATTAACTGGCATTAAAAGATATTTTATGTCAATAACTGGTAACGTCAGGCGTGGAAACAGCGCCCACATCGGGGCGTTGTTTCCGGGGATTTGAATTTACAGCCGGGCACAGAGCAGAGCCAGCCGCTTGGTCGGAATGCCGAGGGAGGACAAGTGCGAGAATTCCCGGACGGAATGAGCATTCGATCCGAGCACACCGACCCTGTCAATGCAGGGAATGCCGGCAAGCGTGACATAGGCAGCATCCGATCCGCCATTTGCGGGGACAATCGGAAGCTCCTCAAAGCCGTTTTCCACGAACAGAGCATTGATCCGATCCGCCAGCACCTGATTGCGTTCGTTCAGCTCCATGGCGGGGCGGCCCTTCGGATGGGTGACCTCGGTTCTGCATCCGGGAACATAGACGGCATCGGCGACCTTCTGCATATGTTCGTGAATCCATGCCTCCTGAGCGGCGGTGGCATAGCGGACATCGGCCTTGAAGGTACACTTTGCGGGGACGGTATTGTGGGCCGTTCCGCCTGAGATGATATTGCAGCTGCAGGTGATTCCCGCGCGATCCTTGAGTTTTTCCAGCTCGATGATCTTGTGGGCGGCCTCAGCGATGGCATTGGCCCCTTTCTCCGCGCATAACGCGGAGTGGGCCTCCTCACCCGTCACAGTGAAAGTGAAGACGATGATACCCTTGCGCTGAACGCAGAGCGTTCCTTCACCGGATGGCTCCAGATTCAGGAAGGCGGCAGCATCTTTCGCCTTCTCGCAGATCCAGTTGATGGTTGCCTTCTGGCTGAGCCGGCTCCCAACCTCCTCGTCGCTCTGGAGAAGCAGGCGGATGGGGCGCTCCCGAAAGCCGCACCGGTCCAGCGCATCCATGGCAAGCAGGCCCATGACAAGGCCTCCCTTGCAGTCGTACACGCCGGGGCCGAAGATTTTTCCATCCTCAAAGCGGACAGGATCCTCGCCGAACAGGCCCAGCGGATGGACGGTATCGGTGTGGCCGGACATACAGACAGGTTTGCCCGGCGCATCGGGATTCATCGTGATGCAGACGGCATCGCCGGCGACCGGCTGGGGAAGGATTTCCACCTGCCAGCCCTTCTCCCGGGCGCGGCGGATGAAGCATTCGTTTACGGCATCCACGCCGGGCTTATGATTTGACGGGCTTTCAATCCGGCAGATTTCGGCCCAGAAGGCCTTATATTCCTCATAGAGGGAATCGACGGTGTCAAATACGCCGGAAAGATTCATTCAGCGGCATCCTCCGCCTTGGTGAAAGCCTTCACGGTATCGGCCAGCCGCTCGCGGATGGCGATATGCTGGGGGCAGGCATCCTCGCAGGCACCGCAGGACAGGCATTCATCGGGCTTTATTTCGAGCGCTTCGTATTCCGCCCTCGGATCGAGGCCGAGCGCGGGCGCGGTCTTGTTATAGATCCGGAAGACATCGGGGATTTCGATGCCGGCGGGGCAGGGAATGCAGTAGGCGCATCCGGTGCAGGGCACGAGGCTGGTGCCGAGGAAGATGGAGCGGACACGTCCGAGGGATGCCAGCTCGTCATCGCTCATCTTGCCGACGGCGGAATCCCCAGCATAAGTAAGATTGTCCTCCAGCTGCTGTGCATTCGACATACCGGAGAGAACGGTGGTAACCTCGGGGCGGCTCCAGAGAAAATCGAGCGCGGCTTTTACGGGATTTGCGCCCTCGGGAAGTGCCGAGGCGGCGGCTTCATTGAGATTTGCCAGCTTGCCGCCGAGGAGCGGCTCCATAATCATGACGGCCTTGCCCTTTGAGGCGGCGTATTCGAGGCCTTCGGTGCCGGCCTGATTTTCGGTATCGATGTAATTGTACTGGATCTGGACGAAATCGCAGTCATGGAAGGCATCGAGAATCGTATGGAAGACCTCATTTGAATCGTGGAAGGAGAAGCCGATGTACTTTACCTTGCCCGATGCCTTCAAATCGCGCATCTTGTCAAGCAGGCCGAAGGCCAGAACCTTCTCTTCAAAGCTCTGCTTGTTCAGCGAATGGAGCAGATAGAAATCGATGTAATCGGTGCCCAGGCGCTCCAGCTGTTCTTTGAACAGGCGGTCGAAATCCTCGGGTGCCTTGATGCCCCAGAGCGGCATCTTGTCGGCGATGTACACCTTCTCGCGGCGGTCAGCCAGCGCCTTGCCGAGCACAACCTCGCTGTTGCCGCCATGGTAGACATAGGCGGTGTCAAAATAATTGATGCCGGCATCCGCGGCGCGGCGCAGAAGGGAAATGGCTTCGTCCTCGATGACGGATTTGTCCTCGCGGCTGGGATAACGCATACAGCCGTATCCGAGGGCGGACAGCATAACGCCGTCCCTGAACTTGCGGTACTGCATAGGGAAACCTCCTTGGAATTTATTATTCTTTTATTATAGAACAAAAACATTTCCGTTTCATGAACAATCTGTTATGTTTTCCGAAATAAAGTGAGCGCGCCGGCCAGCGTCAGAAAAAAGGCAAAGAGGTGCCGAAGGAGCGCGGGATCGATGATCCCGGCCGCAAGGCTTCCGAGAAGTGCTCCGGCCGAGCCTGCCAGAATCAGAAGACCGATCAGCCCCCAGGGAAGCTTCCGCCGGCCTGCATGGATCAGGAGTGCCGCCGCGCCGGAAACGAGAAAAAAGAGGAGATTGATCCCCTGCGCCGTCCGCTGCTCCATCCCTTTCATAAAGATCAGCCAGAGCATGAACAGGCTTCCGCCGCCGACTCCCATTCCGCCGAGGACGGCCGCCATAAGGGCTGCCAGAAAATCCGCCATAACCGCCCTCCTATCGAAGAATCAGGCCGATCCCGGCGATCAGCACCAGCCCGCCGAAGATCCGCTTCAGGAGAGCGGTGCTGATTTTGTCAAGGAAAAGAGCGCCAAGGCATCCGCCGATCAAAGCGGGGAGAAGATACCCAAGCGCGGCGGATAAATCGACGTGGCGGCCGTACAGGAAGGCGGACAGAGCGGAGAGGGGAAGCGTGACGGCGATCGTCGCGGCAAAGCGCTCACGGGGAGCGATGCCGGCAAGGCCCAGGGCAAAGACGAGCAGGATGCCGCCGCCGCTTCCGAGAAAGCCGTTGACAAAGCCCGCGCCGAGTCCCGCCGCCAAAAGCACCAGGAGGCGGATTTTCGGGGATCGGATCTGCATATTTCGGAAAATCTCCCATCAATTCATAAATAAAGGTTGTTTTTTTTGAAAAACTGTGATATAATAGTAGGTAAACAACTTTTCGTTTTCTCTATGAACCAGTATCCCCCGCCGCGCCCCTCTCTATGCGGCGGAATTTTGAAAAGGATTCGATATGCCACAGAACACTCAAAAGAAATCATCCGTATCCCATCCCGCGCCAAAGAATGCAAAAAGCACCGGCGCGCGGGGCGGCACCTCCCGCTCCGGGACAAAAAACACCAAATCCGCGTCCAGGTCCGGGACAAAATCCACGGCGAAAAATACGCCGAAGACCGATTCCCGGGCTGTCGGGCAAAAGCGCGATCCGTCCCTTCTGCGCCATCAGCTGATGCCCTATGTGCTGCTGCTGATCGCCGTCTTTCTGGTCGTCTGCTATCTGGTCGCCTCCTCGACCGGCTTTGTCGGCGGCTTTCTGAAGGATTTCCTGTTCGGCCTCTTCTCGATGGCTGCCTGGGCGATTCCGCCGCTTCTTCTGAATTTGGCCGTCTTTTACAAGCGCGATCTGATCAGCGGCTCGCTTAGCTACAAAATCGTCTTCTCCTTTGTCTGCACCTCGCTGATTTCGGTGCTGATCCATGCCTTCACCCGCACGCAGGAGGCCTTTTCGCCCGCCGTTCTTTACACGGACGGCATGGCGCATATCGGCGGCGGCGTAATCGGCGGCCTGCTTGGCAATCTTCTTCTGCGGGGATTCGGATTTGCCGGTACGCTGATTCTGACCATCGCGCTGATTCTGCTGTTCGGCATCTTCCTTTTCGGTATGACACCGCATATGTTCATCATCTCCGTCACCTCCGCTTTCCGCGAATGGAAGGCCGGTCTTGGCGAGTCGATGGCCGAGAACCGCGCCCAGCGCGAGGCTATGCAGATGGAATACGAGCAGCGCCGTCAGAAGCAGTTGGAGGAGGCGCGTGCCCGTGCCGCCCGTCAGCTCTCCCAGCAGACGGTGCAGAGCCAGGATGCGCTTCTGAATGCGCCCGGCACCCGCCGTCCCGTATCCCGCCGCGGCCGGAATGTGGATGTCCAGCTGGGCGATTATCCGGAGGACACCGCACCCGAAACCGGTGTTTCCGTCATGCCGGCCTCAAATGATGAGCCGGCCATCGATCCGGCCGTCTTTGATGAGGTTCTCCGCCGCGAGCAGGAGAAAATCAGCCGCTCGGCGCAGAGTGAAGCCGAAGCGGCCGTGTCCGTCCCCGCCGCAGAGGAAGCGGAGTCCGACATCGTGGAATCCGATGCGCCGCCCTTTGACGTGGAGGAGGCAAAGCCCGACAATACACCGAAGCTCTCCTTCTTCCGAAAGGATCGCGTAAAGCCCCAGCCGAAAACAGCCGAGCAGGAGCTTCATGAGCTGGAAACGGACGAAATCGATCTGAAGAAAATCTTCGCCGAATCGCCCGATAAGGGAGGGGAAGCGATTCCCATGCCCTCGGGTGAGCTGGATGAAGATGAGGAAAATGACGGCACCGATGCGGCTTCTCTGGATCTGATGATCGAAAAGAGCCGCCTGAATCCCACCTATCCCGCGCCGTCCGCCGAAGATGACGAGGACGAGGATGACGAGCCGCCCTTCGATGTGGAGGTCACCTCCGCACCCTCCCGTCCGGTTGTGGAGGCCGTCAAGCCCCAGCAGCCGAAGGAATACTGCTTCCCGCCGATTCCGCTTCTCAATCTTGACACCTCCCGCGAATCCGCGGATATGTCGGTTGAGATCCAGAACACCGCCTCGAAGCTGGTGGAAACCCTCCGCTCCTTCAACGTCAAGACCAAGATCATCAACGTATCGCGCGGCCCCACCATCACCCGCTACGAGCTGCAGCCGGAAATCGGCACCAAGGTCCGCTCGATCATGAATCTGGTGGACGATATCGCCCTTCATCTTGCCACCAGCGGCGTGCGCATCGAAGCGCCGATCCCCGGCAAGGAGGCGGTCGGCATCGAGGTGCCGAACAAGCAGTCGGCGACCGTCTACATCCGCGAGCTGATCGAGGATCCCGCCTTCAGGAATGCGTCCAGCAAGCTTTCGACCTGCCTTGGCATGGATGTCGGCGGCAATCCGGTTTATCTGGACATTGCCAAGATGCCCCATCTGCTGATCGCCGGTACCACCGGCTCCGGTAAGTCGGTCTGCATCAATTCGCTGATTCTTTCGATCCTCTACAAGGCCCGTCCGGACGAGGTCAAGTTCATCATGATCGACCCCAAGAAGGTCGAGCTGAACGTCTACAACGGCATCCCGCATCTGCTGGTGCCGGTGGTATCCGACCCCAAGAAGGCCGCCGGTGCCCTCCACTGGGCGGTCACCGAGATGGAGCGCCGCTACGATCTGATCGAGGGTGCGGGCGTGCGCAATCTCAAGGGCTACAACAATTCCATTGCCAACGATGACACGCTGGAGCCTCTGCCCCAGATCGTGATTATCATTGACGAGCTGGCTGACCTTATGATGATGGCCAAGGACGACGTGGAGGAATCCATCTGCCGCATCGCCCAGAAAGCGCGTGCCGCCGGCATCCATCTGGTCATCGGTACCCAACATCCA
>JAZNKS010000093.1:0-13613 GCA_045578725.1 Candidatus Flemingiibacterium sp.
GTGACAAGTATACCTTCACCCGGCACAACGCCGGCTTTCTGATGCTGGATTATTTCTCGCAGAAAAAGAATTTCAAAATCGACCGCTCCCGCTTCAAGGCGCTGACCGGGGAGGTTACGATCGCCGGCAAGCGGTGCCTGGTCATGAAGCCCCAGACCTTCATGAATGCCTCGGGGGAAGCGGTGCGCGAGGCGCTGGATTTTTATAAGCTGACACCCGATCAGCTGCTGGTCATCTCGGACGATACCAATCTGGAGCCGGGTAAGATGCGCATCCGCCGCAAGGGAAGCGACGGCGGCCAGAAGGGCCTGCGCTCGATCATCTATCATCTGAACAGCGACGGCTTTGCCCGGATTCGGCTGGGCGTCGGCGCCAAGCCGCATCCCGATTACGACATGGCCGACTGGGTAGTGAGCGAGTTTTCCGGGGCGGATAAGGAGGCCTTCTTCGCGGCGCTTGAAAAGGCGTATGAAGGAATCGAGCTGATCGTATCCGGTCAGATTGATAAGGCCATGAATGTCTGCAACTGAAAAGAACGGAGGGACTATGCCAACCCATATCATCAGCGAAAGTATCCTTCTTGAAAATGAATTCGGCGATTTTTTGAAGAACGTATCGGCGCGCCGGCACGAGGCCGCCCGGCCGATTCTGGTGAACGGTCTGTCCGAGGGCGCACGCGCGATCTTTTATGCGGCCGCCATCCGCAAAATCCGCCCGCTGACGGGGATCCCCGCGCTGCTGCTGGTGCCCGATGAAAAGGAAGGCCTGAAGCTGCGCAACGCCCTGTCGGAGCTGGGGCTGAAGGTGCTGAACTATCCGCTCCGCGACTTCATTTTTCACAATATCACCGCCTCCCGCGAATACGAGCATGAGCGCCTGCGCGCCCTCTCGGCGCTGGTGGTGGATGCGGCCGATTCCGGTGAGGAGCCGTGCGATGTCATCATCGCAACCCCCGATGCGGCGATGCAGTACACGATGCCGGTGGAAATCCTTCGGGAAAATCTCTTCCGGATCGATCTGACCCATCCCTGCGATCTGGAGGGGCTGATCGGACGGCTGGAGGCCGGCGGCTACAAGCGGTGCGATATGGTTGACGGTATCGGCCAGTATTCGGTCCGCGGCGGCATTGTGGACATCTTCCCGCCGCTGTGCGAAAATCCCATCCGTATCGAGCTGTTCGATGACGAGGTCGATCAGATCGGCAGCTTCGATATCATGACCCAGCGGCGGATTGAGAACATCGAATGTGCGGCGATCATGCCGGCCCGCGAGATTGTCTGCACCGGGGAGGGGCGGGATGCCATCAAAAAGGCGGCAAAAAGTCAGCTGGCCAAGGCAAAGGACGAGCGCGTGCGCGGCGAGCTTGCGGCCGAGATTGAGGCGATCGACGGGGAGCTGGAGCTGGGATTTCTGGACAAATACATCTCCCTTCTTTATGAAAAGCGGACCACGCTGGCCGATTATTTTTCGGAGGCGGCCGCTTTGGCAGGCGGTGAGATCCGCACGCCGCTGGTCTTTTTGCAGGAAACCAACGCCTGCAATGACCGGATGAAGGCCTTCGGCTTCCACATTCAGAGCGAAACCGAGAGCCTGCTTGAAAAGGGCGAGCTGGCGGCGCGGTATGCCGATTTTGCGCGCGGGGAGGATGTCTTTGAGGTCTTCCTTGACAAGAGCGGTGCCGTCTTCTGCGATACCTTCACCTCCGGGCACTCCGGCCGGCGGCTGTCGGGAATGTACAACTTCCGCACCCGTCACACGGTGTCCTATGCCGACAATATGGAGCTTCTGTGCGAGGATCTGGCCGGCTATGTATCCGGCAAATTCCGGACGGTTGTGCTCTGCGAAAATGAAATCGCCGCCCGTAATGTCATCTCCGAGCTGAATGAGCGCGGCCTTCAGGCGGTAAGGCAGAGCAGGGAGAAGCCCTACGGCATCCTGACCCTTCCGGAGGGCGTGGTGCTGGTTCTGTCCGGCTTCAATCTGTCCGGCTTTGAACTGACCGGTTCCCGCTTTGCGCTCCTCTCGCTCTATCAGAATCCCAATGCCTATTCGCGCACCATCCTCTCCGGCAGCCGAAAGGGGCACAAGGCCCATTCCTCGCAGGAGAAGATTCTCTCCTACAACGATCTCACCGTCGGCGATTTCGTCGTCCATGCCGCGCACGGCATCGGTCAGTATCTCGGTATCGAGCAGCTGACGGTGGTGGGCGTGACCAAGGATTATATCAAAATCAAATATGCAGGCAGCGATCTGCTCTATCTGCCCACCGATCAGCTGGATATGGTATCCAAATACATCGGTGCGCACACCGAAGGCGGCGCTGTCAAGCTCTCGAAAATGGGCGGCACCGAGTGGGTGAAGACCAAATCAAAGGCCAAGGCCGCCGCCAAAAATATGGCCAAGGAGCTCATCAAGCTCTACGCCGAGCGCCAGAGAAGGGAGGGCTTTGCCTTCCATCCGGACGAGGATTTCCAGCGGGAATTCGAGGCGGCCTTCGAGTATGAGGAAACGGACGGCCAGCTCCAGTCCATCGGCGAAATCAAGCGGGACATGGAGAGCCGGGTGCCCATGGACCGCCTTCTCTGCGGCGATGTGGGCTTTGGCAAGACCGAGGTGGCAATGCGCGCGGCCTTCAAGGCCGTCATGAGCGGCAAGCAGGTTGCCATTCTGGTGCCGACCACCATCCTCGCCTTCCAGCATTATCAGACCCTGCTTTCCCGGATGCGCGGCTTCCCGGTGAAGGTGGATATGCTCTCCCGCTTCCGCACCCCCTCCCAGCAGCAGGAAACGATCCGCGGTCTGCGCAGAGGCGATGTCGATATCATCGTCGGCACCCACCGGCTGGTATCGAAGGATGTGGTGTTCAAGGATCTCGGCCTCGTGATTGTGGATGAGGAGCAGCGCTTCGGCGTGGCCCAGAAGGAAAGGCTCAAACAGATTGCCGGCAATGTGGATGTTCTGACTCTGACGGCAACGCCGATCCCCCGCACGCTGAATATGGCGATGAGCGGCATCCGCGATATGTCGGTGCTGGATGAAGCGCCGGGCGACCGGTTCCCGGTGCAGACCTTCGTTATGGAATATGACGATCTGATCATCACCGAGGCCATCAAGAAGGAGCTCCGGCGGGGCGGTCAGGTCTTCTTCCTCCACAATTCGGTGGAGGACATCGATGCGGTGGCCCTTCGCCTGGCCCGCGCCCTTCCCGATGCGCGGATTGCGACCGGTCACGGGCAGATGGACAAGGATCAGCTCTCCGAAATCTGGCGGGGCATGGTCATGGGCGAGATCGATATTTTAGTCAGCACCACGATCATCGAATCGGGCGTGGATGTGCCCAACGCCAACACGCTGATTATCGATCACGCCGATCGGCTCGGCCTCTCCCAGCTCCACCAGATCCGCGGACGGGTCGGCCGCTCCAGCCGCCGTGCCTATGCCTATTTCACCTATCCGCCGAATCTGTCGCTGAGCGAGGTTGCCACCAAGCGGCTTTCGGCCATGCGCGAATACACCGAATTCGGCTCCGGCTTCAAGATTGCCCTGCGCGATCTGGAGATCCGCGGCGCGGGCAATCTGCTGGGCGCCGAGCAGCACGGCCAGCTGGATTCGGTCGGCTACGATCTCTATGTCAAGCTGCTGAATGAAGCGGTGCTGGAGGAGAAGGGCGAGGCGGCCGCGCCGAAGTTTGAGGCGAAGATCGACGTGTCGCTGGATGCCTATCTGCCGCAGAAGTATATCAAGAGCGATTCCCAGCGAATGGACATCTACAAGAAGATCGCGCACATCGAGAATGCGGAGGATCTGGACGATCTGGCCGACGAGCTGATGGACCGCTTCGGCGAGATTCCCAGACAGGCGGATACGCTGATGTATGTATCGCTGGCCCGTGCCCTCTGCTCGGCGGCGCGGATTCCGAAGATCGAGCACAAGGGGCAGACGATTTCGATTCTTCCCGAGCGCTTCGATCCGATGCGCTGGGCGAAGGCGGCCGCCGATTCCAATGTCACGCTGACCTTCCAGATGGCCGGCCGGCAGTGCGTGAACTACAAAATCAAGGGCTCCCGCCCGCTGTATGACATCTGTGAGGTGCTGAAGTGCTATCTCTCGGATGAAAAGAAAAGTGAATCGTGAAATCAAAAAATCCTCCCGATTACGCAAGTTGTCATAGGTATATTTTGCGTAAGGCGGTGGCGTGGAGTTGGACGGACAGTTTCGGCTGTCCGTCCTTTTTCAAGAGAATGGGTATGGGCTTCTGCTCCGCCATTATTCGCTTGGCGTACATCCAAAAGCGATGCTGGTTATTCTATTATGTGAGAACGAAAAATAATCGCTTTGCCAATTGTTTTTCACTTGCAAACTCAAGTAAAACTTTAGCACCAAACAAATAATTGATAATTGTTTTCTCGAAAAGAATTTAGTATAATATAGATGTCAGCTGATAAAGAACAAATACATATATTAAAGGAGAATTATTATGAATATAAATATTGGTGCTGTAATTAAAAACCTGCGAACAAAAAAAAGGATCACTCAAAAACAGCTTGCCACCTATCTTGGTGTAACAGAACAGGCCGTTTCGCGTTGGGAATTGGGCGGTGGTTTTCCCGACATACAGCTTCTCCCTTCCATTGCCTCATTTTTTGGGATTTCGACAGATACTCTGCTTGGCATCAATATGACCGAGCGCGAACTGTGTCTTGCCGAAATTCGCCGCAAGATTGACGAATCGACTGAAACTTGTCCCGATAACACCGAAGAGACTATTGCAGAAGCAAGAGCATGGGCAGCGGAATTCCCGGGAGAGGAGGATATTCAAGCTAATTTGGCAGATGAGATCTGCAAGTATACTATGTGGGATGAAAAGCCCAAAATGGGACTTTTGAGAGAAGCGGAAAAGATCTACTGCACTCTCATTGAAACCACCGCCAACCAAGAATTTCGTAATAACATAATTGAGAGGTTGAGTGCACTGTATTGCATCGGATTCAAGGATACTGTGCGCGCTGGCACCTGCGCCGACCAGCTTTCTTCTATGAGATATTGCCGCGAATCGGTAAAAGCAAGTGTATTTTCTGCTTGGGTGCAAGATCACCCCGAGGATGATCATTTGCTTGTACACTATCAGGACTATATGGAAAGACTGGTAGGCGCTCTCTATTCGACGGTATATCCTTATGTTATCAACCACATTCCCAACACCCCCGATCATTGGGACGAAAAGATCCGCTGTTTTGATTGGCTGATCGATCTGTTCAAAAACTTCTTTGGTGAAAATATGTTGGATTACTGTGGACGTGTTGCAACGCTCTACCGCATCATTGCGACCTATACGGTTGCCCAGGGCAAGGTGGAACAGACCCTTGACCGTCTTGAGAAAATGACCGAATATGCACTAAAAGCAGATGTGGCAAAGCCGGGCGATGCGTATACCTCCCCCTTTACCGACAAGATGGTGTATCCCGGCAATTGCGAAGAATATGATGCCTACATTGTGCACAACTGGGCATTCTATTGCCGCGAAAAAATGGATCAGAGTCGCTATGATCCTATCCGTGAAGAACCAAGATTCAAGACTCTTTGCAAAAAGCTGGAAGAAAATATGCACTAAAAAGAGAAAGGAAAATTTCATTCTTACGAAATCATATTTAAGAAGAAACGGCAGCATAGATATACACTATGCTGCCGTATTCTTTTGTATTCGTTAATTGGTTACTTTCATGGAATACTCAGGATATCCTTATGAAAACCTGCCTTCGGGGAGGATTTTTTGATTAATGCAGCATCCGGAAAAAGGAGGATGGGGCGGTAAATCCGGCACAGACAGCTGCCTCGCTGTAGGATTTTCCTTCGGAATGCAGGATCAGCGCCGTGTCATAGCGCAAGGCCTGGATGTACTGATAGGGCGTACAGCCGACGGTGTCGAAGAATTTTTTGATGAAATACCTCTTGTTCAGGTGAGCGATGGCGGCAAGCTCTTCGACGGTCAGCTTTCTTCGGAAATTGTCGCTGATGTATACCAGCACGCGGCTGATATCATCCTCCATCGGCCGAACCGAACGGTGGATGCATCGGCCTGCCATCGCCTGTATCTCCCGGATACAGGCCTGCAGGATTTCTGTACAGGGTATGGGGCTGCTGATTGGCTCATAACAGTAGAAGCCCGGATGATGCTCCTTGGCACAGAGCCCGATAAGGGAAACAACCGACGTTATGATCGCCGCCGCAGTGGGATTCTCATCCGGGTTGAACCGGACGATTTCCGACACATTTACAGCTTCCGGACTGATGAAATTGATATAGGTGTGATCCAGCGGGCAGTCCTCGTTCTGATGCAGGGTGTAATCGGCACGCCAGGGAAGATAATACATAAAGCCCGATTCAAACGGATGGGTGCCGGTGGCGGTATTGTACCACCCGTTGCCTCCGTGGATGATATACAGGCGGTTAATGCGGATGAGGCGCTCGGTTATCCAATTACGGGTATAGCCGTGACCGACGGTGGTGAGGATCGGATAATCCATGTTTCCTCCTGAATCTGACTTATTGCATCGCATTCGTGAACTATTAAACTTTACAGCACGGATGGGAGATGCTATAATGATTATACACCAGATCAGGGAAAATTGCAAGTATATCCTGCCTGATTTCTTTGTATTTTTTTTGACGGAGGTTTGAATGAACGAAAAAGAGTTGTGGAACAGCGTACCCAAAAAACTGATTTTTCAGAAAGACTGTACCGGGAATCTGATCATCGGAACGGATTTTGAGGCGGGGGGAAGCCGGGTGGTGAACACGCCGCTCGGCACCTACCGGGAGTGCGCACAGGTCGACAACAGCCGGTTCGGCTACCGCTTTTATGTGGAAGACAAGGATAAGCCTCATCTGTTGGAGGTGGATTATCCTGACGATGCGATGCGTGCGATCTGCATCCAGGACGGTACCAGTTATGATCTGTCGCTTGGCCTCATCATTGGCGGAGAAATGCCTCCGACCATGAAAATGAAGACGGCGTACAATCTCTTCTGGCCGCGTGCAAAGGATCAGAGCATCCTGATCAGCTCACTGGCCGGATGCGAGCCGGCGGCCGCACGGGAAATCCGGATTTACGAGCTGGAGGCGCTTCCGCCGGCGGAGATTGTCAGCGAAGCAGCGGACGGTGTTCCGCACCGTACCTTTGGTACGCAGTACGAGGATCCCTGCAATGTAGGGGCTTCCGAGGGATGCTTTTCCTTTGGCCCGTGGCTGGAGCGTCATATCGAATTTATGAAATTCAGCGGTCAGAACCGGCTTGTTTATCCGATCAACTGGTATCACGGCCCGATCATTCCGGTACAAACCCAGCCGAACGAGCGCTTTAACTCGGTGGTCATGGAGGATCGGCGAATCTACCGCCGGGCAGTACTCCGCGCGCCGGACTGGCTGGATCGGCTTCTCACACGCTTTGATGAAGAGGGAATGCATTTTACCGGTTCCATGACGCTGGAGCGGCTGGGAGGTCTGTTCCGGATCATGAACATCGACCGTGAGGCGGTAGGAGCCGGTGCGGATACGCCGAATACGGTGCTGTATGACGGAAGCGTACAGGGCTCGCCGAATGACTGGACAGCAGAGTACAATCCGATCCTCTTTGAAGCCCAGGCAAAACGGGAGGAAGCGGAACCGCCGCTTACCGCCTATGGAGAACGGCCCACTTCCGATGTGCAGGCACCGGTATTCAACCCTGTTCACCCCGAGGTACGGCGGCAGATTCGGGAATACTTCCGCGAGATCGCTCAAAAATATGCCCGCCATCCTTCGTTTGAGGGACTCTCCGTCAATTTCTGGCACGGCACGATTCTCTGGTTCGGCAATCTTCTGGCCGGCTATGACGATGTGAGCATCGCTCTCTTCTGCCGGGACACGGGCATCGCGGATCCGACATCACCGAACGATCCGGAGCGGTTTTCCTTACGTTACCGCTTCCTTATGGAGAATCACCGCGAGACCTTCATCGATTGGCGATGCCGCGAGATCCGGCGCTTCCTTATGGAACTGCGGGATATTCTGCGCGAGGCACGTCCGGATCTTACCCTTACGCTGAATCTCTGGCGGGAGCCGGCCTGCCGCGGTCTGTTTCACGGCAGAGAGGGGATTCCGTCCGTAAATTCACCCGATGCGCAGTACGGACGCTGTCTTGCGCACGGCGATGTTTTCCGGTACGGCGGTATTGACCTTTCGCTGTTTGAAGGGGATGAAGGGATCCGTATCTGCGCAGAGCGCAATTTCTGCCGGGATATCGGTGAACGGTTGGCCAGAGAGGCCTATCCGAAGCTGATGAGCGATGCCCAGTATCTGGATACAAGCGTGCACGATCCGCTCCGTCGGGCCGTCAGCGAGGGCTTCCACTTCAACTGCTGGATTGAGCGCTGGGGGCATCATACGGCTTTCCCGATTCAGCCCGACGATGACGAAAACGTCAGACGGATTAACGCCTTTGAGGATTACACACCCGATGTCATCATCCGGGAAAACTGCACCTTTGATGATGAAACAAGCGGCCCCTTCTTCTATGATTCCCAGATGCGGATCACCTCCATGTTCCCGCCGGAAGAGTATTATTCCGAGCTGCTCGGTGCGGATCTGGCTCTCCACGATGCGATTTCGATGACCGCGGGCGGTCTTTATCTTGACAAGGCTCACGCAGCCGCCCAGCGAAGGTTTGCTGCGGAATTCCGGAAGCTGCCGTCTCTGCCGTTTTCGGATGTGGAGGGATTTGAAGATCCCGTTTGCGTGCGGACGCTTGTTTATGGCGGGAAGACCTATCTGTACGCCCTGAACCGGGAGCCGTATGAAATCCGGATTGCCTTCCGGATCGGCGGTGAAGCACAGTCGGACGTTCTGGAGCCCTTCGGTCTTCGCACCTTCCTCTTTGCGGGGGAAGGAAAACCAACCGACATCGTGACGAAGCTTCCGGACGGTGTGAGGGATGCTTACCGTGCAGCGGCTGATGAAGCACGGACGGCGCTGGAAGCCGACGGCTCGGCAGGCGCTCTGCGGATTGCCGGGGAGCTTCGCGCGGCTCTTGATGCCGGAAAGCTGTCACAGCTTCGTCATCTTCTCATCGCTTCCGTAACACGGGAAGCGGTGGAAAATTATAAAAACAAACAATAAGGAGAACGGCTATGAAAAAACGAATTCTGTCAATCCTTCTTCTGGCGGCCATGCTGTCCGCCGTATCCTGCGGCGGAAATACGCCGACGGATACAACGGGAAACACCAATACCACCGAAACGACTGTTTCTGCGGATCAGACCGGGGATACGTCGCTTGACGACAATCTGCCCGAGGCGAACTACGAGGGGTACAATTTCCGGATTTATTTACCGACGGTGAATATGAAGTTCTACGATGTCGATGAAGCACAGGCTGAGGTTGTCAGCAATTCCATCTATGAGCGGAACCTCACGGTGGAGGAACGCTTCAATGTTACGATTTCGGCGGTGTCATCCGGTTATGATACCGTTTGGGATCAGACCGATGCGGTAGTCGGCAATATTCTGGCCGGTGATGACTTCTGCGATCTGATGGAGCTCCACTGCATCAAGGGTGCCAATCTGTCGCTGGAGAACGCGCTGGTCAATTTAAGAAGCCTGGATTATCTCAACTTCGACAAGCCGTGGTGGTTCCCGCAGACGGTGGAGGAGATGACTTTTCTTGACAAGATGTATCTGGCCTGCAATGCCATCTCCTATCAGGCGATTGAGCAGGTGGGCGTCACCTATATCAATCTGGACCTTTATGAGGAGTTCAATCTTGACGATACCTATGGCAATGTCTATGATATTGTCCGGGAGGGCAAGTGGACGATTGATAAGATGATGGCTCTGGCAAAGGATGTCTATCGCGATGAAAACGGCAACGGAAAGAAGGATGCGGGGGACATTTTCGGCTACTATGCCAACTATACCTGCGAAAATTTCTGGACAGCCTTCGACGCGCCGATTCTGGAAAAGGGTGAGAATTCGCTCAAGGTTGTAGCCGATAACGAGAAGGTTGTCGATATCGTCGATAAGATGTATCGCTTCTTCTATGAAAGCGAATCCACATGGATCGATGAGATCACAGACTGGTCGCTCATGGGATTTGGCAAGATGTTTGCCGATGAGGAGGTTCTTATGATCTCCATGTATCTGAAGCTGGCAGGAAATGAGCTTTTGCGCGATGCCGACTTCCATTTCGGCCTTCTGCCGAGTCCGAAATACGATGAACAGCAGGAGAATTACCGCAGCTTCTCGGAAGGCACCTATCTGGCAATTCCCAATATGGGTCTGGATCTTGACCGTACGGCGGTGATTCTGGAGGCGCTGACTGCCGAGGGCTACAAACAGATCGTGCCGGCCTATCAGGAGATCGCGCTGAAGAACAAATATCTGCGGGATGAGGATTCTGCTGAGATGTTCGATCTGATTGTCAATTCCTACACCGCTTCTTTTGCCTTTGACTATGACAACTGGGAGGGATTTGGCACGCTGTTCAGCAAGCTCTTTTCATTTGACGGCGGCAGTCGTGATGTGACATCCTATATAAAGAGCCAGATGGCGGCGGCGGAGGCACGGGCCAAGGTGGTATATAAAGGATTTTCAACCAACGATTGATTGCGCACACCTTCAGAAGGGATCGAATCAATGGCAATCCCCCGTTCGCGTATAGCGGACGGGGGATTTTTAATGGCAGGGCGGATAGGGAGTATCGGTAGAAATTCTGCAAGCATTGCGGTGCAAAAATTCCCAAGGATGCGGTGATTTGGTCGGCTTGCGGACGGCAGGTGGAGAAAATTGCACAAAACACGCTCTGAATCCGAAATGTTTTGCGGGAAGAGCGTGTTTTTTCTTTTGATAATCCTGCCGGAACCTGTTTTATCACAAAATTTTCCCGAAAACCATTGCAAAAACCGCCGAAGTCCTGTATAATAGATACTGTATGAATATTACCCCCGAAAAAGGAGATAACACAATGACAAGTGAAAAGATTCTCGCCACGGTCGGCGGCAAGCCGATCACCGCGCAGGATGTGGATGCCTTCCTCATGCGGATGGGCCAGCGCGCGCAGAGCTACAACAATCCCGAAGGCCGCGCCGCGATTTTGGAGCAGCTGATTGCCCAGCAGCTTCTGCTGATTGATGCCAACATCAGTATGCTGGAGCGCGAGCCCGCCTTCAAGGATCAGATGCGCAAGGTCCGCGAGGAGCTGCTCATCAATTATTCGATGCAGAAGGTCATGGACGGCGTCCGCGTCAGCGATGACGAGGTAAAGAAGTATTATGACGAGCACAAGGAGCAGATGGTTTCCGCCAAGACCTTCAATGCCAGCCACATTTTAGTGGCCGACAAGGCGCTGGCCGATCAGCTGTTATCGGACATCCGTGCGGGCAAGCTCGATTTTGCCGATGCCGCAGCCGCCAACAGCACCTGCCCGTCCGGCAAGGAGGGCGGTAATCTCGGCGATTTCTCCGCCGGTCAGATGGTGCCCGAATTTGAAAAGGCCTGCGAAGCCATGGAGGTCGGTTCGATCTCCGAGCCCGTGCAGACCCAGTTCGGCTGGCATATCATCAAGCTGAATGCCCGCAGTGAGGGCGAGGCGATGGCTTTTGATGCCGTCAAGGAGCAGATTGCAGGTGCTCTCCGGAGCGAAAAGCAGGAGGCCGCATACCGCAGCAAGATCAATCAGCTGAAAATTCTGTACCCCGTCGAAAAGCTTTAAGAACTGAAAAAATCCTGTCATCCGGACTTGCCGGGCGGCAGGATTTTTTTGTATTATGATTTTTTGTACCGACGGATAAGGGCGCGGAGCGGGATAGCCAGCAGGCATCCGATGAGAAGATGGGCACCAAAGCTCCAGGCAATCAGCGAAAGAATCCGATCAAAGCCGCCAAAGATCTGCCAGGTGATCTCGCCGGCCAGAATGAAAATGATACCAAAGACGGGCAGAATCCATTTCGGTGCGGCGGAAGAAACACGGCAGAGAAGCAGGAGCTGGATACCGGCAGCAAAGAGCAGGGCGATCAGAACCGGCGGCCACAAAAAGATGCCGCTTTCCAGCACATTCGGTAAAAGGAATTCCATCGCGGCCCTCCTTTATTCGACAAACGATACATGAATATCGCCGCCGGCGGTAACGCATTCCAGCGAATACTGGGCGCGCTTATTCTCCTTGGATTCGGGGTATGCCGAGCCGTCGGTCTTCATATGGATCGAGAAGAGGGATTCCTGACCGAGAATCGAGCCGTCGATATCGCCGCCCGATGTGCGAAGCACAAACTTTTCGCCAAAGAGGCGGGTGAAATCGATGTTGGCACCGGAGGTGACGGCATTCAGCCGCTTGGCGGTCAGATCCTCCATGCTGATCCGTCCGCCGGAGGTGGTGAAGGAGAGCGAATCGGCCGAAAGGCGTGAAAGCTTCATCCGTGCGCCGGAGGTGAGGGCGGTGATTTCATAGGCATCGATATCGGCAAGCTCGATCTTGCCGCCGGAGGTGGTGATCTGCAGCTCGTCCTCTAAATTCAGGCCGCCCATTTTGATGTCGCCGCCGGAGGTTTTGCAGAGAATCCGGCCTTCAAAGGCTTCGGGCAGATAGATGACCATCGCAAGGCCGGTGTAGCGGACGGCTTCCTTTTTGCCGATCGGCAGGCCGAACAGCGTGAGGGTGCTGCTTTCTTCGGGACTCTTTACGGTGAGCGCGCCGTCCTTTGTGGTGAAGGTGTAGTGGTAATCCTCGCTCTCCAGCACATCGACCACCAGATTGTCGGTGTCGCCGGCGGCGATGATGATATCGCAGTCCTGAACGGCGATATCCAGCGACCGGTTGGAGGCGGAGGAGAAGGTGTAGCGGTTCTGGCGGAAATCGGATTCGGATACATCGATGGCGGAATCGCCGAAGCTGCCGCTCATCCCCTGGGATACCTCCGCGCTGACCGATTCCAGCCCCTCGGAGAGATCGTCGCCGATGGCCTCAAAATCCACGCGGGTGCCGCCGACCGATACGCCGCTGTCATCGACGATGATCAGATCGGCAATATTGACACCGTCGGGGCTGACATGAATGATGGATTCCACAACATCGGCCGTTCCGCGCACGATGCCGACAGTAAGATTGACAATCCCGGTAATCAGCGTGCCGGCAAGGAGAAAAAAGAGAACAATCGCAAAAATGGCACAGCCGGACAGGGAATGATATTTTCTCATGAGCATGGGTCCTTTCCTGATAGTAAGACCATTATACAATGAAACGAAATCCTGCGCGGGAATAAACTGTGAATTTTTTGTAACAAAGAAGGATCTGCCGTACAAAGTACAGCAGATCCCTACAGGCGTGCAGATTTCAAAATCCCGCAGACGGTGAAGAATTTCCGCAGGAAATCCTTCCTGAGATAAAAGTTTTTCGCAGAAAAACTTTATTTTGCGGAACGATCGAACAAGCCGCGAACGGTGAAGAATTCCCGTCAGGAAATTCTTCCTGAGATAACTTTATCGAAGATAAAGTTATCTTGCGATACGTCCGGACAAGCCGCAAACGGTGAAGAATTTCCGTCAGGAAATTCTTCCTGAGATAAAAGTTTTTCGCAGAAAAACTTT
>JAZNKS010000094.1:0-1646 GCA_045578725.1 Candidatus Flemingiibacterium sp.
GTTCAGGGCTACTTCGACAACTACACCAACTGACATACCGAAAAAAGACTGCCTCCGGGCAGTCTTTTTTTATCCCGCCGATTGACGAAGCGTGTCGGAATGTGGTATAATAGAGGGGAATAAAGCAAGTAAAGGAACTGCCATGACTCAACAACTTCCCCGTGAAACCGGGACCCGGCCGGCCGGGATTTCCACCGCCGTCAAGCGCCCCAAGCGGATCTCATCAATCCTTGCGGCCGCCGGCATCTTTCTTCTGATGCTCGCCTTCAATCTGCTCACCGACCGGCTGGTCGATGATTACACCTATTCTTTCTCCTTCGTGGACGGCTCGCCGATTGAATCCGTCGGCGATATCTTCCCTTCCATCGCCGCGCACGCCGTCAAGATGAATGGCCGCCACATCGCGCATTTCTTCGCCCAGCTCTTTCTGCTGGCACCTGCGATCCTCTTCAAGCTGATCAACCCGATCGTCTTCGTCCTGCTGATTCGGATGATGGCAAAAATCGCCGACCGTGAATGCCCCCTGTGGCTCATGCTTGCCGCCTTCGCCCTGACCTGGATCTTTGAGCCGGCCTTCGGGCAAGTCAATCTCTGGCTGGACGGTGCCTGTAATTATCTCTGGGGCCATGCCGTCTGCCTCGGCTGGCTGATGCCGTACATCGCGGCCGCCGACAAGCGCTGGAGCCGTTATCCGATCGGATGGCGGCTGGCAGTGATCCCGCTGGGATTTTTGGCCGGCGGCTGGAACGAGAACGTTTCCGCCGCGACGATCTTTATGGCCGGGCTGCTGATTCTCGTCACGCTGTATGAGCATCGGCATATCAGCGCCGAGCTGCCGATCTCCCTCGGAATGGCGCTGATCGGCTTTCTCACGATGGCGCTCGCGCCTGCGGAAAGCCAGAATAAGCTGATCGCGCTGACCTTCGATGTCCTGCGCGGGAATATTGTCGCCGCCACCGAACAGCTGGCGGGATTCGGATGGCTGATTCTGCTGTTCGCCCTGCTCTTTGCGGCCGCTCTCTTTGCCGGCGGACGGCTCGCGCGTCTGCGGCTGGCCGGGATTCTGGCGCTGGGTGCGCTGGCATCGAACTATATCATGATCTTCGCCGCCTATTATCATGACCGCTCCGCCGCCTACAGCGCGATTCTCTTTGCCTGCGGCTGTCTGGTGCTGCTGTCGGAGCTGGCGGCCTGCAAAAAGGAGATGCTCGTCGGATGCGTGGTCGCCCTGCTGATCCCGATTCTGGCCTATTGGCTGATTCTCGGCGCCGATGACATCGTGAATACCCATAAAATCGCCGCGGCCAATGAGGCGTATCTGATTGCCTCTGCCGAGGCCGGTGAGCGGGAGGCCACCCTCCGCCCGATTCCCGCCGCCACGAAATACAGCGCGGTGTGGGATCTGAAATACATCGACACCGAGAGCCCGGACACCTGGCCCAACCGCAACATGGCCCGCTGGTACGGTCTGGATGCGATTTACGGAACCGAATAAAGAAGCAGCGGAGCCGCACCGAAGTGCGGCTCCGCTTGTTTTTACTGATTGTAGGGCGTGATGATGTCATATTCCTTGGTGAGGATGTTGATGCGAAGCAGCTCCGGGCCGTTTTCGCGGCCGCGGGATGTCCAGAGCGGGACATATTCCT
>JAZNKS010000095.1:0-50635 GCA_045578725.1 Candidatus Flemingiibacterium sp.
GCCGGCAAGGAAGCCAGCGGGACCGGCAGGATGAAGCTGATGGCCAACGGAGCCGTCACCATCGGTACGATGGACGGCGCGAATGTGGAAATCTTCGGTCAGGTCGGCGACTCCAATATGTATATCTTCGGCCTTTCCACCGAGGAGGTTGACGATCTCTGGAAGCGCGGCTACGATGCCATGTCCTACTACGCCAAGAGCGATAAGCTTCGTGCGGCGGTGGATGCGCTGGATGCCGGCTTCTGCGGCCGCTCCTTCGGCGACATCAAGCAGTATCTGATCAATGCCCAGTATGCACACGGCATTGCCGACCCGTATATGTGTCTGGCCGACTTCGATTCCTATATGGCAGTACACGAGGCGATGATCCGCGACTATCAGAACCGCGATAAGTGGAACCGGATGAGCCTTGTCAATACGGCAAAAGCCGGCTATTTCGCCGCGGACCGCTCGATCCGCGAATATGCCGACAATATCTGGCATATCAAGAGCATCAAGTGATGCTGGTCTATCCGAGCTACGATGCGGTACCCGGCCGGGCGGTGCTGAAGGTCACCTCCGATCGGGATGCCGGATTCACGGACGTTCTTGCTTTTTCATCCGGCGACACGCTTACCTTCACGGTAAGCGTGCCGCGTGCTTTCTGCACATCGGCGGCGAAGCTGCGGCTCTATCGGGACGATGATATGTCCCACCACGAATTTGCGGCCAGCGCGCTGTCCGTATGGGATGCCGACGATGTGTTCGGCATCGAGCTTGCGGCGGCATCCGTCTGCCTGGACGGGCAGAGCGGGCTGTTCTACTTCACCTTCGCGCTGGAAACGGCATACGGCGAGCTGTATGTATCGGCGGATGGGCGGCTGACACCCGACCGGATCGGTGTCAGCTGTACCCAGCTGACCGTTTACCGGAAGGATTTCCATACGCCGGCCGCTTTCGGCAAGGGCATGATGTATCAGATCTTTGTCGATCGCTTTTCGGACGGAGGCCGGCCGGTTCCGCCAACGGAAGGCAAATGCCGGAACGGGGATTGGTATGGCGGAATCCCGCAGTATGCCGAGGTGCCGGGCGGCGAGGTCGCCAACAATATGTTTTTCGGCGGTAATCTGTGGGGGGTGGCCGAAAAGCTTGACTACATACGCTCCCTCGGTGTGGATACGGTCTATCTCTGCCCGATCTTCGAGGCGGCCTCCAATCACAAATACGATACCGGCGATTACCTTCGGGTGGATGAAATGTTTGGCGGCGGAGAGGCGCTGGATGCCCTGATCGAAGCCTGCCGCGAGCGGGATATGAAGCTGATTCTGGACGGGGTGTTCAATCACACCGGTGATGACAGCCGCTATTTCAACCGGTACGGGCATTATCCCGAGCCGGGGGCCTGGCAGTCAAGAGAATCACGCTGGGCCGATTGGTACAGCTTTGAGGATTTCCCCGACAGGTACCGGTGCTGGTGGGGCGTGAAGATCCTGCCGGCCGTCAACAGCGCCGGGCCGTCCTACCGGAGCTTCATCTGCGGCGAGGACGGCGTGGCCGCGCATTGGCTGAAGCGGGGCATTGCCGGCTGGCGGCTGGATGTGGCCGACGAGCTGGCGGATGTCTTTTTAGACGATCTGCGGCGGACGGTGAAGAAAGTCAATCCAGACGCGCTGATCCTCGGCGAGGTCTGGGAGGATGCCTCCAACAAGGTGGCTTACGATAAGCGCAGGCGGTATTTCCGCGGCGGCCAGCTGGATTCGGTGATGAACTATCCGCTGAAGGAGGCTGTCATCGATTTCGTGAAGACCGGCGACTGCGGCTTCCTGATCGAAAGTGCGGGCCGGATCTATTCTCACTATCCAAGAGAGGTCAGCCGCGTGCTGATGAATTTCCTCGGCACCCACGATACCGAGCGGATTCTGACGGTGCTGGCCGATGCCGGTACGGATGCCATGACCAACCGCGAGCTGGCTTCCTTCCGCCTCCCGCCGGAGCAGCGGGCGGCGGCCAAAACGCGGCTGAAGCAGGCCTGGGCGATTCTCTGTGCCTTTCCGGGCATTCCCTGCATCTATTACGGCGACGAGGCCGGCATGGAGGGCGGACGTGATCCCTTCAACCGGATGCCGTATCCGTGGGGGCAGGAGGATACGGAGCTGACGGACTTCTATCGGCAGATCGGAGCGGCGCGCGCCCGTGAGCCGGCCTTTTTTGAGGGCGGTGCAGAGCTGGTGCGCGGCGGCCTTCCCGGTCAGCTGCTGATTCTGCGGCGAATCAACGGCATCAGCATAGCAGCTGCCGCCAATCTGTCCGATCAGACGTGGATGCTGGAATTCGAGCGTTCGGCGGGATGTATTTATCCCGATGATCGGAAAGGGCGGTTTATCCCGGTGGAGCCGGGCGAGGTCTGCTGGATCCGCTATTGGTAACTGTGCAAGTTGCCCATAGAGATGGCCAAATGAAAGTCGAAACTTGACAAATATCGAGAAATGTAAAAAAGCGCTTTTCTTTTTTGAGGAAGTGTGATATAATTAAACTGTTACAGAGTGTCGGCAGGCGGCCGACGGATCCGCTTCGGAGGCAACAGGAGCGGAGCCAGAAATCAGTTGCCGCGAATGGAGAGTATTACTATGAAAATGCGTGTTCTTTATGCCTCCGGTAAGGGCAAGATCAAGACGATCGCTTCGCTGATCACCGACAAGTATGCAACCGAAAAGGTCAACTGCATGGACAAGATCCCGCCGGCCTACTCCTGCGATAAGGAGCGTCTGGTTGTTCTGCTGGTTTCCACCGGCAAGGATCCTGCCAACGCCGTCATCCTGTTCTGCAAGGAGCTGACCAAGGCAAGAGCGCACAACGTTGCGTTCATTATCGACGGCGCTCCCGAAGGTGCCAAGGTGCTGATGGATGCGGTTAAGGAAGCCGGCTCCAATGTCATCGAGGATGTTCTCTACATCAAGGGCGGCCTGCCGTTCCTCTCCGGCGTGAAGGAAGAAGAGAAGCAGAAGGTCATCGAGTGGATGGACGCTGTTTCCGCAAAGCTGGTATAAGTAAACATAAAAATCCCGTCCGGCACTGGACGGGATTTTCTTTGTTATTCGTCTTCTTCGGCGGGCGCTTCTTCAGCCGGGGCGTCCTTTTTTTCATCCTTCTTGAATTTATCCTTCTTTGAGAGGCTGAATTTGTTTTCGGTGCCGTTCCAGAGCCGCTTGAGATTCTCGCGGTGGAGCCAGAGCACTAAAAGTGTGTTCAGCAGGGAGAAGATAGCCGGAACAGCTCCCTCCATAGCACCGCTGTGCGTGAAGGGATAGAGCCGGTTCAGCAGGATCGGATAGAGCATCATGGCGATGATGGAGCCGAGCGAGAGAAATTTCGTGCTCAGTACCAACAGGACAAAGATGGCAAACAGGATGATAAAGACCAGCGGATTCAGGCAGAGCACGGTGGTGGCGGTGACGACGATTCCCTTGCCGCCCTTGAAATTGTAGTAGGCGGGGAAGGAATGGCCGAGCACACAGCCAAAGCCTGCTGCGAAGGCGCCGGCTTCACCGGCCAGTACGGTGCCGATCAGGACGGCTACGGCGGCCTTGGCGGCGTCGCCCAGCAGAGTCATACCGGCGGCGGCCTTTCCATATGTACGCAGCATATTGGTCATGCCGCCGTTTCCGCTGCCGTAGGTGCGGATGTCTTCCTTGAATTTATACTTGGAAATGATGATGGCAAAGTTCAGGCTGCCGAGGAAATAGGCGATCACGGCACCGATAACACAGAGCAGGATGAGGAGCCAGAGCGGATATTCGCCGCTTTCTTTGGCAAGCCCCGAAATAATCAGGCCGTATTGGCGGAAATCGTTGAAGGTCATAGCGTATCACGGCGGGGGCGATCAGCCCTCGCTGTCTCCTTTCTGACGGATAATCAGTTTGATGGGGGTGCCGCGGAAGCCGAAGATTTCACGGAGCTGATTTTCCAGATAGCGCTGATAGGAGAAATGGAAGAGCTCGGCGTTGTTGCAGAAGATGACGAATGTCGGCGGCTTGGTGCTGATCTGGGTCATGTAGTAGATCTTCAGATGGCGGCCCTTGTCGGACGGCGGCTGAACCCGCGCGGTGGCATCGTTGAGCACATCGTTGAGCATACCGGTCGAAATGCGGGTGCAGTTCTGATTGTAGACATAATTGATCAGCTCAAAGAGCTTGACAACCCGCTGGCCGGTCTTGGCGGACACATAGAGCGTGGGGGCGTACAGCATATAGGACAGGGAATTGTAGACCTTTTTGTCATACTCGACAGTATTCTTGTCCTCGGTTTCCATCGTGTCCCACTTGTTGATGACGATGATGGAGGCCTTGCCCGATTCGTGCGCAATACCGGCGATCTTTTCGTCCTGCTCGGTCACGCCCTCGGCGGCATCGACCATGATGACACAGACATCGGCCCGCTCCACGGCCATCTTGGCGCGGAGCACGCTGAATTTTTCGATCCGGTCCTCTACCTTGGACTGGCGGCGGATGCCGGCGGTGTCGATGAAGACGAACTTGCCGTATTCATTCTCGACACGGGTATCCACGGCATCGCGGGTGGTGCCGGGAATATTCGACACGATCAGACGGTCCTCACCGAGAATTCGGTTGATAATCGAGCTCTTGCCGGCATTCGGCTTGCCGATGACGGCGACCCGGATGATGTCCTCTTCCTCTTCCTTCTCCTCATCGGCGGGGCAGAGCTCCAGCACGCGGTCCAGAAGATCACCCGAGCCGGTACCGTGCACGCTGGACAGCGGGATCGGATCGTCCTCAAAGCCCAGCTCGTAGAATTCATAGTATTCCATCGGAAGAGCACCGATGGAGTCCACCTTGTTGACCGCGAGGATGATCGGCTTGCGGCTCTTTATCAGCATGGCGGCGATATCGCGGTCGGCGGCAGTAAGACCGACGGTGACATCGGTCATGAAGATGATGACATCGGCCGTTTCAATGGCGACCTCTGCCTGATTCTTCATCTGTCTTAAAATAATATCGTCGGTTTTCGGCTCGATACCGCCGGTATCGACCAGCATCATGGCGCGGCCGTTCCATTCGATTTCGTAGTAGATCCGGTCGCGGGTTACGCCGGGGGTATCCTCGACGATGGAGATCCGCTCACCGGCGAGCTTGTTGAACAGGGTGCTTTTGCCGACGTTGGGACGTCCAACGATGGCAACCACAGGTTTGGACATGGGTGTACCTTCCTTTATTTAATCAGGGTTTGAACCGTATCACTAAGCGCCGCGGCTATATCGGAGGCCGGGATGGAAAAGGCGGCCCAGCCGCCCAGCGCATAGGGCAGCTCCGTGATGATTCCAAGCCGTAACTGCTTTTCATCACCGAGGAAATAGACCGGCGGATAGATGCCGTACAGATCGCTGTAGGAGCGGAGCATCTCCTCATAATCGGTCTGGGACAGAAGATCCGACGCGCCGCTCTCCTGCACAAACCGGCCTGCGAGAAAGGCCTCGGAAAGCGCCGGAAAATCGGTGACAATCTGCTCAAAGCCAAGCAGCTCACCGCTGTCGGGGCGGATGTTCAGCGCATAGACAATCGGCGTGGGATGTGAGGCTCCCTCCTCGGTATAGAAGCCCGAGCAGAGAAAGCTGATCAGATCGCCGCGCACACAGCTCGCTATGACGGAGTCGATCCGGTAGCTGTAGGAATTGTCACCGGAGCCGGCATACAGCCGGAACAGCTCCATGAAGGACAGCGATTTATCAAACAGCTGCCGGTTTACACTCTCATGCAGACCTTCCCCCATCAGGACGGGATACCGGATGACAATCTCGCGGGTTTCCTCGGTGAGGGTGAAGCTCTCCAGAGAGACCGTATAGGGCGGAGCTTTTTCGGTTCCGCAGGAGCCCAGAAGAAGCAGAATAAGGAGTAAGAGCGCAGATACGATTCGTTTCATATCAGTAAAGAAGCTTTGACACAAGGTCGGTGCCGTTGCTGTCGGTGGGGATGACTTCAATGCCGAGGGTATCGGCAAGCTCCGTCAGGGTCAGATCGTCAAGAAAACGGTCGCCCTCCGCACGGAGCATAACGGACGGGATCAGCAGACGGCTGCCGAGCTGCTCCCGCTCACGGGGAAGTCCGGCCAGCAGATCGCGCCCGGTAATCAGACCGGCAACGGTGATGTTCGGTCCGAAAAAGTCATTGGTGATTTTGTAAACATGAACCTTCAGCGTCGGAACGCGGCGGCAGAGGGTATCGCAGAGGGAGCGGATGAAGGGATAGGCGGCCTCACCGGTAGCGATGGAAACCGTCCGCTCCTTCGTCAGATCATAGTCATCCAGATATTCCAGCTCCTCGTCGAACTCGGTCTGCAGGGAGCGGATCATGCCGACGCCGTTTTCCAGCTGGGGATAGCCCTCGTAGTAATCCTCGTCCGGAATCGCCCGTCCGCAGCGCAGATACATCTCATCGCTGCAGAAAAAGAGGCGCGATCCGTATTTCTTCCGGCACTCTCCGGCAAAGGCATCCACCTGATCGATTATGGCGGCTGTTTCCGCGGGGGTGAACGGCTCCAGCGGATACAGCCCCTCGCGGTGGCAGGTCAGACCGGCCGGGACCACGGATACGCCGCAGAGGTGTGGGGCCAGCTCACAGAGATCGCGCATGGAGCGATCCAGCTCCGCGCCGTCATTGAGCCCCTTGCACAGGACAATCTGGCAGTTCAGCTCGATGCCGGCATCGGCAAAGCGCTTCAGATAGGCCAGACATTCGCCGGCGCGCTTGTTGTTCATCATCTTTACGCGGAGCTCGGGATTGGTGGTGTGAACCGATACATTGATCGGCGAGGTTTTCATCTCGATGATCCGCTCTGCATCCTGCTCGGTGAGATTGGTGAGCGTGATGTAGTTGCCCATCAGAAACGAGAGGCGGGCATCGTCATCCTTGAAATAGAGGGTGTCGCGCATTCCGCGCGGAAGCTGATCGATGAAGCAGAAGACGCATTTGTTGCGGCAGGACTGCTTTTTATCCATGAGATAGCTCTCAAATTCCAGCCCGATATCGCCGTATTCGCTTTTCTTGATGGTGACATCCAGCAGCTCCGGACCGCGGTGAAGGGAGAGGGTGACCTTCTTTTCACAGAGCCGGAAGCGATAGTCCAGCACATCGCGGATGTCATAGCCGTTGATGGAAAGCAGGATGTCGCCCGGACGGATGCCGTGCCGGTCGGCGGGCGATCCGCTCTCAACGCCGGTGATGGTTACCATAGTACCGTCCTTTCAGATGGCGGGAGGGGGATCCAGCTCCACAAAATGAATCTCGTGACCGGTCGCGGGGATGATCTTTTCCAGCAGATCGCGGGTGGATACGGCGACGGTCGAGGTGTTGATGCAGGGATGGGCACCGAAAAATTCATCGGCGACCACATCACGGTCGATATACAGAGTCACATCGCCGCCCTTATCGTTCATCAGACCGAAGACCGAAAGCGATCCGGGCGTGATGTCGAGAAAGCGCTCCATGAATTCGGGCGGTGCGAAGGAAAGGCGGGAGGAGCCAATTTTCTTTGAGAATTCCTTGGTGACAAAGGGCTTGTCGCCGGCCATGAGGAGAAGATAGAACCGGGTCTTCTGCTGGTTGCAGAGGAGGAGATTCTTGCAGATTTTCACGCCGAGCACAGCCTTGGCGGCCGCGCAGTCCTCCATCGTGTCGGCCGCATCGTGATCCACGCGGCGGAAGGGGACACCGATCGATTCAAACAGATCGTAGACCCGTTCCTCCTTGGGAAGACGGGAATCGGTCGGCCGGGCGGTATAGACATGGGGATCAATATGAATGTTTGACATGATTTTCGGGTTTCAATCCTTTTTGGGACGCCAGAAGAAGACAATGGCCAGCGTGATGGCCGCTCCGAAGAGAACGTCCGAGAGATAGTGGGCGCCGACCAGCACGCGGGATGCGGCCAGCAGGACAATCCAGAGCGCCAGCAGCAGACGGATCACCGTTTTGCGGCATTCGGAGAGCCGGAGCGCACGGAAATAATAGGTGATGGTGAGAATGACGGCGGCATTGGCCGTATGACCGGAGGGGAAGGAGAAGAATCCGGTGAAGCCCTGCGGCCGATACCAGGGGGTGAAGCGGGTGAGATCGCCGTCCAGCTGACGGAAGCGGACCCGGCCCCAGGTGAGCTTGAAGGCCCAGATGATAATAAGCGTCGAGGCGGCCGCGCCGACACAGCGGCAGGCAATGCCAAACAGCTCCCGAAGCCGCTCATACGGGCGGGCGAGGGAAAAGAGCATCATACCGCCGGTGATGAGGGCTGTCAGCAGGACGGAAGCAATCCGCTCGGGCGTACCCACGGTGATAAGGCTTCCCGCAAGATCGGTCCGCCACTCGGCGATATAATTAAAGGTTTCGCGGATAGTAAAATAGGCTGTGCCGATCATGCCGATCATCGACAGGGCGGCGAGAATCCGATCCCGCGGCGCGGCATCCGGCTTTTTGAGAAAGCAGGCGGCCATCAGCGAAAGATTGAAGGAGGCAAAGAGAATGGCGGGAGGTTCGCCGGCAATTTCCAGCAGACGGCCGAAGAGTGACAGCGGATCGGCAATGGCAAGCGAGAGCGAAAGATCCGCAAAGGATGCGAACAGCAGCGCTCCCAGCCAGAGAAGGATGCCGGCAAGCTCCAGCACTTTCTTTTGTAAATTCATATAATAAACAGCGCGGACGGTGGGCAGCGGAAGGGAAATCCCTCCCGCTGTCTCCGTCCGTGGATGATCGGATTACAGGCCGAGTACGGCAGCACCGATGATGCCGGCATCGTTGCCGAGCTCGGCGATCTTCAGAGCCGTAGGCTTGATGTTGGAATTGCCGTAGGTTTCCTGCTTGATGATGGCTTCCAGCGGATCGGTGAGGTAATTCTTTTCGTTGCAGATACCGCCGCCGATAACCAGAACCTCGGGCTGGAAAATGTTGATGATGTTGGACAGACCGCAGCCGAGGTAGGAGATGTACATATCAACGACTTCCTTGGCGGGAGCATCGCCCTGCTTCATGGCGGCGAATGCGGTCTTGCCGCTGACCTTGCCCTCGTCGGCAACCAGCTTTTCCATCAGGGTGGGGATACCCTTTTCCTTGCATTCTGCCAGCTTTTCCTTGGTCATGTTAATAAGACCGGTAGCAGAGCTGTAGGCTTCCCAGCAGCCCTTGCGGCCGCAGGAGCACTGCCGTCCGTTGTGCTCGATAACGATGTGACCGAGCTCGGCGCCTGCATAGTTGAAGCCGGAGTAAACCTTGTGGTCGATGATAATACCGCCGCCGACACCGGTGCCCAGCGTGATCATAACCGCATCCGCAACGCCCTTGGCGGCACCTGCAACGGCCTCGCCCTTGGCAGCGGCATTGGCATCGTTCTCAACGAGAACCTTCTTGACGGGGATGAAGGACTTCAGAATGTCGGCGATGGCGAACATTTCGAAGGGGAGATTGTTGGCGTATACGACAACGCCGTTGACGGGATCAATGGCACCGGGGGATGCGATGCCGACATATTCAATGTCATCGAAGGTCAGGCCGGCATCCTTGACGAGCTTTTCGCAGAGCGCGCCCATATCCTTGATGATTTCTCTGCCGTCGCGGCCGGCATTGGTGGGAACGCTGCCCTTTGCGACGATCTTGTAGTCCGAATTGACGATACCTGCGGCGATGTTGGTTCCGCCGAGGTCTACACCGATATAGTACATGATGGCATACCTCGCAAAAATAAAGATTTACATCTTTATTATATATCATTCGGTGACGAATGTCAAGTCTTTTTCGCAGGCGGTGGGAATTTCTTTCGGAATTCTTTGAAATCCCCGGCGCGGCAGTTGACAGATCGGCCCTTTTGGAGTATAATGGATAGAAGAAGATAATTGCGGAGGGATACTATGAAGCTCAACAGTATTTTCAGAGATCGCACGGTTTTCCAGCGGAGCCGTCCGATCCGGGTCTGGGGCTGCCGTTCTTTGTCATTCAGCTGGCGGATTATTCGGCCCGGACCGGAGAGGGAGCCGCTCTGTGGAAGCGTATTCAGAACGAACAGGCTGAGGCGGAGAAAAAGCTTCCGTATACCGTCACGGTCCCCTGCGCGGATATCTGTGAGAGCGACGATATCCATCCCCCGACAAAGATTTTGCTGGCAAAGCGTCTGGCAAAAACGATTTTCGAAAGGAGCTGAAGTCTGAAACCATTTTCAGACCCGGTTTTGCTTCGCAAACCAGCCCCAAAATCCAAGAAAGGAAGCTTTCGCGAAGCGAAAGCGATGGTCACAAATATGAAAGTTCTGCTTATAAACGGAAGCCCTCACGAGAAGGGCTGCACCTATACCGCGCTGTGTGAGGTTGCCGCACAGCTAACAAAAAACGGCGTGGATTCCGAGATTTTCTGGCTCGGCACCGAGCCGATGAAGAGCTGCACCGGCTGCGGCGGATGCGCCAAAAACGGCGGCCGCTGTGTATTCGGGCCCGATAAGGTCAGCGAGGCGCTGGATAAAATGGAGGAGTGCGGCGGCATCATCGTCGGCTCTCCCGTCCATTATGCCGGCCCGAGCGGACAGATCACCAGCTTCCTTGGCCGCTTCTTCTACAGCGGCTCCCGCTTTTTGCAGGGCAAGCCGGCCGCATCGGTGGTCAGCTGCCGAAGGGGCGGTGCCAGCGCGGCCTATGAATCGCTGAACAAGTATTTCCAGATGAGCAATATGCCGCTGGTTCCCTCGCAGTACTGGAATCAGGTGCACGGCACAAGCCCCGATGAGGTCCGCCGTGATGCGGAGGGAATGCAGACCATGCGGGTGCTGGCCGACAATATGGCCTGGCTGCTCGGATGCATCGAGGCCGGAAAAAAGGCGGGAATCCCGCTTCCCGAGCGGGAAGCGCGCGAGCGCACAAACTTTATCCGGTAAAGCGGAGGGCAGAGAATGAATACGCTTTTGTTTCTCGGAAGCGGCGCGGCCGATTGGGTGATCGAAAACCGGAACGGCTTCTTCCGCCGCAATTCTGCCGCCCTTGTAAACGGTGAGCTGATGCTTGACTGCGGCGCGCATATTTTCGATTTTGCTGAATGCGCGGGCAATCCTGCGTTGTACAATAAGGTGAAGACGGTGCTGATTACGCACAATCACAGCGACCATTTCCGCCCGGAGTCGGTTCGCAGGATTGCCGATGACCATCCGATCACCGTCGGATGCGATGCGGCTGTGAAGGCGGCGATCGGGGAGCATCCGAACATCACCTTCATTCTGCTTCGCCCGCATCGGAGTGTCACGCTGGGCGGCTATGAAATCCTGCCGCTGATGGCCAACCACGATATCGTGGCCGCCGGCGACAATTTCGCCTTCCATTACATCGTGAAGATGCCGGACGGCAGGGAGCTGTTCTACGGTCTGGACGGCGCCTGGTTCCTGCGCCCGACCTGGAATGAGATGTTACGGCACAAATTCGATGTGATGGTTTTTGACTGCACGGTCGGCGATCAGGATGACTGGCGGCTGTTTGAGCACAACACAATCCCGATGCTTCGCAAAATGACCGATGAAATCAAGGCAAAATCGCTGATGGCCGATGGCGGGCAAATGATCGCCTCCCATATGGCGCGCACGCTTCATATCTCGCATGAGGATACGCAGGCGGTACTTGAAAAAATCGGGATGCTGACTGCATACGACGGCATGACGGCGGAATTCTGAACAAATAAAAAACGGCCCTCTGGGGCCGTTTTTTATTTGTTTTCGAGAAAAGCCTTTACCGTCCGGGGGCCGATCGGCGGATGCCCCGGATGGGCGCGGTTAAAGCCGGCGGCGAGCTCCTCCGGGCTTTCACCGGTATGGCGGAACAGATAGTCCCGGATCCTGCGGACATCGGCCGCGCATTCGGCAAGATAACGGTCAACAGCCGCGCGGCCTTCGGCAACGGACCCGAGGGGCACATATTCGTGCGCGGCCACGATCCGGGTAAAATTCAGCATACGCAGGCGCTCCAGGGAGCCAAGATAGCGCGAGGGAAGGGAAAGCCCGGTTCCCCAGCGGCTGACTCCGCAGAGCTGGAGGGAATCGAAGGTGAGCAGGGTGCCGCTTCGCTCATCGAGGATGCCAAGGGAATGGGCTGTATGGCCGGGCAGATTCAGCACACGCAGGCATCCGTCCAGTCGTTCACCGTCAGAAAGCAGGCGGTGATTCGGATAGCCCGCGATGGGCTTTAACTCCAGCATGGCGATTTGAGCTTGGGGCAAAGCCGCGGCCAATGCCGGAAGGCCTCCCGCGTGATCGCCGTGCGGGTGGGAGACGATAATCCTGCGGACCGCGGCTCCGAATACCTTCAGAGCCGGAAGGATGCAGTCGCGGACATCCGCCGGCGTGGTAGCCGTGTCGAGCACGGTATCCCCATTTTCGGTGCGGATCAGAAATACAGAGGTTGCAATCCCCTCAAAGGGGACAAAGAGCCGATAGACGGAGTCGGCAATCTGTTCAAATTCGGCCATAACATCACCTTTCTGCCGGATATTCTGTCAACAGTATATCACATGGGGGAAAATCTGTCAAGTGAAAGGCGCGTTTTGTCCTTGACAATCCGGATGGGGTGTGGTAAAATGAAAAAAATTACGAAAATGGGGGATTTTCTTATGGATATCGGGCTTCAGATGTTCAGCCTGCGCGATATTTCCGAAACCGATATGGATCGGGCGCTGAAATGTGCGAAGGAGGCTGGCTATTCCCATGTGGAATTCGCCGGTTTCAAGGGTTATACCGCCGATGCGCTGGCGGCGATGATCCAAAAATACGGTCTGGCCGTTTACGGAACCCATTCGCGTGTCGGGCTGTCGGCGGGCGAGCTGGATCAGACGCTGGCGGATCACAAAACGCTCGGCAGCCGGAACTTTACGATCTCCAGCCATCCGATTCTGGATCCCGCCGCGCGGCGTTCCTTTATCGAAACGGTGCAGTATGCCGCGCCGATTCTGGCCGACAACGGCATCGCGATCCACTATCATAATCACAGCCAGGAATTCCTCGGCAGCGGCTTTGCGGTCTACGATGAGCTGGTACGCAAGACACCGCTGAATTTCCAGATTGACATCTATCACATCTTCGCCGCCGGTCTGGATCCGATCGCGGTGATGAAGCGTTTTGCCGGACGGATCCGCTGCATCCATCTGCGCGACGGTCTCGGCTACGGTCTGGAGGCGCGGACGCTTGGCGAGGGCCGGGCACCGGTTGCGGCCTGCTGTGAATATGCGCTGGCCAACGGCTATGAATTGGTGGTTGAAAATGCCTGCCGCGAGCCGGACGGCTTTGCAGCCGCCCTCCGCTGCCGCGAATTTCTTCAGAAGAACTTCAATATATAATGCCGGCCGTGAGGCGCGGGAAATAAAAATTTCCCGTGCCTCTTGACAAAAAGCGCGGGGTGTGTTATAATAAATTAACGCGTTAAATGCGCGTGGAAATGCGATGACCGGGAAGCGGCAATGCCGCGATGATACTTGGCGATCCCAGAGAGCTGCCGGCTGGTGAGAGGCGCGATTCAAAGAGTATCGGTTTTACGTCCCGAGAGCTTCACAGTGAAGGCTGTCTTTGACGGTTGTTAGCTGCTGACGGAGAGCGCCGCCGTTATCGGGCGTGGGGTATCCGACGGCTTGCCGTCATGTACCTGCTGAGGCTCCTCCCGTGAGGGATGGGCGAATTGAGGTGGTAACACGGGCTGTCCCGTCCTCTGAAATCTTTGTATTTCGGAAGGGCGGTTTTTTTGTACCCTTCCGCGAAAGGAATGTGATTTGCTTGATCGCAAAAATCCTCATGATCGTAATCTTCTTCGCCATTACGGTCGCAGTCGGCATCTGGTGCCGCCGTCAGGCCACCGATGTCAACGGTTTTGTCCTCGGCGGCCGTTCGGTCGGTCCGTGGCTGACCGCATTCGCTTACGGAACCTCCTACTTCTCGGCGGTTGTCTTCGTCGGCTATGCCGGCCAGTTCGGATGGAAATTCGGTATGTCCGCCACCTGGATCGGTATCGGCAATGCTATCATCGGAAGCCTGCTTGCGTGGGTTGTCCTCGGACGGCGCACCCGCGTTATGACGCATCATCTCGGTGCCAAGACCATGCCGGAATTCTTTGAAAAGCGCTACGGCTCCGTGGCCCTCAAGCTGGCTGCTGCGGTCATTACCTTCGTCTTCCTGATCCCCTACACAGCATCGGTTTACAACGGCCTGTCCCGCCTGTTCGGCATGGCCTTCGATATTCCCTATGAAATCTGCGTTATCGTCATGGCGATTCTGACCGGCGTGTATGTCATCGTCGGCGGCTACATGGCAACGGCGGTCAATGACTTCATTCAGGGCATCGTCATGCTGATCGGCATCGTTGCCGTTATCGGATCGGTTTTAGCCGGTCAGGGCGGCTTCACCGAGGCGGTCATCAAGATGTCGCAGATTCCAAACGAAATCGCGGCCAGCGAAGGAATGCAGGGTGCCTACACCTCCATGTTCGGCCCGGATCCGCTGAATCTGCTGGGCGTTGTCATTCTGACCTCTCTCGGTACATGGGGCCTGCCGCAGATGGTGCAGAAGTTCTATGCCATCAAGTCGGAAAATGCCATCTCCAAGGGCACGATCATTTCCACCCTCTTCGCCGTTGTCGTATCCGGCGGCTGCTACTTCCTCGGCGGCTTCGGACGTCTGTTCAGCATCGATACCCGTGAAAACGGCGCGCTGATCTATGACTCGGTCATCCCCAATATGCTCTCCTCGCTGTCGGACATCCTGATCGGTATTGTCATCGTGCTGGTGCTTTCAGCCTCGATGTCCACGCTGTCCAGCCTGGTTCTGACCTCCAGCTCGACAATCACGCTGGACCTTATCAAGGGCAATATCGCAAAGAAGATGGACGATAAGAAGCAGCTGCTCTGCATCCGGATCTTCCTTGCGATCTTTATCGTGATTTCCACCGTAATGGCCATTTTCCAGTACCAGTCGGAGAGCACCTTCATCGCCCAGCTGATGGGTATTTCGTGGGGTGCGCTGGCCGGAGCCTTCCTGGCACCGTTCATGTACGGTCTGTACTCCAAGCGGATCACAAAGGCATCGGTATGGGTCTGCTTTGCCATCGGTGTCGGCCTTACCGTGTCGAATATGTTCTTAAAATTCATCGCCTCGCCGATCAATGCCGGCGCGATTGCGATGGTGCTCGGTCTGATTGCCGTACCGCTGGTCAGCCTCATCACGCCGAAGCCGAAGAACGTCGATGTGGATGCCATCTTCTCCTGCTACGATGAAAAGGTACTGGTCGAGCGAAAGGTCGCCATTGCCGAAATGGATGACAACAAGGAATAAACACAAAACCGCAAAACAGGACCTGGCCGCATGGCCGGGTCCTGTTTGTTTGTCGGCTTTTGATTAAGCGTTGGCCTCAACGTATGCGACAATGTCGTTTACGGTCTTGAGGTTGGGGATTTCTTCATCCGGAACGGCAACGCCGCAGGTTTCCTCGATGGCCATCAGCATTTCGACGACGTCCAGCGAATCGGCACCGAGATCCTCCATGATGTTGGTTTCCGGGGTGATGGCATCGGCATCAGCGCCGAGCTGCTTTGCGATGATTTCCTTGATCTTGTCAAACATAACTGTTTCCTCCATGGATTGAAATGTATTTGTTTCGGCCCGGTTTTGCGGGCCGGCTTTGACGATTTTGATTCTCAGCCGAGAATCCGGACCTGTCCCATTTTGCGGAATTTCCCGTATCTATCATTATATATCAGATCCGGATCAATTTCAAGCAGGGACTGTAAATTTTCAGATATTTTTTCCTTCAGCGCCAGCGCGGATGCCTCGTGATCGGTATGCGCGCCGCCCTGGGGCTCGGGAATGATGCCGTCGATGATGCCGAAGGCCAGAAGATCCTCCGCCGTCATGCGTAAAATCCGGGCCGCATCCTTTTCGCGGGAGGCATCCTTCCACAGGATGCTGGCAAAGCCGCGTGGGGAGATGACCGAATAGGTGGCATTTTCCATCATCAGTACGCGGTTGGCACAGGCGATGCCGAGCGCGCCGCCCGATCCACCCTCGCCGAGGATGACGCTGACGATCGGTACCTTCAGGCCCATCATGTCGCGCAGATTGGCGGCGATGGCCTGACCCTGTCCGCGCTCCTCCGCCGATACGCCGCAGTCGGCACCGGGGGTATCGATGAAGGTGAGAATCGGCCGTCCGAATTTTTCGGCCAGCTTCATCTGGCGCATGGCCTTGCGGTAGCCCTCGGGATGGGCCATGCCGAAATTGGCGGTGATATTCTCGCTGACGGTATGGCCCTTCACATGACCGATCACGGTCACGGGGATGCCATCAAAGCGGCCGATGCCGGTGAATATGGCCTTGTCATCGCCGAATACACGGTCACCGTGCAGCTCAATCAGATCGGTGAAGAGGTATTTCGACAGATCGCGGATGTTCGGGCGGTCCTTGTGCCGGGAGAAGGTAAAGCGGGTGATGGCATCCGGACCGGATGCTGTCTGAAGCTCCCCGGAAAGCTCCGGGTTCTGACTCATGAGCGCACCTCCTTTTTTGAGAGGGAGATGATGCCGGCGATAGCCCCGGGAAGCTCGGCGCGGGGGACGATCGCATCCACAAAGCCGTGCTCCAGCTGGAATTCCGCCGATTGAAAATCGTCCGGCAGCTTCCGGCCGATGGTTCCCTCGATGACCCGGCGGCCGGCAAAGCCGATCAGCGCACCCGGCTCGGCGAGAATCACATCGCCAAGCGTTGCAAAGCTTGCCTCGACTCCACCGGTGGTGGGATCGCACAAAACGGAAATATACGCAAGTCCCACATCGGAATGATAGCCGACCGCGGCGCTGACCTTGGCCATCTGCATCAGCGAGAGGGTACCCTCGTGCATCCGGGCGCCGCCTGATGCGGTGAAGATGACAACCGGGAGCTGCTCATCGACAGCGGCCTCGAAGAGGCGGGTCAGCTTCTCGCCGACCGCGCTTCCCATGGATGCCATCATGAAGGACGAATCCATAACGGCCAGCATACACACCTGACCGGAAATTCGCGCCCGGCCGGTGACGACAGCCTCGTTGATGCCGACGGCATTCCGGAGCCGTTCGGTCTTTTCGCTGTAGCCTTCAAATTCCAGCGGATTGGCGGACACAATCTCCGAAAACAGCTCCTCAAAGCTGCCCTCATCGACGGTCATGGCAATCCGGTCGGCCGCGCTGACACGCTGATAGGCCGAGCAGCGGGGGCAGATGAAATGATTGGCCGCGAAATCGCTCCGTGCGATGCTGTGCCTGCACTTCTGACAGGTGAGCATCGGCCCGGCATCCTCCTGTCCGGCTTTGCTTTTGACACCGGCCAGCTTTTTGAGGGAGTCGGGGATGGTGATATACTGCGCTTTTTTGAAAAGGTCCTGCATCATTTCACTCACCTCACTCTGCCATCATCCGGCGGATGTCGGCACTGTCCAGATAGGAATTCGTATAACTGCCGTCCAGAAACTCCGGCTGATTCAGCAGGGCCAGCTGGAAATCCACATTGGAGCCGATTCCCTCGATGATGAACTCGGCCAATGCCCGTTTCATGCGGGTGATGGCTTCCGTCCGGTCACTACCCGTGATAATCAGCTTGGCGATCATCGAATCGTAATAGGGCGGAACCGTGTAGCCCTGATAGACCGCCGTATCGAATCGGACACCAAGACCGCCCGGCACATTGAAGCCTGTGATCTTTCCGGGGCAGGGCGCGAAGCCCTTCTGCGGGTTCTCGGCGTTGATCCGGCATTCGATGACATGACCGCGGGGGATGATATCCTCCTGCCGAAGCTTCAGCGGAAGCCCGGCGGCGATTTCAATCTGCGCGCGGACGAGATCCACGCCGGTCAGGCATTCGGTGACCGGATGCTCGACCTGAATCCGGGCGTTCATCTCCATGAAGTAGAAATTTCGGTCCGCATCCACCAGATATTCGATGGTGCCGGCGCTGGTGTAGCCGGCGGCTTTCGCCGCTGCCACCGAGGCCTCCCCCATTCGGCGCCGGAGATCCGCGTCCAACAGAGCGGACGGCGATTCCTCCAGAACCTTCTGGTGCCGCCGCTGCATGGAGCAGTCCCGCTCCATCAGATGGACGGTATGCCCAAAGCGGTCGGCCAGAATCTGAAATTCAATGTGATGGGGATCGCGGATGTACTTTTCGATATACACGCCGTCATCGCCGAAATTGGCTCGGGCTTCATTCCGGGCTGCATCGAAGGCGTGCGCAAGCCCGTCTTCGCTTTCCACCATACGGATTCCCTTGCCGCCTCCGCCGTTTGCGGCCTTGATCATGACGGGATAACCGATTGCGCGGCAGATTCGCACGGCTTGATCGGGGGAGCTGACGAGACCGTCAGAGCCGGGTACGATCGGAACACCGGCCGCGGCCGCCGTTTTGCGGGCGGCGGCTTTATCGCCGAGCAGTTCGATGGCGCGGGCGGAGGGACCGATAAAGGTGATCCCGTTCTCCTCGCAGAGGGAGGCAAAGCGGGCACTTTCCGACAAAAATCCGTAGCCGGGATGGATCGCATCGGCTTTGGAGAGCCTGGCGGCGGTGAGAATCGCATTCATATTGAGATAGCTGTCGGCGGAATAGGCGGGGCCGATGCAGATCGCTTCGTCGGCGATCAGCGTGTGAAGCGATTCCCGGTCGGCCTCGGAATAGACGGCGACGCTGATGATGCCCATATCGCGGCAGGCGCGGATAATCCGCACTGCAATCTCGCCGCGGTTGGCAATCAGAATTTTTCTGAACATGAGGGATTTCCTTTACTGCACCATGCACTTGATTTCGGCCGAACAGCAGAGCTCATCTCCGACATAGGCCTCGCCCGAAGCGATGGCCATGCCGAAGCGGAACTTTTCAAGCTTACAGCGAAGCGTAAGCGTTTCGCCGGGGACAACCTTACGGCGCCACTTCACGTTGTCTGCGCCGGCGAAATAGGCGATTTTTCCTTTGTTCTCCGGCATCCCCAGGATGACCACCGCACCGCACTGGGCGATGGCCTCCAGCATCAGCACACCCGGAAGCACGGGAGTGCCGGGAAAATGACCGGCGAAGAAATACTCGTCACCCGTCAGGGTCCAGCGCCCGACGGCCGATTTCCCCTCCTCAAGCTCTGTGATGGCATCGATCAGCAGAAACGGAGCGCGGTGGGGGATGATTTCCTTGATTTGTTTCGGATTCAGAGTCATGGAAGACTTTCCTTTCTGTTAGGCCGCGCTTATTTTATTTCCACAAGCGGCTGGTTGTATTCAACCATTTCACCGTTTTTGAAGAGAATTTCGGCAATCACGCCGTCGGTATCGGCTTCGATCTCGTTCATGACCTTCATGGCCTCGATGATGCATATGATATCGCCCTTTGTGACCGTCTGGCCGACCGTGACAAACGGGGCGGCATCCGGCGAGGGCGCGGCGTAAGCAACACCGAGAAGCGGAGCGTTGACCGTCCGGCGTTCAACGGCGGCCGCAGGTGCCTTCGGCTCCACCGGGATCGGCTCCGCAGGCAGCGGATCCGGATCCGGATCCGGAGCCGGCATAGATGCCGGCAGGGAAGCCGGAGCTGAAATCGGCATGGATGCTGCCGGATGGGGAGGCGGCATTTCACCGTGACGGGCAAGACGGATTTTTACATCGTCCAGCTCCAGCGAAAGCTCCTCGGTGCGGCTGGCATCCAGCTTGTCGATCAGCCGGGAAATCAGCCCTTCGATTTCATTGACGTTATTGAAATACGGCATGGTACTACCTTATCCTTCGTATTTTTTGAGAAGCAGGGACACATTGGTTCCGCCAAAGCCCAGCGAGTTGGACAGCGCATAGCGGAGTGTCCGCTTCTTCGGAACCAGCGGTGTGTAGTCAAGATCCAGCTCCGGATCCGGCTCGCGCAGATTGGCCGTGGGCGGCACGATGGAACGCTCCAGCGCCATGGCGGTGATGATGGCTTCGCAGGCACCGGCGGCACCCAGCATATGGCCGGTCACGCCCTTGGTGGAGGAAATCGATACCTTGTAAGCATTCTCCGTGCCGAGCGCTTTCTTGATGGCCAGCGTTTCGGAGGAATCGTTATGTGCCGTACCGGTGCCGTGCGCATTGATATAATCCACCTCGGACGGATCGATGCCGCCCTCCCGGATGGCGCTCTGCATGGCCAGCGTGGCACCGGAGGCCTCGGGATCGGGCGCTGTGATGTGATAGGCATCGCTGGTGGTGCCGTATCCGACGATCTCGCCGAGAATCTTCGCACCGCGCTTTATGGCGTGATCGTAGCTCTCAAGAATCAGCGCGGCGCCGCCCTCGCCCATCGTGAAGCCGCTTCTGCGCTTATCAAAGGGAAGGGAGCAGGTGTCGGGCGTGGTGCCGTGAGTCAGCGCGGTCATATTGGAGAAGCCCGCAACGGCAATCGGCGTGATGGTAGCCTCGGAGCCGCCGGCGATGATGACATCGTGATAGCCGTCCTTGATCGTGCGGAAGGCCTCGCCGATGGCGGTGGCGCTGGATGCACAGGCGGTGACGGTGGCATAGCAGGTGCCCTTGAAGCCATAGCGGATGGCAATATTTCCGCAGGCGATGTTGGAGATCATCATCGGGATGAAGAGCGGCGAAACCCGGCCTGGGCCGCGCTCCATCAGCTTGGTGTGCTCCTCCTCCAGCGTGGAAAGACCGCCGATTCCGCTTCCGAAGATGACGCCGCATCGGGTGAGATCCAGCGAAGCCCTGTCAAGTCCGCTCGTGTCCCAGGCACCCTTGGCCGAAGCAATGGCAAACTGGCAGTAGCGGTCCATGCGGCGGGCCGCCTTGGCATCCATGTCGTAAGCGGTGGGATCGAAATCCTTCACCTCGCAGGCGAAGCGGCATTTGTGGCCCTCGGGATCGAAGGCGGTGATTACGTCCACAGCGGTGACACCGGAAAGAACCCGCTCAAACAGCGTGTCGGGGGTGGAGCCGGCGGGGGTAACGGCTCCCATGCCTGTAATGACAACTCTCATTTTCATTCTCCTTTACTTAAATGGAAAGTGCGCCGTCCACGCAAAGGGTCTGCGCGGTAATGTAGGATGCCTCCTCGCTTGCCAGAAAAGCGGCGGCGTGAGCCACATCCTCGGGCCTTCCGACCCGCTGCAGCGCGATGCGCTCGGTGATGGCGTTCCGGGCGGCCTCGCTCATGGCACCGGTCATATCGGTTTCGATGTAGCCGGGCGCAATGGCATTGACGGTGATGCCGCGGCTTCCGACCTCTTTGGCCAGCGATTTCGTGAAGCCGACGAGGGCGGCCTTGGAGGCGGCATAATTGGTCTGACCCGCGTTGCCGCACAGTCCGACCACGCTGGAGAGGCTGATGATCCGGCCGCCGCGCGCCTTCATCATAACGGGAAGGGCGGCGCGGGACAGATACAGCACCGATTTCAGATTGCAGTCGAGGACCTCGTCGATCTGGGCATCGCTCATCCGCATCAGAAGCCCGTCACGGGTGATGCCGGCGTTGTTGATGAGCGCCCACAGGCCGCCGAAGCGGGCGATGACAGAATCGATCAGCGCCTTGCATTCATCGGGCTTTGATACATCGGCGCGAAAAAGCGCACATTCGCCCCCATGGGGAGCTGCGGCCTCGCGGCAGAGGGCGAGAACCTCCTCCTGCGGCCCGTTTTCGGAGCGATAATTGATGGCCACATTATAACCGAGCGAGGCAAATCGGTAAGCGATGGCGGCGCCGATTCCCTTGGCGGCACCGGTAATCAGGACGGTTTTGTTCATAGCGGGATTCCTTTCTACCATTCGAGGACGGCGGCACCGGAGGTGAGGCCGGAGCCGAAGCCGACCACGGCGATTTTATCGCCCTTTTGAAGATTTCCGGCGCGGTTTAATTCATCCAGCAGGACCGGAATGCAGGCGCTGGAGGAGTTGCCGTAGCGGGTAATGCTGACGGGAACCTTATCGGAATCGATGCCGAGCCGGTCGATGGCGGCGTTGATGATCCGCAGATTGGCCTGATGCAGAACCACATATTTCAGCTCGCCGGCGCTCATGCCTGCCTCAGCCAGTACCGCGTTCAGCGTGTCCGGCACCGCTTTGACGGCGAAGCGGTAAACCTCGCGGCCGTTCATTTTCATTCCGTGCGCAGGAAGGCTTTCCGGATTGGCGACACAGCCGTCCTCGGCCCGGACATGGGTGAGTGCAGGCGCGACGATGCTGTCGGCACCGCTTCCGTCACAGCGAAGGACGGACGCCAGCAGGCCGGTTTCATCGGCATCGAGGATGACGGCGCCTGCGCTGTCGCCAAAGAGGACACAGGAGGCGCGGTCGCTGTAATCGGTGATGGCCGAGAGCATTTCCGAGGATACCACAAGCACACGGCTGACAGGCCGGGTGCCGGGACGGACGGCCGCAATCAGCGATGCGGCCAGCTCAAGCGCATATACAAAGCCCGAGCATCCGGCGTTGAGATCGAACGCAAAGGCGTTGAAGGCACCGATGTCCGCCTGGATATAGCAGGCGAGAGCGGGCGTGAAATTATCGTTTGTTACGGTGGAACAGAGAATCGCATCGATGCTCGCAGGATCGATGCCGGCCTGCCCGATGGCGCGGCGGGCGGCTAAGGAGGCCATTTCGCGGTTGGTAGAGGCGGTGTTGATCCTCCGCTCTTCGATTCCGGTGCGCTCGCGGATCCATTCATCGCTGGTATCGACCATGCGGGTCAGCGCTTCATTGGTGAGCACAAAATCGGGAATACAGGAGCCGGTGGCGATAATGCGGGCACGCCGGGGATTCACGGGAGAAGTCATAGGACAGGATACCTTTCCATTGTTGTTGGCGGCAGGTGTCGGAAAAAGTCGGACACCGCGATATGTGGCGAATCAAGGCGACACAAATTTTGTAACCGATCATACCAATATTTTACCATCAATTTGCGCCCGGTGTGTTGATAGATTGTAAATATTTTTCGGCTATCCATTCATAATTTCGCAAAAGAGGCCGATTTCGGGAAGAAGCTTGACAAAAATGCGGGAATCGGCTATAATGAGAGTATCAAGATGGAAAGGCTGTGGGTAAGATGACGATGCCCGAACAGAAAAAAATCCGCTCCCGTCATGCCGATGCCATGCTGGATGTGATCGCTTCTCTCGGGGAATGTACCAGAGCGCAGATTGCAGAGGGCACGGGGCTCAGCCTGATGAGCGTAGGGCGGCTGGCAGATGCGCTGGCAGAGAGCGGCTTTACCGCCGAGAGTAAGATGGGCGGCGGCCGTCCGGGGCGGCATGCCGGTGCCATCCGGCTGAGCGATGAAAGGCTGCTGGTATTGGTATGGCAAAAAGCGGAGCTTTCGCTGTACACATCCGATTGGGGCGGCAAGGTTCAGGCTCTGGCGAGCTTCAGCGATGATGGCAGCAGCGCGGTGATCGAGAATGCCGTGCAGGAATTTTTTATGAGCTGCGGTATGCCGGCGGGCGCGGTTCTGGTATCGGACACAGGTGATTACGAAAAGGATGGCGAACGTGTCGGCGCGATTCTTGGCCCGATGTTTGGCGAGCGGATGCTGAAAGTTGACCGGATCACGGCGGCGGGCACGGATGCCATCCGGCAGAGTGCCGGTACAGAGGACGAGCTTCTTCTCTTTCTTGTGCACGGGGAGCGGATCGGCGGTCGGCTGTTCCTTGATCGGGAGCCGCTCGGCGAGGGCGCGGGCGATTACACAGAACTGTGGAAAATGGGTGCGGATACCGTCCGCATGGCGTTGAAGATTCACCGGATTCTGGAGACGGAGCCCGATCCGGCATCGGCGGCCTCCGGTGCTGCAATCCTTCTGCGGCGGTATTTGCTGGAGCGGGATTTTACATGAGGAAAAAATTTCCGGAATAAAGAGAGCGCGGCGGGGCAGAATAATTCCCGAAGTCAATGCACTTCAATACTGAAGGTAAAGAAGGAATTATCATGGAAAACAAGACTCCCAACACCGCGATTGAATGTACCGTCAAGCAGTGCGAGCATCACTGCGGCAAGGAAAACTACTGTGCGCTGAATCAGGTCCGCATCGCCACCCACGAGGCGAACCCCACCCAGTGCCAGTGCGTGGACTGCGAATCCTTCAAGAAGAAGGCAGACTGCCCGAACGGTACCTGCCACTGATTCCGCCGACAGCGGAAAAAATACGTCCGAAGCTGCCGCAAACGAGAGTTTGCGGCAGCCTTTTTTTGCGGTTTAGAGGAATCCCCGATGACAAACGGGAGAAATAGGATTTTTCACTTTGACGGCGGCGGAATGGCGTGTTATAATAAAAATGAAAAACTATTATCAGGAGGATTCATCACATGATGTCAAAACGCATACTGGCCGCGCTTCTTCTGGCTGCCATGACATTCGGCACCCTTTCCTGCGGCGGTACATCCGATCCCCAGGACAGCGATACCCAGCCGTCTTCCGGCGATGACAGCACATCGGCGGGCGCTGAGGAGGGCTATGTCTATCCCGAGCTTGATATGGGCGGCGATACCTTTACGATTCTGAACGCAACCACCACCTGGGGCTTCTACTCCACGCTGGATCTGGAAACCTCGACCGGCGATAAGCTGGACGATGCGGTTTATGACCGGAACCGGGATCTGGAGGAGCGCTACAAGTTCAAGATGGAGATTGCCGACGAGGATATCAACGAGGGCTACACCAAGTATCAGAACGCGATCCTTGCCAACGAGGAAGCCTACGATGTCGGCTTCGTTCCTGCCTTCCGTCTGGGCTCCTTCATCAGCGATGAAGCGCTCTATAATCTGCTCGATTATCCCGAATTTCAGCTGGAGCAGGATTACTGGGATCACTCGGTCACCGATACCGCTCTGATCGGATCGGGCGACAAGCTCTATTTTGCTTCCACCGACTTCTCGCTCTTCGGCTTTGACGGCACGCTCTGCGTCTACTTCAACGAGAACAAGCTGAATGATCTCCAGCTGGATACGCCCTATGATATGGTCCGCGACGGCAGCTGGACGCTGGACAAGATCAGCGAATACATGAAGGCCGGCGCCAATCTGAACGGCGACAGCAGCTTTAGCTGGGACAAGACCGCCAATGCCACCTACGGTATGGTATCCTGGGCCGCAGCCGCAGGCTCCTTCATTATCGGCTCCGGTGAGAGCTACATTGTGAAGGATGAGGACAACATCCCCACGCTCGGTATCGAAAACAACCGCTTCTACGATGTTGCCGACAAGGTTGCCGGCATATTCTCGAAGGAGGGCGAATTCCTTGCCCAGAACGGAGCGAACGAGGATCACTACGAAACGATCTTCCAGAACGGCCGCGCCCTTTTCCTGACCGCCGAGATCAAGGCCATGTCCAAGTACCGCAATATGGATGACAATTTCGGCATCGTTCCGATCCCGAAATACGAGGAATCGCAGGACGGCTATCACAGCTTCCGTACCTCCTATGCGCTGATGATGACCGTTCCGGTCACCAACACCAAGCCCGCCGAAACCGGCATCATCATGGACGCGCTGACCTACATGACCGCCGAGGATGTCCTCCCGGTTTACTATGAGGTCAACCTTTCCCAGAAGGGCCTGCGCAACGAGGATTCCATCGAAATGCTGGATATCATCCGCGACAGCCGCTGCTTTGATATCGGTGAGGTATTCGGCTGGACGGTCGATCTGAAGAACACCATCGACAGCTCGCTCACCTCCGGTACCGGCGATCTGGCTTCCACCGTCGCCCAGTACAAGAGCGCGGTCACCAAGAGCATCGAAGATACGATGAAGCTGTTCGACTGATAAACAAAAAAACGCATCCCGCGAGGGATGCGTTTTTTTACTTGGACCGGGTCTGCAGGAGAAAGAAGGTCCGGCTTGATACGGAATGTCGCTCAATAAATAAAGACCGCACAGATTGGAATCGGTGCGGTCTTTTGAAGTGCAGGTTACTGGAAATTGTAGCCAAGCGCCAGAGCCTTGGTGTTCTTTTCGATCAGAGCAGCTTTGGCAGCGGGGATACCGGCAACCATGTGCTCGAGGAAGCCGTCATAGTCAAACAGACCGGTCAGCTTCAGCAGGTAGCCGAGGATGATCACGTTGGCCATGCCGCCGAGATTGTTGTCGGAAGCCAGCGAGGTGGCCGGAATGCCGTAGACCTTGATGTCATCGCGGCCGGCTTCGGCCGAAATCAGCGAGGAGTCATAGATGACCGTGCCGCCGGCAACAACAGCCGGTACGAACTTTTCAAAAGAGGGAAGGTTCATGGCAATCAGCAGATCGGGGGTGACAACCAGCGGGGAGCCGATCTCTTCATCCGATACGATGACCGAGCAGTTGGCCGCGCCGCCGCGCATTTCCGGGCCGTAGGAGGGGAGCCAGGAAACCTGCAGATCCGAATCCATGGCCATCTTTGCCAGCGCCTTGCCGGCGAACAGGATACCCTGACCGCCGAAGCCTGCGAGAAGAATATTTGTCGTCATCTTATTTCTCCTCCTTTGTGGACGTGGGATTGAGCTCCTTCACGTCGGTATCCTTGTAAACGCCCAGCGGGTAGAAGGGAATCATGTCGGTCTTGACCCACTCCAGCGCCTGCTCGGGAGACATACCCCAGTTGGTCGGGCAGGTGGAGAGAACCTCGACGATGGAGAGGCCCTTCTTGTCGATCTGGTTCTGGAAGGCCTTCTTGATGGCGGCCTTCGCCTTCTTGATGTTGGGAACGGTATTGACCGCAACGCGCTCCGCATAAGCGGTGCCGTCGAGGGTAGCCATCATTTCGCAGACATGGATCGGCGAGCCCTGGATGCGGCGGTCGCGTCCGTAGGGCGAGGTGGTGGTAACCTGACCGGGCAGGGTGGTCGGAGCCATCTGGCCGCCGGTCATGCCGTAGATGCAGTTGTTGATGAAGATGATGGTGATGTTTTCGCCGCGGGCGCCGACATGAATGGTTTCGGCGGTACCGATGGCGGCCAGGTCACCGTCACCCTGATAGGTGAAGACGATGTTGTCGGGATGGGTGCGCTTGACACCGGTGGCAACCGCCGGTGCACGGCCGTGTGCGGCCTGAATCATATCGCACTCAAAATAATTATAAGCGAATACGGAGCAGCCGACCGGCGCAATGCCGACCGCTTTGCCGCAGATATCCAGCTCGTCCATAACCTCGGCAACGAGGCGATGAACGATGCCGTGCGTACAGCCCGGGCAATAGTGGAAGGGCACGGGCGAGAGGGATTTCGGTTTATCAAATACTACCATTTTTGTCATGCCTCCTGATTAAAGTGCGGCCGCGATCTTCTCGATCTCTGCCAGAACATCGGCCGGTGCGGGAATCATACCGCCGGTGCGTCCGAAGAACGATACGGGCTTTTTGCATTCGGTTGCGACCTTGACATCATCGACCATCTGGCCCATGTTCAGCTCGCATACGAGGAAATGCTTTGTCTTGTCAGCCAGAGCGCCCAGCTGCTTCTTCGGATAGGGCCAGAGGGTGATGGGACGGAACAGACCGACCTTGATGCCCTTGGCGCGTGCGGCCGCGATGGCCGTCTTGGCGATACGGGAGGTGATGCCGTAAGCGACGATCACGATATCCGCATCCTCGCACTTGTATTCCTCATACTTGACCTCCTTTTCGGCGATGAGGTCATAGCGGGCGAAGCGCTCGATAACGGTCTGCTCCAGCTCGCTGGGATTGATGTAGAGAGAGTTGATGATATTCTTCCTGCGTTTGCCCTCGGTGCCGTTGGCGGCCCAGGTCTTCTCGGGAATCTCGCGCTTCGAAAGAATTTCATCGAAATCAACCGGCTCCATCATCTGGCCGAGAGCACCGTCGGCGAGGATCATGGCCGGCATACGGTAGATGTCGGCAAGATCGAAGGCCTCGCTGGTGAGCTGTGCCATTTCCTGAACGGAGGAGGGAGCCAGAACGAGAATGTGCTCGTCGCCGTGACCGTTGGCCTTGGTGGACTGATAGTAGTCCTGCTGGGAGGGCTGAATGCCGCCCAGACCCGGGCCGCCGCGCTGTACGTTGACGATAACGCAGGGCAGATCGCAGCCGACGATGTAGGAGATGCCTTCACTCTTGAGCGCGATTCCGGGAGAGGAGGAGGAGGTCAGGCAGCGGGAGCCGGCGGATGCCGCGCCCATGATCATGTTGATGGCGGAAACCTCGGATTCAGCCTGCAGGCAGAGACCGCCGACCTTGGGCATACGCTTTGCCATGTATTCGGAAATTTCGGTCTGAGGGGTGATCGGGTAGCCGAAGAAATGCAGACAGCCGGATTTGATGGCCGCTTCCGCAATCGCCTCGTTGCCCTTCATTAAGACTTTTTTCGACATTGATTTTGTCCTCCGTAATTATTCTTTCTCAACCTTGATGACAACATCGGGGCACATGGTTGCGCACATCGCGCAGGCGATGCACTTTTCGGCATCGGTGATTCCGGCCGGATGATAGCCCTTTTTGTTGAGCTTGGCGGTGTTCAGCGAGATGATCTTCTTCGGGCAGGCGAGAACGCAGAGTCCGCAGCCCTTGCAGAGATCCTCAGTAAAGGTTACCTTGTTCATTTTATTCCTCCATAAAAGTTTGAATTGACACTTAATAGTGACGCTTTGTCGCGTCGGTGACGGCAAAGAGATTTTCCACATCGGAAAGCTCCGGTGCGATGGTTTTCATTGCCGTGGTGCAGAGAAGGGGAAGATCGACGGTTTTGGCAATTTCCTCCGCCCAGATAAGACCCTCGCGGATGTCGGAAGCCGTGGTTTCGCATCCGAGGTTTGAATTGTTGACAAGGCCGGTGGCCTTCAGCCGCGACAGGTATTCGATCTCGTCAAGGATCGCCTTGGCATCCGCCGCCTCCTCCGTGAGCGGGCGGTAGGCATTGATCACATACAGCAGATCGTAGGGCTGTCCGGCAAAATAGCGGTTGTACATTCCCAGCGCCACCGCACCGTTGTCACCGCCCACATCGAAGATTGTCAGGCGCTCCGGGTCGCGCTTCTGCTCCTCAAAGGCGGAGAAAACATCGGGCGGAAGGGTGGGGATATCCACATTGGTGTTGGCGAAGGTCGGGATGATGCATCGGACCCCAAGCGCCTCCAGCTCCTCCCGGTTATCGGCGGCGCGGAAGTAGGGGTTGACGATATCCAGATCGATCAGCGTGACGGGGCGTCCGGCCTTCACGGCTTCCTTTGCGAGATTGACCGAGAAGTTGGTCTTTCCCGTTCCGAAATGGCCGGTGACGACGGTGAGCCCGCACAGGTTTTTCAGGTTTTCAAGCATGGTATTCGGATCCCGATTCTGAATAGTATAGATACATACTATATATTATATCATATTCCCGCCAAAAAGAAAAGAGTGATTTCCGAAATTTCTGCGAATTTTTTTATCGTCGGATTGTACAACATTTACATGAAATCGACCGCAATTTATTTCACACGAATTTTGCAAAACATTTGAAATTTGCGCGGATTTGTGATAGAATATATAGTAGGAACCTATATTCACCCGACAGTCAGGAGGCGCAGTCCGTTTATGGAGCAGATCAAGCAGGCTCTTTCGTATATATGGGGTGTCTTTTCCGAGATTACCCTTGTGGATATCATTGATATCGCCATTGTCGCGTTCCTCTTTTACTATATCTACCGGTTTATCCGCGAGCGCCGGGCCGGCAAGCTGGCGGCGGGTATTCTGATTCTGATTCTCCTGCTTCTGCTCAGCGAGATGCTGCATATGTATGTCATGCAGTTCTTACTCCAGAATATCTTCCAGGTGGGAATTATCGCTATCATCATTGTCTTCCAGCCGGAGCTCCGCTCGGCGCTGGAGCGCGTGGGCGGCGAGCCGCTGAAGAGCCTTCGCAGCATCGGTGAGCCAAAGGGCGGTGAAAGTGCCCAGACCCTGACGATGATCAGCGAGATCACCGAGGCGGTCTGCGATATGTCGCTGGACAAGACCGGCGCGCTGATTGTCATCGAGCGCTCCACCAAGCTCGGCGATATCATCAAGAGCGGCACCGTCCTCAATGCTACCCCGACCTCCTTCCTGATCCGCAACATCTTCTTCAACAAGGCTCCGCTTCACGACGGTGCCATGATCATCCGCGAGGGGCGGATCTGGGCGGCCGGCTGCTTTCTGCCGCTGTCCACCGATCCGGATATTATCAAGGATCTGGGAACCCGTCACCGTGCGGCCATCGGCATGAGCGAGAACAGCGATGCGGTCATCATCGTGGTGTCGGAGGAAACCGGCACCATTTCAATCGCGCTGAACGGACAGCTCAAGCGCAATTACAGCTACAACACCCTGAAGAGTGAGCTGACCGAGCTTCTGGTCGAGACGCAGGCACCCAAGGTCAAGAAGACTCCCTCCTGGCGCAGACGCCGCTCCGAATCGGACGGCGGCGAGCACTGAATCGCATTCCAATACCACTTGGAGAAAGGATACGGTAAGCGATGGCAGTCAATCAGACGAAAAATACAAAGCAGGACGAATACGAAAAGCACGTGGCCGAGAACAGCGGTGATTTCGGTGTCAGCCGCGCGGGCCGCACCGAGAGTATCATCGCCAAGGTGCTCTGCGTGCTGGCGGCAGTCGTTCTGTGGTTCTATGTGGTGAGCACGGATACAACAACCGATGAGCAGACCTATTCGGGAATCGCTGTTGAGATCCGCGGCCTCGAAACGATCGAGAACGAACTGGATATGTCGGTTATCTCCGGCTACGATTACACGGTGGATATCACGGCAAAGGGTACGCGCTCGGATCTGGCGCGGCTCTCGGCGGAGGATATCAAGGTTTATGTCGATGCCTCCGAAATCAGTCAGGCCGGCGAATATCTGCTGGAGGTGCGGACCTCCCTGCCCAGCGGCATCACCAACGGCGGTCTTTCCACCAACTTCATTTCGATTTATGTGGACAAACGGACATCGGTGAGCGTACCGGTCATCGTCAATCCGACCTACACCATGGAGTCCGATTATGCAATGGGCACGCCCGAGCCGAGCGTGGAATCGGTCAATGTGACCGGCCCGGCCGAGGAGCTGGCCAAGATCTCCGGCGCTGTGGTTTCGCTGGATCTCGGCCGTGTGACCAAAACGCTGACCGCGACCGGCAGGCTGACCCTTATCGACAAGAGCGGCGCGGCCTTCTCCAATCCCTATGTCAAGCTTCAGACAAACGAGGTAACGGTCACCATCCCCGTCTATATCTACAAGGATATCCCGCTGGCGGTGGATTACAAATACGGCTATTTCAATGACAGCAACGTGACGGTCCGGATTCAGCCGGCGGCCATCCGCGTCAAGGGCGATCCCGATACGCTGGAATCGCTGGATGAGCTGGTTGTCATGCAGCTGGATGAAAAGAAGATCATCGGCGATACCACGCAGAAGGCGACGATCATGCTGCCCGACGATGTGGAAAATGTCGGCGGCGTGCGGACAGCGGATGTTTCCGTGAACCACAAGAATACGGGAACCAGCACCGTGGTCGTCACCAATATCACCATCCTCAACCCCAACAATCTGATGTACACCTCCGAGGAGAGTTCGCTGAATGTGACCTTCCGCGGCCCGTCCTCGCTTCTCTCGCTGCTGAATTCCACCCTCGTTTCGGCCACCATCGATCTCGGCTACCTGAACAATGCGGCGGGAAGCTACGCCGTGCCGGTATCCATCACGCTGACATCCGCGCTGGAGGGAAGCGTCTATGAGATCGGCGAGTACAAAATGAACGTCTATATTTACTGATATGATTCAAACCCTTCTGGTCAATAACATAAGGCTCCCCATCACCTCACCCGAGGAGGAGAGCTTTGAGGCGGCAAAAAAGAAGCTGAAGCTTGCGGCGGGGGAATTTCGCTCCGCCGCGCTTCACAAGCGCTCGATCGATGCCAGACACCGTTCCGGCTCGGATACGGTCTTTGTCTGCTCGGTGATGGTCGAATGCGAGCTTGATGCGCGGCGGCTGGAGGCTCTGGCCTCCCTGCCGGATGTCCGCCTTCTTATTCGGGAGGAGCCCAAAATCGAAATCGGATCCGAAAAGCTGGAATCCCGCCCGGCGGTGATCGGATTCGGCCCATGCGGAATGTTTGCCGCCCTTTTGCTGGCCGAGCAGGGCTATCGTCCGCTGGTCATTGAACGGGGCGGCGATCTTGCCGAGCGGCAGCGGGCGGTGGAGGAATTTCACCGCACGGGAAGGCTCGATACCGAAACCAATATCCAGTTCGGAGCCGGCGGTGCCGGAACCTTTTCGGACGGCAAGCTGGTGACGCGGATCAACGATCCCGTCTGCCACTATGTGCTGGAGCGCTTCCGGGCGTTCGGCGCGCCGTCCGAGATTGTCACGGCGGCCAAGCCTCATGTGGGCACCGATAAGCTGCTTTCTGTGGTCGGGAATATCCGGGAGCGGATCGAAGCCCTCGGCGGCGAGATCCTGTTCCATACCAGGCTGACCGGCTTTGGCATTTCGGGCGGAAAAATCCGCTCGCTGAAGCTGGAAAGAGCCGGCCAGCGCTTTGAATGCGAGGCCGGCGCGGTGATTCTCGCCATCGGTCACAGCGCAAGAGATACCTTTGAAATGCTGGATCAGAGCGGAATTGCGATGATCGCCAAGCCCTTTTCGGTCGGTGTGCGCGTTGAGCATCTTCAGCGCGAGATCGATGCGGCGCTGTACGCAAAGGATGCCGACCGGATCGGCTCGGACGGAAAGCGTCTGCTCCCGCCGGGCGAGTATTCGCTCTCCTGGCGCGAGGGCAAGCGGGATACGGATCGGGGCGTTTACAGCTTCTGTATGTGTCCCGGCGGCGAGGTGGTCGCGGCGGCCTCCGAGGAGGGCGGCGTTGTGGTCAACGGCATGAGCCGCTATGCACGCGACGGCCGCAATGCCAATGCGGCGATTGCCGTGTCCGTTTTTCCGTCGGATACCGGCGGCGGCTGGCGGGACGGCATTACCTTCCAGCGGCAGATGGAGCGGGCGGCTTTCGTATCCGGCGGCGGAGATTACCGTGCACCGGTTCAGACGCTTGGCGATTTTCTGGCGGGGAAGACCTCACATCTGACCGAGCCGGGACGGATCCAGCCCACCTACCGTGAAAGCTCGGGGGCCGGATACACCCTCTGCGATCTTGGCACCGTTCTGCCGCCCTTTGTCAGCCGGATGCTGCGGGAGGGATTCCCGCGCTTCGGACGGATGATCCGCGGCTTTGATACACCGGATGCCATTCTGACCGGCGTGGAAACGCGAACCTCCTCGCCGCTCCGGATTGTGCGGGGCGAGGAGCGGACGGCTTCGGCGGCCGATAATCTCTATCCCTGCGGCGAGGGCGCCGGCTATGCGGGCGGTATCACCAGCGCGGCCGCAGACGGCGTGAATACGGCTCTGGCGCTGATGCGCCGCTATGGGCCGACTACGGGGTGAATGCCGATGAAAATCACAGCTCTTCTTGAAAATACCGCCGGGCGGGAGGATATGATGCCCGAGCACGGCCTCTCGCTTTATATTGAAGCAAACGGTCAGCGGATTCTCTTTGATATGGGGCAGACGAATCGCTTTACTGTCAATGCCGGACGCCTCGGTATCGATCTGGCGGCGGTGGATCTGGCGGTTCTCTCCCACGGCCATTACGATCATGGCGGCGGCCTGAAAACCTTTTTGGAGATCAACTCCCATGCGCCGGTCTATATGCGGCGCGAAGCCTTCGGAGCGTATTTTAACGGCACCGAAAAGTACATCGGTCTGGATTTTTCCCTGCAGGACTGTGATCGGATTGTCTATGCGGGCGATGAGCAGAGCATCGGAAAAGGGCTGACCCTCCTGTCGGAAAACCGATATAAGAGCCGGCATGAAGCCATCCGGCACGGGCTGACAAAACGAATCGACGGCGAGTGGATGCCCGATGATTTTCGCCATGAGCAGGTTCTGCTTGTTGAGGAAGCCGGACGGCGAGTGCTGATCAGCGGCTGTTCGCACCGGGGAATTCTTGATATCATGGAATGGTTCCGGCCGGATGTGATGGTCGGCGGCTTCCATTTTTCCAAGCTCCCGACGGATGATTGGCTGGCCGGGGCGGCAAAGCGTCTGGCCGCATATGATACCGACTATTATACCTGCCACTGTACCGGCAGAGAACAGTATGAATTTATGAAAAAACAGATGCCGCGCCTGCATTATCTTGCCTGCGGCGACAGCATCGTGATTGGAGGATCTATATGAAAATTGCAGTTACCCATCAAAGCGGAAATGTTTTTCAGCATTTCGGTCACACCGAACAGTTCAAAATTTACGATATCGAGGACGGTAAGATTGTTTCGTCCGTGGTTCTGCCCACAAACGGTCAGGGACACGGCGCGCTGGCCGGCTTTCTCAAGCTGGTCGGCGTGAAGCTGCTGATCTGCGGCGGTATCGGAGGCGGTGCGCAGACGGCGCTGGCCGAAGCCGGTATCGAGCTTCGCGGCGGTGTCAGCGGCAGCTGCGACGAGGCGGTAAAGGCTTATTTGGCCGGCAATCTCGTCTACAATCCCGCAGTAAAGTGCAGTCATCACGGGGATCACCATCATGAGGAGGGCCACAAGTGCGGCTCTCACGGCTGCGGTTCCGATCACAAATGCGGCGGCCACCAATCGCATGAATAACAGAGAGCGTGGAATTTATGATGGAGCGTAAGAATTTATGGCTTTGGGGACAGGATGCCGGATCCCACCACGCCACGCTGAATAACTGCTGGAAGCTTCCGGGGGTGAACCGGATGGGACCGGCCGAGGGGGCTGCTTATCTTGGTATCCCCAATATCTGCCGGGTCGCCATGGGCAATCAGCCGGCTCCGCCCTTTTTTGACGAGGCGGAAAAGCTGAAGGAGATCCCGCAGGTCGTCTGGTCCATCATCGGCGACGGCGGCTCCGACCGCACCAGCGGCGGCGATACCGATCTGCAGGCGGTTCTGGATGTCGCCGCGCACTATCCCAACATCATCGGCGGCATCATGGACGATTTCTTCAGCGATGCCCGGATGGCTCACTATACCCCCGAGGTGATCGGCGGGATAGCGGACCGGCTTCATGAGAAGGGGCTGGGGCTGTGGACGGTTCTGTATGCCCATGAACTTCACAAGGATATCGCGGCGCACCTCGTACACTGCGATGCGATCACCTTCTGGCATTGGAAGGCGGAGGAACTGGCAGGATTTGAGGCGAATCTGACGCGGCTGGAGAGCATCCTGACGGAGCCGAAGCCGATTTATCAGGGCATTTATTTCTGGGATTACGGCTGCAGCCGTCCGATGACGATGGATGCGATGAAGGCCCAGCTGGAAGCGGGTTACCGTCTGTACGAAGCCGGACGGATCCGCGGTATGGTCTTCTGCTCCAACGCTATCTGTGATATTGGCCTTGACACGGTGGAATACACCAGAAAGTGGCTGGACGAACACTGTATATAAGAAAAGAAAAATCCATCGCGAAAGCGATGGATTTTTTTGTTGCCGCATTTTGCAGGGCGTGTAAAGAAGCTTTACTGCAGCAGCTCGTAGGTTGCTTCAATCGCTGCATTGATGCTTTCCTCGGCCGATGCCAGAGTGGAGGCCAGAGCGGAATCACCGGTGCGCAGAGCATAGTTGACTGTGTTGAACAAGGCTGTGGTCCAGCCGAACATCTTGGTGATTGCAACACAGCGGGTGCTGCGGACAATCTGCAGCATTTCCGCCGAATCCTCATCGCGGACACCCTTTTGGGTCAAGTAGGTGTTGTAGTACGGCTCGATCAGGCTGAGGCTGCTTTCGTATGCCAGCATATCCAGTACCATACCTGCACGTTCCGTATCCGAACAGCTCTTCGGAACGGTTGTCATCAGCGTGCCCCAGGAAGAGATCGGGCTGATGTAGTTCTCCTGATTGACATCCAGCTTTGGCATCGGAAGGATACCAAAATCGGAATTGTTGTCACGCAGGCTTGCCATATGTCCCAGCGCTTCTGCCATGAACATAAAGCGGTCTTTCTTGAATTCTGCCGTCATGCGGTCTTCGCCGCCGGTGAAGCCTGTGATTTCGCGGTCAATAAAGGCACCTTCCGAGCTGGTGAGTGCTGCAAATTTCTCGTATGCAGTCATCAGACGGTCGGTCATCCCGGAAAAGGCAGGAATATCGTCCTTCGTATTCAGATAGGTTTCGCCGAATGCCAGAATCGATGCCTCCGGAAACTGGCTGTGCGCGACGATACCGTAATCGGCCTTGCCGTTTTCCTGATCGTACTTGAAGCTGTCCTGGCCATTGAGATTGGCCGCTTCCTTGGAATAGCGGGTCAGCTCATCAAAGGTCCATTTCCCTTCGCGTACAAGATCGTAGGGATATTCCAGCTGCAGCTTGTCCATCTTATTCTTATTGAAGTAGATGACCCAGGTCGCCTCAAAGGGGAAGAGCGTGATGTCGCTGGTCGCAAAATAACAGCTGTTGTCAATGGTCGCCGACTCGATAACCGTCTGATCCCACCAGGAATCTTCCAGGTGCATGGTAGATATTCCGCGCAGATCCTCAAAATAGCCGTCCAGCAGCAGGGCACCGGCGTTGTCTACAGGACACATCGTTACATCGTAAATCGCGTCATCCGAATTGACGGCGGCTTAGATGAGCTCAGGCAACCGTTCCTTAGTATCGACCCTCTCGGTGAGCTTGATGCCGAGCGCATCCTCAACCCTCGCGTTTCGGTTGAACATGGCATCGTTGACCAGCTCGCCGTTTGTTTCCTCGGGAACTAAAAGACGGTTGGCCCAGTTGCACTCATCCCAGTTCAAAAATGTAAACTCATAGTCACCGAATTCTCTGGTGGAGTAGGGATAAGCTTTGACGGATTCTTCTGTCGCAGAGTCGCTTGCCGGAGGTGCCTCGGTGGTGTCTGCAGGAGCTTCACCGCCGCAGGATGCGGATGCCAGAAGGGATGTCAGGAGTAAAAGGGAAATGACTTTTTTATAGCAGAATTCCTTTCGTGTACGGAGTGGTGTTGAAACCATTATACCACGCCTTTGGAATACTGTCAAGGCTTTTTATACATCTGAAATACTTATCCGCAGTACCGTCGGTTCCGCTTGATGACGGGAATCAAAAGCATCCCCGCCGATCCCGGATGGGAGCAGCGGGGATGTTCGGTTTGTTTGTTCAGATCGTTCCGCGCTTTTTTCTTACGGTGCGGAAGACGTTGATGCCGATGGACAGACCGAGGCAGGCCAACAGGAAGACGGGGATCGTCCACGGGGCGGCCTCATTGGCGGTGAGGATGCCCGTCCAGAGCTCGTCGATCAGCTTGGTAGCCGCATCCGGAAGCGCGATGAAGGCCTCGGTATTGGCGAGGATCTCCTCGTTCGGATAGGCGATCGGATCGTTTGCCAGCTCCTCATCCAGATAATCGGGCACGAACTTCTGCGGGGTCGAATAGCCGATGTACTCGCAGTTGCGCAGAGCCGTCAGCGTTTCGCACATGAAGTTGATGTACATCTCGGCGGCCTCCTTGTTCTTGGCCCCCTTCGGAACGCACATCGCATCCACGAACAGGTTGGTGCCCTCGCGGGGAACCGCATAGGCAAGATCGGGATTGTCGGCGATCATGGTCAGCGCATCGCCCGCATAATAGGGGGCCAGCGCCGCCTCGCCTCCGATCATCTTGTCGAAGATCTCGTCCATGACATAGGCCTGCACCAGCAGCTTCTGCTGGGTCAGCGCGGCCGCGGCATTGCGGAGCTCCTGCTCATCGGTGGTGTTCATGGAATAGCCGAGATATTTTTCGGCGATCATGAAGGTATCGCGGGAATTGTTGAACATCAGGATATCGCCGGCGTATTTTTCATTCCAGAGGATATCCCAGGTGTGGACATCATCCTCGGGATCCACCAGCGTGGTGTTGTAGATGATGCCGACCATGCCCCACATATAAGGCACGCTGTATTCGTTTGCGGGATCGTAATCCATCCCCTTGAATTCGTCCGAGATCAGCGCGTCGTAGTTGGGAATGTTGGCAAAGTTCAGCTTTTCCAGCATTCCCTCGTTGATCATGCGGGCGATCATGTAGTCGGAGGGGATGATGATGTCATAAGAGGCGCCGCCGTTCTTAAGTTTTGCGTAGAGCTCCTCATTGGAGGCGAAGGTCGTATAGTTGACCTCGATGCCGGTCAGCTTCTCAAATTCCTTATTGGTATCGTATAAGCTGTCAATACCGTCATCCAGCGAGATGTATTCGCCCCAGTTGTAGACATTGATGGTGATCTTCTGATCGCGGAATTTATCCCAGTCCACGCTGTCCGAATAGGAAAGCTCCTCATCGGCGGCAACGGGAAGGGCGGCCATCAGGGGGACGGCCAGGATCAGAGCGAGAAGAAAGCTGCCTTTTTTCAATGTGCGGCCTCCTTTCTCTTTTTGGACTTCGCCGGACGGAGATCCTTGAAATTCATAATCAGCAGGATCAGCAGAATGACGACGAAGATGATGGCCGACAGCGCATTGACCTCGGGGGAAACCTTCCGGCGGGTCATCGAATAGATGGTGATCGGAAGGGTCTGCGCCTGCGGACCGGAGGTGAAGTAGCTGATGATGAAGTCATCGATCGAGTAGGTCAGCGACATTAAGAAGCCGGTGACGATACCGGGCATGATCTCCGGGATGATGACATGGCGGAAGGCCTGAAGCGGATTGCAGCCCAGGTCCAGCGCCGCATCGTAGAGATTGCGGTTCATCTGGCGGAGCTTGGGAAGCACGTTGAGGATGACATAGGGCACGCAGAAGGTGATGTGGGACATAATCAGCGTGAAGTAGCCAAGATCAATGTGCAGAGCCACGAAGAGAAGCATCAGCGATACACCGGTGACCATCTCCGAGTTCATGATCGGGATGTAGGTGACGTTGATGACCAGCGAGCGGGTCAGCTTCTTCATATTATAGATACCGATGGCGGCCACGGTGCCGAGTAAGGTGGCGGCGATGGCGGCAATCACGGCGATGATCAGCGTGTTGGCCAGCGACTTCAGAATGACCTCATTATTGAAAAGCTTGCGGTACCAGTCCAGCGTGAAGCCGGTCCAGACCGTGCGGCTCTTGGAGGCGTTGAAGGAGTTGGCGATCAGCACGAAGATCGGCGCATAGAGAAAGAGAAAGACCAGCGCGATGTAGATTTTGTTTCCGATTTTTCTCACAGCAGTACCCCCTCCATATCCTCATTGTCGAGCTGGTTGGTGATCGACATACAGAGGAAGATAAAGACCATCAGCACCAGCGAGATTGCCGCGCCGAGGTTGGGATTGTAGGCATTGCCGAGGAACTGCAGGTCAATCAGGTCACCGATCAGCATATTGGTTCCGCCGCCCAGCATACGGGAGATGATGAAGGTGGAAACCGACGGGACAAAGACCTGCGTGATGCCGGTGGCCACACCGGGCATGGAGAGCGGCATGATGACGCGGGTGATGACCTGCCAGCCATTGGCACCCAGATCCTGCGCAGCCTCGACGGTGCGGTCATCGATTTTGGTCATGACCGAATAGAGGGGAAGAATCATGAAGGGCAGATAGTTGTAGATCATGCCCAGCACAACCGCGCCCTGCGTATTGATCATATCGAAGGGGCCGATGCCGAAGAGAGCGAAAAATTTGTTGATGAGGCCGTTGCGCTCAAGGAGGGTCATCCAGGCATAGGTGCGCAGAAGGAAGTTCATCCACATGGGCAGCATAACCAGCATCAGCGCCAGCTTCTGGCGGGCGGCCTGGATGCGGGAGATCATGTAAGCCAGCGGATAAGCGATGACCAGACAGATGGCGGTGGCAATCAGCGCCAGCCAGGCCGAATTGATCAGCACCGTGGAATACCGGCTGACCTCTAAAATGTTGGCGACCGTGAAGACCGTCCGCTCGGTGTAGACCGGTTCGATCTCCGCCTCCTCACAGGCGAGCTCGTATTCGGCGATCTCCTCCTCCGAGAGCGGAACGCCGTTTTCATCGCAGGTGACGGTGGTGGTGAAGGCGAAGACCGCGATCAGCGCCAGCGGAACCACGATGAAGATAACCATCCAGACAAGGTAGGGGACGGCTGCGTACTTAGACTTGCTGTTCAATGTCGCTGCCCTCCGTGTAATCGGACTTGAAGTAGTTGACCTTCTTCACGTCGCTTTTCTTCATAATATGAATGTCCTCGGGGGTCAGCGTGATGCCGACAACCGAGCCGACAGAGGGGGCCTTGGTGGAGTGGATGATCCAGGTGTCCGAATAGGCCTTGACGATGATTTCATAGTGAACGCCCTTGAACTGGACATTCTCGACCACGCCGTTGAGAACCTCGTCTGAGGCGGGCACCAGCTGGATATCCTCGGGACGGATGACAACATCAACCGGCTCCATGGGATCAAAGCCGCCGTCCACGCACTCAAAGTTGTTGCCGGCGAATTCGACCAGACGGTCGCGGTGCATGATGCCGGGAAGAATATTGGATTCGCCGATAAAGTCGGCAACGAAGGCATTGGTCGGCTCGTTGTAGATATCCTGAGGCGTACCGATCTGCTGGATCAGGCCGTCCTTCATGACCACTACGGTGTCGCTCATTGTGAGCGCCTCCTCCTGGTCATGGGTGACATAGATGAAGGTGATTTCCATCCGCTGCTGGATCTTTTTGAGCTCAATCTGCATTTCCTTGCGGAGCTTTAAGTCGAGGGCGCCGAGCGGCTCGTCCAAAAGCAGAACCTTGGGGTTGTTGATCAGCGCGCGTGCGATGGCAATACGCTGCTGCTGACCGCCGGAAAGCTGATTGACGCCGCGCCGGTCATAACCCTTGAGATCGACCAGCTCCAGCATCTCGCCGACCCGGCGTGCGATCTCGCTTTCGGGTGTTTTCTTCAGACGAAGGCCGAACGCGACATTCTCATAGACGTTCAGATGAGGAAAGAGAGCGTATTTCTGGAAGACCGTGTTGACCGGGCGCTTGTAGGGCGGCAGATCGTTGATCTTTTTGCCGGCGAAGAAGACGTCGCCCTGATCGGGGGTCACAAAACCGCCGACAATCCGGAGGGTTGTGGTCTTGCCGCAGCCGGAGGGGCCGAGGAAGGTGACGAATTCCTTGTCATGAATGTCCAGATTGATGCCCTTGAGCACCTGCTCGCCGTCGAACTCCTTGGTAATGTTTTTTAGTTCGATGATTTTGTTTTTGTCCATTTCCTGTTTGCAATGCTCCTTTGAAAAAATGATGTGTGCGCCCCGGACGAAAAAAAACCCCCCTGAACCAAGAAATCGTTGCCGGTGTCAGCCGGCAGGATGGGTCGGCATAGAGATGGTAAAACAAATCGTCCTTCTGCGCGAAAACGGAAATAACCGTTATGATAAATCATAACAGCTTTATTGTAGCAGAGATGACGAAAAAAATCAATAGATTTTCGAAAAAAATCTGGATTTTTGGGATTTTTCTATGTTTATTCTGTATTTTTTCCGGATAAGCCCGAAAAATTCGACGAAATCACAGAAATCCTCGGTTTCTCTCGGTTTTCCTTGCTTGAAAAGCCCCCCGCAGTCCGAAAACTGCGGGGGGCGGCGGGACGGTTATCTTGTGATTTTGTCGATGGCGGCGATTTCACCCAGCAGAGCGACGGTTTCATGTCCGGCGAAGATCCGTGTGGGGCTCGGCGAAATGTCCGTTTCGCCCGTTCCGGGATCGCTGACGGCGATGACGGTGACACCGTGCCGCTTGCGGACATCCAGCTCGAGCAGCGAATGGCCGACCCATGCCTCGGGGACGGGAACCTCCACGATCGAATGCTTCTTTGAAAAGGCGATGTATTCCAGCACATTGGTGCTCTCAAGCAGGCCGACCAGCTTTTCGCCCATATCCTGCTCGGGGAAGACCACCATATCGGCGCCCACCTTTTCAAGCACCTTGCGGTGACGGTCGCTTCCGGCGCGGGCGACTACCTGGGCAACGCCCATTTCCTTGAGCAGAAGGGTCATGAGAATGCTGTCGTTGATGTTTTCAGCGGTGGCGATGACGGCACAGTCATAATCGGCGACACCGGCCGCCTGAAGCACGGCCTCATTGGTGGGATCGCCAACCACGGCATTGGTAACCACATCGCTCATGGCATTGACGATGTTGTCATCGATATCGATGACGAGAACCTGATGGTCGGTCCGGGCGAGATTCAGCGCGAGGGTCTGACCGAAGCGGCCAAGACCGATAATACAGAAGCTGCGGAGCTGTTTTTTCATGGGTGGATTCCTTTCGTGACGGTGAATTTATCCGATCATCATCTGGATATCGGGATAGGTGATGCAGTTGGCGCGCCTGGCCTGACGGAGCATCAGCGAATAGGTGAAGGTGAGGATGCCGACACGGCCGAAGAACATCATGGTCATCAGAAGAATATGGCCGATCAGCGAGATCTGCGGGGTCAGCGAGAGCGAAAGGCCGACCGTGGCAATGGCGGAGCAGGCCTCATACAGCGCATCCACGATGGAGCATCCGGGCGTGGTGGCGGTAATGACCAGTGAGGCGAAGAAAACCAGCGCCAGATTGATGCCGGCGATGGAGAGGGCACGGTGAATGGCATCCGCTCCGATCCGCCGCTTCATGATGCTGACCTCATTCTGACCGCGGGAGAAGGCGATCACGGCGAGCACAAGGACGGCGAAGGTGCCGACCTTCAGACCGCCTGCTGTGGAGCCGGAGCTGCCGCCGATGAACATCAGCAGCATACAGATCAGCTTGGAGCCGTCGGTCATGGCGGCGTTGTTGATCATATCCACGCCTGCGGTGCGGGTGGTCGTTGACTGGAAGAAGCATTGCAGCAGCTTCTCGCCGAGCGGCTTTGAGCCGATTGTGTCCGGATTGTTCCATTCAAAGATGCCGATGGCCAGAGCGCCGCCGAAAAGAAGGATAGCCGTGGTGATCAGAATCAGCCGGCTGTAGACGGACAGGCGCTGGCGGCGAAGGAGAAAACCCGCCAGATCGTCCCAGATGACAAAGCCGATGCCGCCGATGATAATCAGCGCGATCGCCGTCAGCGTGATGACGGGATTCCCGGCAAAGGCGGTGAGGCTGGAGAACGGGCCACCGTAAAACCCGAGGATATCGAAGCCGGCGTTGCAGAAGAAGGAGATCGAATGGAAGATGCCGCACAGAATGCCGCGTCCCCAGCCAAACAGCGGGACAAATTGGGTGGCAAGGAGGACGGCTCCGATGCCCTCGATGGTAAAGGTGCCGATCAGGATCCGCTTGACGAGCCCGACGGTTCCGGAAATGCCGGTCAGTCCCAGCGCCTGCGCAGTCAGAAGCTGCTCGCGGGGCGTGATCCGGCGCTTGGCGAAGAGGGAGAGCATGACGGCCAGCGTCATGAAGCCGAGGCCGCCGATCTGGATCATGGTGATGATGACAACCTGACCGAAGGCGCTCCAATAGGTGCCGGTGTCAACAACAACCAGGCCGGTGACGCAGGTGGCGCTGACAGCGGTGAACAGCGTTTTGCGGGGGGAGGTGAATTCGCCGGAGGCGGAGGAAATCGGCAGGCTCAAAAGAAGCGCGCCGATGAGAATCAGCGCCAGAAATCCGAGCAGAATGATCTGCGGGGCGCTGAGGCGAAGCCGCATACCGGACGGCCTCTTTTTTATATGAGCGAAGATTGACATGAAAAATTCCTTTCGATGGCTGACGGGACAGCCTGCACTACCGTTACCATTATAACACAGATCAGGGGAAATGTACAGCCCTGCGGCGAAAATTTTTAACGGCTGCGGATGCGGCGGTATTCTCTGGGGGAGATGCCGTGTATCCGGCGGAAGCTGCGGTAAAACTCCGACGGATCCCCGAAACCCGTTTCCGCGGCGATCTGGGCGACCGTCATGGCGGTGTGGTCAAGGAGCTTTTTTCCGATGCCGACCCGGAGCCGGATCAGATAGGCGTGGGGCGTACAGCCATAGACGGTTTCAAACTGGCGCCGCAGACTGCTCTCGCTGCAATAAACTGTCCCGGCAAGCTCCTTTATCTTCAGCGGCTCGCCGTAATGGAGCCGCATATAGGCGGCGGCTTTGGCGGCGGCGGACTCGGAATATACGGCATCATGGCCCTTTTCCAGCTCCAGCGTGAGCTGAAAAAGATGCAGACCGATCTGCTCGACGGCAGCGGGATCCGATTCGAAGCGGATGAAGGCATTGATCAGCGAACGGACGGTTTTTCCACGGGATCCGCGCAGGACACAGGACTGCAACAGGGCCAGCCGGCCGGCCAGCTCGCCGCTCCGGATGACCGGGCTGAAATACCGTGCCGGATCGACATAGAAAAAGCGGCAGATGCAGGAATCCATGGAGTGGGAATAATGCTGATGGCCGGGCGCGATGAACATGACATCTCCGGCCTGCACCGGCTCAAAGCACTCTCCGACGGCGATAATGCCGCTGCCGGATTCGCAGATTCCGACCTCCACACAGTCATGATAATGAAGGGTTGTGATTTCGCCCTCCGGGAGAAAAATGGGATCATCGATGTAGATTCCGTTCTCAAGTGGGATACGGCTGAAGGAAACGGGAAATAAAGATGGGCGTTTTTGCACGATTGTTTGCTCGCTTTTCCTATTGATTGTGGCAGAATCCTCTGCTATAATAAGTATACCACAGCAGGTATAAAAAATCAAGCGGGTAGAGTCAAGTTCTGCATGAAATTTGCTCACCCGGCAAAACATCGGATTTTCAAGCGAAAAACGATGTTATCTTTGGTGTGAAGGGGGGATCTTTATGAAAATTTTGTTTTTGGGCAATTCCATCACACTTCATTCACCGGCACCGGACATCGGATGGCACGGAAACTGGGGGATGGCGGCAAGCTGCGCGGAAAATGACTATGTACATCGGCTCTGCGAGTTGCTTGAAAATGCCGGTAAGCACCCGAAGATCCGCGTGAGAAACATTGCTGATTTTGAACGCGATCCGGAAGGTATCGGCATGGAGTGGTTTGCCGATGACATAGCCTTCGATCCCGATGTTGTTATTCTGCGTATCAGCGAGAACACTCCCGATGACAAGCTTGACGCATTTTCGCCCGCCTATGAAGCGCTGATCCGGAAATTCAGAGAAAAGCCTGGTTGCCGCATTTTTGCGGTCGGCCCGTTCTGGAAGCGCGACCGGGCGGAAAAGCGGATCGTTGAAGCGGCTGCGGCGGCCGATGCGCAGTATCTTTCTCTTTCCTCGCTGCACGGACAGGATCAGTACCGGGCGCTCGGCCTGTTTGAGCACCGCGGTGTTGCCTCGCATCCGTCCGATGAGGGTATGGCTGCCATCGCTGACGTTATTTTCAAAGGGATGGAAGAGGCAGGCCTTCTGTCCGGCGCTGTGATCGCACCGATGCCCGTTCCCGAGGCGGTCTATGACGGCTATACCGTAACGGTAGACGGCAAAGCTGTCGATCTGTACGGTCTGCGCGTGTCGAAGATGGCGCTTAACCGTTCCTGGCCCGGCCATCAGCGTCCGATCGAGCAGTCCGAGCTTGCGGCAATGCTCACCTTTGATATGACTGCCCCCGTTGATATCGTTCTGAGTACAAAGGAAGATATCAAAGAGGCTGTGATCCGTCCGCTGTCCAAAAACGTACAGGCGGAAATCGTTGGAAACAAGCTGTTCTTTACCGTCCGTGAATACGGCCAGTATTCGGTTGAGATCAACGGCCGTCACCACAATCTGCATCTGTTTGCCAATGCACCGGAAGCGGACATTCCCACCCCCGCGGACTGCACGCACTATTTTGCCCCCGGCGTACATGACATCGGCGATCTTGTGCTGACATCCGGTGCGCGTGTCTATCTTGCCGCCGGTGCGGTCGTTTACGGCGCGGTCCAGGCGTATGATGCGCACGATATCCGCATCTGGGGACGCGGTATTCTCGATGGCTCGAAAATGGAACGCCATGAAGTACTGCGATTGGAAAAGGACGGTCTGATCAATCTGGTCCGCTGCGAAAACGTGACCATTGACGGCATTATTCTCCGCGATACCAGCTGGTGGACGATTACCTCGTTTAATTGTACCAATCTCACCTTCCGCAACTGCAAGGCGGTTGGTATGTGGCGTTACAATTCGGATGGCTTTGACTTTGTCAACTGCCAGAATGTTCATGTGGACGGCTGTTTTCTGCGCAATTTTGACGATGTCATCGTGCTGAAAGGATTGCGGTTGAAGGAAAATCCAAGCGGCTGCGACAGCGAAGGGATGATAACAGCACAGCCCATTCCGTATGAGCATATGAATCTGCAGAATTATGTGATTGAAAACTGCGTACTCTGGTGCGACTGGGGCGGTGCTATGGAAATGGGTGCGGAAACGGTGGCAGACGAATACGCCAATATCGTATACCGCAGCTGCGATATTATTGGTGTGGCCTCCGGTGCTATGCGGATTCAGTCCGGCGACCGAGCCCATATCCACAATGTCCTCTATGAAGATATCCGCGTGGAATATTCCCAATATGACCGCGCGCCGGTATTGCAGCGTACAGACGATACGCCGTATGCACCGGAGGATAAGCCGTGGGTCAGCAGTCTGATCCGAATCTGGATGTACTGCAATGTATGGTCGCATGACGATATTCTCGGTGAGGTATACGATGTTACCTATCGTAATATTTCCGTATTTGCCGATGATGGTCTGCCATGTCCCGATATTGCCATTTCCGGAGGGGATGATACCCATCGGGCGCACGATATTACCATTGACGGCGTGACGTTCAACGGTGTTCCCGTGAAGCCGGTAATCCGTACGAATGAGTATACCCATAATATTATAATAAAAGAAAAGGAGAATGTTTTATGAAAATTCGCTTTTTATCCCTGCTTCTGATGGCGGCGCTTCTTACCTCCTGCGGCGGAGGCACATCCTCGACCGGTGATACGACGCCGGCCGACACAGTGGGGGGCGACTCCACCGAGCCGGCGGAAACCGGACCCACGCCGGTGCTTCCGGAGGAAACCTTCGGCGGACGTACGTTCCGTGTATCCCTTCGGGATTATTCGGACGGCCCCACCGCCTTTTATGTGGAGGAAATCAACGGTGATGTCCTCAACGATGCCATCTGGAAGCGGATGGCGAATGTATCCGAGAAGCTGGATGTTACCTTCGAAACATCCTACGAGTCCGGCGATATCGATGGACAGACGCCGATCAACGCTGTCCGTGCCGGCGAGGAGGAATATCAGCTGATCCTCGCCAAGAGCCGCAAGATTACAACCTGGGCGATGGAGGGCCTTTGCTTTGACTGGAACGAGCTTCCTTATGTGGATTTCTCCCAGCCGTGGTGGAACGGCGGTTCGCAGGAGTATCTGAACATCGGAAGCAAGGTCTATCTGGTGCTGGATGAGCTGACGCATGACAATCTGGCCAATACCGCCACCTATCTCTTCAATAAGGACATCCTGGACAAGTATAACATCGCCTACCCGTATGACATGGTGCGCGAGGGCACCTGGACCTTTGATGCAATGGCGGAGATTGCCAGAAAGACCAGTGAGGATCTGAACGGCGATACCAAAATGAATATTGCCGAGGATCAGTTCGGCTATGTGGCAACCGGCTGGGGCTCACCGCTGAGTGTTCTTCTGTCAGCAGATCAGACTATCTGCGAGATCAACGGTGAGGGTAAAATGGAGCTGACTATCAACACCCAGCGCACGGTGGATGTGTATGAGAAGTTCTTCGCCTTTATGGACGGCGATTACGCCTTTATGGATTCCGATGGAAGCAACAAGAGCCGTCAGACAGCCTTCAGCGAAGGAAGGATTACCTTTGAGGAAAAAGGATTTGGCAGTATTCTCAATTTGCGCGATATGAAAGCAGAGTTTGGAATTCTTCCGATTCCGAAATTTGACGAAAAGGTCGACGGTTATCGTTCCAAGGTAGATGCCGGCTGCAACGGCCTGATGGTTCCGGTCACGATTTCGGATCCGGATTTCGTTTCGGCTGTGATTGAAGCCATCTGCTATGAGAACGACAAGCTCGTCATCCCGGCGTATTACGATACGGTTCTGCAGGGCAAGGCCACCCGCGATGACGATTCCGTTGAAATGCTGGACATCATCCGCGACTCCCGTGTCTTTGATACCGGCTACTTCATGCTCGGTACCGGCTCGGACGGTTATCCGTTTGCGGACATCGGCTACTTCATGACAAAGGATGCTGACCATAATTTCGCTTCTCACTACGCAGCCTACGAGGCCGGCGCGCTGTGGCTGATCAACGAGATCAATACAAAATACGAATAATGAAGAAAAGGTGCTTCGCTGCGGCGGAGCATCTTTTTTGCGCGGAAAGATAAAGCAAGATATTCGTATAGTACGGCAAGATATCCATGGAAATCATGAAGCGAATATGATACAATAAAATTGAAACCATTCTGCGAAGGGAGAATTGCTATGCAGAAATTTATTGTAAGCCGGGATGATTCCATCTATGAGGCGTGGCCGGATGTGGCGCTGACCGATTCGGGAAAGCTGGTCTGCGTGTTCAGCGAATGTGCGCATCACGGCAACCGCGACAAGGCACGAATTTGCTGGGTCACCAGCACCAACCGCGGCCGGACCTGGAGCGCCAAACGCTATCTGAGCGAGCCGGCGGTCCGTACGCCCGAGACGATGGGCCCCTATTATAACTGTGCGCGGATTTCCAAGCTGTCCGACGGACGGCTGGCGATCGTCTGCGATTTTATCAAAGGCACCACGGAAAAAGACACGCGGCAGACCGAGATCCATCTCTGGTTTTCCTCGGATGAAGGAGAAACCTGGGAGGGACCGATTCTGACCCCGGCCGTCGGCATCGTGCCGGAGCATCTGTATGAGCTGAAGTCGGGCCGCTGGCTGCTGGCTGCACATCATCCCCATCCCGAAACCGGCAAGCTGGCCGAATATGTCTGGTACTCGGATGACAAGGGCCAAAGCTGGTCGGATATGATCACGATCGGCGCGGATCCGCGCTACAATCTCTGCGAGGTCGGCCTTGTTGAGGTGGAGCCGGATGTTGTGGTCGGCTATATGCGCGAGAATTCCGGACAGGGCTGGGATTGCCAGAAGGCCATCTCCCGTGACGGCGGAAAGACGTGGGAGGGCGTATATCCCGTGCCGATTCCCGGCTGTCACCGCCCGACGGTCGGTAAGCTGGCCGACGGACAGCTGCTTCTGACCTGCCGTTTTATGCAGGGCGGAAAAGGGTGGCTTGGAAGCTGGACCCAGAATGTGTTCGGCGTGCTGATGCCGGCCGGGCAGGCACTCACGAAGGAGCGCCATGAGCAGTCGACCCGGATTTTCCCGATTGATTATGACCGGAGCACCCGCTCGGATCTCGGCTACACCGGCTGGGTGCAGTTTGAGGACGGAGAGATTTACATTGTCACTTATATCGTTGATGATGCTCCGAAGGCACAGATTCGCGGCTACAGTCTGCGCACGGACGAGCTTGTGATTCAATGTGCGGAATAAGGGAGGAAGGATAACATGACAAAATTTCACGGCATTTTCCCGGCGCTTCTGACGCCGTTTGATGCGAACAACAAAATAAATGAAAAGGCGCTGGAAAAGCTGATCGGGCGCAATCTCCGGGCCGGTGTGCGCGGCTTCTATGTCTGCGGAAGCACGGCGGAGGTCTTTCTCTTAAAGAACGATGAGCGCCGCGCGCTGATGCGCACGGTGAAGGATATCGCCGGCGATCGGGCGACGCTGATTGCCCATGTCGGCGCGGTATCGGCCGATGAGGCGGCGGAGCTGGCGGCGGAAGCCGCCGGGCTCGGCTACGATGCGGTATCGGCCTGCGCGCCCTTCTATTATAAGTTTTCGTTGGGCGAGATCCGGGATTATTACGAAATGATCGCATCGGCCTCGGCGCTGAAGGTGCTGATTTACAATATCCCCGCCTTCTCCGGTGTATCTATGGGCGCCGATGAGCTGGGCGCGATGTTGGACGATGACCGCTTCCTCGGTGTCAAGCATACCTCGAACGATTATTTCGCGCTGGAAACGCTGAAGTCTCACCATCCGGACAAGGTGCTCTACAACGGCTATGACGAGATGTTCCTGCAGGGTATGGCGGCCGGCGCGGACGGCGGCATCGGCTCGACCTACAATTTCATGGCCGAGAAGTTTGTCCGTCTTCAGGCGCTCTTCGCCGAGCGGAGGATTGAGGAGGCGCAGGCGCTTCAGCATGAGGTGAACGAGATCATCCGGATCCTCTGCCGGGTCGGCGTGATGGCCGGCGAGAAGGAGGTTCTCAATCAGCTCGGTATGGACTTCGGTGTCTGCCGCAAGCCCTTCCGTGCGCTGAATGAGGAAGAAAAAGCGCTGATCGCCCGCGAGATCCTGCCAAAGCTGGTAAAGGAATAAACATGGAGCCGCACTTCGGTGCGGCTCTTTCATTTTCGACGATTGGCACGGTTCTTTGGTGATTGTGCACAAAAACCGGTGCCGGAATTTATGCACATCGCCGAAATTATGGTTGGCGCCTCGTGCCATCTTGAAATCGGATCGCAAATATGCTATAATGAAAGTGTAAAACAGAATTCAGGAGGTAATCCGTATGAAAAAGCTGCAAAACCGTCACCGTCTCACGCCGGCGCTGATTCTGCTGGCGACGGTTCTCCTTCTGGCTTCCTGCGATTCCGGGATGCGTGAGATTGAAACGGAGCCTGCGGTTGA
>JAZNKS010000096.1:0-93963 GCA_045578725.1 Candidatus Flemingiibacterium sp.
CCCCGCAACCTCGACACTCTGCTCCACCCGCAGTTCGATGCCAAGGCACTGAAGGCGGCTACTCCCATGGGCAAGGGTCTGGGTGCTTCTCCCGGCGCTGCCTGCGGCCAGATCGTCTTCTCCGCTGAAGATGCAGAGGCCTGGAAGAACGCCGGCAAGAAGGTTGTTCTGGTTCGTCTTGAAACCTCCCCCGAGGACATCACCGGTATGAAGGCATCGCAGGGCATCCTGACGGTCCGCGGCGGTATGACCTCTCACGCAGCCGTTGTTGCCCGTGGTATGGGTACCTGCTGCGTATCCGGCTGCGGCGACATCCAGATGGATGAGGAGAACAAGCAGTTCACTCTGGCAGGCAAGACCTTCCATGAGGGCGACTACATCTCCATCGACGGCTCCACCGGTAACATCTATGACGGCATCATCGAGACCAAGGACGCCGAGATCTCCGGCAACTTCGGTATCATCATGGGCTGGGCTGACGAATTCCGTAAGCTCCAGGTCCGCACCAACGCCGACAACCCGAAGGATGCTGCCAAGGCTTACGAGCTGGGCGCACAGGGTATCGGTCTCTGCCGTACCGAGCATATGTTCTTCGATCCGGCCCGTATCGCAGCTGTCCGCGAAATGATCTGCTCCGACACTGTTGAAGGCCGTGAGAAGGCTCTGGCAAAGATTCTTCCCATGCAGCAGGGTGACTTCGAGGCTATGTATGAGACCATGCAGGGCTGCCCGATCACCATCCGCTTCCTGGATCCCCCGCTCCACGAGTTCGTTCCCACCGAAGAGAAGGACATCGAGCTTCTGGCTGCTGACACCGGCAAGACCGTTGCCGAGGTTAAGGCTATCATCGCCGGCCTCCACGAGTTCAACCCGATGATGGGTCACCGCGGCTGCCGTCTGGCTGTCACCTACCCTGAAATCGCTGTTATGCAGACCAAGGCTGTCATCCGTGCCGCTCTGAACGTTCAGGCAAAGCACGCTGACTGGACCATCGTTCCCGAAATCATGATTCCGCTGGTTGGCGAAATCAAGGAGCTGAAGTATGTCAAGGATGTCGTCGTTGCTACTGCTGACGCCGAGATCAAGGCTGCCGGTTCCGATATGCACTACAAGGTTGGTACCATGATCGAGATCCCGCGTGCGGCTATCACCGCTGACGAGATCGCCAAGGAAGCAGAGTTCTTCTCCTTCGGTACCAATGACCTGACCCAGATGACCTTCGGCTTCTCCCGTGACGACGCCGGCAAGTTCCTGGGCGCATACTACGACAAGAAGATCTACGAAAACGATCCCTTTGCAAAGCTCGACCAGAACGGCGTAGGCAAGCTCGTTGCTCTGGCTGCTGACCTCGGCCGCAAGACCCGCCCCGACATCAAGCTGGGCATCTGCGGTGAGCACGGCGGCGACCCGTCCTCTGTTGAGTTCTGCCACAAGGTTGGTCTGACCTATGTATCCTGCTCGCCGTTTAGAGTGCCGATCGCACGTCTGGCTGCTGCACAGGCTGCTATCAAGGGTTAATTCCAGATATCCGAAAAATCGCCGCAGGACCTCCTGCGGCGATTTTTTCAAACCGAGGTAACGCATCATGTCAAAATGCAAGCTATCGGTGGGAATGCTGTACGGATTTATCCATTTCTCGGTTGAAGTGGCTTCCTTCAGCTTTCTGTTCTCACGCATCCATGCAAGCCCGATGGTCTGGGCGCTGGCGCTGTTTTTTGATGCCCTCGCCTTTCTGTCCCAGGGCCTGCTTGGCAATCTCTCGGATGCCTTCCCGCGCCTGCCCATCGGCCCGATCGGCGGGATCACCATGCTGGCCGGCCTCTTTGTCGGCGCGGATCTCCCGGCCCTCTGCCTGATCGCGCTCGGAAACGCCATGATCCATGTCGCCGGCGCCGGGCATACCCTGCGCGGCAGCGGCGGAAGGATTACGCCCGGTGCCCTTTTCGTCGGAGCCGGTTCCTTCGGTGTCATCACCGGTCAGCTGCTCGGACGGATGGAATCCGCATCCACGGCTGTCATCGCCGTACCGGTATGCCTGCTGTTTGTCAGCACCGCACTGATGCTGGTTCTCGACCGGACGGATCCGATCGCGGGAATCCCCGCGCAGTTTGACTGCGCCGCAAAGAAAAGCGGCCGCTTCATCGTGATCGGCTCGCTGATCGGCGTGAGCGTCCGGGGCTACATCGCCTATGCGATCCCGACGGAATGGAACAAAACGGTGCTCCAGACCGTCGCGCTGTTTGTCTGCATGGGAATCGGCAAGATTTCAGGCGGCGTGCTCTGCGATAGCATCGGATGCCGGCGGGTGACCTGGATCAGCCTGCTTGGCGGCCTCCCCTTTCTGCTGGCCGGAAATGCCAATATGGCCCTCTCGCTGATCGGCATCACGCTGTTCAGCATGACCATGCCGGTCACGGCCGCCGTTCTCGCATCGAAGTTCCCCCATCTGCCCGGCTTCGCCTTCGGCATCACCACCATCGGTCTGTTTCTCGGCACCCTTCCCGCCTTCTTCATCCGGCCGGAATCCTTACTCGCCCACCAGATCACCGTACTCCTTCTCACGGCGGCCGCTCTGCCCGCCATCCTACTCTGTATCAGGAAAGGAAGATGAACCGTATGCCCGGACTTTATCTCGATGTTTATTCCCCGACCATCACCGAATCGATCGCGTATATCGTGCAGGACAGCCTTGTTATCGTAATTCTCCTGCTGATCGCCGTGCTTCTCGGCGCCGCCATACTGGTCAACCACTTCGTTCTGAAGAAGCATTCCCCGGCGCCCAAAAAGATCGGATCGCCCGATGAACCGGAGGATAAGAAATGACACCTCTGATCGTTCTCGCTTTCTTTGCTGTCGTTCTGCTGATTCTCTGGGGATCGACCGTTCTTCTGGAGGGCCTCGTCATCCTCTGCAGCCAAAAATCGCTGGACGACCGGAAGCAATGGTGGAAGGCGAGCCTCGTCTGCAACACCGTCACCAATCCCGCGCTCAATCTCATCATGTTTCTGCTGGTCGCCTTTCTGCCGGCCGGCGTGTACAATCCGATCCTCCTGCTTCTGGAGGCCGCGGTTATCATGATGGAAGCGTTTTTCTACTGGCGGATGATCGATGCCTCACCCAGACTCTGCCTCCGGATTTCGCTGATCGCCAATCTCATCTCCTTCGGCGCCGGATGGCTCATCCATCTGTATCTCAAGGCGGCCGGTCTGTGAATCCCGTACAAAAGCAAAAAGTCCCGGAATCCTTTCGGATTCCGGGATTTTTTTATGCCAGCTTTTCGAGTTCAATCAGGACCGTGCCGTTGCAGACAAGCGCAAGATCCAGCTCGAGCTGTCCGTCGGCCTCCATCTCGCAGCTTGTGCAGGAAGTCAGCTCGCTCTCCTTTTTGAGAAGCGCCAGCTGTTCTTTTGTGGGATGCGCCTCCCAGCCCTCACGCTTCCACATGGCGTAGGCATTGTTGTGATCGCTGTCGATCCGCCAGGTGGTCACGCGATAGCGGCCGGTGAGATCGAAGGTCAGCTTTTCCGTGACATCGGGCAGATCCCAGTCAAACTCCGGCTTTGCGTAAGTGAGCAGAACCGCAACATTCTCCCCGTCGGAGGTAGGCAGAACCGTCAGATTCTCCCGCTCGGTCTGCGTTTCCAGGATGCCGGATTTGAGCTTTGCGGCAAGTGCGTACGCATGGAAGATCGGCTTTGCGATGCCGTGCTCGGTGAAGAAGCTCCTGAATCCCGAAAATTCGGCAAACCGGTCGGGGCACTGATGCACCTGATGGGAGCCGGACAGACAGATCATCATCTTGGAGAGCGGGACATCGTCGGCGATGTACTGCGCGATCAGCTGGGTATAGAAGGCCGGGAAGGTTTCGTCCTCCCGATAGGCGAGGCCCGCGCATTTCGTCATCTCCTGGAATCCGGCACAGGCCGCGCACCATTCATCGATCACCAGCTCCTTATCGCCGAAGCCGTATTTCTCCATAATGCCGTAATACTTCTGCAGCTTCCGGCGATTGAGCTCGATGTTGATCTTCGTACCGTCATTCATGGCTCTCGGCGAGGTGCCGTAAGTGTGAGCCGAGAAAAAGTCCAGCTTTTTGGGATTTTTCGTCAGCCAGTCGCAGAAATATTCCACAATATCCGATTCTCCGGCCGTCGGACCGCCGATGGTCAGCTGATCGCTGACACGGCAGATACCCGCTTCAAAGGCGGAGTAGAGTTTGCAGTATTCCTCGAACCGCTTGATTTTCGCCTCGGGCGTTTTACCGAGCGGTGCCAGCCAATAAGCGCTGATATCCGGCTCGTTGTAGCAATGGAGATACCAGCTCCCGACGCGCTCCATGCCGTAGCGCTCCACCAGATGCTTCGTATAAGCATAGCAGACCTCCTCCCACAGCTTGTAGTCGCGGGGCGGCATGGTGCAGAGAGTCTTGCCCTTGTAGCGGGTGGAGGTGGTTGCTTCGGTATTGTGGCGGTCATTCTCGATGGCAATGCAGGGCGGGATGAAGTTGTAGCAGATCAGCAGACGGAAGCCCTTTTTCACCATATAATCCATGCGGTTGTCATTTTCGGTGAAATCAAAGCAGAGATTGCCCGCCTCGTCCATCGTCACCATATCCTCGAACATGGAATACATCCGTACCATGTCCGCTGCGCCGTTTGCGGCCACTTCATCGAGATAGGCGCGGCCCCAATCATCCTCGATGCCGTCGGTCGGATGGAAATGAATGTGATTCCAGAAGTTGACCTGCTGCTTTAGAATCTTTTTGGTCTTTATTGCAGTCATGTTTTTCCCTCCTCAAATGCCGGGATGGGCCGAGAAGCCTCCATCCACGGGAACCGTAATACCGGTAACAAAGCCGGCACGCTCATCGTCGAGCAGCCAATCCACACAGCCCCACAGCTCTTCGGCCTCGCCGAAGCGCTTCAGCGGCGTATGCGCCTGCACATTGATGCCCCGCTGGGACAGCCCGCCGTCCGGGGTCATCAGGATTTTGCGGCTCCGGTCATTGACAAAGAAGCCGGGAGCCACCGCATTGACGCGGACACCGGCGGGCGCGAGATAGGTCGCCAGCCATTCGGTGAAATTGACGATCGCCGCCTTGCTCATGGCGTAGGCGGGAACCTTGGTCAGCGGCTTGTAGCTGTTCATCGATCCGAAATTGAGAATCGCGCCCTGCCCGGCCTCGGCCATCTGCCGGCCGAATACGCGGGAGGGGATCAGCGTGCCCATTGTGTTGATGTTGATGACCGATGCGAGTACATCGCAGTCCAGGTCAAAGAAGCCGCTTCCCTCGTGCTCGCCAAGCTCGTCCGCCTCAAAGGTATTGCGGGTTGTGACCGCCTTGTTGTTGTTGCCGCCCGCGCCGTTGATGAGATAGCGGCAGGGGCCGAGCTCCGCCTTCACGCGCGCGCCGATGGCTTCCATCACCGCTTCATCGGTGACATCCCCCGGGCAGATCATGGCACAGCCGCCCGCTGTCGTAATTTCATCGGCAACCGCACGAAGCTTTTCCTCGGTACGGCCGATCAGAACCACCTTCGCGCCCTCAGAGGCCAGCTTTTTGGCGATGACCGAGCAGAGTGTTCCGCCGGCTCCTGTGACAACGGCGACCTGATTTTCGTATTTGTTCATATCAGAATTCCTCCCTGATCCGATTGTATGCATTTTCATAGGACAGCTTTTTGGCAATCCGGATAAGCTCCTCCATCCGGTCCGGGAATTCACCGCTCTGCACCTTGTCGGCAAGATAGCGGCAGAGAATCCGCCGGAAATAATCGTGCCGCACAAAGGACAGCACGCTGCGGGAATCGGTGGTCATGCCGATAAAGGCAGACAGCACCGAATAGGACGTCAGGCTCTCAAACACCCGGCGGATGCCCTCGCGGTGATCGCACCACCACCATGCCGGGCCGAGCGATACGATGGACGGCACGCCATCCCGTGAAAAGGATCCGGACAGCACCGAAACCGCATCCACAGCTGCCGGATCCAGCGGAAAGATCACCGTTCGCGGGAGCGCGCCGTCCGCCTCGATGTCATCGAGCAGCCGGACGATCCCGGTGATCGATACGCTTCCGATGGCCGCATAGCCGCCTGCCGCCCCAACCGCCGCGCGAAGCCGCCGGCTGGTATGGCGCATGGCGCCGATATGCAGCTGAAGGATCATGCCGTTCCGCTCATACATTTGTCCCAGATGGCGGAGGATGCCGCAAGTCAGTGCCGCCATTCCATCCCCGTCAAGATCTCCGGCCAGCATCCGGGCATAGCGTTCGCCGTTTTTCCCATCCTCCGGGATATAGGCAAAGCCATCATCCAGCGCGTGATCGGCAAATTTACAGCCGACTGCGGCAAAATCGGCGACCCGCCGCTCCAGCGCCGCAAGATAGCCGGCATAATCATCGGTCGGAATCCCGGTCAGAGCGGCCAGCCGGACGGCAAAATCCGGAGTCGGTGCGGCCGCATCATCGCCGCGCAGAGAGGGCGCGTATTTTTCCTGTGTCCCGAACCAGTTCACATCATCGAGCACCGATGCAACCGGCGACATATACGAAACGTTGAAGCTCTCCAGCATCGAATGAAGGCTCATCGATGCAAGCTTTTCATTGGCCTCCCGCCAGATTCCCGCGGCGTTCTCCGCACACGGGAAGGCATCGATGCCGAATACCTGCCAAAGCTCCATCCGGCACCAATCATAGACCGGCGTGCCCATCAGCATCGGGAAGATGCGGCACCATTCGCAGAATTTTTCGAAGTCCTGCGCATCGCCGGTGATTTTCTCCTCGGGAACGCCCGAAATGCGCATCAGCCGATGCTTATACGGATCGGATGCAATCCACAATTCGTACAAATTGGCATATTTTCTGTCCGTTTGCAGATCGGCAAGGGGGATGTGATTGTGATAATCAATGATCGGCAGACGGCGCACGCTCTCATAAAGCGCGGCGGCAAGCTCGGAGTTCAGCAGAAAGCGTTCGTTCATCGAAGACCTCCTGCGGCTTCGATGATACCCTTCATGTAGCCGATGGCAAATAGCCGTCCGAGCACATCATAGCCGGCATTTCCGATCTCCTCGCCCGCCAGCGTCGGCACATGATCCACACGGATCGGCACATCCACTCCGTTTTCGATATAGAGCCGCATCGCAGCCGCCATATCGATTTCACCGTTATCGTGGAAGGTCTCCCGGAAGCATCGCTTCTCGCCGCATACATTGCGGAAGTGAACAAAGAAGATCTTGTCCCGGAGCGCGGGGATCGCATCCTCCAGCCGCTCTCCCATCAGACGGTAGCAGGCCTGACAGAAGGTCACGCCGAGGCTGTCCGATTCCACCGTGTGAATGCCGCGCCGGATCGCATCGAGGCTTGTAAAAATGCGTGCCGTGCCGCCCAGCATCGGAAGCGGCGGATCATCGGGATGAAGAGCCAGCCTGATATTGTACTTTTCGGCATACGGGACGGCAGCCCTGACAAAATAGGTGAAGTTGTCCCACAGAGCCTCGTGGGACAGGCAGAAAGCATCCGGCTGAAAATCGTCCAGCGAGAAGCCGGTGACCTTTGCCCCGCCCCGCTCGGGAAGTCCCGCCGCGGTACGGGTCCAGCCGTAGTGCGCCATGAAATTGAAGCAGACGGTGGTGATGCCCACCTCGTGCAGGTTTTTCATCAGCGCGATGAACTTTTCAATGCATTCATCCCGCTTTTCGTCGCCGATTTTGATGTGATCGTGCAGCTCGTTCGGAAGCGGCTCCACAATCAGCGGCGTGATGCCCCGCGCCTCAAAGCGGCCGGTCACATCCTTCAGATGGGCCAGCGAGGTGACATCAAAGGCGCTGTCCTCCGGCAGGCGGATGGTACCGTGACGGACGCCGCACTGAAGGGCGATATCCCATGTGAGGTCGGGCGTGGAGCGAAGATAATCGGTAAGCAGCATGGCAATTCCTCCATTTATCCTTTCTGTATTCATTATACCGGAATTTTTCGGGCATTGCAATACACGAATCGGGATTTTTTTTGAACTTTTCGCTCAATCGGCTTGCCAATTTCATCCGACTGTGCTATAATGAAAAAAAAGGGGGGGGGAATCCTGTGAAAGAATACTATTTTTCCGGCACGCTGCAGCATCTGCGCGCCTTTTCGATGTTTGGCATCCGATACAAGGCCGGCCACGCCGCCCATCTGCCCCACGGCACCCCCGCCGACACGCTGATTATCATGAAGGAGGGCTGTGTCCGCTGCTCCATCGCCGGGCAGGAGGATATCCTGCTGCTGCCCGGTACTGTCACCTGCTTCCGGAAGAATCAGCCGCGCACCTCCTGCTATCTCACCGATACACACTTGATTTCGCTTCACCTCACCGCCGATCCCTCTTTTTTAACAGAGCCGTCTGTGCAGATTCCGATAAGCGGACTGGATGCTCACGCCGCTGCCTGCCTGGATGCCCTGATGCGGGCGGCATCCGGCAGAGCTTCCCTGTCCGAGCCGATGGCCGCTTCCTGCCTGTTCGGTCTGCTTGCCGGCTTCATCCACCCGGCGGCGGATGAAATCCCCGTAAAATACCTCGCCGTCCATGCGGCAAAATGCTCCATTGACCGCGAATTCACCGAAGATCGCCCCATCATCGAATATGCCCGCGCGGCTGCCATGAGCGAGAGCACCTTCCGCCGGCTGTTCACCGAATACACCGGCGAGCCGCCCGTGCGTTACCGGCTCCTCCAGCGTCTGGAATATGTCCGCGCTCTCGTAGCCTCCGGCGAATGCAGTCTTGGCGAGGCATCCGTCCGCGCCGGCTTCAACAGCCTTTCCTATCTCTGCCGCCAGTTCCGAAAGGTCTATGGGCAATCCATCAGCCAATATATCCGCAGTCTGCAGAACAGCGGATTGTAAATGTTACCAAATTCCGTCCTGACCGAAAAAAGTCATGTGCTATACGTTAGGGGATTTTTTGTTGCCGGGAGGCATTTATTCATGGACAAACAAAAGAAAGAATACCGTTTTATTCGGAGATTGCTTTCTTTGCAGGCCTGTTTCTGCTTGCCGTGCTCTTATCGACCGTTTTCTTCGGGCCCGGCACCTTTGAGGGACTGAACAATAAAACAATGCCGCACAGCCGGTCTGCACTAGTTATGCATACCGCTGTGCGGCACTGTTTATTTGAGCATCGTATCCATCCACGCGACCCGCCGGATCAGGAAATCCCGGAGATAGGCCGTCTGGGAGGGCCAATCCTTTTTCCAGACAACCTTCGGCAGACCGATCCACGAGCCGTAGGTGTAGCGGATGTATTCGTCATGCCACATTTCAAAATCGCGCACGGCAGGGATCGCCAGCTCCTCCTCCAGCTGATCCATTTCGGCAAAAAGCGAATCGATGATGCCTGCCCCTCGAAGCGCCTGCCAGCGCTCCCCCAGCCGGTCGGCGAACATCTTATCCGAGAAGAGCGCCTTGAACCAGCCGCAGTATTCATCGTTTCGCGTCCGCCAGCCCTCGGGGCTGTCAAGCTGTGCATTGGTCAGCGCACCGGCCGACAGATCAAAATCCCAGACGGGGCCCATCACCAGCTTCCCGCCTTTATCCTTATACAGATAAATACTGCTCTGCATATGCGAATCGGCATTCTTGAAGAGCTCGTTGACGATGTACCAGTCGATAAAGGAATCCAGATCGATCAGCTCCTCCACCGATTTGTCGCGGGCGAGGATCCGGTCATTCACCTCCTGAAGATAACCGGTGATGTACGCCTTCTGCTCATCGTTTGGATTCTCGGGCAGCTTGAACTGAAAATACAGCCGCCCGCCCTGATTGCCTCCGGAGGATCCGGCATTGCGGATGAAGGAGCTGGCTGTCCAGTTGGCACTTCCCTCCGTGCTCTCGGCCCAGACCCGGCCCGCAACCTCGAATTCGACCAGATAGCCGACATCCGGCTCCGTCGAGCCCTCGTCGCCGCTCTCATCGATGGCAACCCGGATTTCGTTTGCCTGAAGCTGATCGCCCAGATCGTACAGGCCCTGATATTCGCCGTTGAGATAGACCTCAACCGGGCGCACCCGTGGCGCAAAGACCTCCGAGCCGGTGGATTTTGCGGTATCGGCGTTGATTTTTGCGGCCAGACCGAAGGCCAGCTGGCTCCGGATGGCGGAGGGATCGAGGAAGCCCGCCAGCAGAACCCAGCTTTTAGCCTTGCCGAGGCCGAGCACATTCTGCTTTTTCTCGAACTTGATGCGGTAGGGCTTCTTCGGATAGCGGCTGGTGGAGTTGCCGCGGAGCCGGATTCCGGCACTCTGACAGCGGATATCCTCCGCGCCGGTGCCGAGGATGGAAATCACCGCATCGGTATAATCGGTCCTTGATGCAATCTCCGCACCTTTTGTGTTGATCATCACCGTCGGCAGACCGTTTGACGTATCCTTCAGCGTGAGCGTGTATTCGGATACGCCGCCGTCATAGCCGATCAGCGTGAGGGTATTGACCTCATGAAGCTCCGCATAACCGCCGTCCTTCAGCGGCTCGCCGTTGAAGAGGAGCACCCGGCCCGTGTGGACAATCTCGGGAATCGCCTCCTGCCCGATCAGGTTCGGGTGGCCAACCGAGGCCGTGAAGCTCTTTTCCCCGTCCGCTTCCATGGGAATATCCCATCCGAGCCAGCCGTTGTCGGAAACCGTCAGGGCAATGTGTTCGATTTTGTCTGCTGTTTCAAAGGGCGTGGTGGATTCCATCGGCGGGGTGATGATGAGCGTATCGTCAGGCCCCATCGCATCCGGAGCAGCAGAAGCCGGCCCGGGCCCCGTCCGGCTGCACCCGAAGACGAGAGCCGCGGCAAGGGCGGGAAGCAGCATCAGCGCCACAGCACGGCGCGCTTTTCTGTTCATGGGAGGATTCCTTTCATCGGAGGACATTTTCTGCCTAATAAGACGCAGATTATCGCCCTTTGTTCCCGGATCCGGCCATAAAATTCCATTATCCGGGAACTTTTTTTGATTTTCTGCGTCTAATCCCACGTAAACGAAATTCACGGAGGTAACGCTATTGAAAAAAGCCGTTCTCATTCTTGTTCTCATCACTTCTCTTCTCATGACCGCACTCCTGTCCTCCTGCCATGCAGGCGCCGATACACCGCAGGATACCGATCCCGCTCCCGATGCCGCCCCCTCGCTGAGCGAGGAGGAAATCGCCGCCATTGTCGATGAGCAGCTCGCGCTCCTCGTCCCCGAGGCGCGTAAGGTAACATCCGAGGCGGAATATATCAGCAAAGCACCCGAGGCCTTCGATGCCATTCTCGCGCTCGGTCCGGATGCTGTTCCCTATCTGGAAAAGCTTGCCTCCGGCATTGCCGTGGGCGATGCCTCTGCCGACAATTACCGCCGGATTCTGGCCAAAGCCGCCTCCTATGCCATCGCACCGGAGCACTACGATGTCCTCTGGCCCTCCCCCGACGGAAGCCTTGCCGTCAAGGCCGTCCCGGACACCTTCCTTGGCATGGCCGAGCCGGACGGCTCCGTTGGCTACTCCCTCTCGCTGATCGATGCCTCAAACGGCATGATTAAAATCCCGACCTCCCTCACCGTCAGCGCCGAGGCGCTGCAGGAGGGTGTCAACGCCGTTTGGTCGCCCGATGGCCGGTATGCCGCCGTCCACCATACAGGCGAGCACGGCGGTACCGTCTATCTCTTTTCCGTCGAAGAACGTGCCTTCTTCCCGCTTCCGGGCAAGACCGAGCTGGATGCGGCTCTGGGTGAATTGATGGCCGCCTGGGATGCCGGATCCGGAAGCGTTCTCGCCTTTGTGCATCCCATCGTCACCGAATGGCCCGATGCCGACACCGTCCGGGTATCCCTCACGCTGAAGGGAAGCGGCGATGCCTCGCTTGGTGCGGGCTTCTATACCTATCATCTGAAGAACCGCGCGATCACAGCCCTTGCCTATCACACCACCGTCTTCTCCGACACAACGGAGGGCTGGTATACCGTTCCCCACCGATTTGTTTATCTCGTCCCCGATGCACCGACCAAAATCACCGCCTCCTATTTCCTGCTGGCCGGCCCGGATGCATCCGTCTGCGATGCCGTCAACACGCAGATTCTCGATTACATCCGTATGCTGTATGCGGCCGCTCCCGAAACGCCGACCCAATCCGTGCTGAAGAGCGAGGTCATGCTGCTGGATGCCAATCGATTCAGTATCCATCTCTATGGCCAGCATACGCCGGCCGGCTCCGTCCAGCACATCAGCGACGCCGGCTTTGTCTTTGATCTTCGCGACGGAAGCGCCCTTCCGCTCTCCGATCTCTTTGAACGGGAGGAGCTTAAAAAGATGCTCAGCCTGTATTTTGACTCGCTGAAGGCGACCGATTATCCGACCACCTTCCTGCTGACAAAGCCCGAAGAGCTCCGCGCGGAATTTGAAAAACGCTTCCTTGAAGGCGGGGATTCCGTCCGCCTCTATGCATACTGGCTCGGCGAGGAGGCCCTGTATCTCTCGGCCGGCTGGTGCAAGGGCTACACCTTCGATACCGGCTTTGAATTTCAGGGCGACCGCGGCTTTATCGCCGCCCTCCCCACCGGAAGCGGCTCCGCAGCGCGCGAGGTCGTCCTCTCCGCCTCCGATGACGGAAGCTATACCGTCGCAGGAAGCCTGACAGCGGGCGATGTCTGGTCCGGCTTCCGCCTCACGGATATGGCCTCCGGCCGTCTTCTCTGCCGCGCCGATCTCACCGGCAAATCCGCCTCCGTATACTGGTCGCCCGATCATAAGCGAGCCGCCGTCACCTGCACCGTTCCCGGCATCACCACCGAAACGGTTCTGATGGATTCCGGCAAGGTCATGGCCATCCGTCTGCCCGATAAGACGGAGCTGTCCGAAAAAATCCGCGCTCTCCTTCCCGAGGACGGCATGGCAGAATCCTATGCGCGCTTCGCATCGGTTCTGCGCAGCTGGTATACCAATACTCCCACCGCGGCGATCATCGAATTCTGCCTCTCAAATCCCGGTGAAGCCACCGCCCTTGTCGGCAGCTACACCTTTGACACCACCACGCTTGCCCTCACCAATCTCGAAGTTGCGCTCACTGTCGCCGAAAAAATCCCGCCGGCGCTGATTCCGTAAGGACAGCTTCCGGAGCCGGAAGAATTTATGGCCGAATTTGCACTTTCCTCTTGCAAAATCCGGCGAAATATGGTATAATAATCGGGTGTGCTCCGAAAGGCGCACCCGATTTTATTGATATGAGGTATCGCCGCATGGCAAGAAGCATTTTCGCCCCTACGGATATGACGGTGGGCACCCCCTGGAAAAGCATCGTCATCTTCACCCTCCCCATGCTGATCGGCAATATTGCCCAGCAGCTTTATAACACCGTTGACTCCATCGTGGTCGGCAAATATGTCGGCGACAACGCGCTGGCCGCCGTCGGAAGCGCCGCGCCCATTCTGAATATGCTGCTGGTGCTCTTCATCGGCATCTCCGCCGGTGCGACCATCATGGTATCCCAGTATTTCGGCGCAAAGAGCCGCGAGGATCTTTCCGTCACCATCGGCAACTGCATCACCGTCACCGCCATCTGCTGTATTGCGCTGATTCTGGTTGCCTCGCCGCTGATAAGACCGGTGCTCGTTATGCTCAACACGCCCGAATCCATCCTTGACTGGTGCGCCAATTATCTGCTCATTTCCCTTGTCGGCATGGCGGGCATGGCTTATTACAACATCCTCTCCGGCATCATCCGCGGCCTCGGCGACTCGGTATCCGCGCTGATCTATCTGCTGGTTGCCACCGTCATCAACATCATTCTCGACATTCTCTTCGTCGCGGGATTTGGCATGGGTGTTCCCGGCGTAGCGCTGGCCACCGTCATTGCGCAGATCACCTCCTCCGCCCTCTGCCTGATCAAGCTCTCAAGGATGCGGGAATTCTTCGATTTCAAAAAGGAATACCTTGTCCCGCGCGGCTCCTATGTGAAAACGATCGTCCGGCTGGGTCTGCCCTCCGGTCTGACTCAGGCGATCTTCTCCTCCGCCATGATTGTGGTGCAGTCGCTGACCAATCAGTTCGGCGAGCAGTTCATCGCCGCCAACGTTGTCGTCATGCGCGTGGACGGCTTTGCCATGATGCCGAACTTCTCCTTCGGCACCGCGCTGACCACCTATGCCGGTCAGAATGTGGGTGCCGGGCTTTATGACCGCGTCACCAAGGGCGCCAGGCAGGGCACGCTGATCGCCGTTGCCACCTCGGCCGCCATCACCGGCATCATCCTCCTCTTCGGCAAGGGCCTGATGGGCATCTTCACCGAAACCGCCGAGCTGGTGGAGCTCAGCTATCAGCTGATGATGATCCTCGCCGCAGGCTACATCGCCGTCGCCGTCACCCAGAGCCTTTCCGGCATCATGCGCGGCGCAGGCGATACCGTCACGCCCATGTGGATCTCGCTGATCACCACGGTCGCCATCCGCGTGCCGATCGCTTACGGCATCTCGTACTTAACCCGCACCGCCGAGCTGCCCTACGGCCGTCAGGAGTGCATCCAGATCTCCCTGCTGCTGAGCTGGGTAATGGGTGCCGTGCTGACCGCCATCTTCTACCGCGCCGGCCGCTGGAAGAACAAGGCGCTGAAATAACGAAAAAAATCCTCTCACCGAGAGGATTTTTTCTATGGATTTCCTCTTGACAAGCGGATAAAAACGTGATATACTATACATTGGAATAGTGCTTTGATGGAGCGAGTAGTACAGGGCCTTCATTTCCAGAGAGCCGCCGCAGGTGCGAGGGCGGCAATGAAGCTGTATGAAAAACACTCCGGAGCCGACGGAAGAAAACGCATCCTGTATGCGTCAGTAGAACCGTCCGTTCATCGCGTCAAGATGAGAATGAAGAGGGCATCCGACTCCGGTCGGAGGTCAATATGGGTGGTATCGCGGAAGCTGTCTTTCGTCCCATGGTGCAGAGAAATCTCTGCCGAACGGGCGAAATGCAGTTTTTTGTTTTTTCGCCGATCAATCTGTAAATAATAAATGGAGGTTCTGCTATGTTAAGAACACATACCTGCAACGAACTGCGCATCGATCACATCGGCCGGAACGTTACGCTGACCGGCTGGATCGACACCGTCCGCGACCACGGCGGCGTTCTCTTTGTTGACCTGCGCGACCACTACGGCATCACCCAGATCGTCGTCAATGACGATTCCATGATCGCCGGTATGCCCAAGGAAACCGTCATCCTCGTGGAGGGTGAGGTCACCAAGCGCGACGAGGAAACCGTCAATCCCAAGCTTGAAACCGGTCTGATCGAGGTCCGCGCTTCGAAAATCGAAGTCCTCGGCCCCGTCAAGCTGAATCTCCCCTTTGAAATCGATGCTTCCACCGAAACCCGCGAGGAAGTCCGCCTCAAGTACCGCTATCTCGATCTTCGCAACAGGAAGATCCATGACAATATCGTTCTGCGCTCGAGGATCCTCTCCTTCTTACGCTCCCAGATGGAGGAGCAGGGCTTCCTTGAAATCCAGACGCCCATTCTGACCGCCTCCTCCCCCGAGGGTGCCCGCGACTATCTGGTTCCCAGCCGCAAGCACAAGGGCAAGTTCTATGCTCTGCCCCAGGCTCCCCAGCAGTTCAAGCAGCTGCTGATGACCTCCGGCTTCGACCGCTATTTCCAGATTGGCCCCTGCTTCCGCGACGAGGATGCCCGTCAGGACCGCTCGCCCGGCGAATTCTATCAGCTCGACTTCGAGATGGCCTTCGCAACGCAGGAGGATGTCTTCGCCGTAGCCGAGAAGGTCGTCTACAACACCTTCACGAAATTCTCCGACAAGCCGGTATCCGCACCGCCCTTCCGCCGCATCACCTTTGCGGATGCCATGCTCCATTACGGCTCCGACAAGCCCGATCTGCGCAACCCGCTGATTATCCAGGATCTTTCCGACTTCTTTGCGACCATCGACTTCCCGCTCTTCAAGGGAAAGCCCGTCCGCGGCATCGTGGCAAACTGCGCCGGCCGCTCCAAGAAGTTCTTTGAGGATTCCCTCAAATTCGCCCTCTCCGTCGGCATGAAGGGTCTTGGTTATCTGACCCTGGCCGGCGATGAATTCAAGGGCCCGATTGCCAAGTTCCTCACCCCCGAAAAGCGTGACGAGCTGGTCAACCTCTGCGGCATTAAGGACGGCGAAACCGTCTTCTTCATCTGCGATGCGATTTCCGTTGTCAACAAGCTGGCCGGCGAGATCCGCACCTGGCTCGGTGAAACCCTCGGCATCGTCAACAAGGATTCCTATGAATTCTGCTTCATCGTGGACTTCCCGATGTACGAACGCAACGAGGAAACCGGCAAGATCGACTTTACCCACAATCCCTTCTCGATGCCGCAGGGCGGCATGGATGCGCTGATGAACAAGGATCCGCTGGAGATCTTCGCTTATCAGTACGATATCGTCTGCAACGGCGTGGAGCTTTCCTCCGGCGCTGTCCGCAACCACAATCCCGAAATCATGCAGAAGGCCTTCGACATTGCCGGCTACGGCGAGGAAGAGCTGAAGGCCAAGTTCGGCGCTCTTTATACCGCCTTCCAGTACGGAGCACCGCCTCATGCCGGCATGGCTCCCGGCGTTGACCGCATGATTATGCTGATCGCCGGTGAGGAAACCATCCGCGACGTCATCGCCTTCCCGCTCAACGGCAACGCGCAGGATCTGATGATGGGTGCTCCGGGTGAGGTCACCGAGCTTCAGCTCCGCGAAGTTCACATCAAGGTCCGCGACTGATTATCCGTTTTCCACCCCGCAGGCGCTCTGCGTCTGCCTTTATGAAAGGAAGCCATTTATATGGATAAATCCACCTTTTCCCGTCTGTGCAGGCTGAATCAGCTTGCGCTGACAGAGGCTGAGGAAGCCCGCTTCCTCGCCTTCTTCGAGAGTCAGGAGGCCGCCATGGCCGAGCTTGATGCCATCGACACCGAAAATGTCGAGCGCATGGTTCATGTCATGCCGCTTTCCACCGTTGTCCGCGAGGACAAGGTCATCAAGCGCTTCACCCGCGACGAGCTACAAAGGAGCGCGCCCGAAACCACCGATGGGTACTGGCAGGTACCGCGTCTGGTAGAATGAGGTGAACCGAATGAAACTCTATCTTTCCGAAAATCCGTCCGCCGCAAAGAACAAGGTCGCGCTGGACGATATGATCCTGACTAAGGATCTTCCCACCACCGCCGGCTCGAAGATGCTGGACGGTTATATGAGCCTGTTTTCCGCCGAGGTCGCCGACAAATTGACGGCCGCCGGCTTTGATATTGCAGGCAAGGTGAACGTTGGCGAATTTGCCATCGACCTGCTCGGCGAAACCTCCCACTACGGCGCTGTTACCTCCGATGGTAAGCTGAGCACCGCATCCGCCGAGCTGCTCCGTGCAGGAGAAGTCAAGGCCGTTATCCATCTGGATGTCAACGGTATGCCCCGCCGCGCCGCCGCGCTGAACAATCTCGTCTTTGTCAAGCCCACCTACGGAACCGTTTCCCGCTACGGTACCGTTCCCGCCGCCTGCTCCGGTGAAACCGTCGGCGTACTGGCCGCAAGTGCCGGCGATGCGAAGGAAGTCCTCGCCGCCGTCATGGGCCACGATGACAAGGACGGCACCAGCCTTCCCGCCGACAAGTGCTGTCTGCAGGACGGCAAAATTTCCAAGGTCGTCATCGCCAAAGCCTTCCTTGAAAATGTCGATGCCGCCACCGCCGAAAAGATCGATGCGGCCAAAGCAAAGCTCGAAGCGGCCGGCATCACCGTTGCGGAAATCGACGGCTCCCTTCTGAAGGCCGCCAGGCTCGCCTGGAACATCTGTATGTCCGCCGAGCTCTGCAACAACGTTTCCCGCTATGACGGCGTGAAATACGGCTACCGCTCGGCGAATTACACCAACATCGACGAGCTGTACACCAATTCCCGCACCGAGGCCTTCGGCGAGCTTACCAAGACCGCCATTCTCTACGGCTCCGAAACGCTGTCCACCGAGAATTATCAGAAGGTTTATGACAAGGCCCTGCGCATCCGCCGCGTGATTTCGGAGGAGCTTGCAAGAATTCTTGCCGATGCCGATGCGATTCTGCTTCCCGCCTGCTCGAAGGCTTCCTACACCGAGGCTGACACGGCGGCAAACCTCACCCTGTCCTTCGATGAAGCGCTTTACACCGCTCCCGCCTCGCTGACCGGTCTTCCGGCTGTCGCCGCCGGCGGTGTTCAGCTGATCGGCCGTGCTTTCGGCGAATCCGCGCTTCTCGATGCGGCCGCTATTCTGTAAGGAGGAGAAGAAAATGAGATACGAAACCGTCATCGGTCTGGAGGTTCATATCGAGCTTGCCACCGAATCGAAAATCTTCTGCTCCTGCTCGGCCAGGTTCGGCGGCGAACAGAACGATCATGTCTGCCCCGCCTGCTGCGGTATGCCCGGTATGCTCCCGATTGTCAACCGTCACGTTGTGGATCTCGGCATGACCGCCGGCCTGATGCTGAACTGCGACATCAACCGCACCACCACCTTCGATAAGAAATCCTACTATTATCCGGATCTTCCCTGCTCCTATCAGACCACCCAGTGGTTCGCCCCCGTCGCTGTCAACGGCCTTGTGGAGATCGAAACCTCCAAGGGAAAGAAGGGCATCCGTATCAAGCAGATCCACATGGAGGAGGATGCCGGTAAGCTGGTTCACGATGATTGGACCGACACCACGCTGGTAGACTTCAACCGTACCTCCGTTCCGCTCTGCGAGATCGTTTCCCAGCCCGATCTGTCCTCGGCCGAGGAGGTTGTGGCCTATCTGGAGCGTCTGCGCTCGCTGCTGCGCTTTGCGAAGGTTTCCGACTGCCGTATGGAGCAGGGCTCCATGCGCTGCGACGTCAACCTGTCCGTCCGCCCCGAGGGCTCGGACAAGCTCGGCGTACGCACCGAGATGAAGAACATGAACTCCCTCTCCGCCATCGTCCGCGCGATCGAGTATGAAACGGCCCGCCACATCGATGCCATCGAAAACGGCACCGAGGAGCTGGTTCAGGAAACCCGCCGCTGGGATGACATCAAGGGCAAATCCTTCGCCATGCGCACCAAGGAAACGGCCGGCGATTACCGCTACTTCCCCGATCCGAACATCATGCCCGTTGTCATCGATGACGAATGGTTCGGCCGCATCAAGGCATCCCTCCCCGAATTCCCCGAAGTCAAGAAGGCCCGCTACACCGGTGAGCTGGGACTCAGCGATTACGATGCCGGCCTGCTTTCGGACAGCCGCGCCTTCTGCGATTGCTTTGAAGGGGCTCTCGCCGTCTGCGGCAATGCCAAGGAAGCGGCCAACTGGCTGATTTCCGATGTCATGACCATTCTCAACAAGAAGCAGATGACGGTCGATGAGCTGACCCTCGACGGAAGAGGGCTCGGCGAGCTGATCAAGCTCGTTATGGACGGCAAGGTTCAGCGCGGCAATGCCAAGAAGATCCTCTCCGTCATGTTTGAGGAGGAGATTGATCCCGCCTCTTATGCCGAGGCAAACGGCTTCATTGTATCCAACGATACCGGTGCGATTGAGGAAACCGTCAAGCGCATCGTAGCCGCCGATCCCAAGTCGGTCGCCGACTACAAGGGCGGCAAGGAGAAGGCGCTGATGGCGCTCTTCGGAAAGTGCATGAAGGAGCTGAAGGGCAACTGCGATCCGCAGGTTCTGCGCACCATGCTTCTTGACTGCATCAGCAAACAGTAAACAAATACCACCGGGCCCGCTGTCATCAGGCAGCGGGCCTTTTCGTGATTTCATCCGAAAAGTCCCCGCGAAATCCCACAGAATCTCCCCCCTGCCGATTGACTTTCCTGGCTGATTATGGTATAATGATAGTAATTGCGGATCCGCGCAAAATCCTACAGACGGAAGGTGTTTATTTGAATCCAAAACTCAAGGAAAAAACGATGGAATCCCTGTCCGCCGTTCTTCCGATCACCGGAATTGTTCTGCTGCTCTCCATCTTTCTGATCCCGATGGAGCTGGGACGGATGGTCATGTTCGTCACCGGTGCCGTCATGCTGATCATCGGCATGGGCTTTTTCCAGCTCGGTGCCGAAATGGCGATGACTCCGCTGGGCGAGGGCATCGGCGTTCAGCTTTCAAAATCGAAAAGGTTTATCTTCCTGCTTCTCATCGCCTTCCTGATGGGTGTAATCATCACGATCTCCGAGCCCGATCTGCAGGTTCTGGCCGAGCAGGTTCCCTCGGTGCCCAACATGGCGCTGATTCTCACCGTTGCGGTCGGTGTCGGTATCTTTCTTGCCATCGCCATCGCCCGTATTATCTTCAAAATCGATCTTTCGATCATCCTGATCGCCTTCTATCTTCTGCTCATCGGCGCCTCCTTTCTGGTTCCCGGTGATTTTGTCGCGGTCGCCTTCGACTCCGGCGGCGTTACCACCGGACCGATGACCGTTCCCTTCATCATGGCGCTCGGTGTCGGTATCGCCTCCATGCGAAGCGACAAGAATGCCGCCAGCGACTCCTTCGGTCTGGTCGCCCTCTCCAGCGTCGGCCCGATTCTGGCCGTGCTGATCCTCGGCTGCTTCTTCAAGCCCACCGAGGCCTCCTACAGCCTCTCGGATATGGCAGATGTATCCACGACGCAGGATGTTGCAAAGGTCTTCTTCCACGGCCTGCCCGAATATGCGGGTGAGGTTGCCATTTCACTGGCTCCCATCGTCGCGGTCTTTGCCCTCTTCCAGCTTTTAAGCCGCCGCTATCACCGCCGTCAGATCCTTCGGATCCTCGTCGGTATCGGCTATACATACCTGGGTCTTGTGCTCTTCCTCTGCGGCGTCAACATCGGCTTTGCACCGGTCGGCTCCTTCCTCGGCGGTGCACTCGCCTCCCTGCCCTACAAATGGATCCTCGTACCGATCGGTATGCTGATCGGTTACTTCATCGTCAAGGCCGAGCCGGCCATTCAGGTCCTCAACCGTCAGGTTGAATCGGTTACGGACGGCGCCATCTCCGCCCGCGCCATGAACCGCTGTATGTCCATCGGTGTTGCGGTTTCGGTCGGCCTTGCCATGTTCCGCGTACTGAGCGGTCTGGCCATCCAATGGATCATCATCCCCGGCTATCTGATCGCGCTGGTGCTCTCACGCATCGTACCGAAAATCTTTGTCGGTATCGCCTTTGACTCGGGCGGAGTAGCCAGCGGCCCGATGACCACCACATTCCTGCTTCCGCTGAGCATTGGCGCCTGTCTGGCCGTCGGCGGCAATCTGATGACGGATGCCTTCGGTGTTGTCGCGCTGGTTGCCCTCACGCCGCTGATCGCCATCCAGATCATGGGCCTCGTCTTCCAGATCAAAACCGCCAAGGTGCAGAAGCATCTCGTCCCGACCGCGATTCCGGCCGATGCCGACGATATCCTTGTATTTGTGGAGGATTAACGTATGGATAACAACAACAAGCAAGCCTACCGGATGCTCGTGCTCATCACCAATCCCAAGCTGGCCGTGAAGGCCGAAGCGCTTCTGCGCTCCGCCTCGATCCCGGTTTCCTATCAGCTGAATGCCGAGGGCACCGCCTCCAGCGAGATCATGGATATGCTGGGTCTTGGCAGCATTGACAAGAGCCTGATTGTCAGCTTCTTAACCAAATCCGCCGCCGATGAAACCCTGCTCCGCCTCCGCCGCAAGCTGAGGCTCGGCAGTACCAACAGCGGCATCGCCTTCACGGTTCCACTCTCCGGAGCCAGCAAGGCCATCCTCGATATGATCGCCATGCGCAGCGATGTGTCCTCAAAGAATGAACGAAAGGGTGAGATTTCCTTGGAAGAAATGAATTTTATGCTGATTGCCGCCATCGTACACCGCGGCTTTTCCGAAAACGTTATGGAAGCGGCCCGCTCGGCCGGTGCCAGCGGCGGAACCGTTCTCCACAGCCGCCAGATCGACAGCGAGGCCATCACCAGCAAGTGGGGTCTGAACGGTCAGGAGGAAAAGGAGATCGTGCTGATTCTGGCCGGTGAAGCCAACAAGGCCGGCATCATGAAGGCCATCAGCGAAAAATGCGGTGTCCACAGCGAGGCCAAGGGGCTTGTGCTCTCCCTGCCTATCGATTCGGTCATCGGTCTCCAGATCTATTGATTACCGCCAATCGGGAGGATTTGATTATGGATAAGCTTCGCCGCGGAATCCATCTGGATTTCCATACTCTGCCCGGCATTTATGATTTTGCCGCCAATTTCGATGCGGATGCCTTTGCATCCACCCTCGCCGATGCGCACGTTGAAATCATCAATGTCTTCGCGCGCTGCAACATCGGCTTCTCCTACTATCCCACGAAAATCGGCGTGCCCTATCCGGGCATGAAGATCGACCTGCTCGGCGAGATGATCCGGGCCTGCCATGCGCGTTCCATCAAGGTGGTTGCCTATGTCAATGCCGGCATCAATCACGAACTCTGCCGTCTCCATCCCGAATGGTGCCAGATCAACGAAAACGGGCAGATCCGCACCGGCGATCCGGCCAACAACAACTGCTTCCGCACCCCCTGCTACAATACGGGCTGGGGTGAGCATCTGCTGGCCGAAATCCGCGAGATTGTCGAGAATTACGATGTGGACGGCATCTTCACCGACTGCATGATGCTCCGTCCCTGCTGGTGCGACAAGTGCACGGCCGATATGAAGGCTGAGGGGATCGACATCACCAACCGCGCCGCCGTCACCGAATTCGCTCACCGGCAGATTCTCGACACGGTGCGAAAAATCCGCGAAATCATTCCCGAGGGCAAGCTCTTCCATCCCAACAGCTTAAAGCACGATGAGGTGGATGCCTGGCAGACCCATGCCGAGGTGGAGGTTCTCCCCAGCGGCAGCTGCTGGAATTACGACAGCTTCCTGCCCGAAGCCTCCTATATGCGCACCCTCTATGGGCAGGTTCTCTATATGACCGGCCGCTTCCAGTCCTCCTGGGGCGATTTCGGCGGCCTGCGCACGAAGGCATCCATCGAAAACGATATCTACGATGCCCTCACAGCCGGTGTTCAGTATTCGGTTGGCGACCATATGCACCCCGCCGATGGTCTGATTGGCGATATGTACCGGATGCTCGGCGAGATCTATGCGCGCACAAAGCTGTACGAAGAATACACCGATGAGGCGAAATACCTGGCCGAGGCGGCAATTCTGCTCCATAGGGGCGGCGGTATGCCGCAGGCTGTGACCGGCGCGGTCCGGATGCTGGCCGAATTGAAGGTCGGCTTCGATGTCATCAACGAGGACCGTGATTTCTCCCTCTACCGGCTGCTGATCGTTCCGGAAAATATCGGCATGACCGACACGCTGATGACAAAGCTCCGCGCCTTTGCCGATCACGGCGGCAAGCTGATTTTCGCCGGCGGCAGTATGCTGAATCCCGCACGGAACGGCTTTGCGCTTCGTGAGCTGGATTCCCTGCTCTCCTATCACGGCCCGGACAACTCCAACGCCTCCTATTACATCACCCGCGAGGCGATCACCGGCGTGCGGATGAAGTATTCGACCTATTCCGGCGGCATTCTCATCAAGGCGGCGGACGATGCATCTGTCATCGCCGATCGCGTGGCCCCCTATTTTGACCGGCACTGGGACGGACAGCACGGCTATTTCTACACGCCGCCCGCCAAAGAGGACGGCTTCACAGCCGCCGCGCTCCGTGAAAATCTCGGCGTGATCAGCTTCGGCATCTTCTCCGCCTACTGCCGCAAGGCCTCCGTCTTCCACAAAAAGCTGGTTGCGCGGATGCTCGATGAGCTTCTGCCCGACCGGCAGATTCTCGCGCCGTCCCTTCCGTCCACCTCGCGCCTGACGCTGACCGGCACCGATTCCTACCGCCTGCTCCATGTGAAGGTCACCTTCCCCGAGCCGCGCGGCCCTGTCATGGATGCGATCGAGGAGCACGTCACCCTGCCCGCCGGCCGCGAAGTCACCGTGCGCGGCGAATGCGGTGAGGTTCTCCGTCTGCCGGACAAAACGCCGATTCCCTTTGTCGCCGAAAACGGCTGCACCCGTATCACCCTCCCCGAAATCACCGGCTACGATATGTTCCTGCTCCGGTAAAACCGCGAAAGGCATTCCATGAAAAAGAAAAACCTTCCCCTGATCTTTGTAATCCTCTATCTTGCCTACACCTCGATCTACATCGCGCGGCTGAATCTTTCGATGGCCTCGCACGATCTCACCGTTGGGACCGGGCTTCTCACCACGGAGCAGTACGGCATTCTCTCCGGCGCATTTTTAGTCATCTACGCCCTCGGCCGGCTCATCAACGGCGGCCTGAGCGACCGGATCCGTCCGTGGATCATGCTCTGCACCGGACTTGGCGGCGCGGGTCTTGCCAATCTGCTCTTCTCCCTCTTCCCGCCATTTATCGGGATGCTGATTCTCTGGTGCGCCAATGCCTGGGCCCAATCGATGCTCTGGAGCTCGGTACTCTGCGTTGTCGCCGCCAGCTGGGAGGAATCGAAGGCAAAAAAGATCACCTCCTATGTGGTCACCTCGGTAACCGTCGGCAACCTGATCGCCATCCCGCTGAGCAGCCTGATTATCACCAGCCTCGGTCTTGCCTATGCTTTTCTGCTCCCCGGCGGCCTCACGCTCGTGATGGGTGCTGCGGTCTTCTTCACGCTCCGCCACATAGGCCTTCCGACCGCGAAAGCGGATTCAGCCGCAGCTGATACGCCGCAGAGTGCTCCGGTATCCGAGCTTCTGAAGAAGCCGGATATCCGCCTCACCGTGCCGAGCGCCTTCCTGCACGGCATCATGAAGGACAACATCACCGGCTGGATGACGAAATTCTTCATTTTCACCTTCGCCATCGATCTGACCGAAGCCTCGCTGTTCGTCTTCTTCATCCCGCTGGTCGGATTCGTCGGCCGGATGATCTATCCGCTGATCTATCGGCTCTGCGGCGAAAAGGAGCATACGGTCAGCCTGCTCGGCTTTGCGATCTGTACCGTTTCCTCGCTCCCGCTGATTTTCGGATTCGGCGGCCCGATCCTTGCCATGATCTGCCTCTCGCTGATGTATGCGGCGGTTTCGCTGATCAACACGACCCTGCTTTCGATCTATCCGATTGAATATGCCAAATCCGGACGCGTCGCCACGGTCAGCGGCATCATGGATTTTGCCACTTATCTCGGTGCCGGACTCGGCTCGATGGTTTACGGCACGGTAATCGAAAACTTCGGCTATGCACCGATGTTCGCCAGCTGGGCGGCGGTATCCGTCCTGTCGATTTTCCTGACCGGCCGGCTGATCCGCGTTCTGAAAAAAATGTAAAAAAGGGGCTGTTGCATTTCGATGCAGCAGCCCCTTGATACTGGCTTCCCAATGCTCTATAATAAAACAAAATCATCCGCCGCCGGGAGGGACGCACTGTTGGATAAAAAAATCACCGATTCCCTCATCTTTTTCTATCAGAAGAATGAGGCTGTCTGCGCCGATGCGAATCACTATCCGCACACCCATTCCTTCTGTGAGCTGTATTTTTATCTTGGCGGCCGATGCTCCTATATGATTGAGGAGGGCGTGTATCAGCTCTCCTACGGCACGGTCATCTTCACCCGTCCGGGCGAGCTGCACAGCGTCATGATCAACGAGGCCTGCACCTATGAGCGGGCTTATTATCAGATTCATCCCCACGCGCTGGATTATCTGGGCGCGGGATCGGCCATGCGGTGCTTTCTGGAGCGCCCCTTCGGTCAGGAGAACACCCTGATTCTGGAGCGGCCGCTCATGGATGACTGCCTTTCGCGGATCCTTCGCACCGACGGTCGGTTTCTGAACGGCGATCCGGACCGCAATATGCTGGCGATGGCCGATTTTCTGGAGATTCTGCACACGGTGAACCGCGCCTTCGACGAGCGTACCGGCTCCCTTTGCAATGTTCCGAAGAATGAGCTTGTCAACCGCGCGCTCCGGTACATCAATCTGCATCTGCCCGAGCTGACAACCGTGGCCGATCTGGCCGACCGGCTGTTTGTCAGCCGCGAATATCTCTCCCGGCTCTTCTCCGAGGCGATGGGCATCACGCTGATCCGCTACATCACGCGCAAGCGGATCGAGATGGCCAAATCCCTTCTTGCGCAGGGAAAATCGCTGGAGGAGGTCTGCAGCGCCTGCGGCTGGCAGGATTATTCCTATTTCATCTCGGTCTTCCGCCGCGAAACCGGCATCACACCGCTCAAATTCCAGCAGACCAACCGTCTGCTGACCCAAGGAATCGAGATATGAGAAAAATCATCACCGCCCTTCTGTTAACCGCTTCCCTGCCCGCAGACGGCTCCTGATCCATAACAGTCCCACCGCCCATTTCGGCGGGGGCGTTCTATTCCCGCCCTCCTTCGCATATAGTATAGCAAAATCCCCGAAGGAGGTATTTTTTCATGAATCCGTCTGCAAGTCCGTCGCAAAAATGGTTGATGCCCCGCTTTGAAGGCTCCGTGCCGACCGAGCTGTCCGGCGATTATATCCTGCCCGATACCTTCCCCGATGTCAAGCGGATCCTGCGAACAACCGCCCGCCCGATGCTCATCAGCCGCTATGCATCCGGCAAGCGGCTGGAATACACAGGCGCCGTCGATTACACCGTCCTCTTTTCCTCCGATGAAAGCCGGGAGGGTGAGCCGGCCCCCGAAAGCCTGCACGCCGTCCATTTTGCCGAGGAATTCAGCGGTGTGCTGAACGAGATTGCCGGCCTCGACGGCGGTGAGATTTCCATCGATCCCGTCATGCAGTCCTGCACCGCCCGGCTCCAGAATCCCCGCAAGCTGTCCATCAAGGCATCCCTGACATCCGCCATCTGCGTCGCATCCCCGACAGCATTGGCGCCGGTCATCGACGGCCCGATGACCCTTGAAGAGGAGCTGTCGCTGGAAAAGCTGACCGCCGTTCTGCCGACTCTGAAGCAGAAGCGCTTCCTGGCCGGGCCTTATCACATCAGCGAGAATCTGGAGCCGGACGGCTCCCAGCCCGCGATTGATGAGCTGGTATCCTGCGAGGCATCGATCCATTTCAACGAGGCGCGGCCCTCCCTTGACGGCGGTCTGCGGATCGCGCTCAAGGGCGAAGCCGTCATCGACTGCCTTTACATGGCGCAGGGCGAGGCCTCCGATTGGCGTTCCTTCACCCGGAAGCTCCCGATCAGCGCTTCGGTCGACGGCTCGGAATACGCCGCCTTCTTCGACGGCGCAAAGGAGGAAACGCTTGCGGCCGCCGTTCTCGGCACCGTCACCGAGGTTTCTGCCGCCGTCGGCGAGAATTCCTATGGGGAGCGGCGGGTGGTCGAGCTGGATCTCGCCTATGAGATGGACTGCCGCCTGCTGGCTGATACCGATACGCTGTTCACGATGGATGTTTATGCCACCGATCGGGAAGCTGTCTGCGACCGGCGGATGCTGGAGCTGACCTCCCTCGGCAAGGTGGTGAACGCCAATTTTTCGGTCAGCGAGAGCTTTGACGGGGACGGTCTTCTGCCCGCCGCCGTGATCGGGGCCAGCGCCGAGGCCGGGCTTTCCTGCACATCGGCGGATCGCGGCCGCGCGATTCTGACGGGCGAGGCAGAGCTGTCCGTTCTCCTTCGCCGGGACGGCGGCTTTCATCCGGCCCTCTTCACCCTTCCCCTCAAATGTGAGCTGAATACCGGCGAGATCGGAAATACATCTGTCTGCGAGTGTACCTGCCATGTCACGGATCTGCGCGTTCGCGCCGATTCGGGACGGCTGCTCTGTGATTTCGAGGTCGCCCTCACCGCCGTTTTTCTGAAGAAGCACCGCATGGAAGCGGTGGAAACGGTACACTGCGATCGGGAGGCCTCCCCTGCCTGCGAGCCGGCGGGCGGGATCACGCTCTGCTATCCGTCGGAAGGCGAGAGCCTCTGGTCGATCGCCAAGCGATACAAAACCACGGCGGCGGCCATCGAAGCGGCTAATCCCGATGCCGCCGACAGCCGCGTCCTCTTTATTCCCCGCCGCACGCCGCTCGGAAAGGTCATATAAACAAAAAGGTGCCCTGCTTTGAACTGCAGAGCACCTTCTTGATTGAATGCCGGCAGGATTCCCCGCCCTCAAAGAGGCATCCCGCAGACCGGAGTCTGCGGGATGAAGGATTATTGCGAAATCGAATGGTCGCAGTAGCAGCAGCGCTCCTCGCCGCCGATTACCTTGGTCAACTTTGGCAGATACTTCTCATGATTGGAGATGCAGCGCGGATTCTGACAGAAGGCCTTCTCGGGGAGCGGATACGCGGGGCCGCGGCCGGTCTTTTCGGCATCGATCAGACGGGCAATCAGCGCCATGCGGATGTACATACCGTTCTCCGCCTGCTCGAAGTACTGCGTTCTGGGATCGTCGTCCACATCGTAGGCGATCTCATCCACCTTCGGCAGGGGATGAAGCACCGCCAGATCCGGGGAAGCCAGCGCCATCTTATCGGCGGTCAGGCGATAAACGCCGGACTGTCTGGCATACTCCTCCTGGGAGCGGAAGCGCTCCTTCTGGATGCGGGTCATATAGAGAATATCCAGCTCGCCGATGCATTCCTCCAGCGTATCGCATTCGGTGAAGCTGTTGCCGGCCGCCGTCAGCTCGGAAATGACATAGGCGGGAAGCTTCAGCTCGGGCGTGGAGATCAGAACAAAGCGGTTATTCTTAAAGCGGGCCATGGCGCGCAGAAGCGAATGAACCGTGCGGCCGTTGAGCAGGTCGCCGCAGAAGCCGATGGTCAGCCCCTCCAGCGTACCCTTGCGCTCGTAGATGGTCATCAGGTCGGTGAGCGTCTGGGTCGGATGCAGATGGCCGCCGTCACCGGCATTGATGACCGGCACACGGGAGTAAAGCCCGGCCGCATAAGCCGCGCCCTCAACGGGATTGCGGATAACCAGAATGTCCGAATAGGCGCTGACGATCTTGACCGTATCGCGCAGGGTTTCGCCCTTGGAAACCGAGCTGGATCCGGGATCGGAGAAGCCGATGACCTTGCCGCCCAGCCGCATCATCGCGGTCTGGAAGGACATCTGCGTGCGGGTGGACGGCTCATAGAACAGGGTTGCCATGATCCGGCCCTTGCAGACATCGCGGAACTGTGCGGGATTTTTCTTGATGCGGAAGGCGAGGTCGCGCAGATCCTCCCATTCCTCCAGCGAGATATCGTTGAAATCAATCAGATTTCGGATTTTCATGAGATGCGATTCCCCTTTCAGCGGGATATTTGGGACTTCTTATTTAACAACACCCTTCTTGAGGATCAGGTTGGCATACAGAGCCGGCTCGCCGGTCGCGATGACGCAGTAAGCCTTCTCGGCGCGCTCATAGAATGCATAGCGCTCGATGAACTCCACATCCTCCTCGGTGTGGGGAGCAACCAGAGCCCTGTAGGTATCCCAGATGGGGGTTTCAACGGTATCGCCGGGAACCTTCGCCATCAGATAAACCGGCTTTGCATAGGTGTCCAGCGGGAAGAGCTCGAGGATGGCTTCGACCAGTTCGGGAGCGCCGTGACCGTCGGCGCGTACACAGCGCTGACCGATCCGCTCGGACGGGAAGTTGCCGTCCGCGATAACCAGCTCATCGCCGTGGCCCATCTCCATCAGAATCTTGACAAGCTCCGGGGAAAGGATTTTCGGAATTTTCTTTAACATGACAGTTTCTCCTTTATGAAAAATATTTTTGACAGAATGATTTCAGTCCTCCCGCGCCAGAACCCTGGAGGCGATCAGCGCCGCCGTCCGCTGGGGGAAGGTGTTGAAGAAGGAATGCTCGGCCGTGGAGCGGTAGATCGGATAGCGCTTGCCAAGCAGCCGCTTGTAATTCTCGATGTCGCCGTTGATCGGCGGACGGCTCAGAATTTCGCTGTCCTTGCCGATGCTCTCCACGCTTCTGCGGAGCCAGATAACGGTGGTCTGCGCCTTCAGGACGGCCCGCGAGCGGGCAAAGGTCGGCACACCGCCGCCGCAGGAAAGAATCGTGATCCCCTCCCCCGATTTTGCTTCATTTACAACATCGCAGAGGGTTTCGTATTCCAGCACGCGGAAGGCTGCCTCGCCCTTTTCGGCGAAGATGGTCTTGATGGGGCCGTATCGACTGACAATCACCGCGTCAAGATCGATGAATCGGGCATCCAGTTTTTTTGCGAGGAGCTTGCCCACACTCGTCTTGCCGCAGCCGGTCATGCCGATCAGCGACAGAATGTTGTTTTTGATCCCGGTCATAAGTACTTCCTTATATATTCATCCGACAGTATCGAACAGGTTCCGATGTCGCGGTAGCCTCCCCGGATGTAAAGCGAGGAGCGGCGCACGCCTTCAAAGGCCATGCCGCACCGTTCCATCACGCGGCGGCTCTTATCGTTGCCCATCATGTAGCGGGCCTCGATCCGGTGGACATTCAGCTGCATGAAGCCGAAGGACAGCACGCAGGCTACCGCCTCGGAGGCAAGCCCCCTGCCCCAGTACGCGGGGTTCAGCACATAGCCGATTTCAGCGGAATTGTTGGTGAAATCCAGCGTTGTGAAGCCGCAGGTGCCGATCATTTTTTTCTGCTCGCGCAGAATGAGCGCCCAGTCATAAAATTCACCGGCCCGGTAGCGGGACTGAATATATTCCAGATACCCCAGTGTCTGCTTTTCATCGGTATGCGGCTCCCAGAGCAAATACTCGGTCACCCTCGACTGGCAGGCATATTCATACATATCCCGATAATCGGAAGGCTTCATCCGACGAAGCAGCAGGCGGTCGGTTTCCAGCGTCGGAATCTTTGAAAAGATCCGCCCAATCTGTTCCTTTTTCATCACACAGCCCCTCCAGCTTCCGTCGCGGGCGACAGTTGTCGGCCCTTTCCTATCATTATACACCATTTCTCATTATTTTGCAAGAGCTGTGCCGAAGTTTTCCGCATTTTTTGCAGCCGGCAAAAAAAATCCGAATTTTTTTCAAAAAACCCCTTGACAAAACGGAAAGGATCGTGTATAATTAAATCGTACCAAAAAGGTATAGATTGAGGTGCCGACATGAGAATCACTCAGGAAGCAGACTATGCTCTGCGCATCACCTACACACTTGCGGCAAACGGACGGCGCATGGATGCCCGATCGATTGCCGCGGCAACGGGAGTCCCGGAGCGGTTCACGGTCAAAATACTCCGGAAGCTGAATCTGGGCGGGCTGATACGTTCCCAGAAAGGCGTGGCCGGCGGATATGTTCTGAACCTCCCCCCGCAGGAAATCAGTATGCGGCGGGTGGTGGAGATCATCGACGGACCGCTGCTTCTCTCACGGTGTCTGGAGGACAGCTATGAATGTTCCCGCACCGGTGCGTGCAAAAAAAGCTGCACCTTCCACCGCATTTTTGAAAAGCTCAACGAAACGCTTCTTGAAAAGCTGGATCAGGTCACGCTGGATACTGTAATCGACGAGGGCATCCCAACCGAAGAAATCCTGTCAAAAATTTAATTCATTTATCACGGAGGAAAAAATCATGGCAAAGTACATCTGCAAAATCTGCGGCTACGTTCACGAGGGAGATGCTGCTCCCGAAAAATGTCCCCAGTGCAAGGCTCCCGCTTCCAAGTTTGAGGAGCAGAAGACCGGCGAAATGGCATGGGCTGCCGAGCACACCGTAGGAGTTGCCGCAGGCGCTCCCGCCGAGATCATCGAAGGCCTTCGCGCCAACTTCACCGGTGAGTGCACCGAGGTTGGTATGTATCTGGCAATGGCCCGCGTTGCACACCGCGAGGGTTATCCGGAAATCGGTCTGTATTGGGAAAAGGCCGCTTACGAAGAGGCTGAGCACGCCGCAAAGTTTGCCGAGCTGCTGGGCGAGGTCGTAACCGACTCCACCAAGAAGAATCTCGAAATGCGCGTTGAGGCCGAGAACGGCGCAACCGCCGGCAAGACCGATCTTGCCAAGCTTGCCAAGGAGCTGGGTCTGGATGCCATCCATGACACCGTTCACGAAATGGCTCGCGACGAAGCAAGACACGGCAAGGCTTTCGCAGGCCTGCTGGCTCGCTACTTCGGCTGAGTATAGGAATCAAACAGGAGCGGTCCGCCGCTCCTGTTTTTTGAGAAAGGGGTTTTTTCCGTGAAAACCATCGATGTTTACCGTCAGTATTTTTCCGCCGCCTGCACCTATAACGGGGTGGAGCGCCGCGCGGCGCTGGTCTGGCTGACAGCTGAAAGCGACTGCGGCACCATCCGCTATGAAGCAGGCGTGACCTTCTTCCCACATCGCGAGGAAACCGATTACGGCGTCAGCTACGATGCCTGTGCATCCAAGGAGCTTCTTCGCACAAACGGCCGCCGCTCCAAAAAGCGGGATGCCCAGTACCTGGCTGAGCTTCGCGGTGCGGTGGATGCGCTTTCCGCCGGCCTTGGCGGAACCGTTTATTGGGACAAGCCGCTTCGTGAGGCTCAGTACGGCTGATCCGGATCCGGTGAACGAAAATAAAATTTGAACGGGAAGCGCGCGAGGGAGGCTCCTTTGATGCGCATTTCAATTTCGATGTCCGCAATCTGACCGGCGCGGGGCTTGCGCCCCGCGCCTATAAAATCACTGCTTTTTATTATTCCGTTTCCTTTACAAAACAAGGTTCACCCGCAAACGCATCTGTTAAAGCACCACATTCAGGGCATACGCATAGATAATATATTGTATTCTCAATATTATCTGCATCTGTATCAATGTACAATTCTACCACAGACTGCATTTCATTTATATACCATTTGATAATCGGAAAAGAATTAACTTCCCCGTTCTCAGACAAATTGACTGTTCCTGTCTCATCTGCATTTAATTCAAAGTTTAGCAAAGATTTTTCGAGTTCCTTATCTTTTTCATGCCTTACCCATACACCAGTCAAACATTCCGCATCTAAAGTAACGACTATGGCTTCTTCTGTAGCATTGTCACTTGATACATTATCAGTCGATTCGATGGTTTCCTTTTGCGAATCACTTTCGCTTGTCTCTGTCTCACTATTGGTAGTTTCGTTTGTCTGCGGCTCGTTATTGCTGCTCGTTTCTTCATCCCCGTCACAAGCAACAAGAGAGAAACACATTACCGCCGCCAAAAGCAGCGCGAAAATTCTCTTCATTATTTTACTTCCTTTCAGAATTACAGTGATTCAGTCACAGCGAACCTCGGCCGTACCGTCCTCGCGGTACAGAATCCGGTCACCCGCACAGTTCAGCCCTTCAATATAGGCAAGATATTCCTCCTTCGAGGCAAAGAGCGGCTGATAGTCAGCCAGAATCTTCCTTGCGCGCGCCGCCCCGTCGGACAGCAGGAGCAGGAGCATACCGAGCTGCCACTTGGCCGAATCCACGCAGGCCGCATCGGGATCGACAATTTCATAATCGTTTCCGTGGGATTTGCCTGCGGCACCGCCCGCGTAGGGATGGATAACCGGCATCAGGCCGGACAGATCCCCCATATCCGTACTTCCGGAGCTGATGCGATCGTTGACACGCATCTCCCGCTCCGGGATGACGGCCGCCGCCGCATCCGCCGCCAGAAGACGCATTCCCTCATCGTTCTTCAGCGGGCCGTATCCGGGCACATCGATGATCTCGATGTTCGTGCCGACGGACAGCGCCGCCCCGGTCAGCGCACGGTTGACCTTTTTGTTGGCCTTCACAATCGCATCGAAGCTGCTTCCGCGCACATAGCTCTCCAGCGTGACCGTTTCCGGGATCGCGTTGACCATATCACCGCCGCGGGTGATGATCGGATGCACGCGGATGATATCCGGCTCGGCGAAGGTTTCGCGGATGGCATTGACGGCGTTGATGCCGCAGGTGGCGGCGTAGAGGGCATTCCGACCGGCCCACGGCGATCCGCCCGCATGAGCGGCCGTGCCCTTATAGAGAATCTTCTTGGTGATACAGCCGACCGAGCCTCCTGTGATGACAAAGGATGACGAGGTGTGTACCATGAAGGCGATATCCACGCCGTCAAAATAGCCGCGGGCGAGGAATTCGGTCTTGCCGCCGAGATAGCGGATTTTCCCCTCATCGCGCAGGCGGCTGCGGTATTCAATCTCCAGCAGCTCCTCGGCGGGAACGGCGCAGAGACGGATCCGGCCGCATAAGCCGTCCAGCATTCCATCCTCCTTCAGCGCGGCGGCAATACCGAGCAGGGCCGCACATTGGGCATTGTGGCCGCAGGAATGGACCGCGCCGGTCACAGGATCGGCATCCTTGTGCGCGGGGCAGATGATGGAATCCAGTTCCCCCATGACAAGAATCTCGGGGCCGGGCCGGCCGGTATCGATAACGGTATAGAAGCCGGTGATGCCGTCGGCATAGGTGAGGCTGAAGCCGAGGGCTTCAAACTGCTCCGCCATGTAGGCCGAGGTCTTGTATTCCTTGAAGCCGGTTTCCGGATGCGACCAGATCCGCCGCTCGGCCTCCAGAATCAGCGCGCGATGCTTTTCCACCGCTGTAACGATTTTTTCTTTCATAATTCAATCCGGCGCGCGAATGTGCGCCGCCTCCTTGCTTTGAAGATACAATCAGTATGTGTATATTATAGCATGACAATTCCTTCCTGTCAAGAAAATTTCGCCCCGCCTCTTGACAAAGTGCCGCTTCTGTGCTATAATGCCAGTAAGGTAAGCGTTTTCCTAAACGTCTCAAACTTTCCGAAAGGAAGCATTGTTATGAAAGCATCTGCACATTTCACCGATCTGATTGTCAAAGGAAGCAACCCGCCCGGCTTCTGTTACCGCAGCGGCCTGACGGTCTATGAGGAGGGCTTCGGCAATGGCATTCTTGCCTCCCGCGGCTGGAACGGCGCCGGCTTCCCGCTGAATATTCTCGACGATTTTCCGTCCTATCTGAATGCCGGAGACTTCCCCGTCTGCGAGGTCTTCAAAATCGAGGCAAACGGCGTTTCCCTACTCGGAAGCTGGGAATACGTTTCCCATACCCACAGCACGGAGGACGGCTGCATCCATGCCCGCCTCACGCTGAAATCCTCCGCCGTACCGCTTACGGTCACCCTGCACACTTATCTTGACGGCACCGCTGTCCTCATGCGCTGGCTGACCCTTCACAACACCGGAAGCACCCCGCTCAACATCAGCCATATCACCGTCATGGGCGGCGGTATGGAAAGCATTGCCCGGTGGGCCGATTATACCGACAACAGCGAAAAGCTCTATTCCGTCGGCTATTTTGAGCGCGCCCAATGGGGCCATGAGGGCACCTTCCGCTGGCATGACATCGGCACGGCCCGCATGAGCATTTCCAGCCGCTATGACCGTGACCGCCACCGCCATCCGATGTTCATGGTAAAAAACAATGCGCTCGGCACCATCTGGTTTGGCCAGCTGGGCTATTCGGGCAGCTATGCCTTCGATTTCGATCTCAACACCGACAACAACAACGGCACATCTCATTTCTCCTTTGCGGCACGGCTGGAGGGCGATGCCCCCACGCTGATCCTCGAGCCGGATGAGTGCTGGGATTCGCCGAAGATGCATCTTGGCATGATGAACGGCGATCTTGATGACATCGTCAACGAGATGCACCGCCATACCCGCAAATCGGTCTTCACTCTGCCCGAGACGGCCGGCCTTTCGGACAATGGCCGCTACGGCGGTCTGATTGAGGGCGGCATGGGCCCGGAGCGCCCGATGACCGTCGAGGCCACCAGGCATTACGCCGATACCATTGCGGCCATCGGCGGCGAAACGCTGATTATCGATGCCGGCTGGTACTGCCCAAACGGCGAGGAGAGCAAGGGCTGGTCGCGCCAGGTCGGCGACTGGGAATACAATCCCGAAAAATACCCGAACGGCATCGAAGAGATCCGCGATTACATCCATTCGAAGGGCCTGCTGTTCGGTCTGTGGGGCGAAATTGAGCGCGCCGGCGTGAATTCCAGGGTTTACAGCGAGCATCCCGACTGGTTCGCCGTCGACCGGGCCGGCAATCGCACCACCCTGCTTGATATGTCCAATCCCGAGGCCGTGCAGTTTGCGGAAAACGCCGTGATTCATCTTGTCGAGGATTACAAAATCGACCTCTTCCGGCTGGACTACAATGTGGACTACCGGATCTGGCACCACAAAAACAAGCGCGGCGAAAGCGTTCCGGCCCGTTATTACGATAATCTCTACGCCATGTTCGGCCGCCTGCGGAGCCGCTTCCCGGATGTCATCTTTGAAAACTGCGCCTCCGGCGGCTCCCGCACCGATCTCGGCCTGAATGCCTATTTCACCCATACATGGGTATCCGACCATCAGAATCAGCCGCGCGGCGTCGCTATCACCAACGGCATGACGATGGTTCTGCCGCCCGAGCGGGTGGACCGCCTCGCCAGCGGCATGGGCTCCCACGCCTTCGGCACGCTGGATGCGATCATCCGCCACACCCTGTTCGGCCGTCCGACCACCAATTCCTATAACTGCGCCGGTACCGAAATGAATCCGAATCAGATCGAATTCGTCCGTCACAGCTATGAGCTATACAAGAATCATATCCGGCCGTGGGCATCAGAGGGCCTCATCTTCCATCACACGCCCGAATGCTGGGACCTCCAGACAAAGGGCACGCTGATTTTAGAGCGCGCGGCCGCCGATGCTTCGACATCCGTCATCGGAATCTTCCGCCTTTGCGGCGACAATCCCGATGAAACGGTGGTCTATCCCCGCGGCATCGATGCCTCGGCCCTGTACGAGGTCACCTTTGATAACAGCCGCGCATCCGCAAAGCTGTCCGGCTTTGAGATGATCAACAACGGCCTTCGCGTACGCATCACAAACAATCTGTCAAGTGAGCTGATTCTGATAAAGAAGCTCGGATAAGGAGTCATTATGAAAAAGAATTACACAAATCCCGAGGCCGATCGCTTCTATGCCTCTCTGCTGGAGGATCCCGCCAAAATCCCCTTCTCCTTCACCTATGCCGGCAGGGATTATACCGGCCTTGGCGGCGATGTGCGCATCACGCCCGCAGATACCGGGGACAGCCGCGAATCGGCCGAGCTTTGCATGGCACTCGATGAATCGCTGGAGCTCTGTCTGCTCATCACCCATTATCCGACCCACGGTGTCACGGAATGGACGGCCCGCTTCACTAATCCCTCCGATCATGACAGCGGACTGCTCGAGAATCCCCATGTAAAGCTCTCCTTTGCGGGCGCGTATCCGACCCTCAAGGGCATTCTCGGCGACCATGTGAATCAGTACCGCCCCTACAGCGTGGATCTTACCTCCATGCCCGCCTCCTTTGAATCGTCAAGCGGCCGCGCGACGCATATCAACTTCCCCTACTTCAATCTGGAGTACGGCGACGGCGGCGTAATGCTCGCCATCGGCTGGGCCGGCACCTGGCGCGCCGATTTCATTTATGATGGCGGAGCGACCGCATACACCGCCCGCTCGGTCAACAATCTCCGCACCGTACTGCGCCCCGGCGAGGAAATCCGTACCGCGCTCTTTGTTGTGGCTCCGTACACCGTGCGAAACGAAAACTACGCCGTCAATTACTGGCGCGATTGGTTCATCGGCTGGAATCTTCCGAAGGCTGATGCCGACGGGCATCCTCTTGCGCCCTTCTCCACCTGCTGTCTGTGCTCGGATACCGGCCTTCCCAATTCCGACGGAAGCATCTCCGAAAACCACGCCAGCTGGCGGCCGAGTCTTGAAAAGATGATCGCCGAGAACTGCAAGGTCGATTTCCGCTGGTTCGATGCCGGCTGGTATATGGCCCCCGACAAAAGCTCCGCCGTTTCTTATGAAAAGGGGCACGATTGGTGGGACACCGTCGGCACATGGGAGCTGGATCCCGCCAAGTGGCCGGGCGACAGCTTCCGAAAATCCACCGATTTCGCCCGCGAAAACGGCATGAAGACCCTGATGTGGTTCGAGCCGGAGCGGGTCACCGATCCCGAATCGCTGGCAGAGAATTTCGGCTACAATCCCGAATGGGCGATTCGCCGGGAGGGCGTGCGCGCGATCTCCAACAACATCGGCGATGAAGCCTGCTATAACTGGACGGTCAGTCGGATCACGAAGACCCTTAGGGAAAACCGGGTCGAAATGTACCGCGAGGACAACAACTGCGATGCCGCCGGGCTTTGGAAGTGGCTGGATGAACGCGAGGGTGAAAACCGGCAGGGCATCACCGAATGCAAATTCATCGGCGCGCACTACCGGATGTGGGATGACATCATCGCCTGCACGCTTTCGCACGGCGGATGCGGCTTTGTGGATTCCTGCGCCAGCGGCGGCGGCCGGAACGATCTGGAATCCATGCGCCGGGGTGTACCGCTTCTGCGAAGCGATGCCGACCGCGAATCGACCGGACTGCGGCTTTCGATGACCACCGCCTTCAATGCGTGGATCCCCTTCTGCGGCGCCAATACCAAGGAGAAGAAGTATCAGCTGGACAAAACCGGCATCAGCGACGTCTATGTCTGGCGCGCCTCCTATCTGCCGATTCTGAACGTGGATTCCCAGTTTGTCTATGATGAAAGTCAGAATTTCGATATCCTCCGCCTCGGCCTTGATGAGTGGAAACGGGTCCGGCCCTATCTGCTCTGCGATTTCTATCGGCTGACTCCGTGGCACGGCCCGGCCGATACCAGCGGCTTTACCGCCTTCGCCTACTATGACGAGGAATCGAAAAAGGGCGTTCTGCTGGCCTTCCGGCAGGAAAAGTGCGCCGAGGCAGAGCTGCGTGTCCGCCTTCCCTTCCTTGATGCGGGCGGATGCTTTGTCCTGCGCGATGAGGACAGCGGCGAGATGTATGCCATCAGCCGCGGCGAGGATCTTTCGCTCACCTTCGATGCGCCGCGCACGGCACGGCTTCTCTGGATCGACGGAAACTGACAAAAAAGATTGCCGCAATCCAACGTCGGATTGCGGCAATCCCTGCTTATACTTTATCACCGTGATCGGGGAGCGCCAGTACCATAAACCAGCCAATCGGCCCGAACAGGAAGGGAATCCAGAAATAGCGCATCCAGGGAAATCCCTTCATCTTTGCCACATTGTAAAACTGCTTGGCCAGCAGAATGTTGATGACAAGCGCCGCAATCAGGACGATCAGCACCGCAATCAGCGCGCCGAAACCGGCCTGCTCAGCCATGAAGATGGCGGTCGGTCCGTCCGCACCGCCGATAATTCCGATATCACCCATGTCATTTTTCCTCCTCAGTCAATAATGGTCGGCGAATAGCTGTTGGTGCTTACCGCGCCGGACGGCGGATTCACGGGGACATTGCCTGCCGTGATTACGGGCGCCTTCGGGGCCTCGCTGACACCCGAACGGTCGGGCAGAGCCGCAACCAGAATCCATCCCATAATTCCGAACAGGAACGGGATGAAGAAGTAGCGGAGCTTGGCGTGTCCCTTCAGCTTGGCGATCTTGTAGAACTGCAAGGCCAGCAGGATGCTGATGATCAGCGACACCAACAGGCCGATGCCGACCGGTGCGGCCGCCGCAAGAATCCCCTCTGCCAGCTGATCCATGGGATTTGCCGCCGATCCGCCAAGCAAAAGCTCGGCCATTTCCGGGTTTTCCAGAATTTCTTCCATAGGATGTTACCTCCGATGATAAAAGATTTGTCTTGTATCGTTCAGCCGCTCTGCGGCTGGTACCGATCAAATAAGAAGCCGCTTCCCTGGCGGCTCGATCCGACGCCCTATCACGTCTGGATCTCCGAAATCATGCTTCAGCAGACCCGCATCGAAGCCGTGATTCCCTACTATGCCCGCTTTCTCGAAGCCTTTCCTTCTGTGTCGGCGCTCGCCGAAGCCGACGATGACCGGCTGATGAAGCTCTGGGAGGGGCTGGGCTATTATTCCCGGGCCCGCAATCTGAAGCGGGCGGCTATCGAAATATGCGATCGCTTCGGCGGTCAGCTTCCGGCGGATGCGGCGTTACTGCGAAGCCTTCCCGGCATCGGCGATTACACCGCAGGCGCGATTGCTTCCATCGCCTTCGGGCTCCCGGAGCCGGCTGTGGACGGCAATGTTCTGCGGGTGCTCTCCCGCCTCGCGGCATGGGATGCGAATATCGCAAAGCCCGCCGCAAAGCGTGCGGCCGCCGACTGGCTCCGTGCGGTTTATCCTTCCGGCGATGAGGCCGGCCTTTTCACCGAGGGCCTGATGGAGCTCGGCGAAAATGTCTGCATCCCGAACGGTCTGCCGAAATGCGAAGCCTGCCCGCTTGCATCCTTCTGCGAGGCCAACCGATCCGGCCGCACCGGGGATTATCCCGTGCGCTCCCAAAAGGCCGCGCGGCGGATGGAGGTGCGTACCGTTCTGCTTATCGAATGGGATAACCGCATCGCCGTCCAAAAAAGGCCGGAGAGGGGACTTCTTGCCGGGCTGTGGGAGTTTCCTTCTCTTGATGGGGAGGCGGATGAGTCCGCCGTCCGCGATTACCTCCGCCAAAACGGGCTTGAGGCCCGGCATATCACGCCGGTCGGATCCGCCGTCCATATTTTCAGCCATGTCGAATGGCATATGAAGGGTCTGAAAATCGAGGCGGAGCCGCTGGCAGATGCCGTCTGCCCGCTTGTATTTGCCTCCCGTGAGGAGCGTGGGGACATCTATGCGATTCCCTCCGCCTTCCGTTATTTTTCGTCCTTGCTCTGACGGAGCAGAATCAGCCGCACAAGACCGAGCAGCAGCGACAGACCGAGCATTCCGAGGAAGACAAAGGATGCCCCATAGCCGAGAATCGCTTCCGCAAAATAGGTCAGCCCCGGCATGAAGCCGGATCCCGGCAGGCTATCGTAATGCCTTCCGATGAGATAGGAGCCCGCACCGGACACAATCTCCAAAAGATACAGAATCGCAAAGCTCCGGATGCACGGCTTTTTCATGGCGATAACCAGCCAGACAATCTGAAGCGCCAGTAAAAGAAGATAGACAATCAGCCAGAAGATATCCAAAATCATCCCTCCGTCCGTTTTCCTACATTATAGCACAAGCGGCGGCACTTGTCAAGAGACGTTCCGCTTGGCGGGCGCTGAAAGCCGTTGGTTCCCAAAGCAAACAAATTCCTTTGTGCAGAATGACGAAAATAAAATTCCCTCTTGCGTTTGCTCGACGGTTATGGTATACTGAATACAGCGAAAGCTCTACAGAATACCAACGAAAGGATGAACCCGCTATGAAACCGAGCATCACCTCCCGCATCAGCCTCATTCTCGCGCTTATTCTGAGCACCTCCGCCCTCTTTGCCTGCGGCGGCGACACGCCATCCGGCGACACCACCGCCCCCGGCGACACGACACCGGCCGTCACCGATCCGGAGAATGAACGTCTTGGCATCGATGACGGGCTTCCCGCCAAGGATTTCGGCGGATACGAATTCCGCATCATGCATCAGGGCAGCGCCAGCCCGACCGATGCCTATGTTCCCGAAGCCACCAACGGCGACATCGTGAACGATGCCATCTTTGAGCGCAATCAGGCCATCGAGGAGCGCTTCAATGTTGACATCACCGTTATCCCCAACGGTCTTGCCTATCAGGAGCATATGCAGAAGATCCAGCAGCACATTCTGGCCAATGACGATGCCTTCGATGTCAGCCTGAACCACATCGTGGCCGGCCCGAACTATGTACTGGAGGGCCTCTTCCTCAATATGTACGATCTGCCCTACGTCGATTTCTCCAAGCCCTGGTGGGGCGATCAGATGGTCGATGAAATGACCGTGCTGGGTCAGCTCTATCTCGCCCTCGATGTCATCGGTATGGGCGGTCTGACCTCGGCCAAGGTTCACTTCCTGAATCTGCAGAAGTTCGACGAATACAAGCTGGAGCTTCCCTATCAGCAGGTTCTGGACGGCACCTGGACCTTTGACAAGCTGATCGCGCTGACCAAGGATGTCTACGCCGATCTCAACGGCAACTCCAAGAGCGATACGGAGGACTTCTTCGGCTATGTTTCCCACGCCTCGCAGAACGGCTTCTTCACCTCCTTTGAGGCGCCTGTCCTGCTCAAGGACGAGGACGAAACGCTGGTGCTCGGCGTACAGTCCGACAAGATGGCCGCCATTATCGAAAAGATGTACAGCTGGTACTATGAATCCGTCGGCTCCTGCATCGTAAACGGCCAGGATCCCGTATCGGGTCTGGATCAGGTTGCATGGCAGGCCCAGCTCTTTGCGGACGGTCATGCACTGGTCGCCTTCTCCAAGCTCGGCTCCGCATCCTCCACCTTCCGCGAATCCAATGTCGAGTACGGCATCATTCCCTTCCCGAAGTGGGATGAGAATCAGGAAGCCTACCGCACCTTCTGCGGCTCCAATCTGCTCGGCGTACCGGTCACCTGCTCCGATCTTGAGCGCACCTCGATCATTCTGGAAGCAATGGTTGCCGAAAACTACAAGACGGTTATGCCGACCTACTTTGAAACGGCTCTGAAGGAGAAATTCTCCTTTGACAGCGAAACCGGCCAGATGCTGGATATCATCAACGACTCGCTGACCATCAGCTTCGCCTACGCTTACGATAACTGGAAGGGATTCGGCCATATGTGCAGCACGCTGTTCGGCGGCTCCAATCCCAGCGGCGATTTCGCCTCCTTCTATGCAACCCGTCTGCCCAGCGCCGAGGAGCGCCTGAAGCTGATCGTCGACTTCTACGAAGCCAACGCGGAGTAAGACTGCGCCGATTCCCGCTTCAGAAAGGACTTAGCGTGAAAAATACTTTTTCACGCATGGTTTTGTGGCTTTCATGTCTCTTTGAGCCATGATTTTGCTTCGCAAAACCAGCCCCAATTCCCAAATAAGGAAGTTTTCGCTGACGCGAAAGCCATGATGATTAATATGAACGAGAAGAACCGTCATTTCCATCGGATCGCCCTTGCCGCTTTTGCGGTGATCTCGGCACTCTGTCTGATCGGGATGGCGGTTCTTTATCCTTACAATCCTGCGGAGTACACGGTTATTCATTTCGACAAGCACATGACCATGTCCGACCCGGTGATCGCCAAGGCGATTCTGAAATCGTTCTGGCGCACCTACCGTCCCGGCGATACCTTCTGGCATCTGATGGATGCCCAAGCGGAAAACATCTATCTGCGCGGGCCGTTTCCGATGTATTCGGTCTGTGAAGACAACACCATCCGTCAGACCTGTATGCGGTACTCGGTGAAAACAGCAGACGGCCGGTTCGGTATTGTGGTTTATCCCTACTGGATGGCAGACGGCTCCTTTACCGACTGGGGACGGTTCTTTCTTGCCAAAAGCAAGGAATTCTATCCGCCGGAATACACCGATGAGAACAACGTTTCCCTCGCCTATAACGGTGGGGAAATCTTCGGCGACGACTACATGGTCACCAAAGATGGAATCACCCTCGAAGAGCTGTACAATGTCCCGCCCTACAGCGAAGCGGACGATGCCGTTAACATGACCGAGCTGGAGCGTGTCGCGCTTGTGTACGGTCCCGCTCTGCTGGAGCACGCGATCCCCTTCATCGAGGAATACACGCTGGCCGAGGTCATAACCTTCGCCGAGTCCGCCGAATAAGCAAAAAAATCCACCCTGCCGGGTGGATTTTTTCTTATTTCTTCTTGAACATATTCAGGATGCCGCCGATGGCGTCCTTCACATCGTCGGCCTTATCCTTGGCATCGTCGATGGCCATCTTTGCCTTGACGCCGTCGATGATGCTCTGGATTTTCTCGTCGGGCAGATCGATGCCGATCAGCTCCTCGATAACCTTGATCGGAGAAGCCTTGAACTTCGCCAGCAGATCGTCGCTGTTCTTCAGCTTTTCCACGATTTCTTCAATTTTTTCCTTGATCTCGTCCATTTTCATGCCTCCGAAGCAATAAATTTTACGTTACCATTATACCACACCGCGCTCCGGATTGCAAGAGGCGGCGGCAAATTTCAGCAAAAATTCACTTCCCCGTCACCTTGCCGGCCGATCCCGCCAGGCGGATGGGGTCATGCCGACCTCGCGCTTAAAGAGCCGGGTGAAGCTTTCGGGATCCGAAAATCCGGTGATCCGCGCCGCCTCTCCCACGGTGATGCCGCTCCGGGAATGCAGCAGCTCCTTGGCCTGCCCGATCCGCACCGAGCCGATATACCGCCCCGGCGATACCAGGTAAACCTTCTTGAAAAGCCGCCGGAACTGGGACTCGCAAAGCCCGGCCGCGCCCGCAAGGCCGGCGGTATCCAGCGCCGGATCGCCGATATGCAGGCGCATATATTCGATGGCCGGCGCGAGGATCCGCTTCTCCGGGAGCGCCGTTTCCGACAGACTCCGGGCGAGCATGGCCAGCACGCGGTAGGTATAGGACAGGCAGTTGAGCCGATGGGCGTGATCCTTGAACAGCCATTCCTCGGCACACTTGGAAAAGAGCGAATACAGCCCCGAATGATTCTCAAAGCGGGCCACGAAAATCCCATCGGCGGGATACTCCGCCGCCGTATCGAAATTGATGATGATATACCGCCCGTCCGACTTCTGGCAGGAGCGGTAGGTCATCCCCCTTGGGATATAGACGATCTCGTTTTCGGTGAATTCCACGCACCGGTCCTCATAATAGCAGGCCATCGTGCCCGACACCTTGTAGATCAGCGCATGGTGCGGCCGATTGTAGAAATAATTCATCCCATGCCGGGAATCGTCGGCGATGACGGATGCGATCGAGGTCACCACGAGCTCGGAGGTAAAGATGGACGGGAGCATACCCTTCTCCTTTCAGGAGGCACAGGGGGCGCGTACGCGCCCCCTGCCGTTATGCTTATTTGGCTTCGGCAATTCCCTGCTGTTCGATGACCGACTGCGCCATCTTGCGCTGTGCCATGACCAGCTTGTAGTAAATGCCCTTATTTTCCAGAAGCTCGCTGTGCGTGCCGAATTCGGCGACGCGGCCCTTATCGAGCACCAGCAGCTTATCCGCATTGCGCAGAGTCGAAAGACGGTGCGCGATGGCAAATACCGTGCGGTTCTCGGTCAGCTTGTTCAGCGAATCCTGAATCAGCTTCTCGGTTTCGGTATCCAGCGCGGCCGTCGCCTCATCGAGGATCAGAATCCGCGGATTGTGGATAACCGCGCGGGCGATGGCGATTCTCTGGCGCTCACCGCCGGAGAGGCTGTAGCCCTTTTCGCCGACCATCGTATTGTAGCCCTCGGGCAGATTCAGGATGAAATCGTGCGCGTTGGCAATCCGGGCGGCGGCAATGACCTGCTCATCGGTGGCGTGCGGCATCGCATATTTGATGTTGTCGCGGATGGTTCCCGAGAAGAGGAAGGTTTCCTGCAGAACGATACCGATCTGGGTGCGGAGCGCGTTCTGGGAGATATCCTTGATGTTGACGGCATCGATCTCGATGGAGCCCTCGTTGACATCGTACAGACGCATGAGCAGATTGATCAGCGTGGTCTTTCCGGAGCCGGAGTGGCCGACAATACCGATCATTTCACCGGGATTGACATGGAAGGAAACGTTCTCCAGCACGGGATTGTAGCTCTCGTAGCCGAAGGTGACATTCTTTACGTCCACTTCGCCCTCGATACGGATATCCAGCGGGAGGTCGATATCCTGCACCTCGGCGTTCTCCTCGACGATCTCGAAGATCTTGGAAAGGCTGGTTAAGAAGTTGGAGATGTTTCTCGGGATGAAGGTGATGTACAGCAGCGGCGCGTAGATGATGTTGGAATAGGAGTTGATCTGATGGAGCGTACCGACCAGCATATCGCCGTGGAAGAGCAGATAGTTGCCGTACAGCAGGATCAGATAGCTGCCAAGGCGCATTCCGAAGCCCAGCAGCGGGAAGATCGTATCGAAGATCTTCGCAGTGGCTTCATTCTGCGTGGCATGATTCTGCGAGGCGGTCATGAAGCGCTTGATCTCGCTCTTTTCGCGGCCGAAGCACTTGACCACGCGGATACCGTTGAGGATATCCTGCAGCAGGTGATTGGTTCTCTGACCGAGCACCCAGAGGCGGCGGTTGCGCATCTGGACGAAGGCCCAGAATTTCGTCAGAATGAAGACGATGAAGGGAATCGGCACGAAGATGAAGAGCGCCATGATCGGGCTGATGATCAGCATGACAATCAGACCGATGAGGAAGGACGACAGCTGCACAAAGAGTGAGGGCATCTGGTTAACCACAAAGTCCTGTGCTACCGCAACGTCGCTGTTGACGCGGGCCATCAGATCACCGGTGGATTTTCTCTGAATCGAAGAGAGGGAAAGCGACTGGATTTTTTCATAGAGCACGGCGCGCATCATCAGCGTGAATTTATTGCCGGTGATGGCGGAGAGGCGGCTCTGGAGAACGGCCAGCGCCCGGTGCAGAAGATCCAGCGAAATGATCGCCAGAACGATCAGCGCGAATTTGGTCATCTCGCTTGCCTGTCCGTGGGTCGCGGTATTCAGAATGTAATTATTCAGCGCGGTCTTCTGAATCTGCGGGACGAGGAACTGGAAGATGACATTGAAGATGGCGACGATGAACGGGAAGCACATCATCAGCCGCAGACCCTTGGTCATGGCGAACAGCTTCTTGTAAACCACCATCGGATTGAGGCAGTAGGGGCAGATGCTGGTGCCGCGCACGAACGGGCGGCCGCACTTCGGGCAGAAGCGCTCCTGCTCGGAGTTGGTGATCGGCTCGTCCTTTTCGGGAGTCTCGGCCAGAATCTCGCAGGCCTTGACCAGCACCGAATAGCGGGGCAGATGGCGGCCGGATACGAACTGGCAGATCAGCGTGGTTCCCTCTCCGAAGTTGGCATAGAAGCCGCAGCTTCCGTACATGACCTCGGTGCGGAAATCGGTGGCGCCGCGGATTTCATACGAGGCCAGCAGCCGATCGTCCAGGATCTTGTAGATTTTTGTATTGGTGACGGCGATGAAGCCGGAGACGAAACGGTCCTCGAGAATGTTGAAGGGCATACAGTACATGAGCTTTTCGCCCGCCTGCATCGCACCGTCGAGAACGCCTTTTTCGGTCTCGGGCAGATCAAACAGAAGTTTCATAGCGGAGCTTTCTCCATTTCCCGGGATTTACAGGTAAATCTCGATTTTCTTGAGGCTTACGGGGTCCAGCTTCTGGGGATCGAGAATCTGGAATACGTTTCCGTCGATATCGTTGATGAAGATGCGGCCGTCCTCCAGCGTACGGATGTTGGAGAAGGGATTGTTCAGAACGAAGGTAACATGGCCGGCCGTGGTCAGCACATCCCAGTACAGATAGCCGAACTTGTCCTTGACCGAGGTGATCTTCTGGATCTGCGGCGTGAAGTAGCGGCGGTCCAGCTCCTCAAGCAGCAGCGCCTGCGTACCTTCATCGAAATCGCTCATCCGGCGGATCATGCCGATCTCCTTGCCGCGGCCCTGCTTTTTGGAGTCGGGCTGACGGACGGAGAGAAATTCATCCGGATTGGTGACCGGGAAGGAGCGCAGTACAATGACACGCTCAAAGCTCTCCTCTTCCCCCTTGTCATTGATAATGTCCAGCGAAATCAGATCGCCGCCGGAACGCTTGAATTTCGCATTCTCGGGGGTCAGATTGATGGAAACACGCTCGTTTTCCAGAATCAGATCACCGTCATCGCTGCCGTCACCCATGATGTCGTTCTTGGCCTTTGCCTTGGGCTTTGCTTCAGCGGCGGGCTTTGTATCCTTCTTTTCTTCTGCAGGTTTCTCTGCTGCAGGTTTCTCTTCCTTTACTTCAACCTGCTTGTTCTCATTTTCTGCCATGATGTTAGTCTCCTTTATGATCGGGATTGATGATTGCGGCAGTTACATACCGGCGATGATCTTCTTGTTCGCCTCACTCTGCAGCATATACAGACGGTAGAATACGCCCTTCTTAGCCAGCAGTTCGGCGTGCGAGCCCTCCTCGGCAATCTCGCCGTTTTCGATAACGAAGAGGCGGTTGCAGTCCTTGAGGGTGGACAGGCGGTGCGCGATGGTGATCGTCGTGCGGCCCTCAATCAGCGAGGACAGCGCATCCTGAATCAGGCGCTCGGTTTCGGTATCCATGGCCGCGGTCGCCTCATCGAGGATAAGGATCGACGGGGCCAGCAGCAGTGCACGCGCAATGGAAATACGCTGCTGCTCACCGCCGGACAGCGACCGGCATCCGGTGCCGACCAGCGTTTCGTAGCCCTCGGGCAGGCGCAGGATGAAGTCATGGGCATTCGCGGCCTTGGCGGCGGCGATGACCTCCTCCATCGTGGCATCCGGCCTTGCGTAGCGGATGTTGTCGGCGATGGTTCCCTTGAACAGGAAGATTTCCTGGGATACGATCGAGATATTCTTGCGGAGCGATTCGGTGAGAATCTGCTTGACATTCACACCGTCGATGGTGATCGTGCCGCTGATGGTGTCATACAGACGGTTGATCAGGTTGGCGATGGTCGATTTGCCGCTTCCCGTGTGGCCGACCAGACCGATGTGATCGCCGGCGTTTATCTTCAGCGATACATTCTTCAGAATCGGGCGGTTGGGAGCGTAGTGGAAGCAGACATTGCTGAATTCGATATCGCCGGCCAGCCGCTCAAAGGCAACCGGCTCCTTGGCATCGGTAATCTCGGGGATCGCATCGACGATCTCGAACATACGCTGTGCGCAGTTGGCGGTATCGGTCACCATGTTGGTGAAGTTGGTGAAGAAGTTCAGCGGGCCGAAAATCATGCCGATGTAGCTGAGGTAGGTGGCGAATTCACCGTAGGTCATCTCCTGGGACATGACCTTGAGGCCGCCGAATCCCCAGATGGCCTGCGAGGACAGACCGATCAGCAGACCGACCAGCGGGAAGATGGTCAGCGAAACGAGGTTGACCTGCAGGTTTGCCTGGGTCAGCTTTTCGGCATAGCCGTAGAAGCGGTTGGTTTCCTCGGCCTCCTTGGAGAAGGCCTTGACCACGCGGATACCGGTCAGGGAGTCGCCCAGCATCGCATTGAGGCTGGAGGAGCGGCGCCATTGCTTGGAATACATCCGCCAGAGTTTTGGGAGCATGAACTTGAAGATGCAGACGATGATCGGCACGGGAATGAAGACGATCAGAGTCAGCTGCCAGTTCAGGCTGAAGAGGAAGATCGTCAGACCGATGAAGTTGAGCGCATTGATGACGAAGTTCGGCACACCGTCAATGAAGAAGGCGCGGATCCGGTCGGCATCATAGTTGACGCGGGTGATCAGACGGCCGGTCTGGTTGTTGTTGAAGAAGGAAAGCGAGAGATTCTGGAGCGCGGTGAAGATCTCCATCTTCATGTTCAGCGTTACGCGGGTGGACATGGTGGCGTTGGCGCGGTTCTGGAGGATCGAGATTCCCAGCGACAGAATCGCAATGCCGAAGATGACACCGATGAGGATGAAGAGCCAGTGCTCGCTGTGCATCGTACCGACCGCCTTGTCGCCGACCATACCGGGCTTTGTGATAACCTGGTCGAAGAGGATGCGGTTGGAGATGATCGGATTGACAAGATTGATGGCCGAGGTGGCGACCATGCAGAAAAGGACGGTGGTAAGCTGAAGCTTGAAGGGCTTGAAATAGCCCATCAGGCGTACGAATACGGCATTCTGGTTGGTGCAGTATTCGCAGATCTTGCGGTCCTGATCGGAATAGACCCGTCCGCACTTGGGGCAGCGGGCGTTGAACTGATCGAAGATAGGATCGTCGTCCTTCACCGTGTCGCCGCGCAGCAGGCGGTTCATGATGTCGATGAAGGCAAACAGCTTCCGTTTGCGTGCGTTGGTGCAGAAGGCGATGACAATGGTGGTGGCATCCGCATCCCGCTCCTTCTGAAGGCGTTTTTCCTCGTCAAAGTCGAGCCGCACACCGGCCGGCGTCCTCTCGATTTCACGCGGATGATCCTTGGCCAGCAGCCGGTTGGACGATACGAAGTTGTCCACATACGGATCCGTGACACGCTTCATGTCGAAGGTCTGTACAACAGCGTTTTTGAACAGATCGGGAATGAAGGCGGCCTTGGCGGCCTTCTCGGCAGCCTTATCTCCCTTTTTGGAGCTTTTGGCGGCCTCGGCCTGCTGCCTTGCCTTTTTGCGCTTCTGTTCGGTTTCGTTGTCCGAGGTGACCGACATGGTGTAGAGCTTCATGGCCTTGGCATCCAGCGCCAGCCAGCTCTCACCGAAGTTGCCCTCGTGGTCAAGGTCCAGCTCCAGCACCATATCGAGGCTCTCGGTATCGATGCTGTGCTCCTTGAATCCGATGGCCGCTTCCCCGGTCAGTTTTTCAAGTGGAAGCATAGAGGTCCTTGCGGTCCGCCCGCTTTGGAAATCCGGGCAGACCTCTCCTTTCAGAGGATTTTCGCATATGACGGCAAAAATTTTCAAAAAGAGATCAAAAAAGAGATTGCAGGATTCGCCGCTATATGTTATAATAAATATATCATAATATCCCAAAGTTTCAAGAGGGTTTCGGAAATTTGTTCAATTTCGGTTATCTGCACAAATTTGCGCGCGAATTTCGTGGAATTTTCTGGCGATATTTTTGTACAAATTTCGTTTCGATTTTCCGGAAGCTTTTGTGTCATCCGACAAACCCCAAAAAATTGCAACGATTTTTGTAAATAATTAACAAAGGAGAACTGTCATGGCCGGCTTCCTCAAACGGCTCTTCAAAAACAAGAACGAAAACTCAAAATCCTTCCGGATTGATATGGCAAAGCATCTGTCCGGGCGCGCCATCAAATACTGCACCGAGCGCAACATGGAGGACAATACCGACCTGGTCATCGGCCGTTCGGGCTGTCTTTCCATCAAGGATGACGAATTTCTGGTGCTCTCCAGTGCCGATATCGTTTTCCGCTGCAAAATCACGGAGCTGAAGGCATGGGAGCTGATGAGCAATGACGGCGCGATGCTCACCGGTCCCGATCTCACGCACGGCGGAAAAGAGCGCACGATTATGGTTTACTATACCTATTATATTAAGTAGGCCTTCCGGCAATGGGGCAGTTTCCCCCCAAAGCAAGACTTTTTGTCCGGAATTCACGCAATTTCCCGGAAGGAAAATCTGCATTTTTGTACAGAACGCCAAAAGACGAAAATTGGCCAAAAAAATTTGCAAAATGTCTTGCAATTTTCCCGCAAAACGTTTATTATATACATGAGCGGCAATTCCGCTCGTGTGCGGTAAAGACCGTCACGGTTATGGACGGCAATCTTTGCCGTAATGTTGAAATCTATTTTTGGAGGTAGTTATTATGGCTACAATCATCGGTGCAAACGACACCATCCGCGTGGGCATCATCGGCTGCGGCGGCATCGCCAACGGCAAGCATATGCCCAACATCAAAAAGGTTCCCGGCGTTGAGATGGTTGCATTCTGCGACATCATCATCGAAAAGGCCGAGAAGGCAAAGAAGAACTACGGTACGCCCGATGCCGCTGTTTACGAGGATTACAAGCAGCTGCTCGAGGACAAGACAATCGATGTCGTTCATGTCTGCACCCCCAACCGTGCACACAGCTTCATCACCGTTGACGCGCTGAACGCCGGCAAGCACGTTATGTGCGAAAAGCCCATGGCCATCAACTCCGCTGAGGCTCTCAAGATGATCGAAGCCGCCAAGAAGAGCGGCAAGAAGCTCACCATCGGCTACCAGAGCCGTCAGAGAGCAAACTCCCGGTTCATGAAGGCAGAGGCCGAGAAGGGCACCTTCGGTGATATCTACTACGCTGAAGCCATCGCCATCCGCCGCCGCGCCGTTCCGACCTGGGGCGTATTCCTCAACGAATACGAGCAGGGCGGCGGTCCGCTGATCGATATCGGCACCCATGCTCTGGACCTCACTCTCTGGATGATGGACAACTACAAGCCGAAGTACTGCCTCGGCACTACCTACCATGCACTCAATAACCAGACCCAGACCGGCAACGCATGGGGCGACTGGGATCCCGAAAAATTCACCGTTGAGGATGCTGCATTCGGTATGGTTGTCATGGAGAACGGCGCTACCATCAATCTGCGTGCTACCTGGGCTCTCAACTATGCCGATCCGGCGGAAGCCATCACCACCATCTGCGGCACCAAGGCCGGTGCGGACATGAAGGGCGGCAGCGGTATGCGCATCAACCATATCATCAACGGCCGTCAGTCCATCACCGATGTCAACATGAGCGCCGGCGGCGTTGCCTTCTATGAGGGTGCCTCCGATGACATGGCTCACCTGGAGCAGCTCCAGTGGTACGATGCCATCCGCAAGGACAAGAATCCCTGCGTTCTGCCCGAGCAGGCTTACTGCGTAACCCAGATTCTGGAAGGCATCTACACCTCCGCCAAGACCGGCGATATCTATCGTTTCTGATCATACATCCGCGGCGGAGATTCCCCGCTCCGCCGCATCAATTCTGAAAGGAAGAATTTCAAATGAAACTTTCCGTTCTTGCCAACTGCTACGGCAGCAAGACGCTTGACGAAACGCTCTCCATCTTCTCGAAGATGGGCGTTGAAGCCGTTGAAATCGGCGCCGGCGGCTATCCCGGCAAAGCACACTGCAATCCCGCTGTTCTTCTGAAGGACGAGGCCGAATTCAAGAAATTCATGGCCACCTTTGAAAAGTACGGCATTGAGCCCTGCGCTCTGGCCTGCCACGGCAACCCCGTTCATCCGAACAAGGAGATCGCCGCTTCCTTTGAGGCCGATTTCCGCGATGCCGTTCTGCTGGCTGAAAAGATGGGCCTTGACACCGTTATCACCTTCTCCGGCTGCCCCGGCGACTTCGAGGGCGCCAAGTATCCGAACTGGGTCACCTGCCCCTGGCCGGACGATTTCCTCTCGATTCTCGACTATCAGTGGAACGAGGTTCTTATCCCCTACTGGAAGGAAGAGGTCAAGTTTGCCAACGCTCACGGCGTAACCAAGATTGCGCTGGAGATGCACCCCGGCTTCTGCGTTTACAATCCCGAAACCCTGCTGAAGCTCCGTGCGGCCGTCGGCCCGACCATCGGCGCCAACTTCGACCCGTCCCACCTGATCTGGCAGGGCATCGATCCCGTTGCGGCCATCCGCGAGCTGGAGGGTGCCATCTACCACTTCCATGCCAAGGACACCAAGGTTGACCAGATCAACACCGCGAAGTTCGGTGTTCTGGACACCAAGCATTACGGCGATGAGCTCCATCGCTCCTGGGTCTTCCGTGCCATCGGCTACGGCAACGATATCGCTTACTGGAAGGATATCGCCTCCGCTCTCCGTCTGGTCGGCTATGATAAGGTTATGTCCATCGAGCACGAGGATTCCCTCATGAGCATCGACGAGGGTCTTGCCAAGGCTGTCGAGGTATTGAAGCAGGTTATCATCAAGGATCCCAAGCCGGGATCGATGGCCTGGGCCTGAAGCTGGGCCTGAAGCCCTGCATCTGCAGCGCCGCTTTGCGGCGTTATGAGTCCGGCCTGAAAGGCTCCGGGATATGCGGCGGGCGATTCGCAAGTCGTCCCTGCTGCAAATTTATTGATAGACTGATTTACTTTCAGAGGTCATACTTATGAAAAACTTAGTTGTTATCGGCTACGGCGGAATGGGCGGCTGGCACGTTGAGCGCGCGCTCAAGAGTGATGTTGTCCGCCTGAAGGGCATTTATGACATCAAGGAGGAGCGCAGCGAGCTCGCACGCTCCCGCGGCATCTATGCCTACGATTCCTTTGAGGCGGTTCTCGCCGATCCGGAAGTTGATATGGTCACCGTTGCCATCCCCAACGATCAGCATGAGCCGGTCGTTATCAAGGCTCTGGAAGCCGGCAAGAACGTCATCTGCGAAAAGCCGGTTACCCTCTGCTCCGAATCCCTGCAGAGAATGATCGATGCCGCCAACAAGGCCGGTAAGATCTTCTCCGTTCATCAGAACCGCCGCTGGGATGTGGATACCCTTGCCATGAAGAAGCTCTACGAAACCGGTGAGCTGGGCGAGGTCTTCAACATTGAATCCCGCGTGCACGGTTCCCGCGGCATTCCCTCCGACTGGCGCGGCATGAAGGAGTACGGCGGCGGCATGATCTATGACTGGGGCATCCACCTCATCGACCAGATCCTGCAGATCGTTCCCTCGAAGATCGACACCGTCTTCTGCCGCCTCGATCACCTCACCAACACCGAGGTTGATGACGGCTTCAAGCTGGAGCTGATGTTCGAAAACGGCTGCCGCGCTTACATTGAGCTTGGTACCTATAACTTCATCGCCCTGCCCCGTTTCTATATGCAGGGCCGCAAGGGCACCGCGCTGATCACCGACTGGCGCGAGAACTGCAAGGTTGTCAGGTGCAAGGCATGGCATGAATCCGATGTCATCCCGGTTGAAACCGCCGCCGGTCTTACCAAGACCATGGCACCCCGCGATGAAATCACCACAGATACCTACGAGATCGACCGTCCGGTATCGGATGTTCACGATTATTACCGCAACTTCGTCAAGGCCATCGACGGCATCGAAACCCAGCTCGTTACCCACGAGCAGATGATGCTGGACATGAAGGTCATGGAGGCTGCGTTCAAGTCGGCCGAGCTTGGTCAGGTCATCAAATTCTGATCCAACCGTACATTTAACGGCGGGCGGCTGCATCATCGCGGCGGCCCGCCAATTTTTCACAGAAAGTGAGTATCTTTATGAAAGCAACCGAATGGAAGGTCGGTATGTCCTCCTGCTGCCGGGGACCGCTCGACCGCACATTATTTGAAGATTACGCGAAGGCCCGCATTGACTGCATGGAGGTTTCCTTCGGCGGTAAGCATCAGGCGGATGGAGCCGACTGGAAGCAGATCGAAAAGGATGCCCGCGACACCGGCATCCGCCTCTGGTCCCTGCACATTCCCTTCTATCCCTTTGAAATCATCAACATCGCATCCCTTGATAAGGATATCCGCCGCCAGAGTGTTGAGCTGATCGGCGAATGGATCAAAAAAGGCGGAGATATCGGCATTCCGGTTGCGGTTATTCATCCCAGCGGTGAGCCGAACGAGGATCACGAACGTCCCGACCGGCTGAAATATGCCGGCGAGTGCTTATCCGAGCTTGCCGAAATCGCGGCCTGCTCCGGCGTAACCGTCGCCGTCGAGGATCTGCCCCGCACCTGCCTCGGCAATCATTCTGACGATATCCTTGCCATGCTGGCCGCCGATGATCGCCTGCGTGTCTGCTTCGACACCAATCATCTGCTGATTCAGGACAACCTCGACTTTGTCAAGGCGGTCGGCGATAAGATCATCACCCTCCATGTATCCGATTACGATAAGCGCAACGAGCGCCATTGGCTCCCCGGCGAAGGCCTTATCGATTGGCCCGCGCTGGTCACGGCGCTGGAGGACTGCGGCTATACCGGCCCGTGGATGTATGAAATCAGCCTGAAGGCCCCGAAATCCATCACGCGCGAGCGGGAGCTGACCTTTGCGGATTTCCGTGAGAATTATGAGCTCTGCACGAATAAGCAGCCGCTGAAGGTCATCGGCAAGCCCGTCGAGGCCGAATGCCTGGCCAACGCTTACATCAAATGAAGACTCTGCCCATCGGAATCTCCTCCTGCTGCATTCAGGATGTGACCCGCGCGCTTTTTGAAGAATACCGGGAAGCGGGGATCTCCCATATGGAGATCTCCGTGCCGCCCGCCATACTTTCAGCGCTGGATTTTCCGGCCATCCGCCGGTTTGCCGATGAATACGGCGTAACGCTCTGGTCGGTGCATCTTCCCTTCTATCCCGCCTCCAAGGTCAATCTTTCCGATCCCGATCCCGCCGTGCGCGATCATGCCATCCGATCGCACGGGGAACATATCCGCCGCGCCGGGGATGCCGGAGTCGCCGTCGCTGTGGTCCATCCCAGCAGCGGCCCGATTGATCCGGATGCCGACCGCGCCGAGAGGCTGAAGTATGCAAAAGATTCGCTGTCCCGCCTTGCCGCTGCCGCCGATGCGGCCGGGATGAAGCTCGCCGTGGAGAATATGGTCCGTACCGGCCTTGGCAACCGCTCGGCGGAGATGCAGGCCCTGCTTTCGGACGATGAGCGGCTCGGCATGACCTTCGATATCAATCATCCGCTTTATGAGAATCCCATCGAATTCATAAAGCCGCTGCTTCCCCGCCTCACCACGATCCATGTTTCGGATTATGACGGTTACAACGAGCGGCATTGGATGCCGGGCGAGGGAATCATCGATTGGAATGGCCTTTTCCGGACTCTGACGGAGGGCGGATACACAAGCCCGTGGATGTATGAGCTTCGCTACGAATGTCCGAAAACCATCGCCCGCCGGACGCTTAAAGCCGCCGATTACCGCAAAAACGCCGAAACCATCTTCAGCGGCCGGATTCCGGAGCCGATCGGACAGCCAATCCCGGAGGTCTGCCGCGAGGAGGCCTTCCTCGATAAACCGGCCTGGCTTCAAAAATGAAAGGAACACGCTTTATGGTCGATCTGCTTGATCTGCACAAATATTTCATCCTCCAGCATCTGAAGGAGGGCGACACCGCCGTCGATTACACGATGGGCAACGGTCACGATACCGCGTTTCTGTCGAATACCGTCGGCGCAAGCGGCAAGGTTTTCGCCTTCGATGTTCAGCTGGATGCGCTGAATTCCACCCGGAAGACCCTTGAAAAAGAGGGCTGTCCCGACAATTATACCCTGCTCTGCGCCTCCCATCACCGGGCCGAGGAATTCGTGACGGGCAAGGTCAAGGCCGGAATGTTCAATCTCGGCTATCTGCCCGGAAGCGACAAAAGCATCACCACCATGCATGAAACCACGCTTCCCGCCATCGATGCCGCCATCCGGCTGATGGATAAGGATGCGATCGTGCTGATCGCCGTTTATCCGGGCCATGCGGAGGGCGAGCTGGAGGGCCGTCTGGTGCAGGAAAAGCTGTCCGGACTTGACCGCCGCCTGTATACGGTCGCCTGCTTCAAAATGGTGAATTCTCCCACCAGCCCCTTCTTCTACATCATCGAGGGCCGCTGATGACCTCGTTTCTCAATCTGATCGATATCCCGACCGGCCGCGAGATCCGGCTGGCGGAGCTTGGCTTCACGGCCGGCGATCCCTCCTTTGCGGACGGCGGCATCGTCTTTTCGCGCGGGGAGAATTGGCTCCGCTTTGATCTTGAATCCGGTCGGATCATCCCCGCCACGGGGATCCCGGATGCCAGCCCGGAGGATAACGGCCCGCATCTCCGCTTTGCCAATCCGGCCGGCGGCGGCCTTTTCTACACCGAGCTTGTGTATGCGGGCCGGACGCTCGTGCACTTTATGGGAAGCGGGCATTCCATCGGCTCCAATCCCCTCTCCCCGGACGGTCGGCAGATCGTCTTTGTCGGATACCCCTCCCCCGCCGGCTTCGGGCCGGACGAGGGATAAATTCAAGTCAAGGAGAAGTGTTATGGAAAACATTCAGGACATTGTAGATCATATCCGCGCACGGGTGGAAGCCCACCGAATCGCCGACGGTCAGTACGCCCGCTATCTCTGGCAGAATAAAGCCGGCACCCGCGAGATGGGCACCAATCCCTACGGATGCGCCGATGCCGCCAACATTCTCTACACAATCGGCGATTTTCCCGCCGATCCGATCAGGCGCGCCGCATGGGTTGAAACGATGCAGGCCATGCAGGATCCCGAAACCGGTCTGTTCACGGAATCGACCCACCACACGATTCACACCACCGCACACGTTATCGCCGCGATGGAGCTTTTCGATGCCGTCCCCCTTCATCCGCTGACGGCCCTGCTGGATCTGAAAAAAGAGGCGCGCCTTGAGACATTTCTCGATCATCTGGACTGGTATGGGGCGCCGTGGAGCCAATCCCATCAGGGGGCCGGCCTGTATGCCGCGCTGTCGCTGACGGGAGATGCCGACCGCGATTGGACCGGGCGCTATTTTTCCTGGCTCTGGGATAACGCCGATCCGGTGACCGGCTTCTGGCGGGTCGGACAGACCGACCGCGAGGGAACAAGGCCGCTGTATGAGCATATGGCCGGCTCCTTCCATTATCTCTTCAATCATGAATATGCCCGCCGTCCACTCCGCTATCCCGAGGCTGTGATCGACAGCTGTCTGCCGATGCGCCCCACGATGCCGTCATCCTTCGGACGGGAGGCCAACTTCCTTGAAATCGACTGGATCTTCTGCATGACCCGCGCGGCCCGGCAGACACCCCACCGGTTTGAGGAAATCCGCGATACCCTGCGCGCCTTCACGGCGGATTATCTGCATTTCTGGCGGGAAGCCGATTGGGAAACGAACGAATCGCTCAACGATCTGCATATGCTCTTCGGCGGTGTCTGCGCACTGGCCGAGCTGCAGCAGTTCCTGCGCGGCGAGCTTGTCACCGACAAGCCACTCCGCCTGGTACTGGACCGGCGCCCGTTCATCTGATTTCAGACTCCGGTGAGCGCACCGGCCAAGGTCCCGGCAAAGCAAAAAAAGAGTGCTGCAGCAAGCATCCGGCTTGCTGCAGCACCTTATTTATTTCAGCTGTTGGCATCGAGAATTTCCTGATAGGTCGCTTCATATGCAGCCTGGCAGGCGGTTTTGAGGGATGCAAAGGTCGATGCGGAGGTATCGGAGGTGCCGTGCAGAACCTTAGTAAGATTGCGCACCTTTCCGAAGTTGAAGACATAGGCCAGATCGAAGACACGGTTCTCGGACAGCAAATCGAGGATCGCCTCCGATTCATCGTCACGGGAGTACTTTCTCGTCAGCTGGACATCGTAGTAGGCGGGGATGACATAATACTCCGATGCGGAGGCCATCGCTTCCAGAATAATGGAGGTACGCTCGGGATCCGGAGCCGTACGCGGGACAAGGAGCATGGTTCCCGACCATTCCTGCATATTGGAAATGTAGTTCTCCTGATGCTCATCGAGCTTGGGATTCGGCAGATAACCGAACTCCTGCTCCATGTCACGGAAGAGGCTGAGAGAATAGAGACAGCCCTCATAGAACAGCGCCCGACCGTCATTGAACATCTTCGGCGCGTAATCGTAATTACTCAGACCTTCCACGCTGTCCGGAATGTCCCGGTCGATGACCAGCACCTCACCGGATGAAAAGAGATCGAAAACCTTGGAGAGCGCTTTTACATTGCGGCTGTCGTCAACGGTCAGAGTCAGCGAGCCGTCCTCCTCCAGCGTGGACAGACACGCACCGGCCGACCAGAACATAGCACCGCCTGCACCGCGCGAAGCCACGAGTCCCCACTGATCCAGATAATCCAGCTTGCTGTCGCCGTTCAGGTCCTGCTTTACATCGGCGCAGAGCTTCTTCAGCATATCCAGTGTCCACTTGCCGTCATAGACCATCTGATACAGATCGCCGACCTTATTTTCTTCTGCCAGCTCCTTGTTGAAAAAGAGCAGCCATGTGGAGTTGTCATCCACCAGATTGATAGAACCGGACAGGCCGTAATTCGCACCGCCGATTGCCGCCTTTTCCATCAGATCCCCATCCCACCATTCGCGGGTGAGATCGACATACGGCAGCTCCGTTACATCAAGACCGATTTTGTAACCGGATTTCAGCACGGCATCGGCCTGCGTCACCAGCAGATCATAGCTGTCATCGTCGGCCATAACCGAAGCCGTGAAGGTCTTCTGATAAGTATCCTTCGCATCCCGGATCTCGGTGATCTGTACACCGAGCGCATCCTCCACCGCCGCATTGCGGTAGAAAATGGCATCGTTCAGATGATCGCCGTTCTGCCCTTCCACGTCGATTTCAAACACCGTGCGCATATGGTTGCTTTCATCCGATGTGAGGATGCGGAATTCAAATCCGCCGTAATCCTTTTCGGGAAGTGCACGGCTGATAATCTCCGGCTGTGTTTCGGGCGGCGTATCCGTGTCCCCCGACTGTGCGGTTGTGTCGATCGGATCGGCCGCCCCGCCGCACCGCATCGATTGCTTATTTCCGTCGGGTCTTCCGCAGTGTAACCGGCCGCTCGCCCCGCGATTACCACCGGAGCGAGTTTTCCTGAAGCCCCCGGATTAGCAGAATCCCACCGTATTCTGCACCAAATACAGAATTTTTTCCTTTGACAAGCTTTCGGGCGTATGGTAGAATGGTATTGAATAAACTACCGGAAAGGATACGCTTATGAAATTCCAACGCTTTACTGCCGGCTCGATGAGCCTTCTGATGGCGCTGACGCTTATCACCGGATGCGGCCAGACGGCTTCGGGCAATACCGATACCTCCGCCGATCCATCGACTGACACCACCCTTCCCGCCGATACCGAGCCCGCCGAAACCGGCCGCGCCGCCTACAAGGACGGGGTCCCGGATCTGGATTTCGGCAACGCCGACTTCCGTATCTCCGTCACCGACCGCTATTCCTATGAAATCGATGTGGAATCGGCTACCGGCGATGTCTGCGACGATGCCATCTACAACCGGAATCTTGCCATTGAGGACCGCTTCAATGTCAATATCGTTCCCGTCATCACCGAGATGGATGCCGCCAATGACAAATCCCTCCAGCCGACCGCCATCCGCACAGCCGTCATGTCCGGCGAGAGCGAGTACGATCTGACCGCCGTTATGGTCTACAAGGCCGGCGGCCTGATCCTCGAGGAATGCTTCCTCAACTGGCGCGATCTGCCCTACATCAATTACGATCAGCCGTGGTGGCCCGAGGAGGTCAACAACACCTTCACCATCGACGGCAAGCAGTATGCGGCGGTCAGCGACCTCTGCATCACCACGCTTCAGCTCTCCTATGCCTTCCTGTTCAACAAGCAGATCGCCGAGGAAGCCAAGCTGGAGGATCTCTATCAGGTTGTCCGCGACGGCAAATGGACGATGGAGTATCTGACGAAGGCCACCGCCGATGTCTACAAGGATCTGAACGGCAACACCACCGCCGATGAAGCGGACCGCTACGGATTCGTCGGCGATACCGTTACCGGTATCGATGTCTGGCTCCCCGCCTTCGGCATCCAGACCGTTGCCAAGAGCGGCGATGACCTCACCCTCGCGCTGAACAGCGACAAGACCGTCGATACGCTTGCCAAGGTGCTGAACCTCTACTACGGCTCCACCAATTCCTTCACCGTCTACTACAACGAGAAGCTGGATATGTTCAAGCAGAACCAGGCACTCTTCATCCCTGTCCGCATCATCGCCCTCTTCAATGAGCTCCGCGATATGGACGTTGACTTCGGCGTACTTCCCTACCCCAAGTACGATGAGGCACAGGAGAAGTATCTGGGAAGCTCGCTGGACAACTACTCGGTTCTCTCCATCCCGACCACCGCTCCCGATCCCGAAATGAGCGCGGCGATTGTCGAGGCGCTGAGCTGTGAAAGCTACAAATCCGTCGTTCCCGCCTACTATGAGATCGCGCTGGAAAGCAAGTACACCCGCGATGACAGCTCCATCGAGATGCTGGATCTGATCATGGCCGGCCGCAACTACGATATTTCGATCCTGCACAACGATATCATGGCGGATCTCCCCTATCTCTTCCGCTCGCTGGTTGCCAACAAGATCGACAACTTCGCCTCTGCCTATGCTACCAATCAGGCCGCCTATCAGGCCGGTATTGAGTCGCTCATCGAAGGCTACGAGGCAATGGAATAATCCGGACATTATAAAAGTGCCGCCGCAGGTTTTCGCCTGCAGCGGCATTTTTCTTTCTGCGGCGCTTATTCAGCGTCGAGAATACTCTGATAGATGTCTTCGTAGACGGTTTGTGCCCACGGCTCGAGGGCAGCCAGCTCCGAGGTAATCGTGTTGGTTGTTTTCATCAGCGCATTTGCGATGCTTCTCGCGCCGCCGAAGTTGAAGGTGTAAACCAGATCAAACACGCGGTTCTCAAACAGAATGTCCAGAATCGCCTCCGATTCGTCATCGCGGGCGCGCTTGCGCGTCAGCTGTACATCATAGAAAGCGGGAATGATGTAATACTCTGCCGACGATGCCATCGCTTCCAGAATGACGGAGGTGCGCTCGGGATCGGGCGCGGTACGCGGAACCATCCACATGGAGGACTTCCATTCCTGTGTGGTGGAAATGTAGCCATCCTGCGCCTCATCATATTTGGGATTGGGCAGGAATCCGAAGTCCGCATCCATATCGCGGAATTGATTCAGCGAGTTCAGGCATCCGCCGAAGAAGAGCGCACGGGATTCATTGAACACCTTGTACGCATAATTCCAGTTTGACAAATCATCCACTTTGCTCGGGATATCCCGGTTCGTGATGAGAACCTGTCCGGAGGAGAAGATATCATAAATCTTCATCAGCGCATTGATATTGCGCTCGGAATTGATGGTGAGGGTCAGCGAACCGTCGTCCTCCAGCGTGCCGAGCATACCGCCGGCCGGCCAGAGCATGGCGGCGGCTGAATTGCCCGAGGCTACCATTCCCCACTGATCCAGATAATCCACCTTGCTGTCGCCGTTGATGTCGCGGGTGAGATCGGAGCAGATCTTCTTCATGACATCGAGCGTCCATTTACCGTCATAGACCAGAGCATAGAGATCCTCGACCTTGTTCTCCTTCGCCAGCTCTTTGTTGAAGAAGATCGTCCAGGTTGCGTTGTCATCGACCAGATTGATCGAGCCGGCCATACCGTAATTCACGCCGCCAAGCGCCGCCTGATCCATGATAACGGAGTCCCAGTATTCGCGGGAAGTATCGATATAGGGCAGATCCTCTACCGCCAGGCCGTATAAGTATCCGTTCTGCATAATCTTGTCTGCCGTATGAACCAGCACATCGTAGCTGTCATCCCCGGCCATGACCGACTGAGAAAAGAGACTCAGTAAGCTTGAGTTGGCTTCGAGGATCTGCGTGATCGTAATACCGTAAGCATCCTCAACGGCGGTATTGCGGTTATAAACCGCATCGTTGAGCGCATCGCCGTTCAATTCCTCGGTGTCAATTTCAAAGCTGTAATCGAGAGCGCCCTTGCTGTCGGTGGTCAGAATGCGGAATTCGTGCCCGCTGTAATCCTTTTTGGGAAGCGCATGGCTGATAATCTCCGGCTGTGTTTCGACCGTCGGTTCGGTGGTGGAATCCGCCGATGAAGTGTCGGTCACGCTCACCGCTTCACCACAGGATGCGAGTGTCAGCGCGCCGAGCAGGGCAAGAGCCAAAACGCGCCTTTTTTCTGTTTTCATTTTGCTTTCCTCCTTGATCCGGAATATTTCCGGCGTTTTTTGCAGTTCTATTATAGCATATTGACTTTTAAGAAAAAAGGTAGTATAATATAAAAAACCGCTCCGATTATCTGATTGAGGTCATTATGAACATACAAAAAGAAGTCATTACCCATCTGCGCGTAAACCGTTACCGTGAAGCTTCCGTTGTCAACCTGCCGCCGCGTCCGACCGCTTCCGTCGGTTATTTTGAAAGCGGGGAGGCGCGCTATACCGTCGGGCAGGAATCCTTCACCGTGCGCGCCGGGGACTGCGTGTTCGTACCGCGCGGCTGTCAGTACCGGATTTCGCATCTCGGCCCGACCGTCTACCTTTCCGCCCACTTCAATTTTATCTCCTCCAGCTCCTTCTTTGAGGGCCGGCGGATCCCGATTCAGGTTGTCCCCCATACAGACGGTGTGCATCCGCTGCTCTGCGGCATGAAGCAGGATCAGCAGGATCCCGCCCGCGTTCTGTCCTTTCTGTCGAAGTTTTACGCCCTCTGCGATGCGGTTCTGCCGCAGCTTGCCTGGGAGCCGCTTCCGAAGCACGATCCCCGCATCGAGAAAGCGCTGGAAATTCTGGATCGCGGCTACCGCGAAAAGATCAACATCGATGAGCTGGCCCGGCTCTGCTGCATGAGCGTTTCCCATTTTCACGCGCTGTTCAAAAAAGAAACCGGCACAACGCCGGTGGAATATCGGAACCACGCGGCCATTCTGAATGCCCAGCAGCTCCTGCTGGATGACCCTTCCCTTCCGATTGAAGAAGCCGCCTACGCCTGCGGATTTGAAAATACCGCCTATTTCCGCCGCGTTTTTCACGCCGAGACCGGTCTCTCCCCCCGCGCATACCGAAAAAGCGAGCTGTACCGATAAAAAAGGGAGCTGTTGCAAGTTGAAAACTTGCAACAGCTCTGGGCGTAAACGCGCAGGCGCTTTTGCGCCCGAATACATCGGTTTTTGTGTGCAAAGCACACAAAAATGGAACCCTCAATGGGTTCCAAGATGTATTTACTGGGGGCTGTTGCATCTAAATGCAACAGCCCCTCCTTTTTTGCTTATTCCTTTCCCACGCTGATCGAATCGAAGATGCTTCTTACCGGCACCAGCTTCACGCCGTCAAAGGACAGCGGCCGCCGGTCCAGATTGCGCGCAGGAACGATGATCCGCCGAAAGCCCAGGCGCACCGCCTCGCTGACCCGCTGTTCAAAATTCTGCACCGCCCGGCATTCACCGGCCAGACCGATCTCGCCAATGGCGATCAGATCGTCGGCTACCGGCTCATCCTTGATCGAGGAGATCAGCGCCATCGCCATGGCTAAATCCGCTGCCGGTTCATCGATATGCAGACCGCCGATAACATTCAGATAGACATCGTTCACCGAGAAGCGGTATCCCAGCCGTTTTTCCAGCACGGCTAATATCAGGCACATCCGGTTGTAATCGATGCCGTTGGAGGTGCGGCGGGGAGATGGATAGGAGGTCTGCGCCACCAGCGCCTGCACCTCCGCGATGATCGGCCGCGTGCCCTCCATCACGCAGACCGCACAGCTTCCCGATACGCCGACCGGCCGGCCCGCCAGCAGAGCCTCGGAGGGGTTGGCAACCTCATCAAGCCCGCAGTCGGACATTTCAAACATACCGATCTCGTTGGTGGAGCCGAAGCGGTTCTTGATCGCCCGGATGATCCGGTAAGAGCGGAGCTTTTCACCCTCGAAATAGAGGACCGCGTCCACCATATGCTCCAGTACCTTCGGGCCGGCGATTCCGCCCTCCTTGTTGACATGGCCGACCATGATGACCGAGATTCCTTCGTTCTTGGCCTTGGAGATGAAGGCAAGCGCCGATTCCCGCACCTGCGTCACGCTTCCGGGAGCGCTTGCAACGTGCTCATCGTACATCGTCTGAATGGAGTCGATGATCAGCACATCGGGATGGAGCTTGTCAATCTGCGGCAGAATCCGCGCCACATTGGTTTCGGTCAGCACATACAGACCGCCGCCCGATACCCCAAGCCGCTTGGCGCGGAGCTTGAGCTGGCCCTGTGATTCCTCACCGGAGATATAGAGCACCTTTCGCTTGTCGCCGCCGCTCAGGGATGAGCAGATCTGTAAAAGGAGCGTGGATTTACCGATACCCGGCTCACCGGCCAAAAGAACCGCTGATCCGTGCACCAGACCGCCGCCCAGCACCCGATCCAGCTCGCCCATTCCGGTTGTGGTACGGATGAACGAGGGAAGCTCCAGATCGTCGAAGCGGATGACCTCGGATTCGTATTCGGGCGCGATCCGCTTGACGCGGCGGCCGGCGGCCGGAGCCTCTTCGATAATCGGCTCGCCCTCCTCCATCGTATTCCAGGCACCGCATCCGGGGCATTTGCCGTACCACTTGGTGGTGGAATGACCGCATTCGGTGCAGGTGTAGATCGTTTTGGGTGATTTCATGGGATAGGCTCCTCATTTCTGTCATTTCTGCTATTATTATACCGCAGATCGCCCCTCTTGTCAACGAAGGATCTCACTTTTTCAAAAATATTTCAAAAACCCCTTGACAAACGCTCCCAAATGGTGTATAATAATATTCGTTGCAAGAGCAGCGCTCATATGCGAGAGTGGCGGAACTGGCAGACGCGCACGTTTGAGGGGCGTGTAGTTTACACTGTACGGGTTCAAGTCCCGTTTCTCGCACCAGCAGGTCGCCGGTGGCGACCTGCGAAAAAAAACACCCCACCGGGGTGTTTTTTGTTTTCCGATTTCATTATATCCAGACAGGAGATAACCATAGCCATGGGAAAAATCATTTTAACCGGTGACCGTCCGACCGGTCGTCTTCACATCGGCCACTATGTCGGCTCGCTCCGCCGCCGTGTCGAGCTTCAGAATTCCGGCGCATACGATAAAATTTACATCATGATCGCCGATGCACAGGCGCTGACCGACAACGCCGACAATCCCGAAAAGGTCCGCCAGAACATCATCGAGGTCGCCCTCGACTATCTCTCCTGCGGTCTGGATCCGGCCAAGTCCACTCTGTTCATCCAGTCGCAGATCCCCGAGCTGACCGAGCTTTCCTTCTATTACATGAATTTAGTCACAGTATCCCGCCTCCAGCGCAATCCCACCGTCAAGGCGGAAATCCAGATGCGCAACTTTGAAACGAGCATCCCCGTCGGCTTCTTCACCTATCCGATCAGCCAGGCGGCCGACATCACCGCCTTCAAGGCGACCACCGTTCCGGTCGGTGAGGATCAGCTGCCCATGATTGAGCAGACCCGCGAGATCGTCCGCAAGTTCAATGATGTCTACGGCGGCGGCCAAACCGTCCTCGTGGAACCCGATGCCCTTCTGCCCACCGAAGCGGCCGCACGCCGGCTTCCCGGCACCGACGGCTCGGCCAAGATGTCCAAGTCCCTCGGCAACTGCATCTATCTGTCCGACACCCCGGCCGATCTGAAGACCAAGGTCATGAGTATGTTCACCGACCCCGATCACATCAGGATCACCGATCCGGGCAAGATCGAAGGCAACACCGTCTTCACTTATCTCGATGCCTTTGCAAAGGATGCACACTTTGCCGAGTATCTGCCCGATTATGCCAACCTCGATGAATTGAAGGCCCACTATCAGCGCGGCGGCCTTGGCGATGTCAAGGTCAAGAAGTTCCTTCTGGCCGTGCTGGAGGAAACCCTCGCCCCGATCCGCGCCCGCCGCGCCGAATATCAGAAGGATATCGCCGGCGTGTACGGGATTCTGAAAAAAGGCAGCGAGGCTGCACGCGAAACGGCCGCCGCTACCCTGTCGGATGTCAAGGCCGCCATGCGCATCAATTATTTCGATGACGATGCACTGATCGCCGCCCAGGCCGAAAAATATCAGGCCTGACCGGACACATAATTCCCGCACGAAAGGAGCTGAACCGATGCGCCGGGAGTCAACTGGTTTCCCCTTCTGCGACCGCACGTTTGCCGAATCCCTGCTTGGGGAGCGGCCGGAATGTAAGGTCTACCGCACCCACGGCTCAACCGCACAGGGTATCGCCATGCTGCGCGGCGGCGCCTGCCCTGCCTATATTCTGGACGGCGGGAGCGAGATCGTCGCCGTCATCTGCCGCCGGGGAAATGGTGAATTCAAGCCCGTGCTCGGAGATCCCACGCGCCGGCTGTCCCAATCGGACATTGCCGAGGCCGTGGATTTCTGGGAGAAGGACAACGATAATCAGTTCTTCAGTCTGTACGAAAAATCCTGCGGCGCGGTGATCTTCACCGACCGCGTCACCGACGGCAAAAAGGAGCGGCTCTTTCTGCTGATCCGCATGAATCTCGGCCATTGCGGCCTTCCCAAGGGTCATGTAGAGAAGTTCGAAACCGAGGAGCAGGCCGCCATCCGCGAAATCGCGGAGGAAACCGGTGTCCATGCCAAGCTCTATGAAGGCTTCCGCGAGGTTGTCAGCTATCACATCACCCCCAAAACCGTCAAGGATTCGGTCTATTTCGTCGGCCGGTTCGACGATTCCGAGAGCGTGACCATCCAGCCCTCCGAAATCCGATCCTATCGCCTCTGTCCCTATGCCGAGGCGCGCGAGGCCATCACACACGATAATGACCGCGCCATGTTCGACCGCGCCGCCAAATGGCTGGCCGATCACGGAATCTGATTATGAAGCGTATTCTGCCCCTGCTTTGTCCCATCGGCTACGGATTCTTCGCATCCCTCGGCATCCATTGCCTGATTAACCTCTTCGGTCTGGGCGCCTCCTTTGCACCGGCGCTGGGGCATCCGCTCCGCTATCTGGCCCTCTGCGGCTTTCTGCTGCTTCTGTCCGCCGCTGCCATTATTGGCCTGCTGATTCTGAACACAAGCCTGCTGGATGCGCATCCGAAGCCGGATTTCATCCCTCTTATTGAGCTGCTGTCGGGGCTGATTCTCACCGCCGTCGGCTGTGCACTCTGGCCGATCTTCTTTGACTGGCTCCGCACCCTGTTTTTTGGATAAAGAAAGCCTGTACCCGGGCGTGATACTCGTAACGAGCCGCACGCCTGCGTACAGGCTTTTTCTATTCTTCTGCTTTCCAATACCGATCCCCCAGCCGCTCGGCCTGCGCTTCAAACCAGATCGCGCTGTAGGGTGTTTTCGGCGGATGGCCGGACCGGATCCGATGCCGACGGAAATGGTAGCGGATCGCGCTGGGAATCGTCACGAGCGGCAGCATCAGCACGCCAAAGCGGATATTCTGAAGGCCGTGGCCCATCTCATGGGTCAGCAATTCCTCCCGCGGCTCCCGGTTCACAAGGAAGATCGGGCCCATTTCAAGCCCACCCCAATTCTCGCCCACCTCAAAATACAGACAGCAGCCCCATTTTTTCGGGCGTCTGCCGGACAGGATGAGAATCAGCGCCGTGACCAGGCCGATCGCCGTCAGCGGCAAGCCCCACGTCAGCGAAAGCGCCCAGAACAGCCGGGGATCCATTTGCCGATTATGCTTCATTGGCGCCTCCTTTCGATCAATAGCTTCCCCAATACCACCAAATTCGCTTCCTTTCGGGATTTTCGCGTATCAGCAAAAAAAATATTTGCATTCACCGAAAATTCGACAATTTCCGCACATTGGATGTGGTATAATAATGCCATCACCAAAAACAACGCCGATTCCGGCGAAATCTGTCAAACAGGAAAGGAAATTAACGATGAATCAAAACAAACTCTGTGCCATTCTTGGCGAAACCCCGGACGAACTCCCCTTCGGTTACGATGAGGATTACCCCACCTGTCTGCTGATGAAGCAGCAGCTGGTCGCCTCGATTTTCGAGCTTTTCCAGCGCGGTGTGCGCAATTTTGTCTGTACCGGACGGCAGGGTGTCGAAATGTGGGCGGCCGAAGCCTGCATCGCCATGCGCGAGCTTGGCATGAAGCTCACGCTCACCTGCGTGCGTGAGGATGAATCGCTGGCGGACCGCTGGCATCCGGAGCGCCGCGAGCGCTATTTCCGGATACTGGAGGAAGCCGATCAAACCGTCGAGCGGCATCTGAACCCCGCGTCGGAGGATGAAAATCCCGAAACCTACATAAGCGATCACTTTGACTGCCTGCTGGTGATGGGAAATCCCGGCACCACCGATCTGATTGCCGAGGCCGAGCGGCGGAATCTCCCGATTCTGAAGCTCGATTACACCAAATAAATCATTGCTCGCCGCCGCTTATCCGCTCGATCAGATCGCCAATCGCGCCGTCATCGCAGCGGCAGAGATGAATCTTTGCGACACTCTTGACGGAATCGATAGCATTCTCCGGGCAGGCGGGGATATCGCAGGCCTTGAGCATTTCGAGGTCATTTTCGAAATCGCCGGCGGCATAGACGGTCAGTTTATCGCTGTCGGCGATTTCCTGTTCCCCCAGCACGCGGCGGAGACGGGCGATCGCCGTCCCCTTTGTCGCATTTTTTGCCTGGAATTCATAAATCGTCGGCTCAGCCAGCGAAAAGGCGAATTCGCCGCCGAACTTCGATTCCACCGCTTCGCGGACCTCTTTCAGCTGAGCGGGATCGGCGCGGAAGGCCAGCCGATACCAGGCGTGGGATTCAAACCGTTCCAGCGTGCCGGGCTCATCACAGCGGATGTAGGAATCCGGCGTGTCCGCATAGCGGATTTCGCCCTCCATATAGGAATTCATCCGGAGCACCAGCGCTCCGATATCGGAGGAAATCCGGATACCGATTCCGGGAAAGCGTGCGCTCGCATAGCGGTAAACCTCCCGTACCCGGTCATGCTTGAGCGTGACCTCGCCGAGGCGCCGTCCGGCCCGGTGATCGTAGAGATACGCACCGTTGCAATGGATGCAGGGGGCGTTGCAGAGTCCGGCGACCAGCGGACGGAGCTGTCCCATTACCGAGCTGTCCCGGCCGGTGGCAAGGGCAAACAGTCCGCCCTCCGCCTTAAAGGCTTCCACTGCCTTCAGATTGCGTTCCACCAGCCTCCGGTTGGAATCGGTGAAGGTGAAATCGATATCGCTGAGAATGATTTTGCCCGTGAATTTCATTTTGTATTTTCCTCAAGTCTGTGTAAAATGGTTTGGAAGTAATCCGGCAGCTCGCCCTCCAGCCGTAGGAAGCGGCCATCGGCGGGATGACGGAAGCCGATGAGCTTTGCGTACAGGCATTGACCCGAAATCTGATCGCAGCACCGCTTTTCAAAGGCGGTGTGATTGGCTCCGTACACCTCATCGCCCAGCACCGGATGGCCGAGGGAGGCCATATGCACGCGGATCTGATGGGTGCGGCCGGTTTCCAGAATCAGCTTCACATAGGTAAAGCTGCTGCCCATCGCCGTGTAGCGGCCGAGCACCTCATAATGGGTGCGGGCGGGACGTCCGCCGGCCACAACGGCCATTTTCTTGCGATCCTTGGGATGACGGCCGATCGGTGCATCGACCGTTCCGCGATCCTCGCGCAGGGCGCCGACAACAATCGCGCGGTATTCCCGCTCAAAATCGTGGATCTGAATCTGCTCGGCCAGCGCAAGATGCGCCGTATCCGTCTTGGCGACGATCAGCAGACCGGCGGTATCCTTGTCGATCCGGTGAACGATGCCGGGGCGGATCACGCCGTTGATGCCCGACAGCGAATCGCGGCAATGCCAGAGAAGCGCATTGACCAGCGTGCCGTCCGGATTGCCGGGCGCGGGATGCACCACCATGCCGCGCGGCTTATTGACCACCAGCAGATCGGCATCCTCATAAACAATATCCAGCGGGATATCCTGCGGGACGGCATCGTCGGCCACCGGCTCGGGCAATTCAGCCTCGATTTCATCGCCGGCACGCAGACGTGTATTTTTGGCGGCAGGCTTGCCGTTCACCGTGACATCGCCGTCGGTGATCAGCTTCTGTGATGCCGAGCGGGTGATTCCCTCATTCTCGGACAGCCAGACATCCAGCCGCTTGCCGGCATCGGCTGTTGGTACGATTGTCATTTCTTCAGCTTTTCCTTTACAAATGATTCAAACTTCTCCGGGTCGCCTACTGTGAAGCCTTCCCGATCAATAAGAAGATAGAGCCGGGCATCCAGCTCCAGCAGCCAGAGATGCTTGGTTTTGCGGAGCCTTCGCACCTGATCCCAGCGAAGGGTCAGCGCCTTGTCAACCATCGGATTCACGCTCGTCAACGAATCCTCGAAGAATTCCGTGCGGCCGGTAACAAGCATTCCGACCGGCCCGTCCGAGGAATCGGCACCGCTCATCACGGCATAACGCCGGATGGTCTGTTTCACCGCCAGAATCGGCTGGATGAAAGCCGTGAAAATCAGCAGAAATGCCATCAGAAGCATCACGGTGCCGAGCGCCCATTCGCCGGCTCCCAGCAGCAGGATACCGGTCAGAATCGCAAACAGGCTGACAACGGTATTCAGCAGCATCCGGATCCGTCCGCGGGCGGCAAACTGCATCTCGGTCAGATTTCGCTGGGAATGCGCGCAGATATTGACAAATACAGGCATTTTTTCGTCCATACGATCCTCCTAAAAGGACTCCCCCGCATAAGCGGGGGAGAGTTTGTTTATTCGGTAAGCCCGGTCGGCTTTTCCCTGCCCTTCCCCTCGAGGAACAGGACATACAGGATCACCAGCCCCGCTCCGACGCAAACAAAGCTGTCCGCTCCGTTGAAGATGGCGAAGTTGATGAGCCGGAAATCGATGAAATCCACCACATAGCCAAGCGCGATCCGGTCAATCATATTGCCGATTCCGCCGCCGACGATGAAGGTCAGTCCGGTGTACAGCAGGGGGTGATAATACTTTCGGAAGCCGACAATCAGAAAAACGGTAATTCCGATGATCGCCGCGGTGGAGGTGACCATAAACACCCAGCGGTGATCCTTCAGCATCCCGAATGCCGCGCCGCGGTTTTCAAGATACGTCAGGTGCAGAACGCCTTCCCAGAGCGGTTTGGTATCGATCGGCTTCAGATGCGTCACAGCCAGAAACTTGGTCAGCTGATCGATTCCGATCACAGCTGCCGTCAGAAGCGTCCAGAATACAGCGGCGGCCATTATTTCGCGATCGCGGCCTTGCAGCGTGCGCAGAGGCAATCGTCGCCCTCGCGGTGATTGTCTGCCGACCACTTCCAGCAGCGGTCGCAGCGCTCACCGTCGGCAGGCTCAACCTTGATGCCTAGCGCGCCGTCCTCGGTGACATATACGCCCTCGGGGATCGCATCACCGGATACGGATACGCCGGATACGATGAAGACATCCTCCAGCTGGGATGCGAACTCGTTGAAGGTTGCAAGCGTTTCACCGTCGGGTGCCCAGATGGTCAGCTTCGCATCGAGCGACTTGCCGATCTTCTTGTCCGCACGGGCCAGCTCCAGCGCCTTCATGACCTCGTCACGCAGATCAAAGAGCTTCTCCCACTTTTCGTCGAGGCCGTCGAAGTCGAAGGCTTCGTCGTACCTTGGCAGATCGTTGAGGAACACGCTTCTCGTATCATCGGAAACAATGTGCTTCATCGAAGCCCAGATTTCCTCGGCGGTGTAGGAGATGATCGGTGCGGCCAGACGGGTCAGCGCGGACAGGATGATGTACATCGCGGTCTGTGCGGCGCGGCGGGTCTTGGCATCCACAGCCTCGGTGTAGAGGCGGTCCTTGGTGATGTCGATGTAAAGCTTCGACATATCGATGGTGCAGAAGTTGGTGATGGCATGAACCACGATATGGAAATCATAATTCTCGTATGCCGCGGTGGCTTCCTTCACCAGCTTGTTCAGCCGTGCCAGCGCCCACTTGTCGATCTCGGCAAGCTCGGCGATGGGAAGCATATCGGTATCGGGATTGAAGTCCTCACCCGCCTTGCCGAGGTTGGCCAGAAGGATGCGGGCGGTGTTGCGGAATTTGCGGTAGGTTTCGGAGAGCTGCTTGAAGATGTTGTCGGAGCAGCGGACATCGGCCTGATAATCAGCGGAAGCGGCCCACAGACGGAGCAGATCGCCGCCGTACTTCTTAATGATATCCTCGGGATAAACCGAGTTTCCGAGGGACTTGTGCATAGCCTTGCCCTCGCCGTCAACAACCCAGCCGTGGGTCAGGATCTGCTTGTAGGGAGCACCGGCATCCTTGGCACCGACAGCGGTCAGAAGCGAAGACTGGAACCAGCCGCGGTACTGGTCGGCACCCTCAAGATAGAGGTCAGCCGGCCATTCCATGCCGCTCCACTTGGACAGCTCGCCGTCCTCCAGAACCGCGAAATGGGTGGATCCGGAGTCGAACCAGCAGTCAAGCGTATCGGTTTCCTTGGTCATCTCCTTATCGGAGCCGCAGTGCGGGCACTTGAAGCCCTCGCCGAGCAGCTCGGAGGAGGTCATATCAAACCATGCGTTGGAGCCCTTTGCGGCAAAAGCGGCGGAAACGGCGGCGATGGTTTCATCGGTGCAGACCGGCTTGCCGCAGTCCGGGCAATAGAAGACCGGAATCGGCAGACCCCAATGGCGCTGACGCGAGATGCACCAGTCGGCGCGCTCGTTGATCATCGAAACCATACGGTCCTTGCCCCATGCCGGGAACCACTGAACATCGTCGCAGGCCTCAACCGCCTTGGAGCGGAAGGCATCGACGGAGCAGAACCACTGCGGCGTTGCGCGGAAGATGATCGGATTCTTGCATCTCCAGCAATGCGGATAGCTGTGGAATACCTTCTCGGAAGCCAGCAGAGCGCCGGTTTCGATCAGGTCGGCCAGAATGACCTCGTTGGACTTTTCGTAGTAGATGCCGGCGAACTTGCCCGCATCCTCGGTCTGATAGCCGCGGTCATCCACGGGAACGAGGATCGGCAGCTTGTAGCGCATACCGGTCACATAGTCATCCGCACCGAAGCCGGGAGCGGTATGAACGCATCCGGTACCGCTTTCCATGGTGACATATTCGGCGCAGACCAGCAGGCTGTCCCGATCAAGGAAGGGATGCTGTGCCGTCATGTATTCGAAATCCTGGCCCCTGAACTCAGCCACGCGCTCGAAGGATTCGATGCCGGCAGCAGCCATGGTCTTGTCGGCAAGCGCATCGGCGACGATGTAGGTTTCGCCGTTTGCAGCCTTGACGGCGACATAGGTGTCGCGGGGATGAACGGCGATGGCCAGGTTGCCCGGGAGGGTCCAGGTGGTCGTCGTCCAGATGACAAAATAGGTCTTGTCAAGATCAAGCGCGGACAGCTTGCCCTGATCGTCCTTGACCTTGAACTTGACGTAGATGGAGGTGCAGTCGATATCCTTGTATTCGATCTCCGCCTCGGCCAGTGCGGTTTCATCGTGCGGGCACCAGTAAACCGGCTTCAGGCCCTTGTAGATGTAGCCCTTCTTGTACATGGAGCCGAATACCTTGACCTCGCGGGCTTCGAACTTGGGATCCATGGTCAGATAGGGGTTCTCCCAGTCGCCCAGAACGCCCAGACGCTTGAAGGATGCCATCTGAATATCAACGAAATCCTGTGCAAACTTGTGGCAGGCATCGCGGAATTCGGATACGGACATATTCTTGCGGTCGAGCTTGTTCTTCTTGATGATGGCGGACTCGATGGGCATACCGTGGTTGTCCCAGCCGGGAACATAGGGGACACGGAAGCCGGACATGGACTTATACTTGTTGATGAAGTCCTTGAGCACCTTATTCATGGCCGTACCCATATGGATATTGCCGTTCGAGAAGGGAGGGCCGTCATGGAGAATAAACTGGGGCTTGCCTTCGTTGCGCTCCAGCATCTTGTTGTAGATATCTTCTTCTTCCCATACCTTGCCGATTTCCGGCTCGCGGGTCGGAAGATTGGCACGCATGGCAAAATCGGTGTTGGGAAGATTAAGGGTTTTTGAGTAATCCTGTGGCATGGCTGTTGTTTATCCTTACTTTCTATAGAGTTTTATTTTTTATTGCTGTCAGAGAAAAGCATATCGAAATCGTCGGCCTTCTTGTCCTTCTTCTCGGAATCCTTTCCGGTGACGGACTTGACAAAATCCAGATAGCTGGAATCGTCGCCCAGATCGCTGTCCGGCGTGTTGATGACATCGCCCTGCTCGCGGTACTGGCGGTTGAGCTCCTTGACGGAATCCTTCAGGCTCTTTTTTGTGTTCAGCGGCTCGCGCTCAACATTCAGCGTATCGGCTTCGGGCTGAAGTTCAGGCTCGTCCGGTACAACCTCGGCATCCTTGGCAATATCGAACAGGACGGTATCGACCGGCTCACCGGCGGGCGCACTCTCAAAACTCATGGGAGCGCTCTCCTCGCTGAATTCCGATCCGGCTTCTTCTGCCGTTTCGGCGGCGGGGGATGCGGCCTCGGGAGCGGCAAAAGCATCGCTCATGCTCTGCTTGATAGAGGATACCGCCTTGCGGCGAAGCTCCTCGGTGCCGGCGATTTCCGACTCATCAATCCCCTCGGTGAGGGTGTCGATATAGCGGATGTGATTGCTGTAGCGCTCGAACAGCTCCTTCTTCAGCGAAAGGGTGTCGGCCTTCAGCTCAGCCAGAATGCCGCGGCCGTTCTCGATCTTTTCGTTGAAATCCGAAAGGATGGCATTGCAGCTGGCCTTGGCGGAGCGGATAATCGCTTCGGCGCGGTCCTCGGCATCGGCCTTGATGTGCGATGCGGCACGCTTGGCATCCACCAGCGCGGAGCGGATGGAATCCTCGTCATTCTTCATTTCCTCAAGCCGGGCAGCTGCGCTCTTCAGCTTTCGCTCCAGCTCATCGTTTTCGCGGTAAAGCTCGGTGTATTTTTCAATCAGGAAATCGATGTATTCATCCACCTCCACGGGATTGTATCCGCGCATGGATTTGGTGAAATTCCGATTTTTCAATTCGTGCGGAGGGAGCATATTCGTCATCCTTTCATTTATAGATACTTTCTCGCCTTCAGGCGGATGCGCCCCTTCTGCGAGCGCTCATCGAGGCTGTCGATAATGAATTTGCCGCCGCGGCATTTGCCCTCGTGCCGCATGGAGATGCGGTCACCGGCCTGAACCTCGGCATCCGGCTTTGAAGCCGGGAAATAATTATGCTCGGCAAAGCCGGCCAGAATCAGCTCCTTGGCCTTTTCGCGGGAGATCCGTCCAAGCTCGGCAATCACGGCATCCAGACGCGCGGAGGCGACGGTGCCGCTGATGTCATCAAAGGTGCGGGTATAGGAAAAGCCCTCGGGCGGCAGAAAATCGCGGACCTTCACCGTATCCCGGCCGACGGTATGCAGCTCGTTTTTGAGCAGCTGCCGTACGGACGGATGCAGAAATACAATCGCACCGCCATCATCGGCAAGGATATCGCCGACCCGCTCGCGCTCAATGCCGAGCCCCAGAAGCGCGCCCATATAGTCGCGGTGAGCCAGCTTCACATAGCCGCTGCTCTCCACATAAAGGGCACACATCTGCCCCTCCAGCTCCTCCTCAACAAGGGAAGCCAGCGCAGAATCGGACGGCGGAGTGCCGGTCGGATCCTCATCAAGCTGCCACTCATAATAGGACGGCAGGAAGCACAGAATCCGCCGCTCGGCATCCTCATAACCGCCCCAGAAGAAGCGGATAACATCCGAAGACGGCATAAGCCCCTCCAGAATCCGCTGCTCGCGCGGGGTCAGAAAATGCGAAAAAGCCGGGGCACCGTCCTCGGCTCGCGCGGCCCATTCCCCGGACCGTTTCAGGAGCAGCTGCTCCCCGTCCGTCAGAAGCCCGATCGGAATTGCTTTCATATCATTCCGGGCAGCATCGACTGCAGAACGCCAAGAAGGAGGAAGGCCACCAGAAACGAAATGTCGATCGGCAGCCCCCGCAGAGCCTCAAAACGGTCCAAAAGCATCCGCACCGGCCAGATCACCGGCTCGGTCATGGCAAACAGAAAGTTGGCCACATCGGAATCATCATCTACCGGAAGCCAGGACAAAATGGCGCGGAACATCATCATCAGCTGCAATGCGGCGATAAACAGGCTGACGATGTTGGTAATTACATAAATAATGCCGTGCAAGGCAGTGACTCCTTAAAAATAAGGACGGCGGGGCGTGACTCCGCCGTCGGTCGAGACTCAGATTTCGCTTGCGTAGAGATCGGCGTTGTCATCCTTTACCTTCTTTTCGCGGAGCTGGTCGCCCGAAACATCCACGTTGCAGGGAGTGATGACATAAGTATTGTTGGCAACACGCTTCAGATTGCCGTTGATGGAATAGGCAACGCCGGACAGGAAGTCCAAAAGACGGCGTGCGGTTTCCTTATTGGTTTCCTCGAGGTTGAGGACTACGGTGCGGCGGTTGAGCAGATGGTTGGCAATCTGCGGAACATTGTCAAAGCGCTCGGGCTTGACAACCTTCAGCTCCAGATTGCTGCCGCTTACCTGCATACCGTCAGCGGCATACATATCCTGCTGGGGCTGAGCCTGCTGCGGCTGAGCATACTGCTGCTGATACATCTGCGCGTTGTCGGCGTAGTCGTTCTGCAGCTGCTGGGTGTACATATCCTGTTCGTCGTACTGCGGATCGGTTTCGGGGTTGATGCCCTGCTTAATTTTGTCGAAAAGTCCCATGTCTGTTACCTCCAAATATTTTTACACTTTATGTTTTTCAGTTTCGTTGTCCGAACAGCGTGGATCCCAGGCGGATTTCGGTGGACCCGCAGCGGATCGCTTCGCTGTAGCTCTGGCTCATTCCCATCGACAGCGTGTCGAAGGAAGAGTCTATACATATATTATGAACGTTTTTTTGCGAAATGTCAATAAAATACCGATAAATTTCCGAAAAATATTTTAAGTAATCGGATTTTTCCGCACATTTGGGTGCGATTGTCATCAGACCGCGCAGTCTGAGATGCGCAAATGCCGAAATTTCACGCAGAAACGGAATCAGCTCCTCGGGCATGATACCGCCCTTCTGTTCCTCGCGGCCGATGTTGACCTCAACCAGGACATCCATGACCCGATCGTGCTTTGCCGCCTGCTTCTCGATTTCCGCGGCCAGCTTCAAGCTGTCCACCGATTCGATCATGTCTACCTTATCGATGATGTATTTGACCTTGTTGGTCTGCAGACTGCCGATAAGATGGATTTCCAGCTTTTCACCGGACGGCGGCTGATGCAGTCCCTCGTATTTTTCGAGCAGCTCCTGCACGCGGTTCTCACCGATGGCGGTAACGCCCAGCTCATCGATGGTATAGTTGATCACCTCGAGCGGCACTGTCTTGGTCACGGCCAGCAGCTTCGGCGGCGGGCCCTGCCGTTCGGCGGCAAGGGAGGCGATCTCCTCCCGTGCCCTTTTGAGCCGCTCGGCGATGGCCGCGCGCTCAAAGCGGGATTCGTTTGTTGTTTCCATATGCATCCTATGATATAATCTTTCCGACATACAGATTCCGGCCGCCCGTGATGACGGCGTCATACAGGGCCAGCTTGGATTTATATTCGGGATCGTTTGCCGGATCCTGCGGTGTCACAATATAATAGCCGTCCATCTCCAGCTCCACATCAATGCGGCGGAATTCGACCGTGTTGCCCACGAGAATGTACACGCCCTGCACGCCGTCCACCAGCCGCACCGCCGAAATCGGCACCTTGTAGCCGGTGTGGGAGGAGCGGATGATCTCAATAGGCTGCATCCGGCGGAAGCTGAAATCCTCGGGAACGCGGGTACAGTGAAGCACCAGCAGGGCGCGGTCACCCTCAATGAGGATATCGGAAAGCTCCATCTCCAGCTGTTTATCGTTATTGTAGGGGAAGATGACCGTGTAGCGCCCCGCCTCATTGAAGTAGCGGAGATTTTCACGGGTAGTTTCCCCGATAATGTACCAATCAAATTCGGTGGCTATCTTTCCCACCACATTGCCCGGATGCGTGACAGCCCTGGCGCTTGTCAGGGCATCGAAGGAGGCAAGGGAGAGCAAGTCCAGCATATCCGGCGTGAACAGCGTTTCATAGCCGTCGCAGACCGAATAGAAGTATCCGGATACCGGTGTTTCCACGCTGGCGCTGACCGTTTCCATACGGCTGGTCAGGGCGTCCTTGGCCGACTGCAGATTTTCAATGACGGAGCCATAGCCTTCGGTTGCCCCGGTGAGAATCTGCCGCTTGTTGAGAAGGGTCAGAAGCTCGTCCCGGCGCTTGGGAAGATTGGAATAGCTCTCGTTTTCGGCTGCCTGCCGGATCGTGTAGTAGAAGCTGGCAATGCGGTTGTCAATGGCTGAAGTATCGGAGGCGGTCATGCCTTCGGTGAGGCCGCTGGCTTCCAGAAGCTCAATCTCGCGGTCGATGGCCAGAACCTCGTCAAGCTCGCTCTGAACACCGGAATAGATGTTGGCTACGATGCTGTTTGCCTTGACCTTGTCGCCGTCGGAGAAAAGACAGCCGATGCCGCCCGCCGTCTGGCTGGTGAGGACGGTTTCCCTTCGCACCACATAGGCATCGACGGAAATCGAATCGCTCTCGGTGATCTGCAGGGCCAGCTCCGTCGTCAGCTCCGAGCCGAAGCTCATGGTGAAGTGATAGACCAGATAAAGAATCACCGCCGCGGACAGGAGAATGGAGAGAAGATACAGGGCAAAACCCGCAAGCGGATTCCGTGCTTCCCCGCCCGGTGGGATTCGGGAATTCTGCATAGCATCACCCCAAATTATCAGACTGTTTCATTCTAATATTATATCACAAAAATTCGTATTCGTTAATAGTTTTCGCGCATTGTTTACAATAACTTCAAAATTTCCGTCCGATTTCAGCCAATGTATGTCCGGATTCCGACGAAAATAGGTCAGCTGGCGCTTGGCATAGCGGCGCGAGGCCTGTTTGATAAGCTCCGCGGCCTCCGAAAGGGTCATGCGGCCATCGAAACAGTCGAGCATTTCCTTGTAGCCAATGGCCTGCGCGGCGGTAGAATCCCGCTTCAGCCGGCCCGATGAAAGCAGGCCACGGACCTCTTCCACCAGCCCCGCCTCCAGCATGAGCTCCACGCGGCGGTTGATCCGTTCATAGAGGATCTCCCGATCCCATTCGATCGCAAAGGTGCAGGAATGATAGGGCGGCTCCGACAGGCGGGAACGGCGGTCCCATTCGGTCTTGGTCACGCCGGTGAGATAGTAGATTTCCAGCGCGCGTGCGACCCGCTTGACATTGTTTTCGTGCGTTGCCAGCGCGGCATCGGGATCGATGGCATACAGCCGCTCATACAGCGCGTGCTTTCCGTCCCGTGCGGCATCTTCAAGCAGCCCGGCACGGATGGCCTCCAGCCGCTCCTCATCGCCCTCGTTGAGGGGCGAGAGCACGGTGCCGGTCAGCACCGTATCAAGATACAGACCGGTTCCGCCGCAGAAGATGGGGAGCTTTCCCCGGCCGGCGATCTCTTTAATGGCCGCCGACGCGCGTGTGGCATACTCGGCTGCCGAGAAATCCTCGTCCGGCTCAACGATATCGATCAGATGGTGGGGGATCCCCCGCATTTCCTCTGCCGTCGGCTTGGCGGTTCCGATATCCATGCCCCGGTAGATCTGCATGGAATCGCAGGAAATCACCTCGCCGTTCAGCCTTTCGGCCAGCGCAATGGCAAGCGCGGTTTTTCCCGATGCGGTCGGGCCGACCACGGCCAGTACTTTTGTTTTTATCATAGACTGTTCCAATCCGTTTTTGATCCTTCCGCTGTCATGGCTCCCCCGCTGTCCGTGCCCCGTGATTCCTGTGAAGGCCGGAGCCTTTGGGGCGCTTTATCGGCCGTTTCCGATGCCGACCTTCCCGAAGCCGTTCGGGTGATGGAGAACGGAATCCCGCCCTCGTAAAGCATCTGCTTCAGAAAAATGTTGACTGCCGTCGAAAGATCCATGCCGAGATCGGCAAGCATCGTCTGCGCCTTTGCTTTGGTTTCCGCATCAAGGGTGATGTTTGTGGACACCTTGGGCATAGCTTCAACTCCTTTTCTGACAGTATAGCATATCATGCGCATTTTGTCAATATATCATGCGCATATTTTCGGAATTTTCACTGTATTATACACGTACCATGCGCATGATATGGAATCCCGTTAATGGATGAACATCGCGTCGCCGAAGGAGAAGAAGCGGTAGCGCTCGTCAACGGCCGTTTTGTAGGCGTTCATCATAATCTCGCGGGAGGAGAAGGCGGATACCAGCATCAGTAGCGTGCTCTCCGGCAGATGGAAATTCGTGATCAGCGCATCCACCGCCTTGAAGCGGTAGCCGGGATAGATGAAGATCCCCGTATCGGCCGCAACCGGATGCACGATTCCCTGCTCGTCGGCGGCGCTCTCCAGCGTGCGGCAGGAGGTTGTCCCCACCGCGACAATCCGGCCGCCTGCGGCCCGGCGCTCGTTGATCAGCCGCGCCGATTCCTCGCTGACGGTAATGAATTCGCTGTGCATCACATGATCGGTGATCGCATCCGCCTTGACCGGGCGGAAGGTGCCAAGCCCAACGTGCAGCATGACCGGCGCGACGGCAATCCCCTTGGCGCGGATTTTTTCCAGCAGCTCCTCGGTGAAATGAAGACCGGCCGTCGGTGCGGCCGCCGATCCCTCGGTTTTGGCATAGACCGTCTGATAGCGGGACTTGTCCGCCAGCCGCTCGGTGATGTAGGGCGGGAGCGGCATCTGGCCGATCCGGTCCAGCAGATCGTAGATCGTCTGCGATTTATCGTAGATAAATTGCACCATCCGGTTGCCGCCCTCCAGCATTTCGAGGATTTCGGCACGGAGAAGCCCTTCTCCGAATACAATGGTATGGCCGGGCTTGATGCGTCGGCCGGGGCGGACCATGACCTCCCAGCGATCCAGCTCATGCTGGCGAAGGAGCACGAATTCCACCGAAGCGCCGGTATCGGCCTTGGTGCCGTACAGCCGGGCGGGGATGACCTTGGAATTGTTGATAACCAGCACATCGCCTGGATTCAGATAATCGATGATATCGCGGAAGATTTTATGGGAAAGCGCGCCGGTCTTCCGGTCCACGGTGAGAAGGCGGGATTCGTCCCGCACCGCGCTCGGATGCTGGGCGATCAGCTCCTCGGGCAGATCATAATGGAAATCGCGTGTGGTTAAGGTTGTGGGGATGCGTTCGTTTGTAATCATTGCACAAATTCAAACTCCGAAGTTTCTGTGAATTTTCAGGCGGATGGGTTGACAAGCGAGGGAAAATGTGATATCATATACACAGCGGACCATTGGTTCCGCTGGATAGAGGCGCATTTTCCGATGAGTAGGCGCAGCCGAGGCTTCCGCAGCCGGCAAAAGCGCGCCCAAAGGCTCAAGATGCCGAAGATCGACCCGACGCGGATGGGGAAGGTCTGGTTCTCGCAGGCGAAGCAGCCGGAGAACTGTCATCACGTTGCGGTACGGCCGATCAGGTGATCGGGTTTGGCGCGAAGCGGCAAACCTGCCATACAGATTGGGCAAGGCCAATTATGTGATGGAGCGCTATCGGGTATATAGTACTTTGCGGACACACAGCAAAAGTGCCCGTATATATTATAGTACATCGATAGCTGGTTTTCAACCAGTTTTTTTAATTTTCGCGGCCCGGAGCGAAAGTTTTACGAAGCCTTCAATTCAAAGGGAATTTTCGACCGGAATCTGTCTATTTTGCCGCACCCTGCAGGAGCCTGCGAGGGCAGATCCTGCACGCAAGAAAGGAAGGACTACCTATGAGCAGCCAGAAGCAAACCGTTTTTACCGGCGCCGCCGTCGCCATCATCACCCCCTTCACCAACAATCAGGTCGACTACGATCAGCTGGGCACGCTGATTGAGCGCCAGATCGCAAAATCCACCGATGCCATTGTCATCTGCGGAACCACCGGCGAATCCTCCACCCTCACCGATGAGGAACACAAGGAGTGCATCCGCTACTGCGTCGAAAAGGTCGCAGGCCGCGTTCCCGTCATTGCCGGCACCGGCTCCAACGATACCGATTACGCCATCATGCTCTCGAAGTATGCCTGTGAGGTCGGATCGGATGCCCTCCTGCTGGTCACTCCCTACTACAATAAGGCCACTCCGAAGGGCCTGATCCAGAGCTTCAAGGCCGTCGCCGATGCCGTCAACAAGCCCTGCATCCTTTACAATGTTCCCTCCCGTACCGGTGTCGGCATCCCGCTGTCGGTCTACAAGGAGCTGGCAAAGCATGACAATATCGTCGCCACCAAGGAGGCCAGCGGCAATCTGTCCGCCATCGCCGAGCTGTTCGCCGAATGCGGCGACAAGCTGGATGTCTACAGCGGCAACGATGATCAGATCGTCCCGATCCTCTCCCTGGGCGGCAAGGGCGTTATTTCCGTGCTTTCCAATGTCATCCCCGAGGAAACGCACAACATCTGTAAGGCTTGGTTCGACTGCAATCCCGCCGAGTCCGCACGCCTCCAGCTCGAATATCTGAAGCTCGCCAATTCCCTCTTCTGCGAGGTCAACCCGATTCCCGTCAAGACGGCTATGCATCTGATGGGCTTCTGCGCCGAGGAATTCCGTCTGCCGCTCTGCGAGATGGCCGACGAAAACAAGGCAAAGCTGATCGCCGTCATGAAGGAATACAACCTGCTGTAAGCGGAGGAATCAAAAATGCCGGAAGTCAAAATTCTCCTGTCGGGCGCCATGGGTCGCCTCGGCAAAGCCTGCTGCGAAGCCGCTTCGGATGGCGGATGCCGCGTTGTGGCCGGAATCGATGTCGCCCCCGCCGCCGAAAGCATCCCGATTTATACCTCCCCCGCCGAGGTTGCCGTCGAGGCCGATGTCATCATCGACTGCTCCCACCATACGGCGATTCTGCCCCTGCTTGATTATGCAAAGCAGAAGAAGCTCCCCATTGTTATCTGCACCACCGGTCACACCGAGGAGGAAACAGCGGCCATCCGCGCGGCTTCCGAGGTCATTCCCGTCTTCTTCTCCCGCAATATGTCGCTCGGCATCAATCTGCTGATTGAGCTTGCCAAAAAGGCCGCATCGGTGCTCGGCGAGGCCTATGATATCGAAATCATCGAGCAGCATCACAACAAGAAGCTGGATGCTCCCAGCGGAACCGCTCTCATGATCGCCGATGCCATCAACGAAACGGCCGGCGGTGATATGGAATACTGCTATGAGAGAGAATCCCGCCGCGCGCTCCGCCCGAAAAAGGAAATCGGTATCCATTCCGTCCGCGGCGGCACGATCGTCGGCGAGCACGAGGTTCTCTTCGCCGGAACGGATGAGGTCATCCGGATCTCCCACAGCGCGGCCTCCCGAGAGGTCTTTGCACGCGGTGCCGTCCGCGCCGCCCGCTATATGGTCGGCAAGAATCCCGGCTTCTACGATATGTCAACGCTTGTCGGGGACACCCTATAATCGCCCTGCAGGGAGCCGGTTCGGACCGCTCCCTGCTTTTTTCGGAAAGGAGCAGCGTGAAATAACTTTTCGCGCTGGGTTTTGCGCCTTACCTTCCGCCTCGCGTAGGGTTCTGCCGCTCCAACCATCCGCAAAGTCCCAGAAAGGAAGGCTTTCCCAAACGAAAGCCACGGTTATGACTATGGAATATCTCATTGTCGTCCTCGCCTCGGCGCTGGCCGGCATCGGAACCGGGCTGGTCGGGCTGAGTGCCGCCACCGCCATGGTGCCGATTCTGATTGTGCTCTGCCCCGCCTTCACAGGCGAGCACGGTGCCTATATGGCCACCGCCATCGCCCTTGCCAGCGATATTCCCGGCTCGGCTGTCACCGCGGCGGTCTACGCAAAGAACCGGCGGATTGATCTTGAGCGCGGCTGGCTCCTCTTTGTCTGTATCGTCGGAATGTGCACCGCCGGATCGATTGCCGCCTTTTTCACCCATCAGACGGTGCTCGGCTCCTTCTCCCTCTTTCTCTGTACCGCTATCGGTATCCGCTTTCTCGTAAAGCCCTCCTCCGGTGAGCAGGAGCCGGACGGCGGCGGGAATGAAAAAAAGCGGGGCTTATCCCCGAAGGAAATCGCCGTATCCCTCTTTTTCGGCCTCACGATCGGATTCGGAACCGGCTTCTTCGGATCGGGCGGCGGCATGATGATGCTGATCGTCTTCACCGCTATGCTGGGCTATGAGCGGCGGACGGCGGTGGGAACCTCCACCTTTATCATGACCTTTACCGCGCTGATTGCAGCCGTCAGCCACATCCTGATGGAGCCGGCGCTGGTATGGGAGCGGTGGGATTTTCTCCTGCTTGCGATGGTGGTATCGACCGCTTTTTCTCTGATCAGCGCCCGCTTTGCCAACCGTGTCAATCAGACAGCGGTCGGATACACCACCGGCGGCATTCTGCTGGTGCTGGGCCTGTCCATGCTCCTTCTGCAATACCGTGCCGCCCTTCCCGGATGGTTCTGGGCGGTTTTTAAGCTGTTTTTCATTTATGTCGGCTTTATTCTTCTGCTGGCCTCCCTTCTGCTGATCGTCCGCTTTACCACAAAGGTGCCGGATTACATCTTCCGCAAGCTTCTCCATGTGGTCGCCTTCACCTCGATCCTGCCGCTGGCCTTCGCCTCCGGGTCCTGGAAGCATTCCGCGGCGGTCCAGCTGATCTTCCTCGTCTTTGTCATCCTCGCGCTTCTCTGGTTCGAACGGTACGATTTCTACAAAAAGCTGTTCGTCGAGAAGGGGCGGCATGAGGTTGTCACCAGCTTCATTCTGCTCTTTGGCTTGATCGCTCTCCTGCTGGCCTTTTTCTGGGGCTTCCATGAAAGCAAAAGCCCGCTGTTTGCCGTCGCGGCGATTTTCGCCTGGGGACCGGGCGATGCAGCGGCGGCGATCGTCGGTCGGAATTTCGGACGGCACAAGCTGCGCGGCCGCTTCATCGAGGGCACCAAATCGCTGGAGGGCTTCCTTGCGATGGCTGTCACCGCCTTCCTCTGTTCCCTTCTCACCCTCACGCTTGGCGGCATCCCGCTGACCGAGGCTCTCCTGCTTGCCCTGATCCTCGCTCCCATTGAGGCGGCCGTAGAGCTTTTCTCCAAGCACGGTCTCGATACCGTCACCTGCCCAATCGCGGCGGCCATTGTGCTGGCCCTTCTGGCATAAATCCCCGGTTCCGGGCAATAATATCCCCCGCCAGCCGTTCTGCGAACGGCTGGCGGGGGATGCTTTTTGACTTTTCAGCGGACACGGCAAACAAAGTCCATGCTCACTCCTGCTCGGCCGGAGCCTCTTTTTTTGCCTTCTTTTCGGCCTTTTCCGCCTTCTTCTCCGCCTTGGATTTTTGGGCGGGCGCCTCCTCCTTCGAGGCCGTCATGCTGTAGGCATAGGCCGCGGCCGTCCGGGCCGCACCGGCATTCATCGCCTGTCCGAGGGCGATATCGCTGAAGCTCTGCCCCGATGCCGCCGCTTCGGATGCCTGCCGCATCGCACCGATGACCGCCGCTTCATATCCGGCGGCGAACCGGTCATACACCGCCTCGATGGAGCTCTCGCGGATGCTCTGGCCGATCAGATCCGCGATGCAGGAAATCTCCAGCACCGACTTCATACAGCAGAGGATCAGCAGAAGCGCCAGATGGGTGCGGTTGTATTTCTTGTTGGTTGGCGGCGCAAGGGCACCGCTCTTGACATAATTGTTGATCATGGACGGGGTCAGCGCGGCCTTGCCGTCCGGATTCAGCGGGCGCAGAACCTTCTCGGCCAGCGCGATCACCTGATCCATATACAGATCGAATTCGGGCAGATCCTTCCACCGCGGGAAGCGAAGTGCCTCCAGCTCGCCGCAGGCCGCCTGAAAATCCGTGTTTTCCATCGTTTATCCTCCCCCAAAAGCATATGCATTTCGGTTTTTCTTTATTATATCACAGATTTCGAAAAAAATCAAGCCGCGTTTTGAAAATTGCGGAAAATATTTCGCCGAACCCCTTGACAAAGTTAATCAAATGATTTATAATAGTATTGAAAACCAGATGGAGGGTTTACCATGACAACGATTCAGCAAGATAATAATCACATCATCTCCGCATCGGGAGCGGCAAAATTTGATGTACTCGCCCGCCGGCTGACGCTGGCTCCGGTGCTGGCCATGATTTCGCTGACGGCCATTGCTGTCGGATGCCCCGGCGTGTTCCCCACCGCCGGCCACTATATCGCCATGATGCTTCTGCTCGGTATTCTGCCGCTGATGGCTTATCCGCTGCAGCCCGTTATCCCGCACTTCAAGGATAAGGGACGAAGCGGCCAGCGCACGCTCGCCATGCTCTTTGCGGTCGCCGGCTATTTACTCTCGGTCGGTACCAATTTCATCCTCTCGGCCACCCCGGCCATGTGGCTGATCACGCTGGAATATCTCGTCAGCGGCCTGCTGATCCTCGTCTTCAACAAGGGTCTGCACATCAAGCTGAGCGCGCACGGATGCGGCTCGGCCGGCCCGGTTGTTCTGCTTCTCTATTTCGGCCTGCCGATCCCGGCCGTTCTGATGGCCGTGCTCACGGTCTTTGCCTATGTTTCCAGCGTTCGCGCGGGTCATCACACCATGCCCCAGCTGATCGGCGGAAGCGCGGTGTCGATCCTGCTCCTGCCCCTGCTTGCGTGGCTGATATAAGCTTTCCGGAGGTGCCGTAAAGGCGCCTCTTTTTTTGTCGGAGAATCTTTGCCGAAAGACTTGACAACCGGCGGTGCATCGCCTATAATAATAGAAAACGATACTTGTAAAAGGAGGATCCCCCATGCCCGTACTCCGCAAGCGCTATGCCGATTTCAACCAGCTTCTGAAGGTTCTCCGCCGGGAGCCGACCGAGCATCCGGTTCTCTTTGAAATTTTCTTTGACCGGGAATATTACGAATTCTTCTCCGGAAAAAGCTTTAAGAATGTTCCCTACAACTCCGTCGAGGAGCTGCAGATTGTCGTCGAAGCCTTCCACAACGCCGGCTTTGTCTATGCGACCACCCACGGCAGCGAATTCGGCTTCCCCCGCAATGTGCAGGCGCATAACAAATCCATCTCCATCAACGAGGGCTGTGTCATCCATGACTGGGAGAGCTTCCATGCCTACAGCTGGATGGATCCCGATGCCTGCTGTTATGATAAGCTCGGACAGGTTCAGCTTCCGGACAATATGAAGCTGATGGTCATGGGCCCCGGCGGCGTTCTGGAAAACGTGACCTGGCTGATCGGCTATGACAATATGTGCTATATGCTCTACGATGAGCCGGAGCTTCTGAAGGCGGTGTTCGATAAGGTCGGCAGCAGCCTGCTCCGCTACTACGAGCGGGCGCTGGAATACGATTCCGTCGGCGTGATCCTCTCCAACGATGACTGGGGCTTCAATACCCAGACCTTTCTGGCGCTTCCCCAGATGCGGGAATATGTCTTCCCCTGGCACAAGCGGATCGTGGAGGCCGCCCACAAAAAGGGCCGCCCGGCGATTCTCCACTCCTGCGGCTATATGAACGAGGTCTTTGACGATATCATCGACAATATGGGCTTCGACGGCAAGCATTCCTTCGAGGATAATATCTTCTCTGTCGAAAAGAGCTTCGAAAAATGGGGAGAGCGCATCGCCATCCTCGGCGGTCTGGATCTGAACTATCTCATCACCGCGCCGATGGAGGATGTCCGCCGCCGCTGTACGGCGCTCGCCGAAATGGCCGTCACGAAGCCCGGCTATGCGCTCGGCTCCGGCAACAGCCTCTGCTATTACATCCCCCACGAAAAGGCGATGGCCATGCTGGAAATCGGCTGCAGCTACGGAATCTAAGTCAGTAAAATACAACGGTGCCGCACGGATGTGCGGCACCTTCGTTTTTATGCTTTTTTGCTCCTCCGCCATATGAGGATTCCGGCCCCGGCGATCAGAACCGCCGCGGCAAGGATGTACAGCGGCAGACCGGGCACGCCGCCATCTTTGAGAAGATCCGACGGCCGCCGGATTCTGACGATTTCGGTCTGAACCGTCCGGATCTCCTCAAATGCCGGTTCGGCTTCGGGGAGGGGTGAGGCGGTATGGATCAGATAAAGCCCGCTTTCCTCCCGGCCCGGATCCTGAAAAATCCCGACGGCCAGCGCCGCGCGGTTTTCAAAGGATTCGGCTGTCAGCTGAACGTCCCTCTCCGTTTCACCGCCGGTGCCGTCCGAAGAAAGTCCGTTCCTCCAGAAATGCGTTTCCAGCCCGTCAGCATACCCGGTGGCAAGGCAATACTGCCATTGCCCCCAAGCATCCCGTACATACAGAAAATGAACCGTTGGCACGATACCGGCATAGACAACATAGGTTTGAGTTTGCCCGGGTACCGATCCCGATCCCTTATTCTTTACCGGAAGAAGTTCAATCCCCGACCGGCCGTCCGAAGAAAGGCCGACCGACAGGTTTTCATATCCGATGCCATCCATCACAATCAGCTCGCAGACACGGTATTCGCCGAGCGGATATTCAATCCGGAAGAGATCATACTCCGCACCGAAGGCATCCGCAAAATCCGCAAATGTCCGGATCCTGCGCCCGTTGACCGTGATCGGCTTATCAAAGGGGAGCTCGGCCAGCGCATCCCTCTCCGGAATAGCTCCCATCGCCGCCAGCCCGTCCCGGATTTCCCGGGCCGCCGCTTTCATGGCATCATAATCATCGACACCGGAAAAATCCGCATCGGAGCCGTTGACCCGGACATTCCGGATATGCTGAATCTCCGCCTTGGCATCACCGAGCGCGGCAATCTTTTCAAGCACCGCCTGCGTGTCCGGACCGGCGGCCGAAATACCGACCGGCAGGACGTTCAGAAGAAGCAGGACCGCCAATATCCGCAGAATATTCCGCATTTTCCGTCACCTCCGCAAAATCCGTATTGTCTGTTCCGATTCTTCCCGCCCTCTTTACAGCATATGAGCGCGAAGCTCCTCTGCACTGAGCGGAGAGAGATCGGCAGGCGCCAGATCGAAGATCGTCTGGCATCCCGTGATGCCGCGGCTGTGCATCTTGTGGATGGCACGGGCGCAGGCCACCAGCACGCTGGAGGTGAATTCCGGATTGGAATCCAGCTTCAGGCTGTATTCGATGATATGCGTGTGCTCATTCTCCCAGCCGGTCGTGCCGGTGCGGATCACGCGGCCGCCGTGGGGAATGCCCATGTGATCCCGCTTCAGCTCCTCCATCGTGATGAAGGTCACGCTGGTATCGTAATCGGCAAAATAGTTGGGCATAGTCTTGATTTCGTTCTCGATCCGGGCAAGGTCGGCGCCTTCCTTGGCGACAACATAGCACTCACGCGTATGCTTTTCGCGGGTGGAAAGCTCCGGCTGTGCGCCGCTGCGGACGGCATCCAGCGCGGCCTCGACGGGAACCGTATACTGACGGGCATCCAGAACGCCCTCGATCCGCCGGATGGCATCCGAGTGACCCTGGCTGACACCGCGGCCCCAGAAAGTGTAATCCTTGCCGTTTGGCAGGATGGCCGATGCGTACAGACGGTTCAGCGAGAACATACCGGGATCCCATCCCGCCGAAATCAGCGCGATGTGGCCGCTTGCCTTCGCCGCCGCATCCACATTCGCAAAATGCGTCGGGATCGCGGCATGGGTATCAAAGCTGTCCAGCACGTTGAAGTCGGCCGCCAGCTCGGGGGTCATCCGGGGCAGATCGGTCGCGCTTCCGCCGCAGATAATCAGCACATCGATCCCACCCTTGAAGCGGGACAGCTCGCTGCTGTGATAGACCGGCACAGCGGAGTGCGGCTTGACCGTTTCGGGAGCGCGGCGGGTGAAGATGCCGACCAGCTCCATATCGGGAGCGGCGGCTGCTGCGCATTCCACGCCCCGTCCGAGATTGCCGTAACCGTAAATTGCAAGTTTCATTGTTATGCTTCCTTCCATTTAATGGTAAATTACTGGTAACGGAATACCCGGCCGCCGGACTTTTGCGGCAGCCGGGCAGTTTCCTTTCTGCTTTTCTTACTTCAGCTTGATTTCAGCTACACGGACACAGAGGCTCTGGCCGTACTTGTAGCCGGTGAAGTTGACGGAAAGCTTATCGCCCTCCTGCGTGAAGGCCAGCTTTTCATCGCAGTCCATCCACTTGATCGACTCGACGGGCTTGTCGAACTTTTCAAGAACGGTCGCCTTGTCGGGATCGAAGCCGAGGGAAACGTTCTTGTCGCCGCCCGACTGACCGGGATTGAAGCGGAAGAGGTAAGCGGTCTTTTCGTCATGCGCATCCTGCAGAACGAATTCGCGCTTGTCGGTGTAGGTGAGGTAGGGGCGGCCGTTGTAGATCGCCTTGCCGTAGGTTTCCATCCAGCGGCCGATGCAGCCCATCGTGGCGGCCTGCATGGCTTCAACGGTACCGTCGGCGTTCGGGCCGATGTTGAGTAAGAAGTTCGCGCCGACCTTACGGCAGTCGCAGAGCTCCTCGATCAGCTGCTTGACGGGCTTGAAGTTGATATCGTCCGCCTTTCCCCAGTGATCGCAGAGGGTCTCGCACATTTCGCCGGCCACATACTTCTTCATGCCGCGGCGATCCATCGGCTCGGGCATACCGCGCTCGAAGGTAACGGAGTCCAGCTCCTCCAGACCCAGCTTGCCGCGCTGGTGCAGACCGGTGTTGTTGATAATCATCGCATCGGGCTGCAGACGGCGGATCATGCCGTACAGCTTTTCTTCCTTCCAGTCGGCATCGGGCTTGGACCAGTTGCCGTCGAACCACATACCGCCGATCTTGCCGTAGTGGGTGCAGAGGATCTCAACGCTCTTGTAGAGGTACTCAAGGTAGGCATCGAAATCGCCGTTGAATTCCGGCTTCCACCAGTCAAGGGTGGTGTGATAGAAAAACGGAACGATATCGTTCTTGCGGCACTCATCGACGAATTCCGCAATCAGGTCACGGCCGCAGGGGGAGTGAGGGGCATCGAATTCATTGAGTCCGCGGGTATCGTAAAGCGAGAAGCCCTCGTGATGGCGGGTGGTGAGGCAGATGTACTTGCAGCCTGCGCTCTTGCCGACCCGGACAATTTCCGCCATGCTGGGAACATCAAAGGTCTTGGCCATATCGAAATAATCGCGGTCAAGCTGATGAATGCTGTACGCCCATTCGCCGCGGTTCATCTGCGCATACAGACCGAAGTGGACGAACATACCGAAGCCAAGCTGCTCAAACGCCTGAATATACGGCGCGGCAACCGGAATCTGATTGGAATCCATAGAGTAATCCTCCGTTTTATCAATAAATTTCCGTCTATATCATACCATAAGATGGAGGATTTGTCAAGAGCTTTTACAGGGAATACCGCTCCAGACCCTCGGCGATTTTTTTCAGCGCCGCCCCCTCCAGACGGCTGACATAGGATCGGGAGATTCCGAGCTTCTCGGCCACCTCACGCTGGGTGATCGGCGGCACATCCCAAAGTCCGTAGCGCAGGGAGAGAATCTGCCGCTCCCGCCCTGACAGCTCGCTGTTGATGATGGAAATCGCCCGCGCCGACCGGAACCGGACATCCAGATCGTCGGCGATGGTATCCTCCACGGCGATGATATCCCCCCATGTCAGGGGATTGCCGTCGGCATCGGTATCGATGGTTTCGTTCATGGAAACCTCGCCGGACAGCTTTTTCTGCGCCCGGAAATACATGAGAATTTCATTCTGCAGGCATTTGCCGGCGTAGGTGGCAAAGCGCGCGCCGTTCTTTGGATCGAAGGAATCCACCGCCTTGATAAGGCCGATGGTGCCGATGGAGATCAGATCGTCCTGCCCCGTCGGGGAGGCGTAATATTTCTTGACGATGTGCGCCACCAGCCGCAGATTGTGCTCGATCAGCTCGTTTCGCGCCTCCTTTGCCCCTTCCCCGCCCGCGCGCATAATGGCAAAGCATTCCCGCTCCCTCGCGGCAGAGAGCGGCGGCGGGAAATTCCCCCCGGCTCCGAAGCCGGAACCGGCCATCGATACCCGCAGAAACAAAAACAGAAGCCGCGGGCCCATCCCGCCTCCCAGTCCTTCAAGCAGCATAATAAATCCCCTCCCAAAGAAATCTTTCGGATATGTATATGCGCACGATTGGATTTTGAGAAGCGAAAAAAAAGGAGCCGCACCTTGGCGCGGCTCGTTTGTTTTCGACGATTGGCACGGTTCTTTGGTGATTGTGCACAAAAACCGGTGCCGGAATTTATGCACTTCGCCGAAATTTGGGTTGGTGCCTCATTTTATCTTGAAACCGGATCGCAAATATGCTATAATGGAAGTGTAAAACAGAATTCAGGAGGTAATCCGCATGAAAAAGCTGCAAAACCGTCACCGTCTCACGCCGGCGCTGATTCTGCTGGCGGCTGTCCTTATCCTTGCGGCCTGCGATTCCGGGATGCGTGAGATTGAAACGGAGCCTGCGGTTGATACCTCCCCCGACAACACAACCGGTGATAGCATTGCTGTTCGACCCGGTTACGAATACACGCCCAGTAGTGATCGGGCACATGATATTTTTAAGCCTACTGCATTTAACCGAAATTTACAATATGATAACGGACTGATTTATGCAATTGAAATTGTTGGAATTCCCTACCGTTTCAATCCGGAAACCGGATATATGACTGCCGTTTGCCCTAACCCGCTCTGTACCCACACGGGACCTGACGAGTGCGGAATCTTAGATCATATGGCGAGCATGGTTTTCCATGAGAACGTATGCTACTACGATGATTATCGGATTCAAAAGGTAACCAATCCCGCAACAGGCAAACGCGAATCTGTTTTATACCAATACGCAAGCAGTTACGATATGAAGAGTGCAAAAACAACTGAATACTGTGAGCAATGTTATTTTCTGAAAGATTCCGTTTATTATGGAGATTACCGATATTACACCCAATATCTGGATCCCGACGATCCAGAGAACACCCCTTTCGGTCTCTTCCGGATCCATCTTCCTACCGACACACATGAGCTGATCAAAGAGTTTGAACTCGGTGAAGTTGTCGGAGTATGGTATGCGGATGA
>JAZNKS010000097.1:0-41042 GCA_045578725.1 Candidatus Flemingiibacterium sp.
TGCACAAAATTCGGGGGGGGGGGTGATGCTCTTTTTCATAGTATATATTCCTTTCTGGATATAAATTATTTTTCTTGAATCGGTGCCGTGGTGTCACGGATGATCAGGTCGCATTTGACGGCGGTATGCTGAACCAGCGGATTATCCGGCGAGTGAATCTTATTGAGAAGCGTCTGCACGGCCAGCTCCAGCATCTCGCATCGGAAGGTGCGGATGGTGGTCAGCGGGACGCTGGCGTAGGAGGCTGAGGGGATATCGTTGATACCGATGATCGACACATCCTCGGGAACCCGGACACCGTGGCTTTGGAAGGTGTGGATGGCACCGAGCGCTACTTCATCGTAGGCGGTGAGATAGGCCGTCGGGCGCTCCTTCTGCCGGAGAAAATAAGCGGCGCCTTCATAGCCGATCTCCTCAAAGCGCTTGACGGAGCAATAGATATCGCTGTCGGCATATCCAAGCTCCAGCTGTTTCATGGCCTGCCCGAACATTTCCTGCTTGCGCAGGGTGTGCTTTTCGCCGATGAAGCCGATGTGCCGGTGGCCGAGATGAGCCAGATGCTCGATGGCAGACAGAATGCCGCTGTACATATCCGAAAAGACCACATCGCGGTGAATACTGCAGTTGCGGACTTGCTCGCAGGTATAGACAATGGGAATCCCGGCATCCAGATGGACATATTCGCTGCAGAGCGAGAGGATGCCGTCGATCATACCGTCGGCGGCAATCCGGTCCACAACATCGTACCGATGACTGTCATGAAACCCGAGGATGTAGACAGAGGACGCAACGCCTTTATTTTCCAGAATGGCGGCCAGAGTTGTGACATTCTGCGAATAATAGATGCTGATAATTTCCGGAACAAGAATGGCGATGTGAATCAGCGACGGATTCCTTCGGTATTTGGCACGGGTGACACCGTTGTCTTCGGCAATCCGGAGAATCCGCTGGACGGTTTCCGGGCTGATTTCATGACTGCCCGACAAGGCCTTGGATACGGTGGCGGTTGATACACCGGCAAGCTCCGCTATTTTTTTGTAGGTCATATCAATCCCCCTGTCCGGTTTGTCAAGTTAATCTTATCATATTTACCGGGGGATGTCAAGCGCTTTTTTACGAAACAGTTTCGTAATTTTGAATTATCATTGACAAAGAAATTCCGTTATGCTATAATAGGCATAACCGCGGTGCCACTGTGCCCGCAAGGATTACGGAGGTATAATTATGAAGCGTACAACCTATACCGGAACGCATACCAATGAGATTTCCTTCCCCCTCGGCGGAATTGGCACCGGTTCGATCGGCCTTGCCGGCAACGGCCGACTGATTGATTGGGAAATTTTCGGCAATCCGAACAAGAACTCCTTCAACGGTCACACCCATATCGCTGTCAAGGCGGAAAAGGACGGCAGGCTTATAGATGCCCGTGTGCTGAACGGCGATGTCTATAAAAATCATACCGGTCAGATCCAGCCGAACGGTCACGGCTACGGCTTCGGTCTGTCCAATTCGACGATGGCCGGCTTCCCGCATTTCCGCGAATGTGTATTCCACGGTGAATATCCGATGGCATCCATTGATTTTGCGGAGCCTTCCTTCCCTGCAAAGGCAAAGCTGACGGCCTTCAATCCCTTTATCCCGCACAATGAAAAGGATTCCAGCATCCCCGCCGCTTTTCTTGAGGTGGAGCTGGTCAACGATACAAACGAGGCGCTCGATTATTCGGTTGCCATGACGCTGGTTAACATCCTCGGACAGGACAGCCGCAATACCTTCTTTGCCGATGGCGGAATCATCGGCATCAAGCAGGATTCCACAACCAATACCCGCGGTGATCTGACCCTGGCCACCGATGCCGAGGATTATTCCTATCAGGAATACTGGTACCGCGGCGATTGGTACGATGCGCTGGAAACCTACTGGCGCAACTTCACCGAGTATTCCGCCCTGCCGCCCCGTCATTATGATACACCCGGCCGCGGCGATCAGTCGACCATCTGTGCCCGCAAGCATCTGGAACCGGGCGAGGTCTTCCGCGTCCGCTTTGCGCTGACCTGGAACATTCCCGAAAAGGGCGGCAAATGGATGAATGATTCCAAGGTTATCGGCCTTGTCCGCAACTATTATTCGTATCTGTTCGCCGATTCCTGCGAGTCGGCCCGGTATGCGCTGAAGGAGTGGGACCGTCTGCTTGAGGCGACCAAACGCTGGCATGATGAGCTGTTTGCTTCCACCCTTCCCGAGGAGGTTCTGGATGCGGTCAGCGCAACCAGCTCGGTATTGAAGACGGAAACCTGCTTCCGGATCGGCGAAAAGGGCGATTTCTACGGCTGGGAGGGTCTGGCCGAGCGGGTCGGCTCCTGCCACGGCACCTGCACGCACGTCTGGAATTATGCCTATACGCTTCCGTTCCTCTTCCCGGCGCTGGAAAGAAACATCCGCGAGAACGATTACAAATACAACCAGAAGCCGTCGGGCGAGATGGTATTCCGTACGCAGATCCCCTTCGGTGAGGCGGGAATCGGCAATTTCCGTGCCTGTGTGGACGGGCAGATGGGCGGAATTATCAAGGTATGGCGCGAATGGAAGCTCTGCGGCGACACCGAGTGGCTGAAATCCATCTGGCCCGAGGTCAAAAAGTCGCTGGAATACGCATGGAGTAAGGAAAATGCCGACCGCTGGGATGCCGATAAGGACGGCGTAGCGGAAGGCCGTCAGCATCATACGCTGGATATGGAGCTGTTCGGGCCGTCATCCTGGCTGGAGGGCTTCTATCTGGGCGCGCTCAAGGCCGGTGCCGAAATGGCCCGCGCCCTCGGTGAGGAAGAAAATGCCGCCGAATGGGAAGCTCTCTTTGAAAAGGGCAGGGCCTGGTGCGATCAGAATCTCTTCAACGGCAGTTATTATGCCCAGCAGGTGAATCTGACGGATAAGGCCATGCTTGAGAGCTACGATGAGGAAGCGGTCCGCCGCTATTGGAATGCGGAAGCCGGTCAGATCAAATATCAGATCGGCGAGGGCTGTATCATCGACCAGCTGCTTGCGCAGTGGCACGCGGATATCATTGGCCTCGGCGATCTGTACGATCCCGATCAGGTGAAGATTGCGCTTGGCAATATGTATAAGAATAACTTCAAGGAATCCATGCGCGATCATTACAATACCTTCCGGATCTTCGCTATGAACGATGAGTCCGGTGCCATCATCTGCGATTATCCGGCCGGGTGCGTCAAGCCGGCGATTCCGATCCCGTATGCGCAGGAATCCATGCACGGCTTTGAATATTCTTTTGCCGGCCTGCTGATCAGTCGCGGCTATCTGGAGGAAGGCCTCCGCGTGGTCCGCGGTGTCCGCGACCGCTACAACGGCGAGAACCGCAATCCCTGGAACGAAATCGAGTGCGGCTCCAACTACGCCCGCTCGATGGCAAGCTTCGCACTTCTTCCGATTCTGTCCGGTATGAAGTTCGACATGACGGCAGGCATCCTCGGATTTGATCCCAAGCTGAACGCGGATGACTTCCGCTGTGTATGGAGCGTTGGCTCCGGATGGGGCCGTATCGAAGTGAAGGATGCCGGAACCCGTATTGGCGTGCTGGACGGCTCCCTTGCCTTGAAGCAGCTGCATCTCCCCTATCAGACCGCCAAAACGGTCACGGTGGATGGAAAGTCGGTCGGCTTCACCGTGCGTGACGGCGCGATTGTATTCGATGGGCCGGTGATCTGCGAGAAGGAAATCACCGTTCGGTAAGGAGATTGGCGATGGCAAAGGTGATTCTGATTGGCGGAACGATCGGAAGCGGCAAGACCCGCTATGCAGGAAAGCTCTGCCGGGATGGGCGGGCCGTGTGCCTGTCCGCCGACGAGCTGATGCTGACCCTGTTCGGGCAGGACTGCGGCGAGCGTCACGATGAATATGCCGCCAGAACGCAGGACTATCTCCTGGCACGGGCTGAGGATCTGATCCGTGCCGGCGTGGATGTGATTCTCGATTGGGGATTCTGGACCCGCTCCGGGCGCCGGAAAATCACAGCCTATTTCGATGCGCGTTCGATCGCATGGGAGTATCACTATATCCATGTCGGGGAGGAGCTTCGCAAAAAGTGGCTGAAGAAGCGGAACGAAGCGGTGATGACCGGTGAGGTCCGGGCGTATTATGCGGATGAAGGTCTGATCCGGAAGGCCGCCGAGCGCTTCGAGGTTCCCGAACGCGATGAGGTGGATGTCTGGATTGATGCCGCCGACGAGGAGCCGACGGCATGAAGATCTACGATATTTCGCAGGAGGTTTTCGGCTGTGAGGTTTATCCCGGCGATCCAAAGCCCCGGCGAAAGCGGCTGTGCGATATGGGAGAGGGGGATTTGTATAATCTCACCGCGTTTGAAATGTGCGCACACAACGGCACGCACATCGATGCCCCGTACCACTTTCTGGCTGACGGAAAGACGGCGGAGGCGCTGGCTCTTGAAAAGATGATCGGCTATGCCTTTGTCGTCCCGGCCCAAGGTGAACTGAATGCCGAAGGCGCGGCCGGAATTCTTGCCGCAGCCAACGCGGTTCATCCCGAGGCGGCACGGCGGATTCTCATTAAGGGCGATGCTGTCATCACCCTTGATGCGGCCGATGTGTTTGCCGAAGCCGGTATTGATCTGATCGGCACGGAATCGCAGTCGGTCGGCCCGGCTGATGCACCGATGGCTGTGCACAAGCGCCTTCTCTCTGCGCAGGTGATCCTGCTGGAGGGCATCCGGCTTGGTGAGGTTCCGTGCGGCGTCCATTTTCTGAATGCGGCTCCGCTTTCCCTTGCGAAGGCGGACGGAGCTCCATGCAGGGCGGTATTGATGGATTTCTGAAATAAAAAACGAGCTTCCCGCCGGGATAAATCCGGTTGGAAGCTCGTTTTGTTTGTCTTCGGTTCAGCCGCCAAGATAGGCTTTCTGTACCATCTCGCTGTTTGCCAGCTCTTCGCCGGTTCCGGAAAGGACGATCTGTCCGTTTTCAAGAACATAGGCGCGATCGGAGATTGCCAGTGATTTGCCGGCATTCTGCTCGACCAGAAGAATTGTGGTGCCGTCCCTGTTGATGTCCTTGATGATCCCAAAGACCTGATCCACCAGCAGGGGCGAAAGACCCATCGAAGGTTCGTCCAGCATCAGCAGCTTGGGATGGCTCATGATCGCACGTCCCATAGCCAGCATCTGCTGTTCACCGCCGGAAAGCGTTCCGGCAATCTGATTCTTTCGCTCGGCCAGGCGTGGGAAGCGGGTATAGACCGCATCGATATCGTTTTTGAATCCGGAGGAATCCTTGATGGAATAGGCACCCATCAGAAGATTTTCATAAACCGTCAGCTCCTGGAAGATCCGGCGGCCTTCCGGAACCTGTGTCATGCCCAAATGCACGATCTTGTGGCAGGGGATATGGGAGATATCCTTCCCGTCGAAGGTGACCGTTCCGGCACGGGCGGGGATCAGACCGACAACACTTTGCATGGTGGTTGTCTTGCCGGCACCGTTGGCACCGATCAGCGTGACGATTTCCCCCTCGTTGACTTCAAAGCTGATTCCCTTCAGCGCACAGATGACACCGTAATAAACCTCAAGATTTTTGATTTCCAGCAATGCCATAAGATCAGCCTCCGATGTATGCCTTGATGACTTCCGGGTCGCGGAGCGCGGTACGGGTATCGCCCTCGGCCAGAACCGTTCCGAAATTCAGGACGGTTACGCTGTCGCAAAGTCCGGCAACAAACTTCATATCGTGTTCGATCAGGAGAATGGTCATGTCAAAATGATCGCGGATGAAATGAATCGTCTTCTCCAGATCCTCGGTTTCATGCGGGTTCATGCCGGCCGCCGGCTCATCCAGCAGCAGAAGCTTCGGACCGGTCGCCAGCGCACGGGCAATCTCCAGCTTGCGCTGCTTGCCGTAGGGCAGATTGCAGGCCAGATTGTTGCGTTCCTCCTCCAGACCGAAGATCCGGAGCAGCTCCTTGGCGCGCTCGCGCATCGCCTTTTCCGCGGCGAAATGGCGGGGGAGGCGGAAGAGGGTCTCGGCTACCGAGCAATGAAACTCCGGTTGATTGTGGAGACCGACCATAACATTGCGCACAACGGTCATGTTGTTGAACAGGCGGATGTTCTGGAAGGTGCGGGCGATGCCCTTGTGATTGATCTTGTCCTGGCTGAGGCCCTTCAGCTCTTCACCGTCCAGATAGAAGGTGCCGCCGGTCGGCTTGTATACGCCGGTCAGCAGATTGAAAATCGTGGTTTTGCCGGCTCCGTTCGGGCCAATCAGACCGTAGATTTCGTTTTTGCGGATGCGGATATTGACATTCTGTGCGGCCTTCAGACCGCCGAAGGAGATACCCAGATCCTTTGTTTCGAGAATGTATTCTGCCATCAGTCCTTACCTCTCTTGCCGGAATAGTCCTTCTTGTCCTGAGGAGTCAGGTCGATGGAAAGGATTTCGTTCATCTCGATCTTGGTGGGAACAACATCCCATTTTGCATTGTCATCCGTGATGTGCGAGGGATCGTGCCGGCGCCGGATGAGCTTACCAAAGAGCGTGCTGATGTTGAAGCGGTCGCGGAAGCTCTTGAGGCGGGGCGCATTGTTGTAGATGACGATGACAATCAGAATAATAGCGTACAGCAGATTCTGAAGAACGGCCAGATCGCCGGTCAGAACCGTGGCCAGCTTGGTATTGAGGAAGGTGATCAGTGTGGCTGCCAGAATGGAGCCGTTGATGCTTCCCATGCCGCCCAGAACGATCATGACGAGAATTTCAATCGAATAGTTGTAGCCGAACTTCGCGCTCTGAACCGTGTAGTTGCTGAAGCTGTACAGAACGCCTGCGATTCCGGCGAAAAAGGCCGAGAAGGTGAAGGCGAGCAGCTTGTATTTGGTGACATTGATGCCGCAGGCTCGCGCCGCGATTTCATTATCGCGGATGGCGGTGACGGCACGTCCGTGCTTGGAACGCAGGAAATTCTGAATGATGGCCAGCGTCAGCAGAACCAACAGGAAGGCCCAGATGAACAGATACTGCTTATCAAAGCGGGGCGTTTCCAGACCCAGCGCACCGCCGAAGGATTCATTCGAGGTGTTCTGAAAGATGGATTTGACGATTTCACCGAAGGCAAGCGTGACAATTGCAAGATAGTCACCGCGCAGGCGGAGGGCCGGGATGCCGATGATGACACCGCAGACAGCCGCGACGGCACCGCCGACAATCAGCGAAAGAATGAGATTGATGGGGCTGTTGCCGATGATCGGCTCCAGCAGGACGGAAACCTTGCCGCCAAGATAGGCACCGACGCACATGAAGCCGGCGTGTCCGAGCGAGAGCTCACCGAGGAAGCCGACAACCAGACTCAGCGAAACAGCAAGGATGATGCTGATGGCAATCTTCTCCAGCAGAAAGAGCAGGGAGCTGCTGAAATGGCCGCCTGCCAGCGAAAGAATGCCGAGCACAGCCGTGAGGAGGCCGATGACGATGTAATTGATGTAATGATTCCAGCGGATTTTCTTCAGCTTGTCCATCATACCTTTTCCCTCCGTTTCTTGCCGAGGAAGCCGGTCGGTCTGACCAGCAGAATGATGATCAGCAGGGAGAATTCGATGGCATCCGTGTACGGAGCGATGGCGGTAATCTTGTAGGAGATGCACTCAACCATACCCAGCAGAATGCCGCCGAGCATCGCACCGGGGATCGAGCCGATGCCGCCGATAACGGCAGCAGTGAAGGCCTTGATGCCGGGCATGGCGCCGAGAGTCGAGGAGATGCTGGGCGCCTTGAGCAGATAGAAGAGGCCTGCCAGCGCGGCAAGCGCCGAGCCGATGGCGAAGGTGATCGTGATGATACCGTCAACATTGATACCCATCAGCTGGGCGGCACCCTTATCCTCGGATACCGCGATCATGGCGCGGCCGATGCGGGTGTACTTGACGAAGAGGGTAAGCGCGATCATGACGACGATGGTAACCCCAAGGGTAACCAGTGCGGAAACCTGCACGGATACACCGAGGAACTGAATCGCGCCGAAGTCATAGACCATGACCATTTTGTTGGCCGAACCGAAAATGATCTGCGCCAGACTCTGCAGAAAGTAGCTCACGCCGATTGCGGTGATCAGCACCGCCAGCGGGGATGCGCCGCGCAGAGGCTTGTAGGCGATCTTTTCGACCGTCACGCCCAGAAGGATGCAGAAAAGAACCGCCATGAGGATGGCTAAAAGCGGATTCTGCAGTGCCATGAAGACATAGATGACATAACCGCCGACCATGATAATATCACCGTGGGCGAAGTTCAGCATCTTGGCGATGCCGTAAACCATGGTATATCCGAGCGCGATCATGGCATAGATGCCGCCGAGGCTCAGGCCGTTTATCAGAGTGGATAAAATAAGTTCCATGTTTGTTCCTTATATCGAAAATTGCCGTCTGTCATAAAGGACGGACGGTACGGTAACGGGGCTGCCGCACGCTGCGGCAGCCCCGTTCGTTACATCAGGATTTGCTTGATACGGAGCGCTTATTTGGCTTCCTTGATGACGTACTTGATAGCACCCTTGTTTACATAGCCGCTGGCTTCCCAGGAGATGTTCTCGCCGGTAACTGCCTTTTCAAGCGTGTAGCCGCCGGTAAACTGGTCCTTCAGAATCTCGCAGAGATCCGAAGCGCTGATCGTTACCGGGATTGCCTTGCCGCCGTCGATTGCCTTCTTCATAGCGCCGTAGATGGCGTATACGCAGTCATAAGCGGAAGCGCCGAACTGGTTGAGGGTTTCTGCGCCGAACTTGGCAACGTACTTGTCGATGAATTCCTTGGCGGCACCGTCGGTAGCCTTGGAGTTGAAGTGGGACAGCATGGTAACTTCCTGCGGAATGGAGTTGATGTCGAAGCCATCGATGTTGTCGATGCCGTCAAAACCGTCGCAGCCGTAGTAAACGGTCTTCTTGCCGACGATATCCTTGGCCTGCATCATGAAAAGGGATGCGGGCGTGTAGTAGATCGGCATGAAGATGAATTCGCAGGACTTCAGGGTGTCGATCTGAGTGGAGAAGTCGGTCTCGTTGGCAGCGGTGAAGGCGGTTTCAACGATGGATACGGACTTGTCAATGTTCTGCTTGAACTGATCGTAGATGCCGGTGGAGTACGGGTCATCAGACTTGTAGAAGACACCGATGGTCTTGCCGGCATAGTTTGCGCTGACGAATTCAGCGGCGACCTTACCCTGGTTGCCATCTGCGAAGCACATCTGATAGCCGTTGTCGTTCTCCGGAATCTTGTCGCCGGAAGCGGAAGGCGTCAGGAAGAAGACGTTGTCATCGGCGGACAGGTTCTTGAATTCCATGCCGGGAGCCGTGGTAACGGTACCGAGAGATACCTGCATACCGCCCTCGAACATGGAGGAGTAGTTGGTGGATACCTTGGTGGCATCGTGCATATCATCGGTGGCGATCAGCTTGAACATGATGCCGTTCAGACCGCCGGCTGCATTGATTTCATCAACTGCCATCTGTGCGGCGTTGGCAACAGCCACACCGTACATAGCGGCACCGCCGGTCAGCGGGCCGGATACACCGATGATGAATTCGGTATTGTTTTCGGCGTAGTTCACATAGCCGCAGCCAGCAAACAGGCTGATGCAGAGAACGGCCGCCATCATAAGGGACAGAAGCTTGGTGAATTTCATGATATTACCTCCGTAGAGTTATTTTTATTTTCTACCTTATATAGTATACATCTTTTTTTTCGCGCTGTCAATATTAAGTGCAATATTTTGTTATATTATTTTCGGATTTGCCGTCCGAAATGTGAGAAATTCACATTTTTTCGTCTGCGTCCGGGAAAAACACTTGACAAAGCAGCCGGATTTGATTATACTGGTAAAAACGAAACGGGAGGACGCCATGACCGAAATACAGAAACAGCTGTGGGAAATGCGCGAGGATACTTATCGGCGCTTTATGCTGGGGCTTCTGCCGAGCACGGATCCCGATTGCGTGATCGGTGTGCGGGCACCGAAGATCCGTGCGCTGGCCGGACGGATGCGTGCGGCGGAGCAGACACGTTTTCTTTGCGATCTGCCGCATCGGTGGCAGGAGGAAAATATGCTGCACGCCTTTCTTTTGAACCGGATCCGGGAGACGAAGGATTGCCTGGCATCGCTGGATGCATTCCTTCCGTATGTGAAAAACTGGGCTGTCTGCGACAGTATCCGGCCTGCCTGCTTTGCGGGCAGCCGGGATATCCTGCTTGAAGCGATCCCGCGATGGCTGGCGGATCCCCATCCCTATACGGTCCGCTTCGGGATGGAAATGCTGATGCTTCACTTTCTTGGCGATGCCTTTGAGGAGCGGTTTCCGGCAATGGTGGCCGCGGCCGTGACCGGGGATTATTATGTGAAAATGGTGGCCGCCTGGTATTTTGCGACAGCGCTGGTTTTCCGGTGGGATGCGATTCTCCCGTATTTTGAAGAGAACCGCCTGCCGGCATGGGTGCACAATAAGACCATTGCCAAGGCCGTCGAAAGCCGGAGGATTTCCCGGGAACAAAAGGAATATTTGAAAAACCTGCGCCGCACGGGAGAGGGGTGACAAAACGAAAAGGGATTGCTGCATCGTGCAGCAATCCCTTGTATATGGAATTGTTTGGACTTGCCGCAATTCATTGAGCGTTAGTCCTTCATTTGTGCGATCGTATCTGCCAGATTTTCAAGCAGTGAGCTCCAGATGCTCTGGTTTTGTGCATAGTAGGAGGCGAAATTGTCAATCCGCTTTTGAACAAGAGAATTGAAAAGATTCTGCATATGATTGGTGTTGGAGGCGTAGACCAGCTCAAAACGGAAGGTGAGTCCTTCGCGAATGATGTCGAGCATTTCAGCGGATTCCTCATCGCGTGTAAATTTGCTGCCGAGTGCCTTCTCATAATAGGCTGGGAGAACCGAGCGGTAGCCCTCCTCTGCCAGCGCTTCCATAACTGCCGTTGCCGCATCGAAATTGTCACAGCTCTTTGGCACGGCAAACAGGGATAGGCCATCGTGTGCTATGGTCAGATAATCCTCCTGTGACTCATCCCACTTAAACTGCGGGAGGACACCGAAATCCTCATTCATGCCGCGCAAATGGATCATGCGCCCGAGAAAGCTGGAATAGAAAAGGGCACGCCCCTCCTCGAATATTTTCATCGGAATCTCATGGGATGCCGCACTCTGATCAAGCGGTGCCGCACCGTTATCTTCATAGAAGAATCGGTTCAGCCAGGTCAGTGCATCGGCCGCCTTTTCAATGTCCGTGCTCAGCCGGGGACTGCCGTTATCGATTTCGATCAGATGAATATCGAAGGAGCCGGTGTATTCGGCCGCTTGATTGGCTACAAAGCCCCAACGGTCATTGTCCAGATCCATTTCATTATCACCGTTCAGGTCGCGTCCCGCAAGTTTGGTGTACTGCATCACGGTTTCGGTTGTCCATTTGCCGGTGCGTACCGTTTCATAGAGGCTGGGAAGGGAAAGATCCTCAGCCAGCTGCTTGTTGTAATAGATCATGTATGCGGAATTGAGATAGGAGATGCCGATATCCCCGGCGACAAAAAAGCTTCGTCCTGCGGCTGCCGCATTATCGATGATATCCGAATTCCACCAGGGCTTGGAATAATCCATGTTGGGCGGATCCGAAAGATCGCAGAGCATACCTTCCGTTGCCAGCGTCGAGATGTAGGCGGCGTAGCCGACGATAATGTCAAGCTCATTGGTACCGCCAAGCACATCGTTGCGGATCCGGGTCATGAAAGCATCCTGGTTACTCCAACATCCGTCCATATTGATCGGCTCAAGGGTGACATTCAGACGTTCTTCCACGGACCGGTTGCGGCGATAAATAGCATCGTTGATGATATCGCCGCCCTCCTCCATGATACCGATTTCGTTGAAGTACGCGGAGTTGGCTTCATCCTCGCGGCAGAGAATGGATATGTTTTCGCCGCCGAAATCCATGGTTTCGGGTAGGGAGGAAGGGATAATCACTTCACTATCCTGCTGTAATCCATCCGAATCGACCGGTTCTGTACCATCGGTATCCGACACGGCGGGTGTTTCTCCGCCCGAGCAGGAAGCCAGCGTCCCGAGCAGAAGAAGCAGGCTGACAGTAGCGGAAATCATTCGTTTCATAAGAACACCTCAGCTTTCGTTTTTTATAATTATAGCATAGCAGACGGTGCTTATCAAGCAACTTATCGGATGAAATCCTCCACTATTCTGCGATTTCTATTGACAGAAGCAGGCGGATGTGGTATACTGTACCGGAGGGAGGGGAGAAAATGGAACAAATCCAAATGATGAAATGGGATGAGCCGCCGGAGGCGCCGGTCTGCTGCAGCATCTTTGATACGGAATGGTACACCCGACGGATATTTCCCATGCACGGGCATGATTATTATGAGATGGAATTCTGCATCGACGGTCAGATTAACAATATTGTAAACGGAAGCGCCCGATTGATGAGCCGCGGAACGCTCATATTTGTTTCGCCAAGCGATCTTCATCGGCTGGAAATACAGGAGCTGCCGGCGCGGCTGCTGAAGCTTTACTTCCGCGCGGAAGCACTTTCCGCCGAGGCAGTCGGACTGCTGGAAAAAGAACAGCTTCCACTGGTACGGCAGCTGGATGCCGATCAGACAGCGGTAATGATCCGTGAATTTTCGGTTCTGCAAGAGATCTGGGCGGTATGGGATCCCGCAAACAGCTGGTCCACGCTTCGGCTTCGCGGAGCGGCAGAGCTCCTGCTGGGACGGATTATGGAAACGGAAACCGCCATCGAGCATCTTCCGAAATCCGCCGAGCCGATTATGAACGCGATTGCCTACATCCGCCGTCATCTTGCCGACCCGATCCGGCTGAAGGACATTGCCGATTCGGTTTGGCTTTCGCAAGGGCATTTCAGCCATCTGTTCAAAAAATTCACCGGCATGAGCGTCATGGAATACATCATCGAGAACCGGATGCGGATGGCCCGGACGCTGCTGACAAGCAGCAGTCTTCCGGTGAACAAAATCGCCGAGCAGGTGGGATACCGTTCGTGCTCCCTCTTTTACCGTCACTTTTCGGAGGCATTCGGTGCTTCGCCGATTGCGGTGCGGCTGTCATCGGAGCGGGAAGAATCGCCAAGGGATTGATTCGGAACCACAAAAAGGGCTGCTGCACTTTCAAGCGCAGCAGCCCCCGGTAAATACATCATGGCCCCCTTGTTGGGGCCATGAACCCATTTAGGGCCCGTTTTTTGTGCTTTGCACAAAAAACGATATGTTCGGGCGCGTACTCCCAAGGCGCATCAGCGCCTGCGCATCAGCGCCTGCACATCAGCGCCTGCGCATCAGCGCCTGCGCTGATGCAAGCTTTAGCTTGCCAAAAGTTTCAAACTTGCAGCAATCTCTTGCATTCTTTTGGATCCGGCCGGATCAGTCCCCCCAGATCAGGCGGGCCCGGGCATTCAGCGTTTCGATTTTCTCGCCGCCGTAGGTGCCGTTGAAGGCCCAGCTGACATCAATGTCGCAGGAGCTGTCCCCGGCTTTGGCGTGGTAGGTATAGTATTCAAACGGGACGAAGATCCGCTTGCCCCCGGTGTTTGAAATCGGATCGGTGGAATAGGTGTGCGTGACGCCGTTTACCGTGATTTTACCCATCTCGGAGCGGCCGCCGCATTGGATATCGTAGGCTTCAAGGCCCACCTCCATATCCACGGCCACGGCGCCGTCCTCTTCGATGCGGCAGGTGTAATTCACCGCAAGCCGGAGCTTGGTGCTTTCCGTCGAAGTGAATGTGCCGCGGGCGGGTGTTTTATCGCTCAGTATGCCGCGAAGATTCAGCACGGTCCGGCCGCCGTCGTCGTGCGGCGGAATGGGTTCGGTTACGGGAGCGGTGGATTCCTCCGTCTTCGGGGGATCGACCGTGACAGGCGGCTCTGCGGTGTCCTCCGGGCCGGGAATCGTGACGGCCGGCGAATCGGTATCTTCGATATCCTTGGTGTCGGATTCCTTCGGCCGGTCGGTATCCGGCACTTCCGTGTAGCCGGGGGCAACGATTACATTCGGGTTTCCGCTTTCGCCGGACGGCCCCGACTGATCGCCGCAGCCGGCAAGAAGCAGAGCGGCTGCAAGGAGGATCAGAGTCAGCAGATCGGATTTTTTCATAAGGGATGCTCCTTTCCCGATAAGGCGAGGATGGATGTCCCGACGGGACAAATTCAGTATAGCAGATAATTGTATGAATTGTGTGAATAAACCGTAACAATTGTCGCCGATTCCGAAAAACCTTTGAAAAAAGGCGGGAAGGGAGGGGAATCGTTCAAAATAACAATTTGAATTCCGCAAAATGGAAAAATTATCGTGCAATCCTACAAAATTTCAAACACATCTTGACTTCACCGGTCTAACGTGATAAAATAGATACATGAAATGCGTTTGAGCAGGAACAAGTACGTTTGGACAGGCTTTTGAGAGAGTTGCCGGCAGCTGCGAGGCAATAAGCACTTCCGGACCGAATTCCTCCTGTGAGCTGTGCACCGAACAAAAGCGATTTTCAGTAGGCTGCAACGGGCGTTCCCGTCACAGAACAGGAGTATTGTCGGATACTCCCGAAGGCCGTTTTCGTGAGAGAGCGGTAAATAGAGGTGGTACCACGGGTATATTCTCGTCCTCTGTATTCTTATCGGAATGCAGAGGACGTGTTTTTTTACATCCGATGCCTTGCCGAAATTCCGCAGAGCATTATTTTCACAAGCAGAAAGGATGATTGCAATGGAACAAAGGTATTATCAGAAAGAAATCGAAACCATGCCTCTCGAAGAGATGCGGAAGCTTCAGTCCGAGAAGCTGGTCAAGCAGGTAAAGCACGTCTACGAAAACGTGCCCTATTACCGCAATCTCATGGATGAGAAGGGCGTGAAGCCCGAGGATATCCGCGGAATCGAGGATCTCCACAAGCTGCCCTTCCTTACGAAGGCGGATCTCCGCGATGCCTATCCCTACGGCCTGCTGGCAAAGCCGCTGGAGGATTGCGTCCGCATTCAGTCGACCTCCGGCACCACCGGCCGCCGCGTTGTTGCCTTTTACACCCAGAAGGATGTTGATCTGTGGGAGGAATGCTGTGCGCGTGCCATCACCGCTGTCGGCGGCACCAATAAGGATGTCTGCCAGGTTGCCTACGGCTACGGCCTCTTCACCGGCGGCCCGGGTCTCAACGGTGGATCACATAAGGTTGGCTGTCTGACCCTGCCGATGTCCTCCGGCAATACCGAGCGCCAGATTCAGTTCATGACCGATCTTGGCGCCACCATTCTCTGCTGCACGCCGTCCTATGCGGCCTACATCGGCGAAACGCTGAAGGAAATGGGCTACAAGCCCGAGGATATCCCGCTGAAGGCCGGTATCTTCGGCGCTGAGCCGTGGACCGAGGAAATGCGCCGCGGCATCGAAGCCGCACTTGGCATCAAGGCATATGATATCTACGGTCTGACCGAAACCTCCGGCCCCGGTGTATCCTTCGAGTGCACCGAGCAGACCGGTATGCACATCAACGAGGACCACTTCCTTGCCGAAATCATCGATCCCGATACCGGCGAAGTTCTTCCCGAGGGCTCCAAGGGCGAGCTGGTATTCACCTCCCTTGACAAGGAAGCCTTCCCGCTTCTGCGCTACCGCACCCGCGATATCTGCGTGCTCTCCCGCAAGAAATGCTCCTGCGGCCGTACGCTCATCAAGATGTCCAAGCCCATGGGCCGTACCGATGATATGCTGATCATCCGCGGCGTCAATGTATTCCCGAGCCAGATTGAAACCGTGCTTCTGAAGGAAGGCTATGAGCCCAACTATCAGATCGTGGTTGACCGTGTCAACAACAACGATACCTTTGAGGTCAATGTTGAGATGACTCCCGAAAAGTTCACGGATAAGGTGAGCGAGATCCTTTCCATGGAAAAAACGCTGGCCGATGCCATGAAGACGATGCTCGGCATCAATCCGAAGGTTCATCTCGTCGCACCCAAGAGCATTGTCCGCAGTGAGGGCAAGGCCGTGCGTGTCATCGATAAGCGCAAGCTGGTCTGAAACAGAAAGGAGTTATAGTCATGGCAATCAAGCAGTTAACCGTTTTTGTTGAAAACAAGCAGGGTACGGTGGTTTCCATTACCGATACTCTCGCAAAGCACAATGTGAATATCCGGGCGCTTTCCATCGCGGAAACCCAGGATTTCGGTATTCTCCGCCTGATCGTCAACGATGAGGCCACAGCGGAGAAGGTGCTGGCCGAGGAAGGCTATCTGATCAAGGTCACCGAGGTTGTCGGTGTCAAGATCGGCGATGCTCCCGGCAAGCTTACCGCCGCACTCAGTGTTCTCGATAAGGCAGCGATCAATGTGGAATATCTGTATGCGTTCATGGCCCGCACGGAGAAGCACGCTTATGTGGTTCTGCGCGTGGAGGATAACGCGGCAGCCGAGGCGGCTCTTGAAGCCGGCGGCTTCCACCTGGTCACCGATGCCGACGTCAACAAGCTGTAAAAGTCCCGCATAAAAGAGAGGCCTCCGGATTCCGAATCCGGAGGCCTTTCTGCATTTTTTACTTCTTCAGTCCGAGGATTTCCGCCGATTCGTCACGCATCTTGTACTTCAGAATCTTGCCGGCGGCATTCATCGGGAATTCGGTGACGAACAGGAAATACCGCGGAACCTTGTGGCGGGCGATCGAGGCGTTGCCGAATTCCTTCATCTCGGCCTCATCGGCACTTTCACCCTTATGCAGGATGATCCATGCACAGCATTCCTCGCCGTATTTCTCATCCGGCACACCGACAACCTGGACATCGCGCACCTTGGGATTGGTCAGATAGAATTCCTCAATCTCACGCGGATAAAGGTTCTCGCCGCCGCGGATAATCATATCCTTCAGACGGCCGGTGACCTTGTAATAGCCGTCGGGCGTGCGGCAGCAGATGTCGCCGGAATGGAGCCAGCCGTCGGCATCGATCGCCTGCGCGGTGGCCTCGGGCATCTTGTAGTAGCCTTTCATGATATTGAAGCCGCGGGCTACGAATTCACCGCTCTCGCCATCCGGCAGTTCTTCGCCGGTTTCGGGATCGATGACCTTGCATTCCACACCGGGAAAGGGGCTTCCGACCGTTTCCACGCGGTGATCGATATCCTCGTTGACCTCACCCATCGTACAGCCGGGGGATGCCTCGGTCTGGCCGTAAACGGATATGATCTCACGCATATTCATTTCCTCGGCGGCGCGGCGCATCAGATCGGCCGGGCAGTTGGCGCCGGCCATGATGCCGGTACGCATATAGGAGAAATCTGTCCTGGCGAAATCCGCGTGGTTGAACATGGCGATGAACATTGTGGGAACGCCGTTGAAGCAGGTGATGTGCTCGTCATTTACGCAGGCAAGCGAGGATTTCGGTGAGAAATAGGGGATCGGGCAGAGCGTACCGCCATGTGTCATCATGGAGGTCATGGACAAAACCATGCCGAAGCAATGGAACATCGGAACCTGAATCATCATACGGTCTGCGGTGGACAGATCCATCCGGTCGCCGATCGTCTTGCCGTTGTTGACAATGTTGCGGTGGGTCAGCATAACGCCCTTCGGGAAACCGGTGGTGCCGGAGGTGTACTGCATATTGCAGACATCATCGGGCTTGACCAGCGAGGCGCGGCGGCGGACCTCCTCCAGCGGAACAAGGGAGGCGCGTGAGAGCATCTGCTCCCATCTCAGACAGCCGGGCATGGAGAAGCCGACAGTGACAACATTGCGCAGGAAGGGAAGATTCTTCGAATAGAGCGGCTTGCCGGGCGAGAGGGTCTCAAGCTCGGGACAGAGCTCCTTGATGATCTCCTTGTAATTGATATCCTTGCAGGACTCGATCATGACCAGCGTGTGGGTGTCGGACTGCTTCAGAAGATACTCAATCTCGTGGATCTTGTAAGCGGTGTTGACGGTGACTAAAACGGCACCGATTTTGGTGGTGGCCCAGAAGGTGATGAACCATTCCGGCACGTTGGTGGCCCATACAGCGACATGATCGCCGGCCTTTACACCAATCGAAATCAGCGCGGCCGCACATTCGTCCACATCGCGGCGGAACTGGGTATAGGTGCGGGTATAGTCAAGCGTGGGATACTTGAAGGCATACTGGTCGGGATACTTCTCAACCATGGTGTCCAGGACATCCGAGAAGGTGGCATCGATGACATCGTACTTCTTCCAGACGAAGGTTCCGGTCCTGGCCCGGTTGTAGTAGGGGCGGTCATAGCTCTTCTTTTCGCGGCTGAGAGCGGCGATGTAATTGGCAAAATGGGTCAGAACGATGTCCGCATCGTTGATTTCCTCGTTCCAGGCGGCGCAGATGCAGCCGTCGAAATTGAGGGAGGAGAGGGCCATCAGCAGCTTTTCGACCGGAAGCTCGCCCTCGCCGATCAGAACGGTCCGGCCGTCCTTCATATCGCCCAGACGGACATAGCGGATATAGGCACCCAGCGTCTTGATGGTGGTTTCCGCATTCTCGCCCTCGCCGAAATAGGTGCCGCGCACATTCCAGGAGGCACCGATCACGGCAGAGGAGAAGTGGTTGATGATTTCGATGATATTCTCGGTGTTGGCAAGATAGCCGACGGTTTCCAGCAGGATTCCGATATCGGCCGCCTCGGCACGCTTAATGGCCGGACCGAGTATTTTGTCCAGAATTTCAAAGGCGGTCGGCTCCTCAATGCGGACGATGATCTGCTCTGCGCCGGCATTAGCGGCCATATCCACATAGCGGACCAGCGTTTCGGCATCGGCTTCGGGGCTGTTAAGCGGCGCGGGATAGCTCAGGGCCGAAACAACGAGGCCGCGGTTGACAAGCTTGCGCCTTGAATCGGCGGCTCGGTCGCGGCGCAGGATACTGTCATGATGCTGCTTGCGCTCCTTCAGCGCATCGTAAATCTCAAAGCCGGCAAAGCCGTAATCGTAGGCGTAGCGGCAGATATCGAGAAAGGATGCGCGGCTGACATTCTTGGTTGAAAATACAATTTTCATGGGACTTTCTTATTCCTCCTCGGCTACGATCTTGTTCAGCGCATTGATGTAAGCCCGGATGCTGGCGGCAACGATATCGGCGGAAAGGCCGTTGCCGGAGTAGAGCTTGCCGCCGCTGCGGAGTCTGACAAGAGCGGATCCGAGAGCTTCCTTGCCCTCCGTTACGGACTGAACCTGGAAATCGTCCAGTTCATAGTGATGGCCGATGCATTGCTCAATGGCACGGAAGGCGGAGTCGATCGGACCGTCGCCGATGCTGACGCCGCAGAGAATCTCGCCGCTGCATTTCAGCGAAACCTGCGACATGGAGCTTGTGAGATTGCTGCTGTTTGTTGTGTAGCTTTCCAGATGATAGGTGGAGGGAGCCTGCATGGCGGAGCTGGCAATCAGGGCCTCCAGCTCCTTGGAACCGACCGCATCTCTCTTCTCGCAGACCTGCAGGAGCGCCTTGTGGACATTTCCGCAGTCGGAGTCGGAGAGATCGTAGCCCAGCAGCTGGGCGGCCTGCGCGACCTGCGCGATCGTGCTGTCGGAGTCGAGCAGAATCTTCTTCTTTTCGCTTACCGTGCTTTCGGCCTCGTAAGCCTCATGGCTGATGGCGGCCAGCATATCCTCGATGCTGGCATGAATTCTTGTGTTGTTGAGATCGGTTTCGGCACCGATTCGGGAGGCGCAGGCACCCATCGCATCGGAAAGCTCACCCATCAGGAGCACATCCTTGCCGGCCATGGCGCATTTCAGACCGTCGGCTCCCTTGACGATTGCCGCAAAGGCAGAGGCAACAGCCATGCGGATGCGATCCGATACCTGAACATAAACGGGAATCGAAACGGCGGCTTTGACCTTTTCACACAGAGCGGCGATATCCTCGGGGAGCGATGCACCGGCGTCATCGCAGAGGGTGATGATGCCGGCACCGGCGGCCTCTGCCTCGCGGGCAGCGGAAAGGAGGAATTCCTCATCGGCGCGGGTAGCATCGGCGGCAGAGAATTCCACATCCTCGCAGAGCGCGCGGGCTGCCTTGACAAGCTCGCCGATTTTGGCGATCATCTTGTCGGATTTGATATGATAAGTGTACTCCATCTGAACCGTGGAAACGGGCAGCTCGATCTGCAGGCGGGGATGTCTGGCCGTTTTGATGCATTCCCATGCCCGGCCAATCTCATCGGGTGTGGAGCCGGCTCCGATGGCAAGAACGGCATTTGACACATTCTGGGCGATCGTTTTGTAAATGATGGCATCCTCGCGCAGATTGCGGATGGGTGCCAGCTCAATGGCATTGGCACCGAGCGAATCTGCGCAGGCGGCAATGGCCGTCTTTTCGCGGAACAGAAGGGAGGTTTCGCGCTCGGCGGCAAGCTTTTTCAGCGTAATGTCCGTAATGTTGATTCTTTTCATGTTGGATTACCCCTTTCGGTTTTTTGTGAGGGAAAGGATACGGCAACAAAAAAACGTTCCCATCTCCTTGTATCTTCAAAGAGACGAAAACGTAATACTTCCATACTGTTTCCGCGGTACCACTCTTTTTCATCCGCCCGGATGCCCTCAGATGCTGTTACATCTTAACTCTGTTACGGGAGTTCCCGTCTGCCCCTACTGTCAGTTCGCGGCAGCCGCTCTGCGGTGAGTTCTGCGGATTCTTCCCAATGCCTCGCAGCAGCCGGCATCTCTCTCCAGGCGAATCCATCCGCATACTATTCCGCTTCATTGCGTTAATAACGTTACTTATTATAGCATGGAATTCCCTGTTTGTCAAGTGCTTTTTTTCGATTTTCCGGTATTTTTTTCGCGGACAGTATGCGGTCGGGTTGGAAATCCATAATTCCATCCCGCCGCAGACTGTGGATTCCTGCTTGTCAATACAGGGCAGAAACGGGCGGGGCCGCTATCGGGGCCCGGCTCGATTTTCTTTATCGGATGATGTACACAGCCGCATCGGTGTCACCGAAGACTTTTACGATGGTTTCACCGGCGTGCTCATCAAAGAGGTAATTCTCCGGTTCAACTTCACGGTTGCCGCCGTACTGCCCGATCCGGCCGCCTTCATGCTGGATGTAGGTGTTGCCCTGCATCACGGGACAGCTGGCGGCATCCTTTGCCACCAGATGCAGCATCCGGTAGGCCGCGCGGTCGAAAATATTGTCATGAACCGTGTAATTCTTTGCCTTGTTGGGATAGCTCCACCCCTTGATATGGGCCGGTGTATGCGTATTATGCCGCTGCTGACCCCATCCGTATCCCGAATGCCGGAGGATGTTGCCGCACATTTCAATGCCGTCCATACAGCTTTCCGTGTCATCCTCGGGGGTATCGAGGAAATATTCGATCGAATAAACGCAGGCTTCAACCAGATTGTCCCGGTAGAGCACATTCTTCATCGTGAGCGGCTTGCCGCTGACGGTGACCTGATGCGTGATGCCCGCATCGTAGCATTGATAGATATAGCAGTTTTCGACCGTGTAATCCTCACAGCCGCCGTAGATTTCAATGCCGTTGCCGAACCGTGTGACCGTGCCGCGCCCGCCCTCGGGATAGTTCGGATCCGTGCCGCCATAATGCTGAATCGTACCGCCGATCCAGCCGATCTCGCAATTGGATACATGAAGCCCGCGCACGCAGGCACCGTAAGCCGCGATGGCATGGAGGCCGATGTATTTCAGGCAGAGATTGTCGATTCGCACATCGGCGCAGGAGCCGACACGGATCAGCGGACGGCGTGTGAGCGCTTCGATGGAATCGAAGATTTCGCCGGGATTGCCGCCGTCACAGCGCAGATAGAGCTCGCCGAGGCTGTCTTCGACAACAGGGATCGGAAAATCCTGTCCTCTGGTGGGATTCGTTGTCAGATTCTCATCAAAATGCCAGTACAGATCCAGATCGCGTACCATCTCCGAGGCCATATCAAAGGGGCGGCTCTCATCGTCGCGGCAGACAAAGCGCCCGCCGATGTAGGACGGAATGAGCTTGATCGAATGCGCCTGACCGTGATTGAAGACCAGTGTGCCGGCATCGAGAATCCTCTCGTTCCATTTCCAGATGTGATGCTCCGGATCCGATAAAATCCAGCCACCCGGATCGGCAAGACCCTTATCCCAGCCGTAGAATTCCGGCTTTTTCCCCTCGCCCCAGGCGGCGTAGGTAACACCGGCTTGTGCTTTCAGATAACCGCGGAAGAGATCCCCCCGGCGAAAGAGCACGCCGTCACCCGCCGCAAGCTCGGCGCCGGAAACCTTTGCAAGGGTGCGCCAGGCACGCTCGGGCGAGCGCCCGTCATTGTCATCGTTTCCGTCATTGCTGACATAATAGACCGCCCCCCGGATGTCCGGTGTGTCGGCAGTATTCCGGATTTCATCCCTCCGCCGTGCGGCCATCGCTTCCATTTTGTCAAGGAATGCTGTATCGGCTGTTTTCATAATGGATATCCTTTCTTCATGCTGCTGCGGTGATGTTGTGGTGATATTCCTCCCACGGTTTGGTGCAGAGGCATGGACGTGATCTTGATTATATCATACTGCAATGGAAAAGTCAAGGCCTTCTCGCGGATGGATACTATCTTCGGGGTTTGAATCCGGAGCGAAAAGTTTCAAAAAAACTATTGCGAAAGTTGTAAAACGGTGGTATAATACAGACAGGAACAAATCTTTGGATAAAGGAGAATGAATCTATGTATATTCCCGCCGAAAACCGATACGATGCAATGCCCTATCGCCGGTGCGGAAGGAGCGGTCTGCTTCTGCCGTCCATTTCGCTGGGCCTCTGGCACAATTTCGGAAACATCACGCCCTTCGGTGTCCAGCAGAGCCTTCTGCGTACGGCGTTCGATCACGGCATCACCCATTTTGATTTAGCCAACAACTACGGCCCTCCTTATGGTGAAGCGGAGCGCAATTTCGGCATCCACATGGAGAGGGACTGGCGCCCGTACCGGGATGAGCTTGTGATCTCGACCAAAGCGGGCTACGATATGTGGAAGGGCCCGTACGGCAATCACGGAAGCCGCAAGTATCTGTTTGCCAGCCTGGATCAGAGTCTGAAGCGGATGCACCTCGATTATGTGGACATCTTCTATCATCACCGCCCCGATCCCGATACGCCCATCGAGGAAACCATGGAGGCCCTGCATGATATCGTCAAAAGCGGCAAGGCTCTCTATGTCGGCATCTCCAACTACAATGCCGACGAGGCCGAAAGAGCGATCCGTACGCTGAAGCAGATGGGCACGCATATGCTGATCCATCAGCCGAGCTATTCGATGCTGAACCGCTGGATTGAGAATGGGCTGACGGATGTCCTGACGGCCGAGGGGGTTGGCTGTATTGCCTTTGCACCGCTGGCCGGTGGTGTTCTGGCGGGCCGCTATCTGAACGGCTTTGCCGCCGATTCCCGTGCCGTGCACGATCCGCGCTATCTGCGCCCCGAAAGCGTATCCGAGGAGAAGTTAAGCATCGTGCGCAGGCTGAATGATCTGGCCAAAGCGCGCTCCCAGACGCTGGCACAGATGGCCCTTGCCTGGACGCTTCGGAGCGGAGCTGTCACCAGCGCTCTGATCGGTGCCAGCAAGCCGGAGCAGATTCTGGAAAACATCCGGGCCTTTGAAAATCCGGACTTTTCGGACGACGAGCTGGCCGCAATCGATGCCATTCTCGGCGGTTGACGGAAATAGAAAACGAAAGGCGCCGCGCAAGCATCAGGCTTGCCGCGGCGCCTTTGAATTGGCGGCATTATTTTTTCAGCCGGCTGAGAAGATCGAGGGTTTCCAAATGGGCTTCCAGAGCCGAAAGCTCGCAGGTTTCATCAATGACAACCAGCTCGGTATCGGTCATTTTGGCAAAGAGGCGGATGTCCTCAACCGTCAGCGCCGTGGAAACCACCGCATGATGGGCACCGCCGGCATAGATCCATGCCGCCGCACCGGTCTTGAAATCGGGCAGAGGCTTCCACATGATGCGGGCAACGGGGAGATTCGGCATCGGATGGGGCGGGCGGATAAGCTTGATTTTGGCGCAGATCAGGCGGAAGCGATTGCCCATATCGATGAGCGAAACCGCAATGCCGTCGCCTTCGATGCCGTCGAAGACCAGCCGGGCGGGATCGGATTTTCCACCGATTCCCAGCGGATGCACTTCAATGCGGGGCCCTTCGGCGGCAAAGGCCGGCGGAACCTCCAGCATATGGGCGGCCAGCTCCAATTCCTCGCCGGGCGTGAAATCGTAGGTGTAGTCCTCGGTGAACCCGGTAGCGCCTTCACGCCCCTCGGCCATTTTCATCAGAACCGCATCCAGCGCGGCGGTTTTGTAGTCGCCCTCGGGACCGAAACCGATGCCGCGGTCCATCAGATTCTGCACCGCAAGGCCGGGCAGCTGATTGAGGCCGTGCAGATCCTGGAAAGTATCGGTGAAGGCGGAAATGTTGTTTTCGCGGAGAAAGAGTTCCAGCGCCGCTTCGTATTTGGCCTGCTCACGGACGGCCGCGATGTTCTCCGTGGAGAGGGTGTATTTCGCGGAATATTCGGCCATTTTGGCATCAATCTGCGCCTCGCTGATGCCGGAGATAACAGCGCAGAGATCGCCGATTCCGTAGTAATTCACATTCCAGCCGAAGTGGATTTCGCTCTGTACCCGATCGCCGTCGGTAACCGCCACATCGCGCATATTATTGCCGAACATCGCAACGCGCAGTTTTTTTCCGAATGCTGCCGCCGATGCCGCATCAAGGAAACGGCGGATCCGGGCGACGGTTTCCTCATGTTTGTAATAGCCGACCACAACCTCGCGGCGGATGCCCATGCGCGTGCACAGGAAGCCGAATTCCCGGTCGCCGTGGGCGGATTGGTTGAGATTCATGAAATCCATGTCGATGGTGTCCCAGGGGAGCTTTTCGTTGTACTGGGTGTGGAGATGGAGCATCGGCTTTTCCAGAATATTCAGCGCCTGAATCCACATTTTTGCCGGGGAAAAGGTGTGCATCCAGAGAATCACGCCCACACAGTCGGGATCCTGATTGGCTGTGTGTATACAGGCCAGCGCCTCGGCGGCCGTTTTGACGATGGGGAGCGCTTCCACGCGGGCGGGCTTCAGGGCATCGGAAAGACAGGCGGCGATTTCCAGCGCATCCTGCCCGGCGCGGCGAAGCGTTTCCTCGCCGTACAGGTCCTGACTGCCGGTGATAAAGCAGAGTTTGTTCATAGGGAACCTCCATTCGTTTTTTTCATTATAGCATCCCCGCTTCAAAAATGCAATCCCTTTGGTAACATTTCTGAAGTTTTCATGCGATTCCTGACAGCGGGGCAACCCTGATTCGGACAACGGGAAACTGCCATCTTGCGGCGATTGACCGAACAAAGCTGCGCAGGCACAAGAGTGCGCAAGCACAAGAGGATGAAATGAGAGCATCGGGAACGAAATTTGAAATATAAGGAAGGAAAATGCCGCCTGCTCTTGAATTGGCTGCTATTCTGTGGTATAATGGTTGCAAGTTTACTGCAAGGGAGCAACCTGTGACGTTATTCATAATCAGGATGTAATCCCTGTGCTGCACTTATCCCTGCCGTAGTGTCTGAAAAGCAAAAACAAAGGAGAATGCCATATGAACAGTCCAAAGTCTGATGACAAAAATCCCAACAACAAAAAGTCCGAAAGCAAGGAGTCTGTCAGCAAGAAGAAGGATGGAACGCCGATCAACCATGAGGGACACCGGGGCCGGCTGATGGAACGGTTTCTGAACGAAGAGGAAGGTCTGCATATGGAGGATTATCATCTTCTGGAGCTGCTCTGCTTCTTTGCCATCCCGAGAGTCGATTGCCGATCACACGCGGTGCTTCTGCTTGAACAGTTCGGCAGTCTGCGCGGCGTATTCAGCGCCCCATATGCCAAACTGCAGAAGGTCAAGGGAGTCGGCCCCAAACTGGCGCTGCTGATTCGGGTGATCAGCACGCTGATGATCCGGATCGATATTGAAGAATGCGTCAAGCCGGGCGCACGAATTGACACCGAAGAAAAGATTCAGCAGCTCATTACCGGCTTCCTGGCCCATTCCGCCGTTGAAACCACCTATGCGGTCATGCTGGACAACAATCGCCGTTTCCTGAATTTTGCGCGGTTCGAGGGCTCGTTTGATCAGATGGGAATGAGTCTGACCCATCAGCTCGGTCCGACGCTCAAGCCCGGCACCAACCATATTATTCTGGCGCACTCGCATCCGGACGGCACGCTGCTGCCATCCATTGCCGATATCGATTTCACCGAGCGTCTGAGGTTCTGGCTCAATCAGCAGGGAATGCATCTGGTCGGCCATTACATTGTCTGCGGCAAATCCAGTATGCTCATTCCGATGGATTCCATCTGACGGCGGAGAGTGCTCTCAAAAGTATCCTCACTTTCGGATAAACAGATCCCGGGGGAGCTGCTGCACCTGAGTGCAGCAGCTCCTTTTCGGTATCCCCGCCCCAAAAAGTACGGAGGTCGGTCAAGGACGGGAAAGAATATTGCCAAAACACGGGAATTTCTTGCCGAAATATCCGCCGGGGGCTTTTCAAATGCCGGAAAATAGTGTATAATAAGGACAGAAACTGCATCTGTGAAAGGACGATATGCATATGACCATCATCAAAAACGCGCGGATCATCCGCGGCGGCAATATTATGCCGGGGAGCATTGCCTACGAGAACGGCATTCTTTGTGACACACCCGCCGATTTTTCGGGAGCGGATGTGATCGATGCCGGCGGCGCTTACCTGTCGGCAGGCTTCATTGATCTGCATACTCACGGCGGAGGCGGTCACGATTTCCTGGACGGTACCGTCGAAGCCTTCCTCGGAGCCGCCAGCCTTCATGCAAAACACGGTACCACCACGCTTCTTCCCACGGCGACATCCGGCACCTATGAAGAAACCTGTGCCATGTTTGATGTACTGGAGAGGGCGCAGACTTTGAATACATCCGGCGCCGATATGCCCGGCCTTCATCTGGAAGGCCCCTATTTCTCGCCTGCGCAGGCGGGCGCGCAGGATCCGCGCTTCCTGAAAACACCGGATCCTGCCGAATATCGGCCGCTCCTTGAGGCTTCGGATAAGCTCCTTCGCTGGTCGGCGGCCTGCGAGCTGGACGGTGCCTTTGCGTTTGCCGAGGCCTGCCGCGAGCACGGCGTGCTCTGCGCCATCGGACATTCCGATGCCGATCTTGAAACGGTGGAGGCGGCGATTCCCCACGGATTCACCCATCTGACGCACTTCTATTCCGGCATGAGCACGGTTCACCGTGTTAATGCCTACCGTGTCTGCGGCGTGGTGGAGGCCGGTTATCTCCGCCCCGATCTGAGCGTGGAGATCATTGCCGATGGCTGTCACCTGCCCAAGGGACTCCTGCAGATGATCTACCGCCTGATCGGGCCGGAGCGCACCTGTCTTGTCACCGATTCCATGCGCGGCGCGGGCCTTCCCGACGGCACCGAGAGCATTCTCGGAAGCCTTACCAACGGCCAGACGGTAATCATCGAGGACGGTGTTGCCAAAATGCCCGACCGCAAGGCCTTTGCCGGAAGCGTTGCGACCGCTGACCGCCTGCTTCGTACGATGGTGAATCTGGCCGAGGTGCCGCTTGGCGATGCGGTGAAAATGCTGAGTGAAACACCGGCGCGCATTCAGGGACTGACCGATCGCGGCACATTGGATACCGGTAAGCGCGCGGATCTGGTGCTGTTTGATGGGGATCTGAAGATCCTTCGCACCGTTGTCGGCGGCCGGACGGTTTTTGACGGACAGCTTTGACGGCGGCCTTGAAATCCGCACACATAGATAGATAGGGAGAGAATCATGTACACAAACGAAAAGCATATCTTCAAATCCGGCGGACGATCCAACTATCGCATCCCCTCCGTGATTGTTACGAATGACGGTACGGTGCTCGCCTTCTGCAATGACAGAAAGGACACTCTTGCCGATGCTCCGCTGGAGGCATCGATTGTCCTCTGCAAAAAGAAGCTTGGTGAAGACTGGAGCGAGACGGAAGAGCTTGTATCACTCAAGGGCTGGGCCTGCACCATCGGCAGTGCGGTCTATGACAGCGAAGCCGGAAAGGCGATCCTTTTCGGAACACGCAAGCCGATTCCAAGAGACGAGTTCCGGGCCTATACCCCCGAAGAACGTGCGGAAATGGACCGGAAGACGGCAAAACTCAATGAGGAAATCCGGGCAAAGGGAATGTATGCAAGCTTCCGGTTTGTATCCACCGATAACGGCGAAACCTGGACGGAGGAGGAGCATATTCCGGTTCCGGCCCGGCAGATTCACTCGGACGGCAGGGAATATGAGGTCAGCGGCCAGACACACGGAGCCGCGCACGGCATTCAGCTCCGCCACGGCCCGTACAAGGGGCGGCTTCTCTGCGCATCCCGCTGTGCCATTGGTACCTACAGCGATTGGCCGGGACTCCGGAAATGCGTGTACAACAATGCCATTTATTCGGATGACCACGGCAAGACCTGGAAGGCCTCGTCCTGCGTTCAGCTCGGCACCGGTGAGGGCACGCTGATCGAGAATGCGGACGGAAGCATTACCTACAACTCCCGCGCCTATTTCCAGGATCAGAAGCGCTATCTTGCATCCTCAACGGACGGCGGTGCCACGTTCACCGATTTTCGCACTGATGATTTTCTCATCGAAGAAAAGGAAATGGGCTGCAACGCATCCTTTATCCGTATCGAGCTGGATGAAATCCGGGATCGGTCCCTTCTTCCGGCGGATGCACAGGATGTTACGGTGTTCTGCAATCCCAGAGCCGAAACCCGAAAAAATCTGTGCGCGTGCGTTTCCTTTGATTCGGGTAAGACCTGGAAGCACGTCAAGGTGATCAATCCCGGTCTGTGCTCCTATTCCAGCCTTGTCTGGAATCCTGTTTCGCAGACTTTCGTGCTGATCTACGAAACCGGCAAAGAGAGCTGTGTCAGCGACGGAATCACGGCCATCGAGTTCGATCTTGAATGGCTGCTTACAGAATAAACACAAACAGGAGCGCAGGCATCTGCCTGCCGCCTGACAGAAAAGGAGAACTGTCATGACCCAATCGCCCAAACAAAAGCGCCGGGAGGATGCCGGTGCCGATTCCTTTACGCCATCCGTACCGCAGTACTTTTCATGGATCAACAACACAAACGAAGGCTCCACCGAGGAGCAGACGCACATCAATCTGAACTTTTTCGATTATCTGCTGCGAACCTACGGCATGGAGATCAAAATCTATGCCTGGGATGCCGGCAACTTTGACGGCTCGGCAAGCGGATACGGAGACGAAAACAGCGAAAAATTCCGCAGCCAGTACCCACGTGGCTGGGCTCCGATCGCGGAACACGCGGCAAAGCTCGGCATCCGCATGGGTCTGTGGGGCGGCCCCGACGGCTTCGGCGATACGCCCGAGGAAGAGAAAAAGCGCTACACCTTCTATGCCGATCTCTGCAAAAAATACAATTTCGCGCTGTTCAAGCTTGACGGCGTCTGCGGCCCCCTCCGACCGGAAAAGGCACCGGTGTTTGCATCGCTTCTGCGGGAGTGCCGCCGCTATTCCCCCGATCTGATCGTCCTCAATCACAGACTCCCGCTTTACGAAGCGGAGCCGTACATCACGACCTTCTTATGGCAGGGCGTGGAAACCTATGTCGATGTGCTTTCACACAACGCGGGCACCGGCACGCATCACCGCTGCTTTATCTTTGACCGCGGCCTGCCCGACAATCTGGAACGTCTGGCCGAGGATCACGGTGTCTGCATCTCCTCCTGCCCCGATTATTTCGACGATGATCTGATCTATCAGGCCTTCGGGCGCTGTATGATCCTGGCGCCGGAAATCTACGGCAACCCGTGGTTCCTGCGCGATGACGAATACGCGCATCTGGCGTATATCTTCAATCTGCATAAGCTGGCCGCCCCGATTCTGGTAAACGGTCTGAAGCTGCCTGAAACGCTGGGCATCACGAGGGACCGGGACGGCAATCCGATCCCCGGTGCCAATCCCGTATCCCGCGGCACCGATTCCCATCGGTTTATCGTCACCGGCAACAATTCCTGGGAAGTGCAGACTGTGACACTCCCGCTGGATGAAACAATCGGTCTTCGCCTGCCAAAGGGCACAGCCGTCCGCGTGGTTTCCCACCATCCGCGAGCGGAGGTGATCGGCGACTATACGGTCGGCGATACTGTCCGTATCCCGCTGATGCCGTTCCGCGCCCATCTTTTGGAGATTGCACCGCAGGATGAACTGTACACGATCACGGCACCGGTCCGCAAAGAACAGATGCCGCCCCGCCTGCTCGGCACCATGGCAGAAGCCGCAATCCCTGCCAATGCCCGTACCTTGCTGGAAAGTGCGCTGTTCGGTATTGACAATGATTCGCTGGAAGCGCGTGCCGTCCGCCGCTCCGGCCCGACGAAGATTCCCGAGGTGCAGGCTGCACGGGATGCCTTCTTCTCGCAGAAGACGTATCTTGCCCGCGGATGCGAAGGTCGGTTTGCGTTCGACGGCAATCCCGATACCTTCTTTGACGGATATTCGCGCTTTTATTCCGATGGTCTTCGGACAAACGGCGGCTGTCTGCGTGTGGATTTCGGTGCGCTGTATGATGCGGATACCGTTGAGATCGAATGCTTCGCCATCGATACGCCCGCCCTTGAGGTTCCCCTGCAGAATTTCCCGGAATCCGGCTTCTATTCCGAGGAACTTGAGGTCTGGAAGCCGGTCGGTCAGCCCCAAAAGTGCATTCGGAATCCGGCCTGCAAGGCTCCCGTTGTCACCTCCCGTGTACATACAATTTATGAGGCCGAAGGACAGCGTGTCGCGGTCCGTTATGCGGTCGGTGCTCTGCGGTACTTTATGCTGCCCGAACCGATGGATCGCATCTATGCCATCCGTCTGTACAAAAACGGCAAGGAGCTGACCGTCCAGCATCCGCGCGTCAACAATCTGCAGTCCCCGCCCGATGCGCTGAAGGTCTGCGCTTATAAAACCATCACGCTGACCCTTCCCGAAATCCGCAGCGGTCAGTATCTGGCTCTTGCCGCTGAAGGGTACTGCGGCAGGGAAGCACTCTGGTGCACGGCAGAAATCGACGGGATGCTTTGTGCCTTCCCCGACCGTGCCTCCTCGTATCTGTCCAATGTATGGGAGCATCTTGTCACACGGCAGAAATCCGAAAACTACACCTATTATCTGCCGCTGGACGAATCCTGCTCCGGTAAGACCGTCACGCTCCACGCGCTGTTCTGCGAAAGCGACAATCCGCAGAACGCCGCTCCTGCGGAATGCCGCGTCTGGCTGTGCGATGCCCAGTAACGGATCTGCCAATCATTGAAAAATACAAAAGAGAATCGTGCCGCTTTTTGGCACGATTCTCTTTTTGCTTTGATTAACCTTTACTGCGCGGTTCGCCGGCTCATGACCCGCCAGTACGCATCAAGAAGCGCGATCGGGGCGCAGGTGCGGTGCTTGCTGTAATCCACGAAAGCAGCCATATCGCACAGCTTTTGGAACACTTCATCCGGCACGCGGTAATCGGGACAGAGCGCCGCGACCGTAATCCCTTCGCCGACGGCACGGAGCGGGTAATACGATTGATGCTCGCGGAAATCCGATGGCTCAGGCGTGTAATAGCCGATGCCGCCGATGAATCCGGCAAAGCGAGCTTTGGCGTTCTGCCAGGGGATGTATTCGATGGCGAGCCACTCACGGCCCTTTTCCGTCATGAGGTAATCTGCGGTTTCACAGGCCTTCTTTTCATACGGTGCCGCCATTTTGTGCATGAAGGCACACAAAGTGCGCCGGACTTCGTGATCCCCGTCCAGATCATGGACCATCCGCAGCGAATACTGCAGCTGAAGTCCCACATAGGTTGCGCCGTGCAGCGGTACAAAAGCAAGCGTTTTTTCGATGGCTTCGTCCCGGTATTTCATATAGGCGCGATACCAGTATTCATCCCCGGTTGTCTGATAGGTCAGCAGATACAGCATCGGCAGGCGCAGATACTCATGCGCTCCGATCTCGCCCCACATTCCCCCTACAAGGCCGCATTTGCCGTCTTCACGGAGGAAGCTGTAGCCGTTTTGGGGGATGACTTCCCGCTCGAACTTTTTTGCCATTGCCGTCAGACAGCGGCGGATGCTCTCCTTCTGCTTATCATCGGAAAGCGGGGAAAAATAGAACCGGAAGGCTCCGAAGAACCAGTTGGTGTACTGATCTCTTGAGGTGTCGATATAATGGCTCTTCCGGTCGGCCGGGGACACACCTCTGGGAAGGAAGCCCTCCTTTGGCGATACCGTGGCACCCAGCTCCATGCCGCTGTAGATGCCGGAGGCATAGTCGCGCATGGAAGCATCCTTTTCGGCTTCATAGCGCGAGATCACCGCATCCATCATAATTCCCGCATTCATCATGCAGTCCTCAAGTCCGGTACCGTAGCCTGCAGGATTGGGGACAAGATGCTGAATCATCTCCGGTTCGGGAAGATACCGGGTGGCGGCATCGGGCTCATCCCCGACAAGGTGATTGTAAAACATTCCGGTACCGGGACAGTAAAGACGGTTCCAGACAAAATTCCAGGTGTTGTTCATGCTTTTTGTGTTAATCAGAAAAAGGTTTCAATTTCCGTAGAGAGTGTTGAGCTGCTCCATGAGGGCGCGATCGGTGGATTCACACTGGGCAAACCAGGAGGCGATGTCGGTCGATTTGGTGCCAAGAAGCGTCTGCAGGGAGTTGGCCATGGGGGAGCTGAAGGAGTATGCCAGATCCACATACATCTTTTCCGAAATCAGACGGATTACGTCGGCAGATTCCTCATCGAAGACATACTTGTTGGTCATGCAGACATCAATGAACGCCGGGAGCACCTTGTAGTAGCCTGCCGCGGTCAGAGCTTCGATGGTATGGCCGACCAGCTCGGGATTGGTGATTGTGAGCGGAACTGCGTGCGAATAGTCGGTATAGGTGGCGATATAGTCCTCCTGCGATTCATCCAGCTTCGGCGTGCAGAGAATGCTGTATTCCACATTGGAATCGCGCAGATCGCTTTCCGCCATGCCCAGAGAATCGTAATAGAACAGAGAAGTGCCGTTTTTGAAATATTTCTGCACTTCCTGATTGGATACAGGACCGACACTCAGTACCGTATTTGTATTATACAGCAGACTGTACATTTTGTCAAGTACAGCCGATGCGCGGGCTACATCAAAAATGTATTCCAGCTCGCCGCCATCCTTTGATGCATAGGTCTTGACACCGAACGAGGACTGCATACAGATGAAGTTGTTGTTGCAGACGTATCCGACGGTGTCCGCCTCATCAACCTCGGTGTTTCCGTTTACATCCTTGTAGGCGGTGGCGATCATGGTATTCAGCTTGTCAAGCGTCCAGGTGCCGTTGAATACATCCTCGTACGGAACCTCCATGCCGAAATCCTCGCAGAGCTGCTTGTTGATAAACCATACGCGGGCGCGCGAAACGCCGAAGTAGGACATATAGTTGGAGAACACCAGCATGCTGTCATTGAAGTAGTAGGATTCCAGAGCGGACTCGGGCCACCACGGGGCATTGAAATCCAGCATATCCATGTCGGTTATATCGTACATATAGCCTTCCAGCGCCAGATTGGCCATTTTGAGATCCTGACCGGTCAGGATGTCGGCCGCGTGCTCGCCGGCCAGAACCGCATTAGCCAGCTGTCCGGGATCATCGAACAGCACGGGCTCCAGCGTGATGTTCAGCTTGTCCTCCACATCCCGATGAGCTTCGTACAGCGCATCGTTGAGTACATCGCCGTTCATTTCTTCGCGGATGGAGTAGCGGTAAATGTCGTACTGCTTGGTATCGCCGAGCTTTACCACGGCGCCGCCGAAGTCCTGAGATGGGAAATCGGCGAAGGTGGGCTCTGCCGTTTCGGAGGGGGCTGTTGTGGTCTGGAAATCCGGGCTGACCGGTGCATCGGTGGTGTCCTCACCGGCGGTACCGCCGCAGGAAACGGCTGAAATGCTTATAAGGAAAGCAAACCCGAGGGAAGCGATTCGTTTCATAACAAAACCTCACTTTTATGAAATAATACTTGCAATATCACCGAAAATGGTGTATAATATTGCTATATTCATTATACCTCCCGCATCCGCCTCCGTCTATACAGAAAGCAAACGTGTATTTATATAAAACAAACCAATGCCTATGAATAATCTGAATCCGTATCTTCATTCTGCCGCCTGCTTTCGCTGGGGATATGAGAACAAATACCGCGCAGGCGCCTATCATATGCGCCTTTTTGCTCTGCGGCAGAACAGCTCCGTGCTGATACTTGGCGAAAAAAACTATGAGCTTCCGCCGGAATCTGTTGCCATTTTCCGGCCGGGCATTTTCTATGATCTCCGCAATAAGGAGCCTGCACTGCGTACCGAGCTGTATTGCTGTAATTTTGATCTGGTCTGCCCGGATCCGGAGAGGGCTGAATTCCGCGCTCCGGTCATTGAGCCGCTTTTTTGCAAAGAGAACATTGTTGACTGCGAACCGATCTATTCTGTTCCCGAATACCGTGCGCTGGCTGAACCGATTGTGATAAGCGATTGTCCGGATCTGTGCGAAAAGGTCCGTGAGATTTATCTTCTGTCGCTTGAAAACAGCGAATACAGCGCGGAAATCGCTTCTGCTCTGCTGAAATACACAATTCTCACCGCGCTGAAGCGAATCCGGACGGCAACTTCCTATGACCAGTTCCCGACCTACGCGATTGCGGCAAAGGCGCTTGCATATATCCGGGAGCATTTCAGCGAGCCGATCAACGAAAAAACGGTCGCCGCCGCTATCCGCTATCATCCGTACTATCTCACCCGTCTGACAAAGCAGTATTTCGGAACCACACCGTATCGCTATCTGATGAAATGCCGCTGTGATTACGGGAAATTTCTGCTTCAGAGGACGACGCTGCCCATACAGGAAATTGCGATTTCCTGCGGCTTTTCCTCGCAGGCGCATTTTTCTTCCGTCATACGAAAGGAGCTGGGAATACCGCCGGGCGAGGTGCGAAGAAACAGTACCGATAGTCTGATGGGAGAAATATGAGGCAGAAGAATCCAAAATCTCTGCGGATATGCATGAACAACGTAAGACCCCCGGTACAGCGGCTCCTTTTTCTTTGGCAGGATGGCGGACGGCAGACAATATTTCATTTGACTGCAAACAATACAACCGGACGGTGGTTGGTTCGATGCCGTCATTTTTGTCGCTTCCATTCATCATATGGATATGGCCGAGGCGATTGACTCGGTATTTGCTGACATGGGAAAACAGCTGAACAAACGCCTCGATGAAACACGGGTATGCCAAATGATAAAAAGATTGCTGCGTTATAAATAGGAAAGCAGCTCAAGCCGCCAATGGGTTGTTTCGCTTCCTTTTTTCATTTAGTACAAGACAGACAGGCAAAACAACGCGGCGGAATAGGATGATTCTTTGAAATGTTCCTGCACAATCTTTCCGTGGGCTTTCGCCGATAACAAGTGGGAAAAGGAGCTCCTCCCCTGATATTCACGGAATATTGTTGAAGTGTCCGCCTGACCATGGTATAATTGTTATAACACATCAAGCTACGGAGAGAACCATGACAAAACCAACGCTAAAATCCAAACGAAAAATCATAATCGCTGCCGCATCCGTACTGGTGCTTGCCGTTATTGCAGGAGCGTGCACGATATATCTCGGCGACTACTACAAAGCTGATATTGACGCTGTCGAGGCATTTATGCCGCAAGGAAGCGGATGGGAGAAACAGCCAGACGGAACTATCGTGTTCGAGTGTGAGGATGCCGCGAAAGGCTTCATCTTCTATCCGGGCGGCAAGGTGGAGTACACCGCATACATTCCGCTGATGCAGGCGCTGTCCGTGCACGGCGTAACGTGCGTGCTTGTGGAGATGCCGTTCAATCTCGCGGTGTTCGACATTAACGCGGCGGACGGCATACAGAAGGAATATCCCGAAATCGAGGATTGGTATATAGGCGGTCACTCGCTGGGCGGTTCCATGGCGGCATCATATGCTGCGTCGCATACCGATGATTTCGCGGGACTTGTTCTTCTCGGCGCGTACTCGACAGCGGATTTGTCGGCATCGAACCTTGATGTGCTGTCCGTATACGGAACCGAGGACAAGGTTATGAACCGCGAAAAATATGAGAATAATAAATCCAATCTGCCGGAGGATTTCACCGAGGTGGTGCTTGATGGCGGATGTCACGCCTGCTTTGGAATGTACGGAGCGCAGGATGGCGACGGTACGCCGAGCATTACAAACGAGGAGCAGATCGCACTGACTGTGGATGCGATCGTAAAAATAATGATGAACAAAGAACCGACGAACACCTACCGTCAGATCAGCGTGGACGAGGCGGTTATTATGATGCAGGAGGAAAGCGGCTGCATCATTCTTGACGTGCGGCGTCCCGATGAATTCGCCGAGGGACGTATCCCGAACGCGATCAATGTCGCAAACGAGGATATCGGCACGGACGAGATTGCGGAGCTTCCCGACAAGGATCAGCTTATTATGGTGAACTGCCGAAGCGGTCGCCGCAGTAAAGAGGCGGCGGAGAAGCTGGTCAAGCTTGGATATACGAATATCGTGGAGTTCGGCGGGATTCTCGATTGGACGGGGGAAGTTGTGAGTTAAATTGAATGATTTTCCGCGGTCCGGATTTTTAATCGCCATAATCAGATTACAAGCGAGGATTTGCAATGAAAGACGAATGCCTTATCTGCGGCGCACCGCTTAAATATCTTGAAACCGACGAGGTGATGGAGTGCGCCGTCTGCCATAAGAAAGAAAACAGCAAGACCGTGTGCGAAAACGGTCACTACATATGTAACGAGTGCCACACGCAGGGCATGGACAGCATTATCGGCGTGTGCCTTGGCGAAAAGACGAAGAATCCGATAGAGATTATTCAAAAGATGATGGCTCTGCCATTTTGCCATATGCACGGTCCCGAGCATCACGTTATGGTCGGCTCGGCGCTTCTGACCGCATACAAGAACGCAGGCGGCGACATTGATTTGCCCAAAGCCCTGTCCGAAATGCAGGCGCGAGGCAAGAAAGTGCCCGGCGGCGCGTGCGGATTCTGGGGAGCGTGCGGTGCCGGTATCAGCGCAGGAATGTTTGTGTCGATCGTTACCGGCTCGACTCCGCTTGCAAACGAAGCATGGGGACTTTCCAACAAAATGACATCTTCCGCTCTCGGTGCAATCGGCGAGGTCGGTGGCCCGCGCTGCTGCAAGCGTGATTCTTATCTTGCCATCGTGAAAGCCGTGGAGTTTGCAAAGGAACACCTTGGAGTGAAAATGGAACTCGACGAGATCAAATGCACCCATTCCGCACAGAACAACCAATGCATTGGCAAGAGATGTCCTTTTGGGGGAAAGTGAGAATATGTTAACCTACACATACATATCAAAAGGAAAATTCGGCTTGGTGGAGAAGCCCAAGCCTACATTGCAGCACAAGAGGGATGCGATTGTCAAGGTTACGCTCGCCAGCATCTGCTCAAGCGACCTGCATATCAAGCACGGCAGCGTACCGAGAGCGGTGGAAGGAATCACAGTCGGTCACGAGAAGGTCGGCATCGAGGAAGAAGACGGCTCGGCTGTCACGCACATAAAGCCCGGCGACAGAGTCACGGTCAACGTGGAAACCTTCTGCGGCGAGTGCTTCTTCTGAAAGAAGGGGTTCGTCAATAATTGTACCGACAAAAACGGTGGCTGGGCGCTTGGCTGCCGCATCGACGGCGGTCAGGCAGAGTATGTTCGCGTGCCGTTTGCGGATCAGGGACTCAACAAGATTCCCGACTCCGTGACCGACAGACAAGCCCTGCTCGTGGGCGATGTTCTTGCTACGGGCTATTGGGCGGCGAAAATCTCCGAGATCACAGAGGACGATACCGTTCTTATCATAGGCGCAGGCCCCACGGGAATCTGCACGCTCCTTTGCGTGATGCTGAAGAATCCGGGGCGTATTATCGTATGCGAGAAGGACGAAAACCGCATCAAATTCGTCAATGAGCATTATCCCGACGTGCTGACGGTTACACCCGAAGAATGTCTTGATTTTGTTCGCGAGAACAGCGATCACAGCGGCGCAGATGTGGTGCTTGAGGTTGCCGGAGCAGAGAACACCTTCGAGCTCGCATGGCAGTGTGCGCGTCCGAATGCGATCGTCACTGTGGTGGCGCTTTACGACAGGGCCCAGACTCTGCCTCTGCCCGATATGTACGGCAAGAATCTGACCTTCAAGACCGGCGGCGTTGACGGCTGCAATTGCGAGGAAACGCTCAAGCTCATTGCCGAGGGCAAGCTCAATACCGAGCCGCTGATCACGCATACCTATCCGCTGACGAAGATTGACAAGGCGTATGAGTTGTTTGAAGAGAAGCGGGATGGTGTTATTAAGGTTGCGGTGGAGTGCTGATAATTCGCGAAATTTACAATCCTCTTTATAAAACATTTTGGAGGTACAACAAATATGGAGTATGCTGTAATCGGTATTATCGTAGCCGCAATAATTGCGGTAGGGGGTATCTTTTTCATAAAAATGAGAAAGAAACCTGCGAACAAATCTCGGGACAGTACACAATTATTGCCACAAGAAAAGAAATCAGAATTGGTATCATCCAATGAATCCTTAAACGAGCTTGTTATTCAAATGGAAAAACTACCTGCTGAAAAAATACCAGCTCAAAACAAATTGGTTGAAATCAAGGCCAACAAGGTACTGGCTCATGTTAATAACTTGATTCCGGAAATAGCGCAAGTCCAAAACACAGCTCAGAATGTTGCTGAAGCGGCTGAAAAGTCTGGTGAAGTTCTTTATAGAGCAATTATTCCTGCCGGCGCAAAATTAACAGAATCTAAAGCCATGGAAGGTGCGGTCAGGGGTATTTATCATGGTGCCGATGGAATTAGAGGACATGCCAATTTGGTGGCTGTTCAAGCACAAAAGGGAACGGAGATTCTTTCTAACGTCGCTTCGTCTGCTATGGGTGTTGCATCCATGATTGTTGGTCAATATTATATGGAGCAAATCAACAATCAACTGGGTGCTATTAGCGATGGCATATCCAAAATATCCGATTTCCAAAACAACGAGTACCGTAGCAGAGTGTTCTCGCTGGTTGCTCATATTAAGAATATCGCGGATTTTCAAATTGAAATTCTTGAAAACGATGAATTGAGACTATCCAAGATTTCTCAATTAGATGGTCTTGAGGAAGAATGTACTCAACTTCTCGGTCAGGCCAATTTAACTCTTGCAGACTACACGCAAAAGAATGATCTTCACTATGTGGCATACGAGAAGGAAGTCATAGAAGCACAAAACTGGTATGCCTATCAAAAAGCTTTGACCGATGTGCTATACAGAATTTCCGAGTTGAAATATACGTTACACATGGGCGCAGTTTCCCGCGAACAGTGTGGTGCTATGCTTCCTACCTATACCAATCAAGTTGCAGAAACGCAAATGCGTTTGACCGAATGGCATCAGCAAACTGCCAAGAGATTGAAAATCGATACGGTCGAGACACGAAGAAAAAGAGAGGGCATTGACGGAGTCATTCATTTTGTTCCCGGATTATTCAATGACAATTTGAATTTCCGTTCAATCGAGGCAGGTACTGCAGAAATGATACAAACTCAATCCGAAGGGAAACAAGTCACATACGAACAGGATACTTCAGATTTGTATTCGGAAGATGTGCAGTTGATTATCAAGGACGATAAAATTTATTATCTGCCCGCAAACGAAAGCGATACGTAATCGAAAACGGCGGCTCTCTACTCAGAGAACCGCCGTCATTTTGCATAAAATAAAAATCGCAAAGTGCCGAAAACCCTTATGGTATATAGGATCAGCAGCTTTCTCCTTGAAAACGAGATGACTGTATACATCGTGATTTTCGACAAAGCTGCGTATCGGATGATCCTGCACCTCTTGTTCTGCCGCATTTTTTTACTCAGTCTGTCACTTCTGATTGATGTGTCCAACAATATTGATGCTGCTGTCAGCATTAATGCTGCTGTCAGCTGCCTTTCTCAATTCCCCTGGGGTAATGCCACGTGATTTCTTGAAGCACTTGATAAAATAGCTTGTATCCGGAATTCCTACATCGATTCCCACTTCAGTAATGGTCAAATCGCGTTGGTTCAGGAGCAGGTTTTCCGCATAATTCAGTTTACAACGCATAATAAGCTCGTTCGGTGTACAGTCGAGTGCAGCCTTGAGACGATGACAGAGCGAGCTGTGGCTGATATGCAATGAATTTGCAATTTCAGCCGGAGATATGTCCTCCGAAAGCCTGTCCATGATATACATCTCTGCCGCCATAATCAGTTCAGATGCCTTCTCATTTTTGTAATTGTTATAAAGCCGATAGATCAGATCATGCATCGTGAGTATCGTTGCCCGTGCCAAAAGCTCACTTTCCGGGAAATTTCCGTATTCCGCAAGCTTCAGGAACTCCGCTCTTAATGCACAAAGCTCCTTGGAATCCCCCGAAAATCTGCACCGCTCAAAGGAATGCTCCCCCGAAAAAGCCAGCAGATACTTGAGATTCCGGAAGGAAATGTCCTGCGAATAGATCAGGTACGGTGTATAGCCTAAAACATATGCCTCAGAATAACAGCTGCTGGGCACAAGTCCGTGCATGGTACCCGGCGGAATAATCAGCACATCCCCCTCGTGCATGGTGAATGTTTTACCTGAATAATCAAATATTCTCTCACCGCTCAGCTGATAAGCAACCTCAATATTGACATGGAGGTGCTGCGGAAAGCCGGGGGTGCCCGGGATACGCTTTTCTAAAGATATATGATGATCACCATCCGTGCGATGACCAAGTTTGACCGGAACTAAAATTTGAGGTTTCATTGTCCGCCTCCTTGCAAATTTGTCGCATATATCTGCAATT
>JAZNKS010000098.1:0-17950 GCA_045578725.1 Candidatus Flemingiibacterium sp.
GTCGTTCCCCTATGCATCGCATTAAGTGCCTGCTTATAGGTAGGTACGATCTCGTAGCCGCAATTTTTGCACTTATAAGCCCCCACGCTGACTTCAAGCTTTAATGCGTAGAAGCACGGTATCAGGAAGACCACGCAGATCGTAAGTATTGCAACGAGCATCCATGGCCCCTCAGGCATAAAAAAGGCGATGATCGCGAGACCTCCGATCAATCCAAGGATACTCACTGTCATGATTATCCACATTGCATTCCAAATAGTTTTGTTTTTCTTTTCTAATTCCTTTGCCATATCAAGCAAAAGCTGTTCGTTTTTCTGATTGTTGTTTTCCATACAGATCTTCTCCCCACTTAATAATTCGTTAACGCTGATACCGAGATATTCACAAAGCTCAAGCATGATTGAAGTATCGGGCATTGCGATACCACGTTCCCACTTTGATACAGCTTTATCGGTAATCCCCAGTTTTTCTGCCAACTGCATTTGCGTTAAGTTTTTTTGTTTTCTGCATTCGGCAATAAATTTTCCTATTTTCAATTGATCCATAGGCGACCTCCTTTCGCATACAGTATAACCGCTATCTCACGTAAAGTACACATACCGTCGGTTTAGTGAGGAGATATAAACCGTTGGTAGAGTAAAAAAGCGTCAAATTCAAGTTTATCTATCGGCTATATTATACCATAATTTTCAACAAAAGTAAATAGGACGGCAGAGTTTTCAACAAATGGAACCGCCCTTTTTGATTAAAGCAAATCGTGCTCGATAGATTCAGCCATCTTGGCTTTGTATTCTTTGAAGATGTGAACGTGGTTCTTCGTAGGGGCGATTCACGAATCGCCCGTAATATAATGCGAAAAAATGGGCGATTCGTGAATCGCCCCTACAATAAAACAACAAAAAGCTCTGCCGAAGCAGAGCTTTTTGTATATCGAAATAATCGCCGTAAGGCACAACTTATCTCTTGGAGAACTGGGAAGCACGACGTGCGGCCTTCAGACCGTACTTCTTTCTTTCCTTCATTCTCGGGTCACGAGTGAGGAAGCCGGCCTTCTTGAGGGCGGGACGGTAGGTTTCGTCAGCCTGGAGAAGAGCGCGGGACAGACCGTGACGGATAGCGCCTGCCTGACCGGACAGACCGCCGCCCTTTACGGTGCAGATGATATCGAACTTGCCTTCCGTGCCGGTAGCGCCGAAGGGCTGGTTGATGATGAGCTTGAGGGTTTCGAGGCCGAAGTATTCGTCAACCGACTTGCCGTTAACGGTGATAACGCCGGTGCCCGGAACGATGCGGACGCGGGCGATGGACTTCTTTCTTCTGCCGGTTCCGTAGAAATACGGCTTTGCACTGGTATACATTCTATCTTACCTTCCTTTCGTCACTCAGCCGGATAAGCAACGGGCTTCTGAGCCTGCTGCTGATGCTCGGCACCTGCATATACCTTCAGGCGGGAGATCTGAGCCGCGCCGAGGGTGTTCTTTGCCAGCATACCCTTGACAGCCAGCTGCATTGCCAGCTCGGGCTTGGTGGCCATCAGCTTGCGGTAGCTGACTTCCTTCAGGCCGCCGATGTAGCCGGAGTGATGACGGTAGAACTTCTGATCCAGCTTGTTGCCGGACAGGGTTGCCTTGGAAGCGTTGATGATGATGACGAATTCGCCGCAGTCAACGTTGGGGGTGAATTCAGGTCTGTGCTTGCCTCTGAGGATGGTAGCGGCAACAACAGCGGTCTTGCCCAGCGGCTTGCCGGCTGCGTCGATGACATACCACTTGCGCTCGAGGGTTTCCTTCTTAGCCATGTAAGTGGACATTATGGTTCCTCCGAAAATTTTTGTAATTTGACTTTAAGGCCGTGCGAGGTTAACCCCGGTCCGGATGGCGCGCGGGCACAGCGACCCCATAATCTTTTTCTCAACGTGCAATATTATAGCACACCCGATTCATCTTGTCAAGGGGTTTTTGAAAAAAATCCCGAAAATTTTAATTTAGCATCCCCACAGCTTCGATTTTCGCTCAATATCGCCCATTTTTGGCCCGATCGCTCGGCCGGCGGATCATTTTTTGATGGGAATCGCAATGTTATAGCTGTCGGTTTTGGAATCGTCCGGCATACAGGCGCAGCAGAGGACCGCCGGCTTACCGTCCCTTATAAAGATCTGCGGCCGCTCCATGCGGAAGATTTGCTGCACGGTTCCGCCAGCCCATGTCAGCTTCGTTAAAAAGCCGAGCGGGTTTTCGGGATCCGGCACGAAATTCACCGCATCCTCCGACTCAAACAGCGCGGTGCTTCCCGCACCGTGCCCCGAATAATACCCGGTGAAATCCTTGGCCAGCAGACGGTATTTTCCGTCCTCGTACCAGAGGAAGGGATCCTCCACCGACCACTCGCTTTCGGGATTGACAAACAGCGGCCGTCCTTCCTTGACAAAGGGGCCGAGCGGATGATCGGCCGAGGCCGCGCCGCAGATCACCGCGCCGCCGACGGGAGGCTTTCCGTTATCGGCGACCGCCTTGTAGACCATATGAATCCGGCCGTCGGGGCCTTCGCAGACCGTGGGATTGGAGGTCATCAGCGAATCGATGGCGCCCGGCGTGATGTCGATCACAGGCTTATCGGAGCGCTTCCACGGGCCGGCGGGATGATCGGCCGAGGCGACTCCGATGCGCTGGTGATTGCGGTGATCCCAGAATTCGCCGTTTCCGAAGTTGCCCATGTAGTACATATAATACTTGCCGCCGTGACGGATAACCGTGGGATTGTGGACACAGTCGGCATCCCAGCCCTGCCCGCTTCCCGTCAGCGCTGTGCCGCCGAAGGCAAAGCCGCCGTCGGGCCGGCCGCTGACCGCCCATCCGATTTTCGATGCCGTGCACCAGCCCATTTCAAAGCCAAGCGATTTCTCCCAATAGGAAAAAAGGAGATAATACCGCCCGTCATCGCCCTCTGTGATACTGCCGCACCAGACAAAGAAATCCTTCATCGAAAAAACGGATTCCCCTCTCACACATCCGAGTCTGTTTTGAAAATCCATAGCCGCCTCCGGTAGTTTTTCTACTATTATATCATATCGGCGGACATAATGCAAGTTTTTTCGCCGAAAATACCGAATCGGCAGCAATCGTAAGCTTTTGCCCCGCAGGCAGATCGGCAGTCAAAGATTATCCGATTCAATCATCGAAAATTCATCTTGCACGGGCACGCCGCCTATGGTATAATAGTAAGGTAATCGGATCATGGATCCCGTTATGTCAATCAAAAAACGAAAGGAATCCGCATGAAACGGACATCCACACGCATCACGCTGATCCCGCTCACCGATGAAAAGGCGGGACGGCGGCTCTTCGCCCTCTGCTTTGTCACCTATTTTCTTCTCTACTGCGGCCGGCTGAACTATTCCGCCGCGCTGACCGGCATTGTCGGCTCCGGCATGATGGAGCGGGATACGGCCGGGCTGATTCACACCGCCTTCTTTATCTGCTACGGTATCGGCCAGCTCATCAACGGCATCCTCGCCGACCGGCTCCCGCCCTTTTCGCTGGTCGGCATCGGCTTTTTCGGTGCCGGGCTGTCGAATCTCGCCATGTATGCAGCCGTGAAAGCCGGCGCGCCCTTTGCCCTGCTGGCCGCCATCTGGTCCGTCAACGGCTATCTGCAGTCCGCCCTCTGGCCGACGATGCTCCGGATTGTATCCGGCATTCTCCCCGAGCGTCAGCGGCTGGGAGCCGGCGTAAACATGATGGCGACCACCGCTGTGGGAACCGTCGCCGCTTACTTAATGTCCGCCGCTGTCATGCGTTTTCTTGGCTGGCAGGAGAGCTTTCTCGTCCCCGGCCTTCTTCTGATCGCCGTCGCAGCCGTCTGGATGGCCGCCACCCGCCGCACCGCGGCCGTCACCCTCATCCGCACACCGGTCATGCCCACGCAGAAGATAACCGCGGGGGAGGCAAAAGGGCCGCTTCTTCCCCTTCTTCTGTCGGCGGGAATCCTGCCGATGCTGCTGCCGATCGCCATCTTTTCGATTGTCAAGGAGAGCATGACGGTCTGGACACCGACGATTGTCACCGAAATCTTCACCCTGCCGGCGGATTTTGCGGTTGCCATGTCCTCGATTCTGCCGCTGATCGGCTTCTTTGGCGCGGGTTTTGCCCGGCTTATCATGGAAAAATGGCTGGGCAACGAGATGAAAACGGGCGCCGTTCTCTTTGGCGGTACCGTTCTCTTTGTGCTCGCCGATCTGCTTATCGGCCACACCTCCCCGATCGTGATGATCACGCTGAAGGCGCTGGCCATCGCCTGCCTGCTCGGCGTGAATACCGTCTTCAGCAGTCTGGTGCCCCTCCGCTTCGCCCGGTACGGCCGGACCGCCACCGTGGCGGGCTCTCTGAATGCCGCGGCGGCCATATCCGGAGGGCTTTCGGCCTGGCTGATCGGCCTTGTGACGACCGGCGGCGGCTGGGATGCCTGCAGTTATCTCTGGCTTGGCCTCAGCCTTGCCGGCGGTATTGCCTCCCTTCTCACTTCGCCTCTGTGGAGCAAATTTTGCCGTCAGGACTTGAATTGAGCGAAAAACTGTGATATAATAGAAGCAGTATGTAAAATAAGGACGGAATCCATCATGGAAAAAATCTGCATCCGAGGCGTGGGGGTCAGCAATGTCACCCTCGATGAAGCCGCTGATATTTGTAAGGGCTGGCTTGGCGGGGATACCGGGCGCGTTGTCTTCACGCCGAACTCGGAAATCATTCAGGCCTGCATTGAGGATCCCTCGCTCTATCCTCTCATCAATTCGGCCGATCTGGTCACGCCGGACGGCATCGGTGTCATCTATGCCTCGAAAATCCTCGGCCGGCCGCTCAAAGCCAAGACCGCCGGCTATGATCTGGGGCTTGAGGTGGTCCGCCTGTCCCATGAGGAGGGGCATAAAATCTTCTTCCTCGGCGGCAAGCCCGGCATCGCCGAGGCCGCACGGGACAAGCTGCTGCAAACGTATCCGGGAGCCAATTTTGTCGGCTGTCATGACGGCTATTTCAAAAAAGAGGGCGAAGAAAACGACGCGGTGGTCCGGGAGATCAACAAGGCCGCGCCCGATGTTCTCTATGTATGCTTCGGCGTGCCGGCACAGGAGAAGTGGATCGCCGCCAATAAGGACAAGCTCCCGTCCGTGAAGCTGTTTTTGGCGCTCGGCGGAAGTCTTGACGGCTATTCGGGCAATTTCAAGCGCGCACCGAAGATCTTCATAAAGCTCGGTCTGGAATGGCTCTACCGCCTCATCAAGGAGCCAAAGCGGATCGGGCGGATGATGAAGCTGCCGAAATTCTTATTCGGCACCATCGCCTTCCGGCTTTCGGGCAAGGCAAAACAGGATACGGTAATCCGCTGACGGATTCTTCCACAAACAACGAAAGGACACACCTTTATGAAAGTCACTCTGCTTACCTATACGCCCGATGCCGAAAAGGTGATCGCGGCGGCGGCAAAATTATGCTATGCGAAAAGCGATATTGACACGCTGTTTGACAATCTCACTCCCGAGAAGACGGAATCGTTTCTGACGATGCTGTCAGATCTCGGCCACGAATCGCCCGTGGAGCACGCCAGCTTCACCTTCGGCATCGAGGGCGTGAGCCGTGCCCTGCTGGCGCAGATCACACGGCACCGGATCGCCTCCTTCTCGGTTCAGAGCCAGCGCTATGTATCAAAAACCGACTTTTCCTACATTCTCCCGCCCGAGATTGAAGAATGCCCCGAGGCAAAGGAAGAATTCCTGGCGGCGATGGCGGAGGATGCAAGGCACTACGAATCCATCCGCCAAAAGCTGATGGACAAGCATCTTCGCACCAATCTGGAGGCCGGAATGCCCGAGGCTGAGGCAAAGCGCGCGGCCGAGAAGAAGGCCAACGAGGATGCCCGCTTCGGGCTTCCCAACGCCTGCGATACCCGGATCATCATGACGATGAATGTCCGCTCGCTCTACAATTTCTTCGCTCTGCGCTGCTGCAACCGTGCCCAGTGGGAGATCCGCGCGCTGGCCATTGCCATGCTGCGTGAGGTCCGCGCCGTCTGCCCGCTCCTCTTTGCCAAGGCCGGCCCGTCCTGCCTGCACGGCAAATGCCCGGAGGGTGCCTACAGCTGCGGCAAGGCGGCCGAGGTTCGCCGCGAGCTCCGCTTTGACGGCGGTGACGACAAGTGAAGGAAGCCGATAAGCAGGCCGCATCCAACCGCTTTGAGGGAATGACCTCCCTGCGGGCGGTTCTGCACACCATCGAGGACGGGAGCTCCGACCGGAGGATTCTGCGCGTGCTCTGCGATGAAACCAAACGCCGTGCACGGGGCGGTGAGCTGTCCTATCTGAAGGCGATGTCGGTAAAGCACGGCTTTTCGCTTGATTTTGTATCCCCCGATGTGATCGCCTCTCTGGCGCTTGGAACCTCCCACGGCGGACTCTTAATGGAAACCACGCCGCGCACGATTCCCGCTCTCTCAAAAAAGGCCCTTTCAGAGGCCTTCCCGGATCCCGGATCCCGCTTTTTTGCGATGTTTGAGGGGATCGAGGATCCCTACAATTTCGGCTATGCGCTCCGATCGCTCTGGGCAGCAGGCGTATCGGCGGTGATTCTGTCGCCCCGCAACTGGATGAGTGCGGCGGGCGTTGTCTGCCGGGCATCGGCGGGCGCCTCCGAGCATTGCCCGCTCTATGTATCCGAGGACAGCGCACAGGTGGCAGAGGTTATGGGATCTCTTGGCGTACCGATTGTCAGCTGTGATATGCCGAATTCCGTATCCATCTACGATGCCGATCTCACCCTGCCCCTCTTTCTTGCAATCGGCGGCGAGAAGCGCGGGCTTTCGCGTGAAATCCTGCAGGCCTCCCGCACCGTCGTGCGGCTGGATTACGGCCGTGAATTCCCGGCGGCGCTCTCGGCGGCATCGGCGGCGGCGATTGCCTCCTTTGAGGTGCTGCGCCAGAACCGTAAATAAAGGCAAGATAAAATCCCCGTCAGACCCATGAAGATCTGTCGGGGATCCGTTTTTTTCCCGGAAGCCGATCGGCTTTCAGGTATAGTAATCGAATTTGCCGAGGGCTTTTTTGGAGAAGGCCGACGGGGTCTGCCCCGTGTACTGGCGAAAGGCCTGAATGAAATAGGACAGACTCTCAAAGCCGCATTCCTCCGCCGTCTTTTTGACACCCTCGCCGCCGGCCAGCATGGCCTGGGCGTATTTCATGCGCAGGGCGATCAGATACTGCTTGATGGTCGAGCCGGTATAGCGCTTGAAGTCCCGGTTCAGCTTGTTCACGCTGACAAAAAATTTCGCGGCCAGCTCCGGCGTGGTGATTTCATCCTTATAATGCAGACCGATGTGCTCCACCACATCCTTGATGTAGGTCTTGATCGGGCTGAGCGTGCGGGTATTCGCTTCGTTTGCATATTCCTTCAGCTCGGTCAGGATCAGCGCGGCAAAGAGCCGCTTTTTGTCAGCGGAGGTTCCCTCGCCGGCGATCTCGTTGAGATAGCCCTCCATCCGGGCAAGCTCCGCGCTGTCCAGCTGGACAACCGCCGAGCCGGCCTGCGAAAAGCGGCCGAGATCCCCCATGCCGCCGCCGATCATGGCCAGCGCGCTCTCGCCGATGTAGAGCACAATCCGGTCATAGACCACGTCGCTGGGGACATTGTTGCGGTGGAGGACGTGCGAATTATGGAAGCAGACGCACCGTCCGTCCGATTCGATGGTGCCGCCGGTATTGGAGAAGACAATCCGGCCCTCACTCAGGACAAAGATGAATTCATAATGATTGTGCGAATGGTACTGCGGCATATAATGCCCCTTCTGTGACAGGCGGTAGGCAATAATCTCGCATTGCCGCTCCCGGGTAAAGGGAAAGAAAGCGTCGTCCATCGGATCCTCCGTTGCGGTTGAATTTCATTGAAAACGGGTTGTTTTTCTAAACTCCCCTATTATAATACCATATTTTCAACCTTTTGTAAAGAGGGCGATATAAATTTTCGATATTTTTTTTGCCCATCAGGCAAAGAGAGATGCGATCACGGACGGGGTGAAGGCGTCAAGAGCTTCAAAATCCATCGCGTCGGCGTAGACCGCCTCCAGCTCCCCGTGCAGGGGACGGATCTGCGCCAGCTTTTCAAGCGCCGCGCCGATCAGCTCACCCTTGGCCCGGGCGAGCCTGCGCCGCTGACGGCGGAGCTCGCCATGGATCGCGCTGCCGTCGATGAAGCGTGCCATGTTGACATTTTTGTCCCCGTCAGCCGCATCCTCTCTGCTGCCGGGAAGAATGGCAAGGCCGAGATCCGGGAGCCAGATGGCTTCGGTGCGCCCCGGATGCAGGGGATCGGGGGCGCGGACGGCATCCAGCCCAAGCAAAGCGGCTTTATGAAGGACCGCATCCATGAAGAACGCCGCAAGGCCGCCGAACGCCGAATCGTCTACCGTCACCCGCCGTGCGGCAAGCATGGCAAAGGTATCAAAGTGCACCGCGCCTCGTGTGGTGAGCGCGGAGAGGGCCCGGATCCCGAGCGACGGCTTTTCCTTCGGGCGCAGGCGGGCCTCCTTCATGGCCTGGGTCAGCAGACGGCCGGCGGCGGCCTCCATCTTATCGCCCAGAAGGATCTCCCGGGCCAGCGTATGCACGGCATCCAAAAGGACACCCGCACATCCGAGAAGAGCGTACGCCTCCCGATAGAGGACGCTCTTTTTTTCGTTCAGCGCGATGATCGTATCCTTCTGTGTGCGAAGGATTCCGCCGTCCCAGAACCGGCCGAGATTGACGATCTCCTCACAGGCGCCCGGATAGCGGGGATCCCAGATATGCGGTGCGGTGCCGTCGATGACGGCGCAGGCGGGCCGTCCGTTTTCATACAGCAGGATGCCGTCAAGGGAGGCGGGATCGGCGGAGCAGAAAAAGCGCTCGCATATCATTCCGCGCGCCTCCCCCGTCTCGGCCGCGGCCTTAATCAGCGTGCTCTTTCCGGTACCGCTCCCGCCCTTTACAATCAGCGTGCGGCCGGTTTCACCGGGTCGGAAGACGGCGGGAAAGTAGCTGACAAAGCCGTCCCGGCCATTCGCCGCCGCAAAATATTGTTGTATCATAGGACAAAGATTCCGTTTCTGAAGATTATTTTGGGGGTGATTTCCCCTGTTCTCATGGTATGCCGGCGCGGCCTCTTTGTGCGGATTTTTTACAAATTTCACCGATAGGACTTGATGCGGACACAATTGTCTGCTATAATAGAAGGAAAGCAGGCCGCCAAGGCGGCGGAAAGGAAGACTCATGAACCCAAACGATAAGCAGGAAATCTACAAAGAGCCCTCCCTCTCGGATTCAAGACTCGGCTCAAAGCTGGAGAATTTCTGGTACCATTATAAATTCCACACGATCGTGGCCGCGATCGTCATCGTCTTTCTCATCATCACCTGCGGCCAGATTGCCACGCGGGACAGCTACGATTTTCATGTCCTCTACGGCGGGCCGCAGATCATGGCGGTGCAGGATGCCGTCTATATCCGCAAGGCCTTTGCCGAATTCGGAGAGGATCGGAACGGCGACGGCACCGTCGAGGTCAGCGTCAACGATGTGACCCTCTTCTCCCCCGAGGAGCAGGCGGCCGCCGAGGCCGAGGGCGCGGTTTTCAGCCCCGAATACATCCGGCAGACCACCAATGAATTCACCCAGCAGATCATCGCCGGCGATGCGGTGATTCTCCTGCTCTCGCCCTATTTATACGATATGGTCAATGAAAGCGGCGGCTTCATCCCGCTTGCCGAGCTTTTTGATGAGATCCCCGAGGCCGCTCACGGCGAGTGCGGTCTGGTGCTTGCCAAGACCGATTTCGGAAAGAGCTTCAACGGCGTGGACGATCTGCCGCCCGATACGGTGCTCTGCATCCGCCGTCCCGCCACCACAAAGCCCGGTGCAAAGGCCGCCGAGCATCATGCCTTCTGCGTGGAGGTTTTCAAAAAGATTGCGGCCTACACCGCCCCCGCTGCCGAATAATCCCCGTTCCTGTCTGCCCCGAAGTAATTGCTCCGGGGCATTTTCTTTTCACGGCACGGCGCTTGACAAGGGGCGTGATTTATGTTACAATGTCAGTAATCCTATTTTTACCGCAGAAAGGAATTTTCCGTCATGATTCACAACAACGCCGTCACCGCCGCCGAGCTTGGCATCACAAACGAAGCCATCACCGCAAGAGAAAACATCCGCTTCTATAATATCAAGGAAGCGCCCTTCCGCATCTACGGCCTGTATGAGCCGCTGAACGAAACCTCTAACTTTGTCCGCGTTCCCCGCGAGGTTGCCGCGGCTACCAGCGAGGGCGTACGCAGCCTGAATAACTGCACGGCAGGCGGCCGCGTCCGCTTCACCACCACCTCCTCCTATGTCGCCATCAAGTGTAAGACCAACGGTTCCGCCGCGATGCCGCATATGCCCCTCACCGGATCCTCCGGCTTCGATCTCTATAGGATGCGCGGCGGCCGCCAGACCTATGTAAAGACCTTCATGCCCGCCTTCGGCTACAGGGACGGCTACGATGCGATCATCGACCTGCCCACTCCCGGCGAGCATGAGCTGACCATCAACTTCCCGCTTTATTCCAATGTGGTCGAGCTGTACATCGGCCTTGACGAGAATTCCACCCTCGGCCGCCATCCCGATTACACCTATGAAAAGCCGGTCCTCTTCTACGGCTCCTCGATCACGCAGGGCGGCTGTGCCTCCCGTCCCGGCATGGCGTACGAATCGCTGATTTCCCGCCGCTTTGACACCAACTACATCAATCTCGGCTTCTCCGGCAACGCAAAAGCCGAGGATGCCATCGTCGATTACATGGCCTCTCTTGACTATTCCGTCTTCGTATCCGACTACGATCACAACGCACCAAGTGTCGAGCATCTGGCCAATACCCACGAAAAGATGTACAAAAAGATCCGCGCCGCCCATCCGGACATCCCGGTCATCTTTGTCGGCAAGCCGGACTTCTGGCTGACGGCAGCCGATCATGCCCTCCGCCGCGAGGTTATTATCAATACCTATAACAACGCGCTTCACCGCGGCGAGAAGGTCATCTTCGTGGACGGCTATTCGCTGTTTGCCGGCGAGCTTCGCGAGGAGTGCACGGTGGACGGCTGTCATCCCAACGATCTCGGCATGGCGAGAATGGCGGATGTCATCGGCAAGGCGGTCGATTTCGCCCTCTCGATGTAAGGAGGGTGTGCGATGATTTCCCTTCAAGGATTCACGGCCGCGGAGCTCGGCATCACCGATCCCGCCCTCACCGAGGGCCGGCCGAATCTCCGCTTCTACGATGTAAAAAGCGAGCCCTTCCGTATCTACGGCCTGTACGATGTGTACAATGACACCGTCTTCCGCCGGCTTCCCGAGGAGGTCGCAGAAGCGACCAGCCGGAATGTGTACAACCTTCACCTCAACACCGCCGGCGGCCGTGTCCGCTTCACAACCTCCTCGCCCTATGCGGCGATCTGCTGTGTCAACGGCGGACCGAGCGGCAGTACCGGTCTGAGCATCATGGGCTCCTCCTCCTTCGATCTTTACACAAAGCAGGCCGGGCGCGATACCTTCTGTGCCGGATACCGTCCGAAATCCCGGTACGGAGCGGGCGGCTACAGCGAGCTGCGCACGCTTTACGGCGACAGGAATGCCGACGGCGAATACGAGGTCACCATCAATTTCCCCACCTACTGCAATGTAGACAGGCTCTATATCGGCCTCGACTGCACTTCCACCCTCGGCCGGCGCGCCGATTACACCCGCGAAAAGCCGGTGCTCTATTACGGCTCCTCGATCACGCAGGGCGGCAATGCCTCCCGCGCCGGCATGACCTATGAGGCGCTGATTTCCCGCAGACTTGACACCGATTTTATCAATCTTGGCTTTGCCGGTGCCGCGCTGGCCGAGGATGCCATCGTGCAGTATCTGACCACCATCGACTGCTCGGTCTTCGTCTGCGATTACGATCACAATGCGACGGATTCGGCGTATCTGCGCCTTACCCATGAAAAGCTGTATCTTGCCTACCGTGCCGCCCGTCCCGATACGCCTGTCATCTTCGTCGGCCGTCCGGACTTCCATCTGAATCACGAAGAGGATGCCAACCGCCGCGATGTGATTTTCACCACCTATCAGAATGCCCGCAGACGGGGCGAGAAGGTGCTTTTTGTGGACGGCCAGTCGCTGTTTGCGGGCGAGCTTCGCGAGGAATGCACCAATGACGGTACCCATCCCAACGATCTTGGCATGGTGCGCATGGCGGATGTCATCGGCAAGGCCGTGGAAACGGCGCTGACCATGTTATAAAGGAAACGATTATGAAACGCTTTATCAAGTCCCATCATGAAGAGATGCTTTCGCTTCTTCGCACCCTCTGCGCCATTCCGGCCCCCTCGCTCCATGAGGAGGCCCGGACGGCCTTCTGTGCCCGGAGGCTTGCCGAATACGGCGCCGAAAACATCCGCGTGGACGGAGCCGGCAACGTGATTGTCCCCTTCGGCGATACGGAGGCGGGGCATCTGACGGTCATCGCGGCCCATACCGACACGGTGTTTCCCGATACCGAGCCGATGGCGCTGTCGGAAGATGACGAAAGAATCACCTGCCCCGGTGTCGGCGACGATACGGCAAGCGTGACGGTTCTGATGCTGGCGGCCAAATATCTGGCCTCGATCCGATACAGACCGAGGTGCGGACTTCTGCTGGTCTGCAATACCGGTGAGGAGGGGCTTGGCAATCTTTATGGCACCCGCCGGCTGTTTGCCGATTATGCGGGAAAAATCGACCGCTTCATCACGCTGGATGCCAATCTCGGCACGGTAACAGAGGACTGTGTCGGCTCCTGCCGCTATGAGGTGGAGGCAATCACCGAGGGCGGTCATTCCTTCGGCCGCTTCGGCGTACCGAATGCGATTGCGGTGCTGGCCGATGTGATTGCAAAGATCTATTCGCTGGAGGTTCCCGCCATCCCGCTTCCCTCCGGCCGCGCGGCCAAGACGACCTACAATGTCGGCCTCATCGAGGGCGGCACCTCGGTCAACACCATCGCCGCCCAGGCAAAAATGCTCTGCGAATACCGCTCGGACAGCCGTGAGAGCCTCGCCCATATGGAGGCGGCCTTTGCCCGGATTTTCGCTTCGGCCAACCGCCCCGGCGTGACCCTCACGGCAAAGAAAATCGGCGAACGGCCCTGCTCCGCCATCGCGCCCGAAACGCTTGAGCCGCTTCTTTCACTCTGCCGTCGGGTGACGCGCGAGGTCATCGGCGGCGAAATCCGCGGCGGTGTATCGTCCACCGACTGCAACATTCCGCTCTCGATGGGCATTCCGGCCGCCTGCATCGGCGTTTATCGGGGTGCGGGCGCTCACACACGCGGCGAATACATCTATAAGGATTCGCTCGATGACGGTCTGGCGCTGCTGCTTACCCTGATTGCCGCGCTGGATGATTGAAAGGAGATCTCATATTTTGGCTTACAACCGTTCTTCCCTTCCCGATACCGTTGCCCTGGAGGGCGATGCGCTGGTCATCATCGACCAGACCCTGCTTCCCGGCCGTCTGGAGCTGCTGCATCTTCGCAGACAGCCCGAAATTTTCGAGGCGATTCAGAAGCTCCGCGTGCGCGGTGCCCCCGCCATCGGCGTTTCGGCGGCGATCGGCTATTATCTTGCCGCCCGCGAGATTGCGCTGACGGAATCGGATCCCGCCGCCTTCGATCGGAAGCTGGCCGCCGCCAAGGCTTATCTTGCCTCCTCCCGTCCCACCGCCGTGAATCTCTTCTGGGCGCTGGACCGGATGGAAGCCTGCCGCTCCATGCGCGATCCCATCGCCCGTCAGGTGGAGCTCTGCCTTGCCGAGTGCAAAAAAATCCGCGATGAGGATATCGCCTCCTGCCGGAGGATCGGCGAAAACGGACTCCGGATTCTCGGCTCCGCCCGGAATATTCTGACCCACTGCAACGCCGGTCAGCTGGCGGCCGTCCGCTACGGCACCGCCCTTGCGCCGATTCATCTGGGCCACGAGCGCGGCGAGGTTTTCCATGTCTACTGCGATGAAACCCGTCCGCTCCTGCAGGGAATGCGGCTCTCCGCCTTCGAGCTTTCCGAAAACGGAATCGACACCACCGTCATCTGCGACAACATGGCCTCCCTCCTGATGAAGTCCGGCAAAATCGATGCCGTCATCGTCGGCGCGGACCGGATTGCCGCCAACGGCGATACCGCCAACAAGATCGGCACCTCCGGGGTCGCCATTCTGGCAAAGCATTACGGAATTCCCTTCTATGTCGCCGCTCCCCGCTCCACCTTCGATCCGAAGACACCGACCGGCGCCGATATCCCGATCGAAATGCGCCATGAGGATGAAATCGGTACCCTCTGGTACGAGAATCCCATGCGCCCCCAAAAAGCCTCGGCCTGGAACCCCGCCTTCGACGTAACCGATCACGAGCTGATCACGGCGTTTATTACGGATGACTGATTGTTGGTGCGAGGCGTTTATAAAAGGGGACGGTCGCTTTTCTGAAGAAAAGCTCTGCAAAAGACTTTAATAGAGGTTTTTTTTTGCGATCCCCATGAAGGTATCCCGTCACGGAAGTTGGCGGTTCCGGCCCAAGTCAGGGCAATAGGCGTTTGTCAGCTGAAATCCGGCTACGGAAGTAGTCGGGGCCCCTTCCCCAACAACCGAACAGCGAAATCGTCAGGACTACGGAGGTGCGCGGCGGATTCGCTGCGCTGTCCGCCGCTGGTTTGCTGAAATTTGGCGCATTCTCGCAGGTAAGCCGGCGCGCCCCGCAAAAAATCTCCACGGAGGTATCACCATGCCAAAACGCACCGGCTTATGCCGGCTTCTCTCCACCGTTCTGCTGACCGTCCTGCTGGCGGGATGCGGCACGGATGCCCCTGCCGGCACCGAAGGGCCGACGGACACGTCCTCCGCCGACGAGGCGTCGGTTTCCTGCGAAACCAAGGGCATTTTTCTCAACATTGATATCAACACGGTCACCTTTCCCTTCCTCAACAGGCTCTGCGAACAGGAAACGGTAACCGAAGAGGATCTCTATCCCTTCATCGACCAGTATGTGGGTACGCAGATCACCGACATTGCGCTCAACGTTCTCTGTCAGGTATCCGTCACGCCCACCGAGGTGATGACCTGGCTTCCCGAGCTTCTGGAGCGGGATGAAATCGCCGGCGAGGAGGTGGATCTGCTTCACTCCGTTGAGGGCGAGTATTCGCTGGAGGGCCTCCACACCGTCACCCGTGAGCACGGAATCGATCCGTATGCGGTCTGGTTTCGGCGCTCCCGCGAGCAGGGCTTCCGGACCTGGCTGTCTGTGCGTCCCAACGACTGCCATGATCCGGGCAAGATCTCCTGGCTCCACGGCGATCTCTACTATGAGGCGATCGAAAAGGGCTGGACCGTCGGCGGAAGCGACTATTTCCGGTACTGCTTCAATTATGCCGAGGACGAAATCCGCGCCCGGATGCTGGCCTACATCAGGGAACAGCTGACACGCTACGATGTGGACGGGCTGGAGCTGGATTTCTCCCGTGAATGGCGGTGCTTCCCGGCCGGTGTCCGCAACCGCGCCGACATCATGACCGGCTTCTTTGCCGATGTGAATGAAATCGTTGCCGAGGCCGAGGCAAAATGGGGGCATGAGATCAAAATCACCACCCGTATGATGCGGGACATCGGGCAGAATCTTGCCTTCGGCTTTGATCTGGAAGCGATCGTCGGCCAAAAGCTGGTGGATTCCGTCACCGTCTGTCCGCGCTGGGAATCCTGCGATTCCGATATGCCGATTGATGAATGGAAGGCGGCCTTCCCCGCCATCGAAATCTATGCGGGGCTGACCGATCTGACCCTCGGCAAATCCACCGATCTGCTGGCGGCATCGGCCTATGCGGCCCAGTATCTGCATCAGGGTGCCGACAAAATTTACCTCTTCAACTTCTACAACAATCCCTTTGCCCCGAATGACCGAAATACGCGGCTGTACAGGCTCTGCGGCTCGCTCGAAACGCTTGACGGACGGCCCCAGCGCTGTATTGTGACCTATCAGGATACGGTTCCGTCCGGAAAAGAGGGCTGGAAGCCGCTCCCGGCAAAGCTCGATGGATTCACGCTGGACATCGCCGCCGGGCCGGTGACGGAGGAGGACAAGCTCCGCGTGATTCTCGGCATCGAGGGCACATTCGATCCCGAAGCCGTGAGGGTAACGGTGAACGGCGTTGAGGCCTCATACAAGAACACCACCCAAATCGCGGCGGCCTACACATCCGTCCCCCAGTACCGCTTCCATCTGCCCTCCGGATCGGTTTCCGACACGGACGGCCGGCTGACATTGGCGATCGCCTGTGACGATCCGTCGCTGGAGCTTGCCTATCTGGAGCTTGATATCAATGTCATCATCAATTAAAGGAGCACGATCATGGACACCAAAAAGCTGTTTGTCAACGTTGACATCAATTCCGTCACCTTTCCTTTTCTGAACGCGCTTGCCGGGCGCGAAACGCTGACAAGGGAGGATTTCTATCCCTTCGTCGATCAGTATGCCTCCACGCAGGTCACGGATCTTTTACTGGATGTCTTCTGCCAGATTTCCGTCACGCCGACCGGGGTCATGAGCTTTCTGCCCGATCTCTGCGACCGGAAGGAAATGGGCGGCGAGACGGTGGATTTTCTGCACGCCGTACCAGGGCCGTATTCGCTGGAGGGCCTGTATTGTATGCACCGGGTGCATCACATCGATCCCTTCGCCGTCTGGTTTGAGCGTGCCCGCGAGAAGGGGCTTCGTACCTGGCTTTCGGTGCGCATGAACGACTGTCATGAGCCGGGCAAGGTATCCTGGCTCCACGGCGACCTCTATTACGAGGCCATCGAAAAGGGCTGGATCATCGGCACGGGATGGCACTTCAATTACTGCCTCAACTATGACATTCCCGAGGTCCGCCGGCGGATGCTCGATTACACCAAAGAGCAGCTGATGCGCTACGATACCGACGGTCTGGAGCTGGATTTCTCCCGCGAATGGTACTGCTTTCCGGATGACGGACGGGAGCATGACGGCGTGATGACGCAGTTTCTGCGGGATATGCAGAAGGTTGTCCGGAGAGCTGAGGCAAAATGGGGCCATACCATCCAAACCGGCATCCGTCTGATCCGCGATATCAAAGGAAATAAGGCGCTCGGCTTTGACGTCGATGCGATTGTGGGGGAGAAGCTGGCCGATGTCATCACGGTCTGTCCGCGCTGGGCGACCTGTGACTCCGATATGCCGATCGGGGAATGGAAGGCGGCGTATCCGGGCACGGAAATTCTGGCCGGTGTGACCGATCTGATCCATGTCAAGCCGCCGGTCTTCGAGGCGATTGCCGGCTATGCATCCCAGTATCTGCACCAGGGTGCGGATGGCATCTATCTCTACAATTTCTTCAACAATCCCGTAAGCGCAAATGAAAGCTACGCGAAAATGTACCGCACATTCGGCTCGCAGGAAACGCTGTCCGGCCGTCCCCGGCGCTATATCGTGACCTATCAGGATCTTGCGCCCTACAATACGGATCCGTGGAAGCCGCTCCCCGCCCCGGCCGACGGATTTGCGCTTGATGTTTCCACCGGCCCCGTATCCGGTGAGGATCCCGCAAAGCTGATTCTCGGCACCGACCGGGAAATCGCAGAGGGCGAGCTGACCGTCCGCATCAACGGGCACACGGCCGCATATTCCGGCCCGACCCGCGCGGCCTGCCCCTACACCGATTCGCCGCAGACCCTCTTCACCCTGCCCGCAGGCGCACTCGACGCCCACGGAAAGCAGCGCATCACCGTTTCGGGCGGCGATGGCATTACGCTCACCTATCTGGAGCTTGCTGCAGACGGCGCTCTGTAAGAGAATCCCGGTAAAGGGGCTGTTGCATTTAG
>JAZNKS010000099.1:0-7112 GCA_045578725.1 Candidatus Flemingiibacterium sp.
TGCGAAGCAAAACCTTGCCGGGACGGTAAGGTAAGCCACAAAACCGGGTCTGAAAATTTTATTTTCAGACTTACTGCTCCGTATAGTTGCCGAGAAACCGGAAATCGCCGAGCTCATCCCCCAGCGCACAGATCAGATTGAAGGTGTGCTTATCCCGCATCGAGCCGTGAAAATCCAGCAGAAAGCGGTATTCAAAGGGGCGGGACGGGATCGGCCGGCTCTCGATTTTGGTGAGATTGAGGCCAAACGCCGCAAAATAGCCGAGGATCCGGTAAAGCGTACCCTCGCGGTGGGCCAGCGAGAACTGGATGCTGATTTTGTCGGCCCCCTCCGGGATCATCAGCTCGCGGGAGATGGCGACAAAGCGGGTGGTGTTGTGCTTTTCGTTCTGGATCCCCCGCTCAAGAATCGTGAGGCCGTAGAGCGATGCGCAGTCGGCGGAGGCGATGGCACCCAGCTCCCGCCGCGCGGATTCGGAGGCGGTGCGGGCGGCTATGGCCGTGTTGGCGGCCGGAATCGCCGTGATCTGCTTCGATGCGAGGTACTCCGAGCATTGCCCGATCGCCTGCGGATGGGACTGGATCTCGCGGATTCCGTCAATATCGGTGCCGGGCTTGGCCAGCAGACAGTGCTCGACGGGAAGCCGGAGCGAGGCCGTAATGAAGGCATCGTTGTCCATTATCAGCCGGTAGACATCCGTCACCGAGCCGTAGGTGGAATTCTCGACCGGCAGAACGCCGTAATCGATCTCGCCCGCCTTCAGCGCCGCAAAGATGCCGTCCCAGCTGGGAAAAAAGCGAAGCTCGGCGCCCGGATAGATCGTCCGGGAGGCCTGGGCGGAAAAAGCTCCGTCCACACCCTGCGCGCCGATTTTCAGGCCCTCACAGCCATCGCCGGATGCCGCACCGCGCTCGATTGCCGTCTCGTAGACAGCCCGGCGGGGGGACATCGCGCTCTTGAGTTCATACTGGCGGAGCTTGGACATATTCATGATGCCGTCGTAGGTGCCGACCAGATTCATGCGGATGTCCTCGGGGGAGCGCTCGCCGATCTTGTCAAGCACCGCCCTCTCGCGGGTTTCATCGAAAACCTTCATGCTGTTTTCAAGCTTATAGCGGGCGACATTCTCCGCCACCCGCATCCGCCGCTCCAGAAGGCTAAGGAGCTCGCTGTCGATTTCATCAATTTCCTGTCTGCACTGGGATAAATCTTTCATTGCCGGTTGGGATTCCTTTCTGATGCAGCGTCAGCTGCTGCATCCGCTGCTGCGGCTGAGGCATTGGCCGTCCAATAGGAGCGGTCAATGGGAGAGGCAGGGCCGAGAAATGCGGGCCGCGCCTCGGTGTAGGGTTGAATAAACGGCGCAAAATCAATGCCGTCACTTGAAAAGGCCCGGTATTCCATCCGGGGGAAGATGAGATAAGATTCGATGAGGCCGCCCCGCGCCTCCACCGCCCGGAACTGCCAGGGGGAGCCGGTGGCGCTGTAATTGTCAACCGGCGTGCCGGTCCGTTCATCGGGGATCTGCCCGTCCGGCCTGTCAAGCGGCACAAAGGGTTTGAAGCCGTTGCCGCGGGACAGGAGCTTTGTGTAGGCCCGGCAGAAATGCCCGGTCTGCAGAAGGGGCCGGCCGCCAAAGGAGACAACCGCGCTGTCATGCGAATGCCCGGCGATCACGGCCTTCAACTTGGGATGCGCCAGAAGCGCGGCCAGATTTTCGCCGTTATTGGGATAATGGCAGACCACGAAGGCCGCCGTAATGGCCGGATCGGCGAGGATTTCCTCAAATCCGGCAAGCACATCGGGGGAAAGATCCGCCTCGCCCGTTTCCATTGTCGCCGTCCGCTCCCCGCCGAAGGTGTCGGCACAGAGATAGGCGATATGGCCGTGAAGCACGGCAAAATGGGGGCCGTATCCGAAGACGGATGCAAAATCGCCGGCCGTCAGCGAATCGTGGCTGGCGTTGATGAAGAAGCAGGGGATGCCCTCGGCCTCCAGCGGATCGATAATCTGCTCCTTGAAGCGGCGGATCGGCTCGGTGCGCTTGGAATCATCGGCCATCTCCTCGCTTGAGAGGGTCAGAAGATGCCGGTTGGCCGTTACGGTGTCGCCGCAGAAGATGAGGCCGTCATAGCCCCGGCTTCGCTGATCCAGAAGCGCGCGGAGCATGAATTCCATCCGCTCGGCGGAGGTATAACCGCCGACTCCCTCAAAATCGCGGTCATGGCAGTCGGAGAGAAAGAGCAGACGGCCGGTGACTGGTGCGATGCGGAAGATCTTCATACCCGGAACCATCTCGCCGTCGAGCCGCACGGAAGCGCGGCGCCGGTCTGGACAACGGGGAGGCCGATCTCATCCGCCTCCACCCTTCCGCCGCGGGCGGAGCGTACATACAGCTCCAGCAGATAGCCCATCGCCGAGGGCGACAGACCGGTTGTGTAGGAGTTGACGAGGAAAAAGAGCGGATCGTCGGATAAAACCTGCGCGACCAGCCGGATCAGCTCGTCGATGGATTCCTCCAGCTTCCAGACCTCGCCGTTCGGGCCGCGCCCGTAGCTCGGCGGATCCATGATGATGCCGTCATAGCGATTGCCGCGGCGGATCTCCCGCTCCACGAATTTTTTGCAGTCATCGACGATGTAGCGGATCGGCGCATCGGCAAGGCCCGACAGCCGGGCGTTGTCCTTGCATTGGTTGACCATGCCCTTGGAGGCATCCACATGGCAGACCGCCGCGCCGGCCTTCGCCGCCGCCACCGTCGCACCGCCCGTGTAACCGAAGAGATTCAGCACCTTGACCGGTCGCTCCGGATCGGCCGCCTTTGCCTTGAGGATCCGCTCGGAGCACCATTCCCAGTTGACGGCCTGCTCCGGGAATAAGCCGGTGTGCTTGAAGCCCATCGGCCGGATCACAAAGCGAAGCCCCAGCTTCTCATAGCCGATCTCCCATTCGTCGGGGAGCCGGTTTTCACCCCAGGCTCCGCCGCCCTTCGATGAGCGCCGGTAGGCCGCATCCGCCTTCTTCCAGGCGGGATGACGGCGCACACCCTGCCAGATCACCTGCGGATCGGGCCGTATCAGCGTGTAGCCGCCCCAATCCTCCAGCCGCTCGCCGTTCGATGTATCCAGCAGCCGGTAATCCTGCCAATTATCTGATTTCCACATGATTGTTTGTACTCCGTTTGTTTATGGTGGTTGCTAGTTAAAGGGGGACGGTCGCTTTCTTGAAAGAAAGCTCCGCAAAGAACTTTATTAGAGGGGTCTTTTGGGGATCCCCATGAAGGTATTCCGTCCCGGAAGGTTTGTACTTCCAGCGGAAGTTGGTGATTTATGCGTTAGTCAGCTGGTATCCGGCTACAGAAGTAGTCGGGGCCCCTTCCCCAACAACCGTACAGCGAAGGTCGTTAGAGCTGCAGGGGGGCGCTTGCCATCACGCTGCGCGGATGGGCCGCTGGTTGGCGCGAGACGTTTGAATGACAGGGGCGCGCTTGCCATCACGCTTCGCGGATGGGCCGCTGGTTGGCGCGAGGCGTTTGAATGACAGGTACGTCTGCATCACGCTTCGCGGATGCGCCGCTGGTTTGAGCAAGGCGTTTGAATGACAGGGGGGCGCCGCCCATCACGCTGCGCGGATGGGCCGCTGGTTGGCGCGAGGCGTTTGAACGACAGGTACGTCTACATCACGCTGCGCGGATGGGCCGCTGGTTGGCGCGAGGCGTTTGAACGACAGGTACATCTGCATCACGCTTCGCGGATTCCCGCGAAACCTTCGCCGCTTATTCTTCGTCCAGCGCCTGCGAGAAGATGTCCATTTGCCCGGCATTCTTTGCCGGCGCTTGCGCCTGCGCAGGCGCAGGCGCCTCTGTATTCGGGAGGGGGAACGGAATTCCCAGATGCTCATAGGCCAGCCTCGTCACACAGCGGCCGCGCGGCGTGCGCGACAGAAAGCCGATCTGCATTAAATACGGCTCATAGACATCCTCCAGCGTGATCGCTTCCTCACCGACCGTAGCGGCCAGCGTTTCAAGGCCCACCGGACCGCCGCCGTAGAAGGTGATGATCGTTTCCATCATCCGCCGGTCGATGTTGTCAAGACCCAGCTCATCGATTTCCATCATCGTCAGCGCGGCCGATGCGGTCGGCTGATCGATCACACCGCTTCCCTTCACCTGCGCAAAGTCGCGCACCCGCTTCAAGAGGCGGTTGGCAATACGGGGCGTGCCGCGCGAACGGGAAGCCAGCTCCAGCGCGCCGTCCTCGTCGATCTCGATGCCGAGGATCCCGGCCGAGCGCCGGACGATCGATGCCAGCTCCTCCACCGTGTATAATTCCAGCCGCAGAAGCACACCGAAGCGGTCACGGAGCGGCGTTGTCAGCTGGCCCGCGCGGGTAGTCGCGCCGATCAGCGTAAAATGCGGCACCGGCAGATGGATCGACTGGGCCGACGGGCCCTTGCCGATGATGATATCCACCGCGTAATCCTCCATCGCCGGGTAGAGGATCTCCTCCACCTGCCGCGGCATCCGGTGGATCTCGTCGATGAACAGAACGTCCTTCTCACCGAGATTGGTCAGCAGCGCCACCAGATCGCCGGCCTTTTCGATGGCCGGGCCGCTGGTCACGCGGATGCTGACCCCCAGCTCGTTGGCGATGATGTTCGACAGCGTGGTTTTGCCAAGACCGGGCGGGCCGTACAGCAGAACATGATCGAGGGTATCCTCGCGCAGCTTGGCGGCATCAATCGCGATTTTCAGATTTTCCTTTGCCTTTTCCTGTCCGACATAATCGTCAAGCGCCAGCGGTCGGAGCGATTTGTCGCTCTCGCTATCCTCGGGAATGCTGCCCGGGCTGAGCGTCCGCCCCTCATCGAAGCGGCTCTCAAAGTCAAATTCGTCGTAATTCATGGGGCGATGCTCCCTTCCATCCCGGCCTTACCGGGGCTTATTTCATCAGCCGCTTCAAGGCGGCGGTAATCGTGGCTTCCAGCGTCAGCGAGGCGGTATCCACCTGCTTTAAGGCCTCGGTTGCCTCGGCGCGGCTGTATCCGAGCACCAGCAGAGCGTTGACGGCATCCGAAAGCTTGCCGGTTGTGACGCTTCCGGCGGCGGACAGAGCGGATGCGGCCGGCTCGGAGCCGAATTCCTTTGCCAGCTTATCCTTCAGCTCGAGGACGATTCTTGCGGCCGTCTTGGCACCGACACCGCTGGCCCGGCCCAGCGCCTTGGTATCGCCGGAGCAGACCGCGGCGGCAAACTGCTCCGGGGTGAGAATCGACAGAATGGCGATGGCGGCCTTCGGGCCAACGCCCGACACGCTGATTAAATGCCGAAAGGCCGCGTGCTCCTGCATCGAGAAGAAGCCGAAAAGCTCCATGGCATCCTCGCGTACGGCAAGATAGGTGTAGAGCTTGACCGTCTCGCCGCGCTTTGGCGCGATTTCATTCATCGTGGTGGTGCTGACGGTCAGCTTGTAGCCGACACCGTGGCAGTCGATGACGGCGGTATGGGGTTCGGTGAGGCAGAGCTCACCCTTCAGGTGATAATACATGGCACGGGCTCCTTTTTGTCAGATCTGGCGCTGATTGTAGAAATCGCGGACACGGGACTGGCTGGCATTGGCATGACAGATGGCGATGGCCAGCGCATCGCAGGTATCGTCGAGCTTGGGGGCATTCTGCAGGCGGAGCAGAAGCGCGATCATGTGGATGACCTGCTTCTTGGTGGCATTTCCGTAGCCGACCACGGCCTGCTTGACCTGGGAGGGGGTGTATTCGGCGATATGCAGCCCATGCTGACGGGCGGTGAGCAGAATCACGCCGCGCGCCTCGGCAACGGGCACCATCGTGGTGCGGTTGGTGTTGAAAAAGAGCTCCTCGATGGCCATCTCATCGGGGTGATACATCGTGATCAGATCGCCGAGCTGCTCGTGAATCATGAGAAGCCGCGCCTCCACATCGGTGTGAGCGGGGGTCTGGATGGAGCCGTGAGCGAGGGTGGTGAACCGCCCGTTTTTATGCTCGATGATGCCATAGCCGACGATGGCGATGCCGGGGTCAATGCCGAGAATAATCATAATGCCCTTCTTTGCTTTTGATAATATACTATTATAGCACAAATCGGCTTCCCTGTCAAGGTTTGGTGTGCCGAATCTTCCCGGACAAATGTGTCCGGAACCGTGAATCCGTCGGACGTTTTTTCCCGCGTAATATATATATATTCTCTGTTATGTTCTGTTCTGTTCTATTTATGGCGGTCAAAATGGCGGGTGATTTGTCCTCTTTGCCGGATCGGATACCGGTTAAATCGGCGGCTGATATGTCCTCTTCACCGGACAAATCACCGGTCAAAACGGCGGGTGACTTGTCCGGTACGCAATTCATCCACAGCCATTTCACAACGATTCCACAGAATTATCCACAATTCAGTCCTTGCATTCAAACCAGGTCTTTCCCTTGCAGCAGGATACATCAAGACCTGTCCGCGTTTCGGCCGCCGCTTCCATCTCACGAACCAGAATTTCGGCCGCGGCATCGGCATCTTTTTCGGCCGCATCGACGATCAGCTCGTCATGAACCTGCAGAATCAGCCGGGCATCCAGCCCGCTCTTTTTCAGCGCCCGATCGACCGCGATCATCGCAATCTTGATAATGTCCGCCGCGCTTCCCTGAATCGGGCTGTTCATGGCGACCCGCTCACCGAAGGCGCGCAGAAGCTTCTTCTGGGAGGTCAGCTCCGGAATATACCGTCTGCGGCCGAACATTGTCACGGTGAACCCGGCCGCCTCGGCCTCCTTCACGATATCCTTCAGATAGGCGGCGACCTTCGGATAGGTGGCAAGATAGGCCTCGATATATTCGCCGGCCTGCTTCTTTGTGATGTGCAGATCCTGCGCCAGCGAGAAGTCGCTGATGCCGTAGACGATGCCGAAATTGACCGCCTTGGCCCGCTTGCGAAGCTCGCTTGTCACCGCCTCCATGGGCACGCCGAAGGCCTTCGATGCCGTCATCGCATGGATATCCGCGCCCGATTGGAAGGTTTCGATCATGTTTTCGTCCCCCGCAATGTGTGCCAGCAGACGAAGCTCAATCTGGCTGTAATCCGCGTCGATCAGCAC
>JAZNKS010000100.1:0-4858 GCA_045578725.1 Candidatus Flemingiibacterium sp.
GAGAAAACCGTAGGTGTTCTCCCCCATCCGTCCTTCTCCTTTGGGGGAATCGCTCTTGGTATCAAGCGATATCGCCGGCAGACGAAAAAGCGATCGATTCTGCAGAATCGAATGTCCTGTTGCGATTCCTTGGCAGGGGAAGTGGGGGTTGCGGGTGTCGCTTGCCTCCTACAAAGGTTTGTCTGTGCAGACTTGCTTGCCAACAAAATATAGTCAAGCTAAACTTGTTTCGGTTCATCGAGAGGATGGGACACCGCCGCTGCACGCTCTGGTTTCCCACCCTCTCGAGCTCTCCCGGCTTCCTCCGTGGGACGCGAGACGCGCTCCCGCGCGATCTACAGGGATGCGCGGAAATCGCGCTTACGCGCTTCTTCCGCAGTTTTAGGCTCAAACGCGCTCCCGCGCGATCTACAGGGATGCGCCGAAGTCGCGCACGGCGCTCTCCGGCAGTTTTAGGCTCAAACAATGCGCTCAGCACCTCTGGTGCCAGGCGCGATCTATAGAGATGCGCGCCGAAATCGCGCATCCCCTTGACAGATGCCGGAATCTGTGGTACAATAGAGCAACGAAATTTTAATGAGGCTTATTTATGAGTGAATCGAAATCCGCGAAATTCTCCGGCCGGTGGGGCTTCATCCTCTCGGCCGTCGGCTCGGCTGTCGGCATGGCCAATGTCTGGGGCTTCCCCGCAAAGCTCGGTGCCAACGGCGGCGGCGCCTTCCTTCTCGTCTACCTCTTCTTTATCGCCCTGTTCAGCGCTGTCGGCCTCTCCGCCGAATATGCCATCGGCCGCAAGGCACGCACCGGCCCGCTCGGCGCCTATCGCATGGCATGGGGATCCCGCCGCGAAAAGGCCGGAAAGGCCGGCGGCCTCTTCGGATGGCTCCCGCTGGCCGGCTCCCTCTGCATCGCTCTCGGCTATGCGGTCATCATCGCCTATCTGCTCAAGGCCTTCCTTGAATCCCTGAGCGGCCACCTCATGGATGTGGATACAAAGGTCTGGTTTGAATCCTTCTCCGGACAGGATTATTCGGTCATCCCCTACCACATTATCGTAGTCGCCGTGACCCTTGTGACCCTTCTGCTCGGCGCAAAGAGCATCGAAAAAACCAACAAGGTCATGATGCCCCTCTTCTTCATCATCTTCGTTGTCCTCGCCATCCGGGTGGCCTTCCTGCCCGGTGCCGCAAAGGGATACATCTTCATGTTCACCCCCGACTGGGCGGCGCTCAAAAATCCGATGACCTGGATCTGGGCCATGGGACAGGCATTCTTCTCCCTTTCCGTCACCGGAAGCGGCATGATTACCTACGGCGCGTATCTCGATGACGGCGAGGATGTTGTCCGGATCGCCTTGCGCACAGCCATCTTTGATACCATCGCCGCGATGGTCGCCGCGCTGGTCATCATCCCCGCCTGCTTTGCCTACAATCTCGATATCGGGGCCGGCCCGTCGCTCCTCTTTGTCACCCTGCCGCGGATTCTGCAGGATATCCCCTTCGGCCGGCTGTTCGCGATCATCCTCTACACGGCGATGATCTTTGCCGGCATCAGCTCGCTCCAGAATATGTTTGAGCCGATCGCGGAGGCCGTTCAAAGCCGCTTTGCGAGGGTGAAGCGGATCCCTCTGCTGGCCGCCATCGGCGCGCTCTGCCTTGTCATCGGCGTGAATATGGAAAAGATTTCGAGCTGGGGCCCGTGGATGGATATTGTATCCATCTACATCATCCCGATCGGCGCGACGATGGGCGCGATCTCCTGGTTCTGGATTATGAAGCGGGACGAGCTTATGGAAGCCATCAATCGCGGTACCGAAAAGCCGCACGGCAGGCTCTGGTATTATGCCGGCCGTTATCTGTACGTTCCCTGTGCGGCGATCCTCTGTGCCGTCGCCCTCTTTGCCGGCGTGGCATTCTGATTGGAATTAAGAAAAACGCAGTCCTGCGCGGTGCTCCGATGAGCGATTCGCGCAAGGCTGCGTTTCTTTTTGGTGTTCGTCCGGGCTGCTTTATTTCACGCGGATCCGTCCGATCCGGTAGGAGGTGCCGTCACGCTCGGCATCGGTCGCAAAATAGACCGGCAGATCGTTTTCGATGGTGACCGTGATCGGATGCTCGCCGGCCGGGAGCGCGGGCAGGCGAAGGGTGAAGTGCTCGGTATGCCGGCCGGGGAGCCAGCTGCGAATGTCAATATCCGTCACAATCCGCTGGGGGCCGATGGCAAGAACCAGCGGAAGCTTTTTGTAGATGGGAGCGACACCGACATTTTCGATCTCCAGCGTGAGCGGGATCTCCTCGCCCGCGGCGGCCGATTCGGGATGGGTGAAGGCATCGATGGCAAAATGATAGCCCATCTTCGCGACCCAGGCATCGATCTTGTCCCGCCACTTTTCGGGGATCGGCATCGACTTGGCATTGACGGAGGACAGATGCCAGTCAAGGGTGACCTGAATGATGGCATCGATATCCCAGCCCTGCCGCTCCCATTCGCAGAGCCACCAGAAGGATTCAAAGGAAACGGGCGCGATTTTCCAGTTGTCGGGTACCTGCTCGATGTTTGGCGGATAGATCGAGCGGATATGATCGGGCTGACCCAGACCGTCGCCCCGCCAGCCGACCTTTGCGCGGGGAGCGGCATGGTGAATCAGCTCCGGACGGCAGACCTGTGTGATCAGCTGGGTATTCGGGAAGGCATCCAGATAGGTATCCATGATCTGGGTGGGAAGCTCCTTTGGATACTGCTCAAAGCGGCTGCCCTCGCCCCAGGCACCGGTCAGGGAAACATCGATCGCCTCAAAGGTGGGATCGCTGTCGAATTCCCGGCCGAGCGCACGGATCGCCTCCTGAAAATACTCCATATAGCGGGGATCGGTGGGCGAATCCTTCACACGCTTGCCCTCGGGCCGCTCCGGGCAGGGCATAATCGCCTTCAGCCAATCGGGCACATCGTCCGAGGCGCGGGTGGAATGGGGCATCAGCCGGAAGATCAGACTCTGCTTGTGCGCTTTGGCCTTGTCAAGAATATCGCGGATGAAGGCGTAATTGTATACATGGCGCTCGGGCTCGAATTCCTTCCAGAGCGCGCGGATGTAAACCACGGAGGTATCGGGATAATAGCCCTCGGCGCGGCCCATCTCTTCGGCATCCGGGGAGACGGGATAGCATTCGACCCGCTCGGTTTCGGTTCCGTGTGCCTCGGGGCGGACAACAATGTCCGAATAAAGCGGATCGCCGCGGAAATGCTGAAAGCTCATGAAGCCGCTGTAGGGATTCTGTCCGGCCTCCCGGCGGTAGGCAAAGCGATTGGTGACGTTTGACATGAATTCGGTTCCTTTCCTGACATAAGCCCGCCGGATGCCATCTGACAGTCCGGCGGGCCAGCTTTCTTTTTATTTTGCTTCGGGCTTCCTTATCTTGTTGAGCTTGGCGTTGAGGGACAGGAGATCCTCCTTGGTCAGCTTGACGCCTGCGGTGCCCATCAGACCGGTCAGACGGAGCAGCGTGAAGCCGCCCATCATCTGCATCATGTCGGGCGTGATATCAAAGCCTGCGGCCTTCTTGCCGCCGCCCAGGCTGCCCATCATTTTGGCGGCCATACCGGCAAAGAGGAGCTTGCCCTGAACGGTTGCCATGATGTCGGAAACCTTATCGTTCAGCGAGAAATAGCCTTCCGGTGCCTCGATGTCGAACCAGTTGAGGATCGCGCCCTTTTCCTTGAGGCGGTAATCCTCGTTGAAGGTGTCCACGCGGCGGATGAAGGATTCATCCCTATATTCGCCGGCGACGGCCGTGAGGCGGGTTTCACCGTTGTTCGGTACATCGAAATAGAAGAAGTGATCGGGGCAGGTCTGCACGCCGAGGCTTACGCCGTCTGCAAACAGTTCAACCGAAGGAAGGTTGGAGTAAACCGTCACGCGGGTGATTTCCTCCACGCGGTCCACATAGCGCTTGCCGCAGATATGGACGAAGGGATCGTCGGACAGCCATGCCTTGTAGGCATAGAAGGCATCCTTCTTATACTTGCGGTCGAAGGTGACAAGACCCTTGTGGTTCTGACCGTTCTCGCCGCCCTCGTTGCGGGCATCCGCGCCGAAGTCAAACATATTCCAGACATGGGTCGCCCAGATATACTTACGGGAGAAGAACTGCTTGATCAGCTCCTCGTGGTAGTAGGCCTGATATTCCTCGGTGTAGTCGCCCTGCACGGGATTCGAGGTGTGCCAGTTGAGAGCTTCACAGCCGTATTCGCTGCAGCCGATCGGAATCTTCGGATACTTCTTGTGGAAGGCATCGAACCAGGGGCCGTTCATCGTGGTGTCGCCGCCGTACCAGCCGAAATAATGGTTGTAGGATACCACGTCGGGAATCTGGATGATCGAGGAATCCATCTTGCACATGGTCAGGCAGGCCATCGTGGTCAGACGGGTCTTATCCATCTCGTGAACCAGATCGTTGAGGATGCGGTGATTTTCCAGCAGATCCGGATCCTTCTCGCCGCCCATCGTGATCTCGTTGGAGAGACCCCAGACAACGATCGAGGTGTGATTGTAGTTCTGGGTAATCAGCTCCTTCATCTGCGAAACGGTGTTCTCGCGGCCGCCCGGCATATGCTTGGAAATGTAGGGAATCTCGGCCCAGATGACAAGACCGCGCTCGTCGCAGAGATCGTAGAAGTGCTGGGCGTGCTGATAGTGAGCCAGACGGATGGTGGTCGCGCCGACCTCGCAGATCAGATCGATGTCCTCCTCATGATGCTCGGGGAGCAGGGCATTGCCGATGCCCCAACGGTCCTGATGCCGGGCAACGCCCCGAAGGGGATAGCTTTCCCCGTTGAGGATGAAGCCCTTTTCCGGGTCGAT
>JAZNKS010000101.1:0-27197 GCA_045578725.1 Candidatus Flemingiibacterium sp.
ACAAATCCGAAAAAAGAGAGTATAATAATATACGCCGACTGTGCGCAGCACCCATCACGAGGTCACCTTCCACGACGCGCACGCCGGTTATTTGAGAATATCCTATGAAAAACGCGGCTTTGCGGAATATCAAGCTTATGATATACCCGCGCAAAGCCGCCTTTTTCGTTTTCGGGGGACACATGGGAATCAAATGTTGCCAAACTTTGAATTATTCTTAAAAATTGCGGCGAATACTGGAATTCTTCTCCCGGATGTGGTATAATGATACTATCTATACTGTGCCGGACTGTTTTTTGTCCCGGCGCACCCGATATTTTTGATTACAAGGCAAAGGAAGCCGCCTGTGTGCGGCCAAAAACGGTATTTCATGGCAGACTATATTGAAAAAATTGATCAGATGACCCTCCCGGCGATTCCGCTGCGGAATGTGGTCGTCTTCCCGCATACCATGTTTACGCTGGAATTAAAGGGCGACGATGCGCTGGCACCCGCCGAAGCGGCGCTGGGAGCCGGCAAATTCGCCTTCTTCACCCTGCGCGAGGAGATCCCCGGAAAGGAGCGTCCGGCCTTTGATCCCGCCGCGCCCGCCGAGCCCTCGAAGGAGGAGGGGGAGCCCCGCATGATCGGCACCCTCGGCCGTGTCAAGCAGATCATCCGCGTCCGCGACAAGATCAAGCGGGTGATTGTCGAGGGCGTGACCCGCGGCAAGGTTTTGTCTTTCAGCAAAAAGGGCGAATATCTTACCGCCGACGTGCTGGTGAAGTGGACACATTTACCCGACAACGGCGGTCTGCGCGGAGAAGCCTATATGCGCGAGATCGTCGAGGCGATGGAAAAGCTGATGCAGTACCTGCCCAAGGTCAATCCCGACTTCATGGGGCTGGTGCGCGCCGCCAAGTCGCCGGACATTCTCTGCGACATCGTGGCGGCTCAGGCCATCGCCCGTCCCGAGGACAAGCAGGCGATTCTGGAGGAATTCGATCCCACCGAGCGGGCCAAGCTGCTGGTATCCCTTCTGTATAAGGAAACCGGCGTGCTGTCCACCGAATTCGAGCTTCGCCGCGAGGTGCAGAAGCGGATCGAAAAGAATCAGCACGAATATTTCTTAAAGGAACAGCTGAAGGTCATCAACGAGGAATTAAACGGCGGGGAAGAAAACGAAACGGATGAATACGCGGCAAAAATCGAGGCGGCCAATCTTCCCGAGGAGGTTCATGCCAAGCTGACAAAGGAGCTTCGCAGGATGGCGAAGAATCCCTTCGGCTCGGCCGAAAGCGCCGTGGCCCGCAATTATCTTGACACCTGTCTTGAAATCCCGTGGAATAAGCTCTCAAGGGAGAAGCTGGATCTTGTCCGCGCCGAGAAGATTCTGAACGCCGATCACGACGGCCTTGAAAAGGTCAAGGAGCGGATTCTCGAATCGCTGGCGGTGCGAAAGCTCACGCCGCAGGGACGTACGCAGATTCTCTGTCTGGTCGGCCCGCCCGGTGTCGGCAAGACCTCGGTCGGCGCCTCGATTGCCAACGCGCTCGGCCGCAAATACGTCCGTGTATCGCTGGGCGGCGTGCGGGACGAGGCTGACATCCGCGGTCACCGCAAGACCTACATAGGCGCGATGCCCGGCCGCATCATCAACGCGCTGATTCAGGCCGGCACCCGCAATCCGCTGATTCTGCTCGACGAAATCGACAAGATGGGCGAGAGCGCTCACGGCGATCCGGCGGCAGCCCTTCTTGAGGTGCTGGACGCGGAGCAGAACAAGGCCTTCCGCGATCACTACACCGAGCTGCCGATCGATCTGTCCGAATGCTTCTTCATCGCCACAGCCAACACCCTTCAGACGGTGCCGCGCCCGCTGATCGACCGCATGGAGATCATCGAGATGAAGACCTACACGCCGGGCGAAAAGCTTTCGATCGCCAGGAATCACATGATCGCCAAGCAGACAAAGCTGGCAGGTCTGAACCGCCGTCAGCTGAAAATCACCGACGATGCCATAAGAGAGCTGATTGCGGGCTACACACGCGAGGCCGGCGTGCGCAATTTAGAGCGCGAGATCGCATCGATCTGCCGCAAGGCCGCCCGTGTATTTGCCGGCGATCCCGAAACCAGGCGGATCACGGTCGATGCGCGTGATGTGTCCGCTTATCTCGGCAAGCCGAAATTCCGCCCCGAGGGGATCGCATCCGAGCCGGAGATCGGCGTTGTCAACGGTCTTGCCTACACAGAGGCCGGCGGCGATCTCTTAAAACTGGAGGTCGCGGTCTTCGACGGCGACGGCAAGCTGGAGCTGACCGGCTCGCTGGGCGATGTCATGAAGGAATCGGCAAAAATCGCCGTCAGCTTCGTGCGCTCCCGCGCCGAGGCGCTCGGCATCGATCCGATGTTTTATAAGAAGAAGGATATTCACATCCATGCGCCGGAGGGAGCCGTTCCCAAGGACGGTCCGTCGGCCGGCGTTACGCTGGTGACGGCGATTGCCAGCGCGCTTGCGGGCATTCCCGTCCGGTGCGATATCGCCATGACCGGCGAGGTCACCCTGCGCGGCAAGGTACTGGCCATCGGCGGCCTCCGCGAAAAGACGATGGCGGCCTATGCGGCCGGTGTCACGACGGTGCTGATTCCCGAGGAGAATCTGCCGGATCTTGAGGATGTGGATCCCGTCATTCGCGAGGCGCTGACCTTCCTTCCGATGAAGAATGCCGATGAGGTATTGGAGGCGGCGCTGGTGCGCGGGGAATCGCTCACGCAGATTCCCGATGCCATTCCCGCCGAGCTGGGCCGTCCGGCTGACCATGCCGCCGGCCTGACACTCACAAGCACGAGGTAACTGTAATGCCGCAGTATTTTCAGAATGTGGAGCAGCCCATCACCGCCGGCCTGTCAAGCCAGTTTCCCGGCGACCGGCTCCCGGAGCTGGCCTTTTCCGGCCGCTCCAATGTCGGAAAGAGCTCGCTTCTCAATCAGCTGGCCGGCCGCAAATCGCTGGCCCGTGTATCCGGATCGCCCGGAAAGACGATCACCGTAAATTTCTACCGCGCTGACAAAAGCTTCTATCTCGTTGACCTGCCGGGCTACGGATTTGCCAAACGCGCTCCGGCCGACAAAGCCCGCTGGTCGCGTCTGACCGACGATTATTTCCGCTCCGGCCGCGCCAGGGCGGTCGCCCAGCTGATCGATCTGAAGGTCGGCCCGACGGCGGATGATGAGATGATGCTCGATTATCTGACCCAGACCGGGGTTCCGTTCTTTGTCATCGCCACCAAGGCCGACAAGCTCAACACCACCGGCCGGGAGAAGGCCGTCGCCGAACTTATCGCACATCCGCTGATTGCCGGGAAGACGGTCATCCCCTTTTCCTCGCTGGACGGTCGGGGACGGGATGAGGCCCGGCGCGAGATTCTGGCCATGCTCGGCCTGTAAGAGGGAAAGGTATGGGACTTCTCCAGAATTTTGATCCGTCCAACATCGGCGCGAGCCTGTTAGAGCTTGCTCTGCGGCTGATTATCGTTCTGATCGCGCTGACCTTTCACGAAACGGCGCACGGATGGATGGCCGCAAAGCTCGGCGATCCGACCGCCAAGGCGATGGGGCGGCTTTCGCTCAATCCCCTGAAGCATCTGGATCCGATCGGCTTTCTCTGTATGCTCCTCTTCCGCTTCGGATGGGCAAAGCCTGTGCCGGTGGATCCCCGCAATTTCAAAAATCCCAAGCGCGATATGGCGCTGACGGCGCTGGCCGGCCCCGTTTCCAATCTTCTGCTGGCCTTCGTCATTCTCATCCCCTTTGAGATTCTGCGCACCCTGCTTCTTTCGGGTGTGTTTGCGATCCGGAGCGAATTCGGAGTGAATCTCTTTCTGGTGTTCTATAATTTTGTCTACAGCTTCCACTTTCTCAACATCACGCTGGCCATCTTCAATTTCATCCCGGTGCCGCCCCTGGACGGCTCGCGGGTACTCTTGGCCGTGCTCCCGGCAAGGCTCTATTTCGGTGTGATGCGCTATGAGCGCTGGCTTTCGCTGGGCATCATGCTTCTGCTTGTGCTCGGCGTTCTGGATGGGCCTCTCACCTTCCTTGCCGGAGCCGTTTCGTCGGGAATGTCGTGGATTCTGAATCTTCTTCCGTTTATAGGTGGATAATGGAAACAATCAGCTACAAACTGGAGGCCTTTGAAGGCCCGCTCGATCTGCTGCTGCATCTGGTCGAGGTCAACAAGGTATCCATCGCCGATATCCCCATCGCGCTCATTTTCGAGCAGTATATGCAGCACATCGACGAGATGAAGGCCATGGATATGGAGGTCGCCGGCGAATTCATCGTCATGGCGGGCGAGCTGATGCTCATCAAGAGCAAGATGCTTCTGCCGCGCCCCGAGGAGGAGGAGGCCGAGGATCCCCGTGCAAGGCTGGCCGCCGCGCTGGCGGAATACCGCCGCATGAAGGAAGCCGCCGCCTATCTGTCCGAGCGCTTCGAGGAATATTCGGCCCGCATGACCAAGGATACCGACGAGGTAAAGCCGGATAACGGCCGGCTGGAGATGCAGGATCCCGAAAAGCTCCGCCGCGCGATGATGGCCATGCTCCGGGCCATGGATAAAAACGCGATGGATTCGGTCAACCGGATGGCCGTGGAGCGGCCCTTTGAAAAGATTCTGCGCGCGCCGATTGTGCCGGTTGCGGGCAAGATTTTCGGCGTGATCCGCTATCTGAAGCGGCACGGCGAAACGCTGTATACCGCCGTGCTTCTGACGGCAAAATCAAGAAGCGAGCTGATTGCGACCTTCCTGGCCGTACTCGAGCTGATTAAAAAGAACCGCGTGGTTCTGCGCCCGATCGGGGACAATTCGATTGATGACGGCCCCGATGATTATGCGATGCGGCTGGTCGGTCATGACCGGTCCGCTCCCGCCGGAGAGTGAGAAAGGAGAATCGCTATGGAACCAAATGAAATCCGCCCCTGTATCGAGGCGATCCTCTTTGCGGCCGGCTATCCCGTGAAGCTTGAAACCCTGATGGAGGTGCTGGAGATCGGCGAGAGTGAGCTTCTTGGCGAGCTTGACACGCTGGCCGGTGAACTTTCCGGCCGGGGAATCCAGCTGGTGCGGCTCGGCGATACCTGCCAGCTCTGCACAAGGGAGCGCTACATCGATCCCATCCGTGCCGCGCTGGGTGTCCGCCGCGGCGGCAATCTCTCCCGCAGCTCGATGGAAACGCTGGCGATTGTCGCCTACCATCAGCCGGTGACGAAATCCTACATCGATCAGATCCGCGGCATCGATTCGTCCTACGCCGTGGGCAATCTCACCGAGAAGAAGCTGATTGAGGTCTGCGGCCGTCTGGATGCACCGGGCCGTCCCTCGCTGTATAAAACGACGGAGGATTTTCTGCGGGTATTCGGCCTGTCGGATCTGTCCGGGCTTCCGCCGGCCGAGCTGTTCGGCGAGCTGGCCGAATCCGTCAATTCTGCCGGGAGCAAAACGGAGTCCGATCCGTCTTCCGATAAGAAAGAAGAAGTCGGGCCGACACAGATGACCATCGAAGATATGCAATAAAATCCGGCCGATCGGGCCAAAATGAAGGAAGGGAAGTAAGCATGGGATTTTTGATCGCAATCGGCATCCTTCTGCTGATTCTGTCCCTCCGCATCGGCGTGTCGGTGGGATTTGGCGGTGATCTGTCGCTGAAGATCCGGATCGGCCCGCTGGCGATTCCCATCCTTCCCGCAAAAGAAAAAACGCTGAAGCTGAAGGATTACCGTCTGAAGGTCTTTCAAAAGAATCGGGAGGCCGAAGCAGCCGGTCAAGCGGCTGCCGCCGAAAAGAAGGCCGCCAAAAAGGATGAAAAGAAGCGGCGCAAGCTGAGGTCCCATACCGATGAGGCGGTCGAAAAGGCAGAGGGCACCTATGAGGAGCCCGAGCGGGACATTCCCGGGCTGATCAAAAAGCTGACACGGGTGGCATCGGCCTTCCTTCGCTGCTTCGGAAAGCATCTACGGGTCGATGTGAAGCGGCTGGTGCTGATCATCGCCACCGGGGAAGCGGCCTCGACGGCCGTTCTGTGGGGTGGCGTGATCGGAGCCGTCCAGCTTCTGCTGGCGGTGCTCGGCGAGGCCGGAACCCTGCATTTTTCCTCCCGCGCCGACATACGTGTCGAGGCGGATTATCTTGGTGAGAAGCCGCAGGCCGAGGTGGACATCGGCTTTTCCTTCCGGCTGTGGCATATCTTTCACATGGCCTTTGCCGCGCTGTTTGCCTTCCTCAAAAAGGATCCCGAGGCGGCACCCAAAAACGGATAACGAATCATATGATATAAGGAGATACACAAAATGGCAGAGAACAAGCTCACGGAAATCATCGAAGCATCCCTGGAGCAGATCAAGAACGTGGTGGATGCCAACACGATCATCGGCAATCCCATCACCACGCCCGGCGGCACCACCGTCATCCCGGTATCGAAGGTCAGCATCGGCTTTGCCTCCGGCGGCCTCGATTATCTGGGCAAGAATATGAAAAAGGCGGCCGATTCCGCCCAGCGTCCGGCCTCCCTGCAGACCAACTTCGGCGGCGGCGGCGGTACCGGCGTATCCGTTCAGCCGGTCGGATTTTTGGTCATCAGCCCCACCGGCAATGTGGAGCTTCTCAACGTCGGCCCCAACACGGCGGCATCCGATAAATTCGATTCGATCAGCAATCTGATTGAAAAATCGCCGGATATCATTTCCAAAATCAAGGCGATTTTCAATAAGGACAAGCCTGCAGCATCAGCTGCTGCAGCCACTTCCGCTGCTGCAGCTGATGCTGCCGACAAGCCGGCTGCCGACGGCGAATAATTTTCCTTGTATCGGGAAGGCGCTCTCTGACAATGCTGTATGCAGTACTTGTCAAAGGAGTGATTCCCATCAGGAAATTCTGTTTTGTCCTGTCGCTGCTTCTGGCCGTTCTGCCGCTTACCGTATGCGGTGCCCTTGCACCGCCGTCCGTTTCGGCCGCATCGGCGATTCTGATCGAAGCCGGGAGCGGCCGTGTCCTGTTTGAAAAGGATGCCGATATCCGCCGCGGCATGGCCAGCACCACCAAGATTATGACCGCTCTGATCGCGCTGGAGGATCCGGATCCCACACAGCTTGTCAGGGTTTCGCCCGAAGCGGTCGGGATCGAAGGCTCCTCGCTCTATCTTCGGGTCGGCGATGCGATCACACTGAAGGATCTCGTCACGGCTCTGATGCTGGAGAGCGCGAACGATGCGGCGGCGGCCATTGCCATCCACATCGCCGGATCGGTGGAAGCCTTCGCCGCACGCATGAACGATAAGGCGGCTTCGCTCGGCCTTGAAAATACGCATTTTGACAATCCCCACGGGCTCGACGGGCCCGATCACGCCACCACCGCCAGAGATCTGGCAAAGCTTGCCGCGCACGCGATGAAGAATGAAGCCTTCCGCACGATCGTGTCCACCTATCGGGCGACCGTCACGGTAAACGGTTCCGCCCGTACGCTGATCAATCACAATCGGCTCTTAAAGCTGTACGATGGCGCGATCGGCGTGAAAACCGGCTACACGAAAAAATGCGGCCGGTGCCTTGTCAGCGCCGCCAGTCGGGACGGGGTGGAGCTGATTGCCGTCACCCTCAACGCGCCCGATGATTGGCGGGATCACGCCGCGATGCTTGATTTCGGCTTTGAATCGGTGGAAGCCGTCACGCTGGCGCTTCCCGGGGAGCTGGCCCAGATCCGCCCCTGCATCGGATGCGAGACCGGCGAGCTGTTCATCACCAATCCCGAGGGGCTGACGGTCTGCCTTGACAGGGGCGAGCACGCCATCACGCGGCGGGTCTTCATCAACCGTTATCTCTGGGCGCCTATCCGGGCGGGCGAGGTCCTCGGCCGGGTGGAATTTTACGATCACGGAAGATTTATCGGATCCCTGGCACTCACAGCAGGTGAGGATGCGCCGCGGATCCCGCCCCAAAAGGGAATTTTGGAGAAAATATTCGATTAACCATGGAAAGCCAAAGACTGCAGAAAATCATCGCCGACGCCGGCCTCATGAGCCGGCGGGCGGCGGAAAAGGAAATAGAAGCCGGCCGCGTGACGGTGAACGGTGTTGTCGCATCCCTTGGCCAGAAGGCCGATCCCGATGCCGATGACATCCGGGTCGCCGGCCGGAGAATCAGCCTGAAAGGGAAGCGGACGGTAACGATCATGCTCAATAAGCCGCGCGGCTATGTCACCACCGCCTCGGATGAGCGCGGACGGCCGACGGTGCTGGATCTCTGCCGCGATGTCGGCTGCCGGGTCTATCCGATCGGGCGGCTCGACATGGATTCGGACGGCCTGCTCCTGCTCACCAATGACGGCGAGCTTGCCAACAAGCTGACCCATCCGCGCCACACAATCCCGAAGATCTATCACGTCACGGTCAGCGGGAGCGTGGATCGGGCAACGCTGAAGAAGCTGTCGATGCCGATGACGATCGACGGCTACGAAATCCAGCCGGTGGAATGCGAAATCGTGACGATGAAGAGGGATCCCCGCCGCGAATCCACCGTCATCCGCATGACCCTGTACGAGGGCCGCAACCGGCAGATCCGCAAAATGTGCGAGCTGTGCGATCTCACCGTCGAGCGGCTGACCCGGGTTGCCATCGGAACTCTCACCCTTGGCACGCTGAAGGAAGGCGAGTGGAAGCCGCTGAAGGCCCCGCAGATCGATTATCTGCGCAAGGCGTAATACAGACAGAATACATATAAATTAAGGAAGAAAACATCATGCTCATCATCAAACCGATACAGGATAAATCCGAACAGGAAGCTCTCTGCGCCAGCTGCGGCGTGGCTTATAATCCCGATGCGCTTGCCTACAAGGCGGAGGTGGATGAGATTCCGGTCGGCATCTGCCAGTTCCGGATCCGCGCCGATGCGGGCTACATCACGGATCTTGCCGGCGTGAAGGGAACCGATGACTGGGAAGCGCTCTTCATCATGGGCCGCCAGACGATGAATTTCATCGATCTGCACGGCGTTCATCGGGGCATTTTCGCGGGCAAGGCCGACGAGGGCCTTATCAAGGCGCTGGGCTTTGAGCGCGAGGGGGAAATCTGGGCGCTGGATCTTGAAGATTTCTTTGCCCATCCGTGTGCGGCCGAGCGCGCAAAGGCCAAGGAGAAAAATTGAATAATTTCCGATAACCCTCTTGACAAATGCCGGCGGATATGGTATAATAGAAAAGTCCTCGGATGAGGGTACAATCGGATATGCGGGTATGGCGGAACTGGCAGACGCGCTAGATTCAGGTTCTAGTGGGGGCAACTTCGTGGAGGTTCAAATCCTCTTACCCGCACCAGAAAAAGCACGCCTTTGGCGTGCTTTTTCAATGAAATTTGCCCTTCGGGCAAGTGAAATTGCTTCGCAGTGAAATATTTGCTCCGCAAATGTGAAATATTCGCTTCGCGAATATGGGCAAATTTCATTTCATATCGAACGAAGTGAGATATTTCATAATTTCCGCAAGGAAATTATTTCATATTGCTCCGCAGGGGCAATATTTCATTTATGGCGAACGTCTGAAAAACAGAATTACCGCCACGGGAGATATTTATGAAGGAAAACAAACTCGTTGAACTCTCTATGGATTTCGCCATTCAGATTGTCCGGCTCTGCGAAACGATCAAAGGGCATTCCTCGCTGGTCAATCAACTGGAGCGTTCGGCAACTTCGATCGGTGCCAACATTCATGAGGCCAATTATGCGCACGGCAAGGCGGATTTCATCGCCAAGCTGCAGATCGCGCTGAAGGAATGTTACGAAACGGAATACTGGCTGGAGCTGTTTGTCAAATCCGGGATTCTCCCCCGTGAAACAGCCGAAGGGCTGTACCGGCAATGCGGTTCCATCCGCCGCATCCTGATCGCCTCCGTCAACACCGCAAGAGAAAACGGAAAATGATTGCCCCCCCACGGGGGCTTTTTTCTTTCCCGGCACAACTTCCGGTGTCGGCTTTGGCTAATGTAAAAAATCGGGCGGAAGTTGAAAAAACCTATTGACACGGATTGCCATATAGTGTATAATATATGGTAACGAAGTGTTTTTTCCGATCGGACAAAAAATCGATCCCTGTGCGTGGTGAACACAGGCTCGACTTTAATCCGGGAGGGGAAGATGCTCGCCACACCGGCGTTTTTCGCCGGAATAACATCATGAAAGGACAAACAAATGAGAAAAATGACAAGCAGACGCATTTTCAGCCTGGTGCTGACGATTGCTATGGTCATTGGTATGATCCCGGCGTTCACTGTTGCTGCGGCTGAACCGTCCAACAAGATCGTAGTCTATCGTAACCTTTATGAAGACTACGCCGGTGATAGTCTTGAACTTAGCTTGAATCTTCTCACTCAGTTCAAAGTAAGAGATGACGTGCTCAAACTTTGGAAGGACGAGATTATTGAAAAAGCCACTGGATACGGTTATATCAGCTCAACCGATGCAGCGGCCGCAACCGACATTCAGTTCTATGTACAATCACAGAACCTCGGATGGCTTGGTTTCAATGATCAACTTTTAACAAGCAAAGCTGGTTATTTCTTTGGTTGGAACTCTGTTGATAATTCTTACAACGATAAAACCATCGAACCCGGCTCTGAAAAAGAGGGTAAAGTACGCATTGTAAAGAAAGCTAACGCTTTCTCTGCTGCCGAAGTACTTTCTACCGAATTCGAAGTTTATGTTCAGGCCTTTGTCACCGTTCAGTATGTCGATGCCAACGGCACTCCGATCTCGCAGGAAACCGTAACCATCGGTCAGGCTCCTGCCAACATTCCGGATATGACCGGTAAGACCTACAAGGAAGGCAAGATTACCTACGGCTTCACCGGCTGGGACAACGGAATCAGCACTTCCACCGCGCTCGATGTAGCAGATGCAACCACGCTTGACGGCGACGGCGACGGTATCATTACCTGCACCGCCGAGTACGAAAACGAGATTGCTTACGATGTTGACTTCGTTGACGGGCAGGGTGTTTACGCTACCAGAACCGTTAACAAGCGCCATTTCCTGACGGACATCCCCGCGGATCCCGAGAAGGACGGCTCCGTCTTCAACGGCTGGTTTGATGAATCCGGCGCCGAGGTTAACTTCGAAACCCTGCAGATCAACGCCCCCACCAGCGTGTATGCAGACTGGAACACGATTGCCAATGTTTACTTCTTCGACGGCGAGGATCTGCTTGATGCTCTGACCCAGGCAGTAGAAGAAGGCAAAACGGCCACCGAACCCGAGGAGTCCAGCGTTCCCGCCAAGGACGGCTATACGTTCAAGGGCTGGTATGCGGATCCCGAGTGCACCACCGCATTCGATTTCAGCGCTCCCATCAGCGCCAACGGTGCATCCGTCTATGCACTCTATGAAATCAACACGTTCGATGTGAACTACTTTGACGGCACCGGTATTATCGGCACTACTGAAGATGTTCCGTACGGCACCACGGTAGAGCCGATTGATGCGCCCGAAAAGCCGGGTCACTCCTTTGATGGCTGGTATGCCGATCCCGAGCTCACCAAGGAATTCAATTTCCAGTCTCCGATCACGGATACCACCAGCATCTACGCAAAGTATACCGCAAACAAGTACACCATCACCTTCAAGATGACGGTTGAAGGCGAAGTTCCGCCCTTTGTAACGCTTTTTGAAAAAGAATACAACTACGGCGAAACTCCCGAATATGAGGGCGAAACTCCCACGAAGGAAAACTACACCTTCGCAGGCTGGGCCAACGATGAAGACGGTTCTCCGCTCGGCCCGGTTACCGGCGATGCCGTTTACTTCGCACAGTTCACCCAGAAGCCTGTCCACACCGTTACTTACCTCGATGAAGAGGGCAACGAAATTGCCACCGAGTCTGTCATCGACGGCAACAAGCCTGCCTATGCAGTTGAGCCGACCAAGGAAGCTACCGATCAGTATCGCTACGAATTCCTCGGCTGGGTGGCAAGCGGCAACGATGAGCCCCTGAAGGTTGGGGATCTCCCGGCTGTAGAGGGCGACATCACCTACGGCGCTATCTTCACCGAGATTCCGCTTTACACGGTAATCTGGCAGGACGAAGACGGCACCGAGCTTGAAAAGGATACCGGCATGGAAGAGGGCGATGCTCCTCAATATGACGGCGAAACTCCCACCAAGGAAGCCGATGCCCAGTACACCTACACCTTTGCAGGTTGGGTTGCCAATGAGGGCGACACCCCGATCAAAGAGGGCTTTAACCCTGTCGGCGGCGCAAACTCCGATTCCACCATCTATTACACCGCTGTCTACAACGAGACCGTCAACAAGTACAAGGTTGACTGGTATGTAGACGGTGAGCTCGTATCCAGCGATGAGCTGGAATACGGCTCCGCTGTCGAAGCTCCTGCGGGTATCGATCCCGAGAAGGAGTCCACCGCGAAGTATGATTACATTTTCAACGGCTGGCTCAAGAACGGTGAAGAGGAGGTTGAGTCCTTCGATTCTGTCACCGAAGATGTTGAGTATCACGCATCTTTTGTAGAAGCCCTGCGTTCGTACGGCATCACCTTCATGAACGGCAGTGAAGAGATCGGGTACAACACCTTCAACTACGGCGAGACCCCCGTATATGAGGGCGAAACTCCCGTTAAGGAAGCCGATGACGAGTGGATCTACACCTTCAAGGGATGGGATCCCGAGCTCGTTCCGGTTACCGGCGAAGCAACCTATACGGCTGTCTTCACCCAGAGTGAAAAGCCTCTGATCAAGACCACCATTGAGGCCGATCCCGACACCATCACCCTGACCTACGGCTATTCCAACGCCGATGTCATGGTTGCCGTTGACGAGATCATCACCGTTTATGACGAAGACGGCAATCCCATTGAGGATGCAAAATACAAGCTTTCCAAGGACACGAAGAACCTGCCTGCCGGCGAGTACGAAGTACAGGCCACCTACAACGGCGACGATACCTACGCTCCCGCCGAGGCTCCCGCAACCTTCAAGATCATCGTCGAAAAGGCGGAAGCTATCGTCAACATCGACAGCCAGGCCATCAAGTACGGCGCCGGTTTTGACAACCCCAATCCCATCACCGCCAACACCGACATCATCAGCTTCGTTGCCGGCATCGATGCCCATGACGAAACCAACATTGTCGGCGAGGTTCAGATTGAACTGCCCACTCTGCTTTACGGCAGCGCACGGCTGCTTGCAGGCGTGAAGGGCATCGATCTTAACGACATGACGATCGATGAGCTGAAGGATGTCCTCCTCACCGCGATCACTTATGTTCCCGGCGTTGGTGGGCTTCTGGAAAAGGTCAACATCAGCATGGAAACCATCAACAAGCTGGTTGACACGCTGAAGGCTTATGCCGCCAAGCTTCCGATGGAGACCGAGCTTTCGATTTCCGTCACCAACTCGCTCGTACTCCCGACCAATGTCGGCGCGTACCTGCTGGGTGCTGTTTCCGCAAACAACAACTACACCACCGATCTTGCTGCCGGCTATCTGATCATCACCCCCAACGGCATCAAGGTTGAGCTTGACTGGATCTACGATGATGCCAACAACATCATCACCCTCCCGGCTCTCGAGCACATCGATCTCGGTGCATCCGTAACGCTTGCAAACAGCGCAGAGGATGACAAGATCGCCGATCTCGACGAGGCCAAGAAGCACCTCGAATACCTCTTTGTCGGCGTTGACAAGGACGGCGATCTCCTCTTTGAGCGCGATCTCCCGACCGATGCCAAGATCGGTGTCTATGCCGAGGTTGCTTACATCGCAAACTGGGACAACGATATGTATTATGCAATGCCGATCGTTCGTCCGCTGATTATCGCTCCCGGCGTTGCCGATGTCACCTTCGTGGATGTCAACGGCAATACCAACTACGCACAGGCCTTCACTTATGACGGCACTCCCAAGTCGATGACGGCTCTCGTCAACGGCGAGGAAGGCGTTGAAGGTCTGGAGGTTACCTACATCGGCATGGATACCCGTGCGGATGGCTGGTACCGCACCGAGGCTCCCACCGAGTCCGGTCTGTACGCTGTTATCGCACTCTACACCGAGTACGATCAGGACGGCAGCCTCGCTGTTGCCGGCGGCTGTGTCGGCGCTATGATGATCGAGCAGGCCGAGGTTGGTCAGTTTGAGCTGTCCTACACCGAAGTTCCTTACGACGGTGACGAGCACTTCGCCGATCTGACCATGGATAAGGCTTACGATACCATCACCATCGCCATCGACCGCGCCAACAACGTTGCTTACGTCAATCTGCCCGACGATCTCGACGAGCATATGGCAAGACTGCCCGAATCCGTTCAGGCCAAGATTGCCGAGATCATCGCAGAGATCGATGACAACGATGTTTACCTGTCCACCATCAAGTCCACCATCACCGATGTCATTGACGAGCTGATCGCCCTTGATGCCGTTGATAAGGCTGAAGAGCTCTTTGATAAGGCTCTGGCCCGCGTTAAGGCCGAGGTTACCGAGCGCATCGATATCCAGGCTCTGAAGGACACTCTCTTTGCCGAGCTTGAAAATCTGAAGGCTGCTGTCAAGGATAAGCTCCCCGAAGAGATCGAAACCATCCTTGAAAAGTACATCACTGCCAACAAGGATGAGATCAGCGTGGATACCGACGGTCTGAAGGCCGAGATCCTCGCACAGATTGAGCGTCTGAAGGACGTTCTCCCCGAAGAAATTCTGGCCGAGCTGGAAGTCATGATCGACGATATGATCGCTTCGATCAAGGCCAACGCACAGGTTCAGGATCTGAAGGAAACCGCAAAGAAGATTCTGGCTAAGCTGGAAGCTGTCAAGGATGCATCCCCCGAGGAGCTGGCTGCTGCCGTTATCGGCGCCGCTGCCGGTTTGGTTGACACCGATGCCCTGAAGAACGTCGTTGACGCTGTCATCGAAAAGGTTGCAGAGCAGGATGTGATCGACGAAGCAATTGCTCTGATCAAGGATGTTGCATCCATGTACAAGGGCGACCTCGACACCGATGCTCTTGAAGCCGCTGTTGATGCTCTGATCGAAAAGGTCAAGGGCAAGATTCAGTCCGGCAAGTTCGACGACGATGATCTGGCTAACCTGGAAATCGCCGTTGACGAAATCCTCGCAGAGATCGCAGGCGTCATCAATCAGCTGCCCGACGGCCGCATCGTATTCGGTGCGAACCCGACCGAGGTTGGCGTTTATGACTGCTATGCCATGAACATCTCCGCAAACTACAAGCCCACCTTCACCTACGAAGAGCTGGTTATCTACACCGAGCTGACGCTTGAAGCCAACTCCGGTGAGTACAAGTATGACGGTACCGAAAAGACTGTCGAGGGCTACACCGTTGTTGAAGACACCGATTACACGATCACCGGTCTGGAGGCAGCTGCTGTCGGTACCAATGCCGGCACCTATCCTGTCACCTTCGCCGGCCAGGCAGTTGTAACCGATGCCAACGGCAACGATATCACCCGCGCCGTTAAGATCACCACCATTGACGGCGAGCTGGTTATTACCAAGCGTTCCGTCATCCTGACCTCCGCTGACGATTCCAAGACCTACGATAAGACGCCTCTTACCAATGACACCGTAACCGTTACCGGCGACGGCTTTGTCGAGGGCGAGGGCGCTGACTTCGAAGTCACCGGTTCGCAGACCGAGATCGGTTCCTCCGCTAACGAGTTCGGCTACACGCTGTGGCAGAACACGCTGCGTGAGAACTATGACATTGCCGTTATGATCGGTACCCTGACCGTAACCAAGGCCGGCGGCATCATCATTCCGATTCTGACCAACGGCCACGCTATCCTGACCAAGGTTGACGTTGCTGACGGTTCCGTTACCCTGAAGGGCGCGAAGTTCGCACTCTACAGAGAGAACGGCGACTATGTCGGCACCTTCACCACCGATGCAGAGGGTAAGATCTATGCATGGGATCTGAAGTACGGCAACTACTACTGGGTAGAGACCGGTGCTCCCGAAGGCTACACGCTTGACGCAACACCGATTCCGTTCAGCGTTGAAATCGGCAAGACCACCGTTGTAACCGCAGCCAACGCCAAGACTCCCGTTCCGGGCGTATTCGGCGATGACCACTACGCTTACATCATCGGTTACGCTGACGGCACCGTCCGTCCCGAGGCTGAAATCACCCGTGCCGAGGTTGCTACCATCTTCTTCCGCCTGCTGGCAGACGATGTCCGCGACTTCTACATGACCGATGAAAACAGCTTCTCCGATGTTTCCGCTGACGCATGGTACAACCGCGCGATCTCCACGATGGCCGCTATGGGCATCATCAACGGCGATCCCGAGGGAACCTTCCGTCCGGATGATCCGATCACCCGTGCCGAGTTTGCGGCTATCGCATCTCGTTTCGAGGAGAACGGTGACACCAGAAGCGCAAACTTCGCTGACTGCTACAACCACTGGGGCGAGGAAGAAATCAGCATCGCTTACAACAACGGCTGGATTATGGGTTATGAAGACAACACCTTCAAGCCGGATCAGCTGATCACCCGTGCCGAAGCGATGACGGTTGTCAACCGCGTACTCCAGAGAATCGTTAAGGATGCATCGTCGCTCCACGCCGATATGGCAACCTGGACCGACAATATGGATCCGCAGGTTTGGTACTACCTCGCTGTTCAGGAAGCTACCAACAGCCACAACTACTACCGCAACGCCAACAATCGTGAGGTCTGGACGGAAATCCGCCCGACCAGAGATTGGACCGAGCTGCAGAAGTAATGGCCAACTGAAAATCCCCGCCCGTTCATCGGGCGGGGATTTTTTGCCTGGCTCACACAAATTCTGCCGTTGTCGGGAATGCTTGACATTGGCCGTCAGATGTGGTATAATAGTGCCAGCATACGGATACCGCATGACCGGACGGCCGATGTGGTCCGAATCCGATATCGGGAGGGAACATTATGATCCTGCGGAAGCCCTGGAAGGGCACGATGACCCAGCGCGAGCGCTTTGCCGCGCAGATGCACTACAAGGCCTTTGACCGGACGGTAAACATGGAGTTCGGCTATTGGGACGAGAATTACCGGCTCTGGGACATTTTCGTTGACAACGGCATCAAAACCGAGGCCGAGGCCAACCGCTTCTTCGGCTTTGAGGTGCCGGCCTGCGTCGGCGGGGATTACGATATGAATCCCGCCTTTGAGGAGACGGTGCTGGAGGTGAAGGAAAACGCGATCGTCAAGCTCGATCGGGCAGGACTGATCGTGGAGGTGCCGCGCGACGGGCATTCCTCGATCCCGCGCTGTCTGCGAAGCTCGATCGAAACGCCGGAGGATTGGCGGCGCGTCAAGGCGGAGCGCTTTGATCCTTCATCGGCCGCACGGAAGCCGGATTTCGCCTATCTGGATTCCGTCTGCCGCGAGGATCGGGACTATCCTGTCGGCATCAACTGCGGATCGATGATCGGCCGTGTGCGGGATATGCTGACGGTGGAGGGCCTTGCCTATGCGGTGGCGGATTATCCCGAAATGGTGGCCGACATGGTCGAAACCCGTTGTCAGCTGGTGGAGGACTGGCTGGATGCCGTTCTGCCGCGCTATTCCTTCGATTATGCCTCGGGCTGGGAGGACATCTGCTGCAAGAACGGCCCGCTGGTGAACATGGATTTCTTCAAAGAAGTGGTTTATCCCTGCTACAAGCGGATCGGAAAGAAGCTGCATGAGCACGGGGTTGACATCTGGTATACCGACTGCGACGGTGACGTCCGGCCGCTTCTGCCGTATTTTCTGGATGCGGGCATCAACTGCCTGTTCCCCTACGAGGTGAATTCCTGCGCCCATCCGGCCGAGCTGATGGCCGAATACGGCGGCGCGCTCCGCATCATGGGCGGCTTTGACAAGATCCGGATGATCCACGGCAAGGATGCGATCAAGGCCTATATGAAAACGCTGGAGCCGCTGGTCGCCCGCGGCGGATACATCCCCTTCTGCGATCACCGCTGTCCGCCCGACGTCACGCCGGAGAATTATCTGTATTATCTCGATCTGAAGGAGAAGACCTTCGGTATGGGATGAAGGAAGGGCCCCGGGATTCATCGCCGGCTGCCTCAGCCATCCCACCTTACGAATGAAAAACGGTCACGGTCTGCCATTTTGGTGCAGACTGTGACCGTTTTTTTCTTTATTTCCTCAGATATCGCTCGCGTCCGTCGGCGAATGCCCGCAGATGCGGCGAAAGGCTTTGTAAAATCCGCTGGCGGAGGTGAAGCCGCAGGCAAAGGCGGTGTCGAGTACATTTCCTTTGCTTTCGCTGTAGAGCGTGAGAAATCGCTTCACGCGGCAGCGGGCGATGTAATCCACCGGCGTGACGGAGACATATTTGCGGAACATACGGGTGTAATGGCGCACGCTCATGGCTGTCTGCTTTGCCAGATCCTCCACACGGAGATCGGTGGTGAGATTGGCATTGATGTAGGCAGCGGATGCTGCAATGGCACCGACCGAGGTGGCATCACAGCGGAAACTTTTCTCCAGCATACCGGGATGGACGCGGTCATACTCCCGCCCCGCCTCCATCAGCAGAAGAATGGTGTGGGCAAGAGCGACGCTGTAGGAGGGACTCTCCGACATGGCTTCACGGCGAATGCTGAAAAAACGATCGCTGAGTGACGGCGAATGGATGGCGTGGGTAAAGCCGGGATTTCGCCCATAGTAAACCCGCAGGCAGTCGCTCACGCCGGCGGCGGGCAATGCTGTATTTTTGACGGCAACCGTTTCGATATTCAGAAAGCCGTGCACAGTTATGAGCCGGCGCGGCTCTAAATTGCTCATGAAGATCAGATCCCCTTCATGCACCGGACAAAGTTCATTCCCGATCTGCCACAGTCCGGAGCCGCCGGTCACATAGGTAATATTGAAATTTTTGTAAATAATCGGCTGTTCCCTGGGTAACATCGGGATATCAACCGTAAGCCCGATGAATTCTTCGCCTGATTTTACCGGGTAGCTTTTCATGCTGTCACCTCCGCTATGTCCGAAAAGTACACAAATCTGTCCTGATAGTAATCGACAGAATTCTGAATGGCACAGTATAATAATTATAGCACAGTCTTTTGCAGAAGTAAAGTGTATTTTGAATTTCAGGAGGCAAAAAAGTGAACATAACCAGGCTTCATGAACAGGTATGGAAGCGTTTTGTCCGTATGCCCTACGGACATCTGCTGAATTATGCCGGCGAAAACGGTGAAGCAATCTACCCAACGAAAGAAGAATGCGACAAGGCGATGCCAAACCCGCGCAGCTGGGGACTTCCTATTTCAGACAGCGCCTTTTTTACGGGGCTGTACACGGCGGCATTGCTTGAAAAGTACAGAAAGCAGCCGTCTTCCGAAACCGCCGGGGAGATCAACATTCTGATGGGAGGCTTATACCTTTTGCAGGATGTGGCGAAGGTCGATGGATTTATTGCACGCGGTGTGGGGGCGGACGGCAGAAGCCACTACCCCATGGGCGCGGAATGTCAGACCTTCCCATGGATTCTGGCTCTCTATTTATACCGCAGGAGCGATTTGTGCACCGACCGCGAAAGTGTCAGAGAACGGCTTTTACGGGTTTTGCTGGCTCTCCGGAAATATGAATGGAAGACACCGTGTGATGTGGAGGGCGTTTTCTACCAATCGGGCTGGCTGCATACAAATGGCTGGCGCGGTGTTGTGATGCTTCTGTTCTGCGCACGGGTAATTTATGAACTGACCGGGGATGAGGCTGACCGGCAATCCTTTGACGAGCTGATGCATTCGGTTCCCGCGGGTGGAATCTTCGAGAGAAGCGAGATCGTATCGCAGGGCTATTCCCATGATATGATCACCTCCTTTGGAAATCAGACGTGGATCTGTCTTTATTGCCATCTGGCCATCCGCGAACTGCTGACGCTCGATCCCGAGCGGGAGGCTGTCTACAGGCTTTGCCTGTACAACAACGGTGTAACCGCGCTGAAAAATGTGTACAGCATAACAAAATATGACAACCAGAGCGGCGGCTTTGACATGGATTGGCGATGCCTGAACGAATTGTGGGAGGATTATGGGAAGGATACCGTCAAGGGAACGGCAATCGCAGAAAAGCAGTCCGCCTACTGGAATCAGCACCTGGTTCCGCACAAATATATGGAGCATACCATTTTAGGCAATGCGCTTTTCGCAGCCTGGGCGGCGGCGTCCTGCGGGGACGAACGAATTGCAAAAAAGGCAATGGAGGTTCTCAAAGAAGAAATATCCAAAATCGATTGGCATTCGCTTCATCTATCCTATGCGTTTGCCGCGGAAAGCGCCTTGATATACGGTAATGAATTTGGAGGAAAAACAGAATGAAAACACAAATTGCATTTGTTTTGATCTTTCTGATGGCAGCGCAGACGCTCGTATCCTGCGGCTCGGATACGCCCGCAGCGGCGGATACGACAACCGCTCCCGTGGAAACGACGGAAGCGGCTCCGGAATACACGCTGCCCGATCGAAAGAATTATGAGAGCAGACCCTTTACCGTGCTTGCTGCCGGTAAGCGGGGTGAATTTTACGACGCAGAGATGACCGGCGACGTTGTGGATGATACGGTTCATGCACGCAAAATTGCGGTGGAGGAGTATCTTGGGATTGAAATTATCTTTGATGAAAGGGATTCCAGCAGTCCTGCCGCAAACGAATTCACATCGGCCATAACTGAAGCGGTGATGGCGAATGATTCCACCTACGATCTGATGACCGGTGCTATGACGGTTATTCCGTCTTTGGCCATGGAAGGACTGTTTGTCAATGTGATGGATATGGCAATCGACTTTGACAACCCCTGGTGGATTGACTCGCTGTGCGAAACAGCCGCCATCAACGGCAAGCTGTTCGCGCTGACCGGCGATCTTTCTGTTTCGCTGTACAAAAATGCGGGCATCGTCTATTTCAATAAAACTCTGCAGGATGAATTCAAGCTGGGGGATTTTTACAGCAGTGTGCGAAATGGCAGCTGGACGCTGGATACCATGCTGGAAGCTTCGAAGGATATCACCGCCGATCTGAACAGCGACGGTTCGCTTGAAATAGCGGATGACCGCATGGCAATCACGGCCCACTTCACGCCCTTTGCCACCATTCAGGCGGCGATGCAGGCAGAGCTGTTCACCCTGGATGGGGATGAACTGGTGTATCAGGGGGCAACTGACCGTCTGATTGCACTGTACGAGCGTTTTCGCACGCTGTTCGATGAAGGCACGCTTCTTGTCCGGAACACATCTACCTACACGGAAATGTATAAACCGTTCATGGAGGATCGTAATTTGTTCCACATCGGTACACTCAGCTCTACCTCTGCCTTCCGTGAAATGAAAAGCGATTTCGGCATCCTGCCGATCCCGAAGTTTGATGATAATCAGACCGTATACACCTCACCGGTATCCATGTCCACCGTGCTGTGGACGGTTCCGGTAACCGCATCCGATCTGACGCTGACAGCGGAATTCTGCGAACTTTTCGCATATCACGGTATGGACAGCATTGTTCCCGCTTACTACGAGGTTACGCTGCAGGAGAAATTCAGCCGGGATGAAGAAACCAAGGAAATGCTGGAAATCATCCGCGACGGCATCCGCCTGACACCGGACGGCTATCTGGATCGCTGCTTTGATCCCCGTCCGTTCAGCGTGCTCGCAACTCTGTTAGAAAATGAGATCGAGCCCGCCTCCTACATCGCCGCCAACGAATCCGCGTGGCAGACACAGCTGGAAGCCATCGCCCAGGCTTACGCAGATTAAGCCTGCACGAGGGGAAATTGTCTGTCCGCTTCATGGGCGAAAAAAGGAGCTGCTGCAAGTTTCCAACTTGCAGCAGCGCTTTTTCGGATCGGTGCTGTGCGCACGGAAAGGCCCCGGCCCCCGCGGACTGTTTTCTTTTTCTTATACCAATGCCTTGCCTTCCCATTCGGGGGCGGCGGGGATGCCCATGATTTTTGCGATCGTGGGCGCGAGGTCGAGGATGCTGACATCCGCCAGCTCACAGCCGGGCTGGAATTCCTCGCCGAGGAAGAACATCGGGATCGTCATATCCTCCGGCATCGTGCTGCCGTGGCCGCGATCGTGGCCGCCGTGATCGGCTGTCACCAGGATCGTGTATTCCTCATGGAAGCGCTCCCAGACCCGCCGGACATTTTCGATCGCCGCGTGGATCACATCGAGGTATTCCTTGCTCATCCAGCCGTGATCGTGGCCGCCCTTTTCATCCGTTTCCACCATATACAGGAAGACGAAATCCGGGCGGGAGCGCTCGATCCGCTCGATGGCATAATCGGTGAGCGTGCCGTCCGTCGCATCCTCGGCATAAGCGTTCAGATAGCCGGCATACCGGAGCGAGCCCGGGCGGGCGATATCGCGGAGCGGCTCCCAGCCGTAATACATCGCGCTCGCGCCGCCGGCATTCTTGATCTGCTCAAAGAGGCCGTTGAGCGGGCGGACCATCGGCGTGTAGAGGTTGGTGGTGATGCCGTGGCGCTCCGGGGGAACGCTGTGGAACATCGACATATGGCAGGGAAGCGTGACGCTGGGAATGACCGTCTGCGCCTTCAGGGTGTAGGAGCCGAGCTTCTGCATCTCGCCGACAAAGGGATGGCCGCAGGCCATCACGCCGTCGGGGCGCATTCCGTCAATCGAAATCAGGATGGTTTTCTTCATAATATCCTCCGTTCATGGATGTATTGCCTTTATTATACCACGGCAAAGCCTCCCGCGCAAGAGATTTTCGGGAATTTTTCCCGGCCCTCTTTACAAATCCCGAAGATTGGTGTATAATGATAAAAAATCATGCTGAAAGGATGCATCCCATGAATTTCTCCAAGCTCACCGATTTCATCGATTCCATGGCCAGCACGAAGCGCTCGCCCGGCAATGCCGCCGTTGTCTATTACAAGGGCCAGAAGGTCTTCTCCCATGCCGCCGGCTTTGCTTCTCTTGAGGAGGGCACGCCCTTTACCGGGGCGGAATATGTCAACATCTATTCCTGCTCCAAGGTGGCCACCGTCACCGCCGCCGCCCAGCTTCTGGAGCGCGGCCTCTTCCTTCTCAACGATCCGCTGTACGAATACATCCCCGAATTCCGCCATATGTCGATCCGCCTGCCCGACGGCACGCTGACCGAGGCGAAGAATCCCATCCGGGTCGGCCATCTTTTCTCGATGACCGCCGGCCTCAATTACAACTGCGATTCGCCCTCCATCCGCAAGGTGAAGGCTGAAACCAACGGCAAATGCGACACGCTGACCCTTGTAAAGGAGCTGGCAAACGAGCCCCTCTCCTTCGAGCCGGGCACGCATTGGCAGTATTCGCTCTGCCACGATGTGCTGGCGGGTCTGGTTTACGCGATCTCCGGAATGCCGTTCCGCGAATACATGAAGAAGAACATCTTCGAGCCGCTGGGCATGGACAGAACGGTCTACCATCACACGCCCGAAATTGAGGCGGCGATGGCCGAGCAGTACCGCTTTGCACCGGACAGCGGCGCGATAAGCGACGATATCGTGGAGGCCCAGAAATACGGCAAGGCCGATTCCGGCACCTTCGTGAACGTCGGCAAGCAGGTCGGCCATATCTTCGGCGAGGAGTACGACAGCGGCGGAGCCGGCATCACGACCACGGTGGACGATTATGCCAAGCTGCTGGCGGCGCTGGCCGGAAACGGTCTGGGTCTGACCGGCGAGCGGATCCTGGCCCCTGCTACGGTGAATCTGATGAAGACCAACCGCCTGAATGCGGAGCAGCTGAAGGATTTCAGCTGGGAGGCCCTGCAGGGATTTGGCTACGGTCTCGGCGTGCACACCCACATCGATCCCGCAAAATCCGGCTCCAATGCGAACCTCGGCGCATTCGGCTGGGGCGGCGCGGCCGGAGCATCAGCGCTCGTCGATTCCTCGATCGGCCTTGCGATCTTCTTTGTCCAGCATTGTCTGAATCCGCGTGAGCAATGGTATCAGCCCCGCCTGCGCAACGTTGTCAACGCCTGCATCGATTGAATCCCTCTCCCGTCCGGTTTCGTGCCGGGCGGGATTTTGTTTACATTTTTCCTATGGACGGCCGGCGAAAAATGTGGTATAATGGAGAAAATGCGGATTCTGCGAGGTTCTTATGCGAAATTCCATCCTGATTCAAAAAATTCTCTGGGCCGCCGTGGGGCTTCTTGTCATCATCGGCCTGATTTTTGGCGGCATCCTGCTCGCCCGCCGGGCCGCGACGGCTCCGACCGTCATCGAGCCGCCCGAAGAATACGATGCCGACAGCGGGCTTCCGATTCCCGCCGGGAAATTTGCCGTCTGTCTGGATCCCGGGCACGGCTTTGCCGATCCCGGCACGCTGGCCGGCGAGGGGCTTGTTGAGAGCGAGGTCAATTTAGCCGTGGCGATGCGCGTACGGACGCTCCTGGAGAGCGCGGGCGTGACGGTGAAGATGACCCGCGAAACCAATACCCACGAGGATCCCGCTTACTCGCTGTCGCTGGAGGATCGGATGGTGAAGGCCAATTCCTTTGGCTGTGCGCTGTTTGTATCGCTCCATTGCGATTCCTTCCCGTCCGATCCCACGGTGCGGGGCACGCGGATCTATCATCTGTCGGACGATACCAAGGCGGCGGCCTCGGCGGCTATCTATGGGGAGGCGATCGGGGCTTCGCTCGGTGAATCGGTGCGCATCAAGCCAATGCTCCGCGATGACAGCTACTATGTCATCCGGAATGCCGACTGTCCGGCCGTGCTGATCGAGCTTGGCTTTGTCACAAATCCCGAGGAGGCGAAAAATCTGACGGATCCGCTCTGGCAGGACAAAATGGCCTTCGGCATCGCCGCGGGCATCATCAAAAGCTTCAACGGAGGAAACGGGAAATGAAATTCCGGCATCTGTTATTCGATCTTGACGGCACGCTGACCGATCCGTTTTTGGGGATCACCCGATCGGTGCGCCATTCGCTCCGGCATTTCGGCATTGAGGCGGAACTGGAGGATCTGAAGCCCTTCATCGGGCCGCCGCTGGTCGATTCGTACATGGAATTCTACGGCTTCTCCCGCGGGAAGGCGGAGGAGGCGGTGGTCAAATACCGCGAATATTACCGCGCGGGCGGCATCTTCATGAACCGCGTTTATGACGGAATCCCCGGGCTTTTGGCCGGGTGTCGGGAGCGCGGGCAGGAGGTGATTCTGGCGACCTCGAAGTCGATTGTCTTCGCCGAGCAGATTCTGGATAAATTTGCGCTTCGGCAATATTTCGATGCGGCGTTCGGCTGTGAGCTGGACGGCACGCGGGTCAAAAAGGGGGAAGTCATCGATTGGGCCATCGAAAATCACAAAATGGACAAAGCGGCGGCCGTCATGATCGGCGACCGGCTCCATGACATTCACGGCGCCCACGAAAACGGGATCCCGGCCATCGGCGTGATGTGGGGCTACGGATCCGAGGCGGAGCTTCGCGAGGCCGGCGCGGATGCGATCGCGCATTCGCTGGATGAGCTGGAAATGTTAATTTGAAAAAAACTTGACATTTCCGAAAAAATGTGCTATACTGGAAACGGAAGAATCTTACAGGAGGGATCTGTATGTCAAAAACAAAGCTTGTACTCCTCACGGCTGTCACGGCGATCCTGTCAACATGGCTGGCCATCGGCGCGGCGGTCGGCGTGTATATGGTTGTAACCGCTCCCGAAAAAGAGCCGGAGCCGACGGCGATGTTCTCCCATCTGACCTACGAAAACGTGGAGAAAATCACCTTCACGAAATACGGTTATACCGTCAACGACGAGGACATCATCGAATATGAAACGCCAGACTGGCGTGCCCTTCTGGATGAAGTGTTCATTCCTATGCAGCTGTCCGCGCCGTATGAGGATCAGGATGTCGCTTTTTACGGCGGCGGACCGATGCCGATTTTCAAAATTTATCAGACCGATGGCACGGTTTATGAGATTCAGATGCTGAACGGAATCATTGAACACCGTGAGAAAAGCGGATATGAGGTGGAAATTGACGGCAAAACCGTTCCCATTATCCGGAACAATGAGGATGTTCTTGTTAAGATCAACGGTGTGATTTATGAGATTACCAATTACAATCCGGTAGCCATTATTCCCGGCACTCTCGGTTCGTGGGGAACAGCGGTAGAAAAGGATTACTATCACGCGAAAGCCCTGGAAGAAAAACGCGCCAACGAAAACAACTGAACCGCATAAATTCCCCTCCCATGGGCGATACTACATCTGCTATCACCCACGGGAGGGATTTTTTATGAACAAAATGGACGATGCGGCGTACAGGCAATACGCCGAGGCGCGATCCCCGCGATCGCCGCTTGCAAAAAACTGCCTGTTTGCCTTTTTATTCGGCGGCGGGATCTGCACGATCGGGCAGGGGCTTCACGATCTCTACGGCTGGCTGAATCTTTCCGCCGACAACGTGAAAACGATGGTTCCCGCCACGCTGATTGCGCTGGCGGCGATCCTCACCGGGCTGAACATCTTTGACAAAATCGCCAAAATTGCGGGCGCGGGGACGTTGGTGCCGATCACCGGCTTTGCCAACGCGTTGGTTTCCCCGGCCATCGATACCAAGGCGGAGGGCTTTATTCTCGGCGTCGGTGCGAAGATTTTCACCGTGGCCGGACCGGTGATTCTCTACGGCACGCTGGCATCCGCCGTTTACGGGCTGATATTATGGCTCGTCGGCCAATTTTGAGGGGGGATTGACAGGATGAGCAGTATTGTGACCCTTTCACGGCCGGTATCCCTGCTTTGCGGGGCGGCGGTGGGCGGCCGGATGGAGCAGCTGGGGCCGCTCGGCGAACACTTTGACGAAATCGACGAAACAGATACCTTCGGGATGCCGACCTGGGAGCAGGCGGAGAGCGAGATGCAGCGCCGGGCGCTCAATCTGGCCCTTGACAAGGCGGGGCTTGGAATCCGGGCGCTGGATGCGATTTTGGCCGGCGATCTCATCAATCAATGCACGGCCAGCGGCTATGGACTGGCGAATTTCGATCTGCCGTATTTCGGTCTGTACGGCGCCTGCTCGACCATGGCGCTGTCGATTATAAATGCTTCTATGTATATCGAAAGCGGCGCTATAAAAAATGCGGTAGCCGTAACCTCCTCGCATTTTTGCTCGGCTGGAAGACAGTATCGCTTTCCGCTCGAA
>JAZNKS010000102.1:0-24402 GCA_045578725.1 Candidatus Flemingiibacterium sp.
CTTCGCAAGGCCTTCTTCACGATGGAGCAGATCGCCGAGATGCAGAATTCTCCCGCAAATACGCCGGAGGTCTTCCGGGAATACCGGAAGGAGCTGCATGAGCGTTGGGAACAGCTCGGCGAGCTGATCGCACGCGCCGATGCGATCGATCCTGCGGCGCTGGATTCCCCGGATGTGCTGGCCGATGCGCTGATGTCAAACCGGCCGGAGAATCTCTGCTCGGTGGCCGGTCAGCCGATCCTCACCGAGGAAGCAAAGGCCGCGCCGCCGCCCCCGCCAAAGGAAACAGTCGGCATCTGGGACGAAGATCCAAAGCGCGATGCGCGCGAGCTGGTCTATCGCAAATATTTCGCCGATCGGACCCGCTGGGAGAAGCGATATGAGGCGGAGCTGTTCATCGGTCGGATTCTGGATGGCGTGAAGCCGCATCTGAAATGGGCCGTGCCGCTCATCCTTGTGCTGACCGTTTCCGCGTGGGTTGTCTGCACACAGCCGCGGGTAACCGATGTCGATCTGACAATGGAGGGGCAGGAAATCTGGCTCCCGGATGATTATGAAGCGGGATGCCAGCCGGTATCTTCTTCTCCGGTAACGCTTACCCTTTCCGGCAAACGGTACGATTACCTTTTTAAGCCGGATTACTATGAAGGGCAGGTTTATATTGACGGCTGGATTCCCGTACAGCAGGTTAAGCGCGAATCGGATTTGTCGCAGGAAGAAGAGCTGGCGTATCTTTCAAACTGCCGCGTTATGCTGGATTCGGAGAAACCGATCCTAAGCTTCCTTAACAGTCTGGCCCATTCTGCACTATATACAAGAATCGACGGAACGGATATTTTGAATGTTATCATCCCGGAGCCGGAGCTGTCCGGCGTCGCAATATTTATTTCGAAGCTAAAAAAATCCGAAACGGGAAGCAAGACTTATTCCAGCGGAAACGGTTATCTCATCTTTCCGGCGAAAGATGCACAGGATGCCGCCGATTATTTCCGGGAGAAGATCTGGCCGGTATGGATTTCTCCGTCGCATACAGAAAGTGAGGTGTGACCATGCGAATCAAAGAAGCAGCCGCCCGGTGCGGTTTAACCGAAAAGGCGATCCGTCTGTATGAGGAGAAGGGCATGATCACGCCGGCGATGACCGAGATCAACGGCCGGAGGTTTCGCGATTATGACGGGGAAACCATCCACAGTCTGGAAACCATCGCGGGTCTTCGCAAGGCCTTCTTCACGATGGAGCAGATCGCCGAGATGCAGAATTCTCCCGCAAATACGCCGGAGGTCTTCCGGGAATACCGGAAGGAGCTGCATGAGCGCTGGGAACAGCTCGGCGAGCTGATCGCGCGCGCCGATGCCATCGATCCTGCGGCGCTGGATTCCCCGGATGTACTGGCCGATGCACTGATGTCAAACCGGCCGGAGAATCTCTGCTCGGTGGCCGGCCAGCCAATCCTCACCGAGGAAGCAAAGGCCGCGCCGCCGCCCCCGCCCAAGGAAACGGTCGGCATCTGGGACGAAGATCCAAAGCGCGATGCCCGCGAGCTGGTCTACCGCAAGTATTTTGCCGACCGGACCCGCTGGGAGGTGGCTTACGATGTTGAGCTGTGGATCCGCCGCTTCGGAAAGCGGATTGCCGTGATCGGTATCCCGCTGGTGATTGTCCTGATCCTGCTCGGCACGGCGCCGATCATCACGCCGGTCAATGTCACCCTGCCGGGGCAGGAGATCTGGTTTGCCGATAATTACGAGGATTTCCTTCAGTACGGCTATCCGATGAAGGGAAGCCTGCCGCTCTATGCAAAGCCGGTGAGCATCCGCCTGGAGGGCAAGCGGTACAACTATCTCCTGCGCCCCGATTATTATGAGGGCCTTGTGTATATCGACGGCTGGATTCCCCGGACCTTCAACGGGCTCGGCCCCGGCTACTCCGATGAGGAGGAGCTGGAATACTTCTCCACCTTCCACATCACGCTGACCTCCGATCTCTTCCACTCGCGGATCCTTTACGGGCGGCCGCGCGGCTCGATGATGGAGAGGCGGGACGGCTCCGCGATCCTTTCCACGGTCTTCTCCGATGCAAAGATGAGCAGCCTTGCGATCCAGATCCAGACAACCATCAAAAAGGGAAGCTGGAGCTATGCAGGCGGCTGGCTGATCTTCCCGGCCGAGGACGAAGCCATGGCCTCCGGCCTCTTCTGGGAGAAAATCTGGCCGGTGATAACCGGATAAGGCGCGAAAAATCGCCGGAGAAAATTTCCGCGATCTCTTGCAATCCGCGGCGCGATATGATATAATAGGGGCAACCGGACGGAAAAAAGCTTCCGCCGTTTAAGAAATCTTCCTATATAAAGGAGAGAAGCTTATGTTCAGCTACGCCAACGTCACAACCCTCTACGTTTCGTATGAAAAGGGCAACTGGCAGTATACCGGTGTCCACTACGAAAACGACAAGACCATGAACGGCCCCCTGCCGAATATCGATCGCGCTCTGCAGATCATCGGTGAAATGCGCCGTGTCGGCTTCTGCCAGCCTGTCACCATCAAGCTGATGGACGAGGAGATCGACCTTGTAAAGCCGATCACCATCCGCAATGCGCCCAAGGGTTATCATGATCCCGCCGCCATCAAGGATGTCACCTTTGAATCCTTCGGCCCCAACAAGACGCTGATTTCCGGCGGCAAGAGAATCACCGGCTTCGCACCCGATACCTTCAACGGCCATGACTGCTGGTCGGTTGAGCTGGAAGAGGTCAAAAACGGCAGCTGGAAGTTCACCGATCTGTATGTCAACGGCGTTCCCGCCAACCGCACCCGCTATCCCTCCACGGGCTACCTCTATCCGGAATCCTGCGAGAATCCGAAGTGCGGTCAGCGCGATGTATCCAGCTGGGTCATCCTGCGCGAGGGCGACATCAAGCCGGAGTTCCGCAACATCACCGATGCGATCATCAACTTCTGCCATTTCTGGGTCGATGAGCATATCCGCATCGCCGCTTACGATCCCATGACCCGCCGCTGTGATTTTGCCGCCCGCACCCGCATGGGCATCACCCATGAGCCGGGCAAGTCCGCGACGATGGAATACTATATCGAAAATCTGGGCGAAGCCTTCCACAATCCGGGCGAGTGGTATCTCGACCGCTCCGAGGGCAAGCTCTACTATATGCCCACCGAGGGCCAGACGGTTGAGAATACCGTCATCTATGCGCCCGTCATCGACCGCCTCGTTGAGGTAATCGGCAATTCCGAAACCGGCGAGCGCGTTGAGGGCATCCGCTTCCGCAATCTGCAGTTTGCCTACACCAAGGGCGATTTCCAGCCGATGGGCATGGGAAGGGACGAAAACGGCAATCCGGTTCCCGTACCGGTCGGCGCGGACGGACAGTGCTCCAGCCAGCTGCACGGCTGCGTGAACTTCACCGGCGCACACGGATGCGGCATCAACAACTGCGATTTCTTCGGCGTCGGCTCCTATGCCGTCAAGGTTTACACCGGCTGTGATCAGATCCGCGTGACCTATACCACCGCCCGTCATCTGGCCGGCGGCGGCGTATCCATCTGCGGCGGCGGTGCCGAGGAGCCCGAGCATACCTGGACCCACAACATCTACGTCACCGACTGTACCTTCGAGGATCTGGGCCTTCGCTGGTTCTCGTCCAGCGGCGTTCTGGTTACCCACGGCTACAACTGCGAGATCTCGCACAATGAAATCCACGGCCTGTACTACTCCGGCGTATGCCTTGGCTGGAGATGGGGCTACGGTACAACCAATACCCGCGACAATCTGGTCTACAAGAACCACATCTGGGATCTGGGACGCGGTGTTCTGTCCGATATGGGCGGTGTCTACACGCTTGGTGCACAGCCCGGCACGGTGGTTGACGGCAACGTGATCCACGATGTTGTGAGCCGCAACTACGGCGGTTGGGCGCTCTACACCGATGAAGGCTCGGCCTACATGACCTTCCGCAACAATGTCTGCTACAACGTATCCTCCAACTGCTACCATCAGCATTACGGTACGATGAACCAGATCCGCAACAACATCTTCGCCTATGCCGAGAATGAGGCTGTCCGCATGACCCGCCGCGAGGCTCACGAGGGCCTGCTGCTGGAGAACAACATCATCCTCTGCAAGGAAGGCAAGCCCGCCTACGGCAACTGCACGCCGATGGACTTCTCCACCGACCGCAATGTCATCTGGGATGAAAGCGGCAAGGATCCGGTAATTTTAGAATTCGCCGGCGAGAAGATCAACCATAAGAAGGCGTCCGCCGACTTCGGCTGGGATACCCACTCGCTGATCAAAAATCCCCGCTTCAAGGATGCGGCCAATCTCGATTTCTCTCTCCGCAAGGACAGCCCGGCCTTCGCGCTCGGCTTCCAGCCCATCGACATCTCGGATGTCGGCCCCAGAAAGTAAACATAGCAAAAAATGTGCTGCACAGCGTGCAGCACATTTTTTGTTGGTTATTCCAGCGTGTCCATCTTCGCCTTACCTTCCTCGATCAGCGCCGATACCGCCGGGCCGCCGACCAGCAGCTTTGTCACGGTCGGCATCTGCGAGTAAAGCTTGGCGGCGACATCCGATTTCTTCAGCGCGCCGTTTCCGGAGCCGTAAGTCTCCTCGGCACCGACCACGAGGCTGAGAATCAGCTCCCGCAGCATGGAAATCTGTCCCCGCCGCGCCAGAATGACCGCGCTGATCAGCAGTACGGCCGCCGACAGAATCAGATCGAGATTGTCAAGAAATACCGTCACATGGCATCACCTCCTTTCTCCGAGAATTTAAGAATCCCCCGATAGAGCTTGGCAAAGAGATCCACGGCCCAGCGATAGCGGAGCAGATAGGCCGTTTCCTCGACCGTGAAGCCGCAGAAATAGCGGAGAAGCGGAACAATCCGCTCGTGAGAGGGATTGCGGATCGGCCGCAGACCGCCTGCTGCCAGCTTGTCGGCCATCTTGGTGAGGATCGCCTCACCGGTCGGGCATTTTTTAATGTAGGCGAAGGTCTGCTCCTCATAGCCGACCCGATCCAGGATGATCCGCTCGGCCAGCGGCCCATAGCCGAAATTGAGATCGTAGATTCCGACGGCGCCGGGGATGCTCCCGCTTCCCGTGTACTGATGAATCGCCAGCCGGTCGCCCGCATCGGAGGGCTTTGATACGTTGGAGCCGTAATGAGCCTGCCAGATCGGCCAGGGAAGCTCCTCCAGCCGGATAAAATGGCGGATGTGATCGGTGTTCGTGTAGACACAGGGCGCAAAGCCGTCCGCGGCGACACGCCGGCAGAATCCGTCAATCAGCGAGGTCAGCAGGGCAGGGGATTGGTTCAGAAGCCAGCGGTTGCCGTAATTCTCGGCATCGCAGGCAAGATACAGGCTGATCTTATCCCGGTACGGGCGGACGGTTTCCAGAAAGAAATCGGCCTCCCGGTGCGCCTCGGACAGGTTGGAAGCGGTGAAAAAGTGATAGCAGCCGATGGGGATGCGCTGGGCGGAGAGCCCTTCGACATTGCGCACAAATCGGGAATCGGTGAACAGGTAATGATCGGACGAGAGGGCATGGCCCTGTGTCGCCTTGACCATGGCAAAGCGGATTCCGCCCCGCTTCAGGGCGGCGTGATCCGTATCGCCGTTGAATTTTGATAAATCGGTGCCGAACAGCGGCATAATGGTTTCCTCCTATCGCAGATGAAGATACTGTGCGGATTTCTCCCGCAGAAAATGCTCGAATTTCTGATTGGCCTCGCGGTAGGCCTCCTGCTCCGCCAGACAGGTTTCCCCGCATCCGGTCAGAATCCGGACCGCTGAGGTGTTGGCCTCGCAGAGCCGTCCCATCGCAAACATGACCTCCTCACGGCGGATGCTCTCCTTCACCCGATCGGCCTCACGCCGGTCGAGCTTCTTTTCAAACCGGTCGAACCGCCGCAGAAGCAGACCGCCGACCAAAGAGGTGCCGCCAAAGAACCCGAACAGTCCGAGAAGCAGCTCGCCAATCGTCATACCGTCGCTCATATGAATCCCTCCCTTCCGCTATCGTTTCTGCTATCAGTATATAAAGACAAAAGGGCCTCGGCTTGTCAAAGGAGCCAGGCCTGTTCAGAGCGGATGACAAAATAAACAGAAAAATCCCGCACCGTCCGGTGAAAAACGGTGCGGGATCGGGATTCCGTTCAAAAGGGTGCGGTCGCTGACAGATTCCGAACCGCTCAGCCGGTCCTGCCGATCCGGCTGTCAAGATCCGGCGCGGCTGCATAGTCTGTGATCGAAGCGGCGCCGGCCGGAAGCGTGCCGGGGGCGGATGGCGGAGAGAATACGTCGGAGTTTCTTTGCGATCGATTTGTCAGGCAGGACCTTTATAAAAACCTGCACAAAAATCGGGTGGAATACGCGAAAATATTTACAGCCTCTGGAGACTGTCCAACTTGTTCCGAAAGCGGGAGCGAATCGGCCTGAAATTGAACGAACTGCCGAAATGCAGGATTTTGAAAAGAAAATTTGCAAAACCCCTTGCATTATCCCGCAATATATAGTATAATATAGGACAGTTACGGAAAAATCATGCAATTCGTGAAAATAAAAATTGCAAAATTCAGATGAAGGAGAATTTTCACAGCGATGGAATACGCCTCTCTTACCAAGGAGCAGCTTCTGGCCGAACAGGCAAAGCTTGAGCAGGAATATCAGAAATATTACAATGGTGAGCGCAAGCTGGATATGTCCCGCGGCAAACCGAACAAGGAACAGCTGGATATCAGCGAGGGAATGCTGACGGCCCTTTCGTCGGATGCGGACTGTTATGCCGAAAACGGCCTTGACTGCCGCAACTACGGCATCCTGGACGGCATCCCCGAAGCCAAGACCCTCTTTGCCGATCTGCTGGGCATCCCGGCCGGAAATATTATTGTCGGAGGCAACTCGTCGCTGAATCTGATGTACGATGCGGTTGCGCGCGCCATGCTTTACGGTGTGGTTGGCAGCGATAAGCCCTGGGCGAAGCTTGAGAAGGTGAAGTTCCTTGCTCCCGCTCCCGGCTATGACCGCCACTTCATGATCTGCGAATCGCTGGGCATCGAGCTTGTTACGGTTCCCATGACACCCGCCGGCCCCGATATGGATAAGGTTGAGGAGCTGGTGCGCGATGAGAGCGTCAAGGGCATCTGGTGCGTACCGAAGTATTCCAATCCCGAGGGCTACACCTATTCCGATGAAACCGTCCGCCGCTTTGCCGCGCTGAAGCCGGCCGCAAAGGATTTCCGGATCTTCTGGGACAATGCCTATGCGGTGCACGATCTCTATGAGGAAGGCGATGTCCTGCTGGATCTCTTCGCCGAGGCAAAGAAATACGGCAATGAGGATCATGTTTTCATTTTTGCTTCCACCTCCAAAATCAGCTTCCCCGGCGCCGGTGTTGCCATTATGGCCGCAAGCGAAGCCAACTTAAAGCAGATCAGGTCGGTTATGACTGCCCAGAGCATCGGCTTTGACAAGCTGAATATGCTCCGCCATGTCAAGTATTTCGGAAATGCTGACGGCATTCTGGCGCATATGAAGCGCCATGCTGCCATCATCCGCCCCAAGTTTGAGCTGGTGCTGAACTTCTTCGAGCGCGAGCTCGGCGGTCTTGGTGTCGCATCCTGGACGAAGCCCCGCGGCGGCTACTTCATCAGTCTTGATACCATGGACGGTACGGCCAAGCGGGTTTATCAGCTCTGCGCCGAAGCCGGCCTCACGCTGACAAAGGTCGGCGCGACCTTCCCCTACGGCATCGATCCCCGCGACCGCAATCTCCGCATCGCACCTACCTTCCCGAGCAGCGAGGAGCTGGCGCTGGCCTGCGGATGCCTCTGTGTCTGCGTGAAGCTGGCGGCGATCGAAAAGCTGCTGGAGGCATAAAAAAGCGGACCGGAGAGCGATCCATCCTTATATATATCAGCTTTCAGAAAAGCGGCATGACGATGGTCATGCCGCTTTTCTGCTGCCGGGGGAAGCTCACATCCCCTCAAGGGATGTGCTTTCACGCACAAACAGGGAAGGGGAGATCAGAGTATCGTGCGGTGTGGGGGACGGGGCGGCGATCTGCTCGATCATCCGCTCTATTCCGTTCTGCGCAAGCTGACTGCAGTTATAATGAATGGAGGTGAGCGGCGGTGAACTGGTAAGCGCCTGCGGGAGATTGTCACAGCCAATGATGCGGATTTGGGACGGGATCTGCCAGCCCCATTGGCGGATCCAGCGAAGCACCTCCATGGCAAACAGATCGGTATAGCAGAAAAATCCGATCGGATGCGGGATTTCCGACAGCGTTTTCTGCAGATGGCCCCTCAGCCGCTCATCGTCCGGCGATTGGATCAGGATACGGTTGAGTGTGCGCCCCGAGGGGACGATCCGCTTTTCAAATCCGGCATACCGGCGGTCGCTGCCTAAATTATGCGAATAGCCGACATAACAGAAGGATTGACAGTCCCTCTGGAGCAGATGCTCCGCCGCCAGAATGCCCGCCTGATAATTATCCATCGTGATCGTATCCCGCTGAATGTTGTCAATATGCTTACCGATCACAACGGTCGGCAGAACGAAGCGGTTGAGCGGCATGGCCGCTTCCGGGTGCATGGGCAGATAAAACATCCCGTGCACGCCGAGGGCAAGCATGGAATCCAGCATCTGATGGGGCTGGGAATTCTCATACATACAGACCGTCCGATACCCGTTTTTGTCACCGAGGGCGGTCAGCTTTTCGATCAGCGCCGAATACACCGGGACAAAGGTGCCGACTCCGATGCCGAGCAGCGGGTAATTGGCCCGATGCAGGCTCTGATAGCCCGGCGTATGGGAGCGGAAAGCACCGGTCGAAACATAATAATGCTTTCCGCAGAGAACAAGCAATCGCTCCTTCATCAGCTCGCGAATGATTTTCTGCGCCCGAACGGTAGAAATGTGATATTCTGCGGTGAGCTGCCGGGTCTGCATAAACAAAGAACCGCTCTCACCAAAGTGGCCTTTAACGATTTCCTCACGCAGCTTTCGAAAAATGAGGTCACTGCAGGACATCGCTGTCCCCCCTTTCATCATCCTTATGTTATTATATCACACAAAAACATTGAGCGCAATGTTTTTTCTGAAAATTATATTAAATCTTGTATTTTTAGTAGGATGTGCTATAATAGTAAATAAGTAGAGCCTTACGCTGATGCTATTTTCTATAAGGGGATATAAACATGATTCTGGCAAAAAATCACAGTACACCATACAAGATTATTATTGCGGAGAATGCTGCCTTACAGCACATCCATGCTGCCGAGGAATTGCGCACAATCCTGCATCAGATTACAGGTGCTTCTTTTCCTGTTTACAGAGAATGCGAAGAAGCTCTGGAGGTTCGTGCCGAAAGGCATCTGAACAAGCTGTATCCTCTGGAATTTCCTACATATATTTATGTAGGTGATGCTGCATTCGGTACAAGAATGGGATATACGGCTCCGCGTGAACTCGGCAAAGAAGGTTATTCCATCTGCACAAAGGAATATTCACTCTATATCGTGGGCGGTCATCCGCGCGGTGTATTGTACGGAGTATATTCCTTCCTGGAAACCTATTGCGGCTGCCGATGGTTTACAGAGGAAGTCAGTCACATTCCCAAACGAAATATTCTGGAAATCCCGGAAATCAACGATACAAAGGTTCCCGTGCTGGAATACCGGCAGCCTCACTATACATCCTACGTCGATGCCGATTGGCACGTCCGAAATAAATGCAACAGTGACTGTGCCGCGCTTTCGGATATTCACGGCGGAAAAATAACCTATGAGGGCTTTGTGCATACCTTCAAGTACATGATCAGTCCCGAGGAATACTTTGATGAGCATCCGGAGTATTTTTCCGAGATTGACGGCGAGCGTGTGGGCGGGAGAACCCAGCTGTGTCTGACCAATCCCGAGGTTCTGGAGCTGGCAAAGAAAAAAGTCCGCGAATGGCTGAAAGAGAATCCGGATGCGACCATCGTGTCGGTTTCCCAGAATGACAACCGCAACTACTGTACCTGCGAAAAATGCCGGGCGCTGGATGAGGCGGAGGAATCTCATATGGGCTCCCTTCTGACCTTTGTCAATGCGATAGCTGATGATATCCGGGAGGATTATCCCAACGTTGCGATTGACACGTTGGCATATCAGTACAGCAGAAAAGTGCCGAAAACCCTGCATCCTCGTCCGAACGTTATCATACGGCTTTGCTCGATTGAATGCTGCTTTGCTCATCCGATTGAGGAATGTGACCATACCTTCGGCTATATTGACAGCTGCTGCCAACCCTTTCCCAAGGATTTAGAGGAATGGGGAAAGATCTGCGATCGGCTGTATATCTGGGATTATGTCGTTAATTACCGTCATAATCTGCTGCCGCATCCCAACTGGGGTGTTCTGCAGAAGAATATACAGTTCTTTATAAAAAACAATGTAAAAGGCATATTTGAGCAGGGAAATTCCTTCCGAGGGAAATACGGCGAATTCGATCTGATGAAGCGATATGTCCTGGCTAAGCTGTTATGGGATCCCGAATGTGACATGGATGTGGTCATCAATGAATACCTGAACGGTGTTTACGGTACCGCAGCGGGAGAGGTCCGCCGGTATTTCGACCTTTTGCAGGGGCTGATTGATCCGGATACGCATCTTTGGATCTATCACACACCGGCTGATTCTTATCTGACGGATGCTTTTCTGGAAGAAGGAGACGCCTGCCTTGCACGTGCGGAAACCGTTGCGGATGATGAAGAAACCCTGCAGCGTGTCCGCGTATTGCGTTTGTCTACCCGGTATGCGCTTCTGTGCCGCATGGACATGGATGATCCTCGCCGGGAACCGGGGTGGGATGCCTTTTACCGCGATGTCACGGATGCGGGTATTGAGGTGTTCTATTACAGAAAAAAGCCGGAAGAAGCAATGGAATTCCTGCGTGCGGGAAAGCTGACCCCTGACAAATAATAATGGAATGAATGCAGAGGCAAACAACGATGATGGATTTTTCGGATGCCCGGGAAAGGGCGAGGGCGCTGGCGGTTTATCCGCCCCTGCCCCGGCACCTGCTGCAATTGATCCGCCAGGACACCGTGCATATGGCCGAGGCGGCGGAGCCCGACCATAATTCCAGCTGGGATTATGCCATTTCACCCGACGGACATCATTATTTCAGCGTGTGCGCAGAATCCCTGAACTGCTATTATCTGCGTCTGTATGAATATCTGCCCCATACCAACGAATGCCGCAGGGTGCTGGGGCTGGAGGATGTGGCCATTACCTGGCCGCGCACGATCCGCGCCTCCAAGATTCACTCCTCTCTCAGCTTTCTGCCGGACGGGCGGATCCTGTTTGCCACGCATACAACCGCCGCGGCGCCGGGCCATCCCCGCTGGATGCCCTTCGCCTATTACGATCACATCTGGGAGGGCTTCCCCGGATCCAACATCCTTTTATACGATCCCGCTACCGGAAAAACGGAGGATCTCGGAATCCCGGTCCCGCGGGAATCCATCTACGGCGGCCAGTACGAACAGACCACTGATTCCTTCTACTTCTTCGGCTATCACCGGGGACACGCCTACCGCTTCGATCTTTCCACCCGCCGCGTCCACGATTTCGGACAGGCGACGGAATTCGGAACCTGGCGGACGATTCCCGGCGCGGACGGCAATCTCTACGGTACAACCGCATCCGGCCGTCTGCTCCGCATCAACATCGAAAAGCAATGTGTGGAGGATATCCCGTTCAATTTTCCCTACCAGCCGGAGCTGATAAATCGGGGAACCAACAACAAGCTGATGCACTACGCCAATCATCCGGACGGGGGACTCTACTTTACGGCGCTGTCCTGCCAAAACATCCTCCGCTACGATTACGAAACGCAGAAGGTGGAAACCCTTGCGCGATTTGTCCCCGAAGCGATGGATGAGCAGAAGATCGACGGCCGCTGTATGGGAATGGCCGTGGATGATTACGGCGTGCTGTGGTATATCTGCGAGATGCTCGGATGCGGCTCCCTCCTTTGCCGGTGGGATCCCCATGGCGGCAGGGCACCCGAAAGCATGGGGCTGCTCGGCTCACGCGATCGGGTATTCCGTGCCTCCTTCGGCTGCTTTATCCGGGACGATATCCTGTATGCCAATGATACCAACCGCGCCAATACCGCTTATCCCGCCGTTCTGCAGGTAAACCTTGCAGATCTGCGGGCGCACGCGGGCGAGGAAAGCGAAATGCCCCGGGATCCGATCTTCTGGCTCACGATGCAGGATGGCTTTGACCGGTATTATTCCCTGACCGGCCGGATTCTGACGGAGGATGTGAGCGGGGAACTTGAGGCGCGGGAGGACATCAGCCGTCAGCGCGACACGGAGCCCTTCCGGCGCACCCTGCCATCCCATTTTGACGAAAAACAGCGCCGCCGGTTTTACGGCGACAATGCGCTGAATGCAACCCATCTGCCGTACACCTCCTGCTGGGTCGGGAAGCTCTGGCAGGAGCCGGGTCTGTATGAAAGCCGGGTCTGCGAGGTTTCCTTCACACCGGACAACCGTGTGCAGGCCATCGTCTGCACAAAGGACGGCAAATATGAAAAGCTGCTTCTCCGTAAGGGCGCGGTCTGCTCCCGCGAGGCGATTTCGTGGGAGGAACCGGATCCGGAGGCCATCGCCGCGCGGTATCGGGATGTTGGGCTCCCCTGCCGTCCCGAACGCAATCATCTGGCCTATGCCAGCGCGGAATGTACCCTCGCCGACGGAAGCCGTCTGGTTGGAACACGGGACAGTATGCTGGCACTTGTTAAGGCGGACGGAAGCGTCTTCTCGCTGGGAGCGGTCGGCATGAGCGGCGCCGTTCATGCTCTGGCGGCATCGCCGGACGGTGAGAGTGCCATCGGCCTGGCTGGGGATCCGGATGATCTGGGCGTTGTATTCCGGTACGATCGGAAGACGGGTCTGAAGCTTTACGGCCGGATCTTTTTCCATCATGCCGATGTGCCGGGCCTGATCGGTGCTTCCAATGAACCGTACCGGGTTTCATGGTCGCCGGACGGAAAAACGGTTGCCATCGGTGTCCGTGACCGGCTTGCGTGCGTGTACGGCTTTGAACTTCAATAAATTGGTTTATAAAGGAGAAAGTCCCATGAAAAAACGAATTCTCTGTGTACTTCTCGCCTCCATACTGCTGGGAACGCTGTCCTGCGGCAGCGGCGATGTTCCACAATCCGATACAACTGCCGGCACCACCCCGGCGGCTGAGGATACAACCGGCTATCTTGACACCTTTGGGGACAAGCGCTTTGACGGGCAGACCCTGACCATCGCCGCGCTGGATTTTGAAAGCCAGCCGACGATCCCTCCGGATGAGCAGGACGGCGAAATCGTCGGCGATGCCCTCTATGAGCGCGACCGGACGGTCGAGGAGCGCCTCGGCATCACGATCCAGTACCGGAGCTATGACGATACCGAGCGCAAAATGCTCCTTTCCGATATCCGGAACGATATCGCCGCTATGGACGGCACCTACGATGTGATCATCACCGCCATGGCGAACGGTCTGAGCACGCTGGCCCCCGAGGGCTTCCTGCTGGATCTCAATACGCTCCCCTCGCTCGCCCTCGATGAAGCCTGGTGGAGCCGCTCCTGCCGGGAGGAGCTGACCTTCAACGGAAAACAGTACATCACCGCCGGCCCGATCTCCCTCGCCTACTATTATTCGCCCTGCATCATCGCCTTCAATCAGCGGCTGACGGACGAATATCAGATTCCCGATCTGTACGAAATGGTGCTTGATGGGAAGTGGACGCTGGAGCAGTTCGGCGTTGTCACCAAGGATGTGGCAAACGATGTCAATGCGGACGGCGTGATGAGGGCGGAAGATGACTTTTTCGCCTTCGCCTGCGATGAGCTGACCGGACAGGCCTTTTTCATCGGCTGCGGCGGCCGCCAGACGGCGCCCGGCGATGACGGCGAAGTGGAGCTCGTAATGAACAGCGACCGGAATGTGAATATTCTGGACAAAATCATCAGCGTGGTTGCCAATGACAATATGCGGCTGCTCACCGAAAACGTCAATCCCTCCGATGCGCTCGTCACAACAGCAGGCAAAAAGACCTGGCACTTCAAGAATGCCCGGACTATGCTCGTGGGCTACAATATGTCCGGCATCATTGCGTATCTCCGCGATATGGAGGACGATTACGGCATCATTCCCATGCCCAAGCTGGATGAAAGCCAGGATGAATATCTGACCTACGGCTCGCCGTGGGGACCGGTCGGCATCTCGGTTCCGGTTACCTGCGCCGCGGAAAAGACGGAAATGGTCGGCACGGCGCTGGAGATGATGGCCTGGCTCTCCTACACCAACGTCGGCCCGCAGATGTTCAACATTACGCTCAAGGAAAAGATTTCCCGCGATGAGAATTCAAAAATCATGCTGGATATGATTTATGAGGATATCTTCTTCGACCTGAATGGTATCCACAATTTCGCAAAATCGGGCAATCTTCTGCGCACCTGTGCCATCGGAGCAAACGCTAACTTCAGCTCCGGGTATGCAGCCATCCTTTCCGCTGCCGAGGCAGAGCTGCAGGCGCTGATGGATCAGTATAACGATATCGAGTGAATCAACGGCTGATCCGCAGCAAAATTGCAGGCGCCATGGCGCTGATGGATCCGTACAACGATATCGACTGATCCCGGCGCAGAATCCATCCATCAAAAGAAGCGGTTCGCCGAACCGCTTCTTTTTTTGCGGGCGGATGCCGTCCTGCTTTGCATAGTGTCCTACAATATTGCTTCTTCAAAAAATATATTGACAATATACGGCGTATGTGCTATAATGTTGTAGGACAATAATAACAAAGTGAGGGAATACCTATGCGAAAATTTCTTTCGGCCGTCCTTGCGGCGGCGCTGCTTCTTGCGGCGAGTGCCTGCGGAGGCACCGAAACGCCGTCCGATACCACCGGCGGCGATACTACCGGCGATAATTCTACCGCTCCGGCCGAGACCCAGCCGGAATACGTTTATCCCGAGGTGGATCTCGGTGGAGAGACCTTCTCCATTCTGAACACCGCACAGACCTACGGCTTCTACGATCATCTCGATTTCGACACGGCTACCGGCGAAACGCTGGACGATGCGATCTACAACCGCAACCGCGATCTGGAGGAGCGGTTCGGCTTCGTGCTGGAGATCGATTACCGGTACAAGCTGGCCGATGCGGCCGCAGCTCTGCAGACCGCCGTTCTGGCCAATGAGGACGCCTGGGATGTCTGCTATCTGCGCGATTATTACATCTCCTCCGCCATCACCGAGGGCTATTTCATGAATCTTTCGGAGATCGACGGCTTTCGCTTCGACAATCCCTGGTGGGATTACCGGACGATGAAGGAGGTATCGCTGGGCGGCGGGGACAATCTCCTGTTTGCACTTAACGATGTTTCGCTGACCGACTTTGAAGGCACCTGCGTGACCTTCTTCAATGAGGAGATTCTCAAAAATATCGGAATGGATGCCCCCTATCAGCTGGTGCTGGACGGCAAGTGGACCCTGGATAAATTCGGTGAATATCTCAAAGCCGGCGCCGCATTGAACGGCGCGGACAGCTTCTCCTGGAAGACCGACGGCGAGACCACCTACGGCATGGTCGGCTTCCAGCGAAGCGAGGACGGCCTTCTTTACGGCGCAGGCTGTCAGTTTGTTGCCATGGTGGATGATTACCCGACAGTTGTATGGGAGGATGAGCGCTTTGCAGGTGCCGCCGAAAAGGTGATCCGGATGCTGAGCACCGAGGGTGAATACATCTACCTCAACAACGCGGCGGCAGGTCAGCCCGATCACTACGAATCGGCCTTCAAGAACGGCCGCGGTCTGATGATGATCGCCCAGCTTAAGGCCGCCAATTCCTACCGCGATATGGAGGACGGCTACGGCATCGTCCCGATCCCGAAGCTGGATGCGGCACAGGACCGTTATTACAACATCCGGAGTTACTCCTATGTCATGGCTCTGCCGATCACCAACTCGATTCCGGAGGAAACGGCCGCGATCATGGATGCCATGTCCTATGTCACCTATAAGGATGTCATGCCCGCCTTCTATGACGGCAAGCTGTCCCAGAAGCTTCTGCGCAGCGAGGAATCCGTCGAAATGCTGGATATCATCCGCGAGAGCCGCTGCTTCGACATCGCATCTCCTTATGGCTGGATGACCCAGCCGCGCGAGGTGATTCACAATGCCGTAATGGCAAAATCACCGGAGATTTCCTCCGCGCTGGCATCTCTCAAGCTGGCAACCGAAGCTTCCATCGACAAGATCATGGATGCGCTGAACGGCTGATTGCTGTCGGGTACGGCGGGATTATTCCCTCCGTACCCGTTCTGCGTTTTGCACGGAAGTCTTTTGCCGAATTTTAACAAAAAGCTTGACAAAAGGGAAGGCAGTTGCTATAATATAGATGTATTACTTACTTCGCATCTTCCGTGAAGAATAGAATTTGGGAAAGGATTTCTGCTATGAAAAAACAGATTTTTGCCGGTCTGCTGGCGGCTCTGATGCTTCTGAGTGCCTGCGGCGGCGATGCTCCTGCTGACACCGCGGACAGCGGTGATAACCCCGCTTCCGGCGACACCACCACAGCGCCCCCCGAGGATGAATACGAATATCCCACGCTCGATATGAAGGGCGAGAAATTCACCATCCTCAATACCACCCAGCCCTATGGCTTCTACACCACTCTCGACTTCGAGGAAGCCACCGGTGACTCGGTTGACGATGCGATCTACATGCGCAATCTGACGCTGGAGGAAAAGTTCAAGTTCGATTTTGAAATCATCGAGGATTTCGATCTGAAAAATGCGGCCACCGCTCTGGAAACCGCGGTCCTTGCCAACGAGGATGCCTATGACGTCGCCTTCATCCGCGACTACTGGATCACCGGCGCGCTGACCCAGGAGATGCTGATGAATCTGGATGATGCCGACGGCTACCACTTCGATGAGCCCTGGTGGGACGGCGCGGCAACCGAGGAAGCCAAGATCGGTACCGGCGGCGCAACCTACTTCGCCTTCACCGACGTTACCCTCGCTGAATTCGAGGGCGCGATTGCCATCTTCTTTAATGAAGGAATGCTTAACGATATGGGCGCGGATCTGCCCTACGATCTGGTCCGCGAGGGCAAGTGGACGCTGGACGAGTTCGGCAAGTATCTGAAGCTTGGAGCCAACCTCAACGGCGATGACAGCTTTATTTACAGCAAGGAAGGCAAGGCGACCTACGGCGTGGTAACCTGGAATCAGGGTGCTCCGGCGCTGGTCACCAGCTGCGGCCTTGACTTCATCACCAAAGATGAAAACAATCAGGCTGTCTTTGCCTGCGAGGGTGAGAAGTTCATCGACACCGCCGAGAAGATCATCAACCTGCTCTCTCAGGAAGGCTACTATGTCAATAACAACAGCACCGATACCTCCGGCTCCGACTTCAATGAAGGCCGCTTCCTCATGACCATCGGCCAGCTGACCTCCGCAAAGAGCAAGCGCGACAAGGATATCGAGTACGGCATCATCCCGATGCCGAAGCTGGACGAGAATCAGGAGCGCTACCGCTGCCTGCGTTCGTACTCCTACCTGATGTGCGTGCCGATCACCAACTCCATCCCGGACGAAACCGCCAAGATCATGGATGCGATGTCCTACCTCTCCTGGAAGGACGTTATGCCGGAGTACTATGACACGCTTCTGTCGGTCAAGTCCCTGCGCAATGACGATTCCGTTGAGATGCTCCACATCATCCGCGACAGCCGCTGCATCGATATCGGTATCCCCTACGGCTGGTCGGATTCTCTGCGCATGGTCATCACCAACTCGGTTCAGGGCTCCGGCAGTCTGGCTTCCAAGTATGCAAGCTACAAGACCTCGACCGAAGGCTCCATCGAGCAGATCATGGAAATCTTCAATAAGTAAATATCCCCTGATGACGGCCGCATGAAAATGCGGCCGTCTGTCAAAGAAAGGATGCACGATGAAACGTTTTATTCTCCTGCGGCTGGCCATCGTGACGGCATCGCTGCTGCTCCTGCTCGGAGCCATCGGCGTGTCGGCTGAGGACGGTCTGCTGATTGCCCCGAATCCCATGGCCGGCCAACCCGTCTTTGTGACGGTGGAAGGCCCCGATGAGCTGAATACCATCGTTTCCGGCAATTTCCCGGTCAACGGATCGGTCACGGCGGCCGATGTGGTCGGCAGCCTTCTGTCTTACTATCACCCCGACCGCGAAATCACCGTGGATGAATACGGAAATGTTGTATCGGTGGACGGTGTGGAGAACGGACTCTTCGGCGGCGATGACGGCTGGCATTGGGCGGTGAAATACCACACCTTCTTACCGGACGGCAGCCTGATGCAGTACATCGATATCCCCACCGTTTCGATGTTCGAATACCCGATTCTCACCTCCTGCTCCGTACTGCTTTACTATGGCGATCCCGCTGACGGCTTCGCCCTCGTCACCTCGACGGAGGAGGGAAGAATCCAGCTGCAGAGAAAGCTTCCCGTGTACGCGGAAAACGGCGAGCTGATCGCCTTCGATACCGAGCCGCTGGCCGGCGGCACCTTCAGCTTCCGGCGAATTGACGAGGATGAGCAGGGAAATACGGTCTTTGGCCCGACCTTTGCCTTTGTCGCCGATGAAAACGGCGTGCTGGAGCTGGATGCGGCGATGACCAAGCTGCCAAACGGCACCTATTTCGGATCGGCCGGCATCCAGACCGATGATACGGCCAAAATCGGCGCCGCAGAATTCACCCGCCCCGGTGTTGTGCGCGCATCCGATCTCTACATCATCGAAAATGAGGAGCCGGTCATCGAGGAGCCGGTCATCGAGGAGCCGAAGGTGGATGACCGTCTGCTCTGCTGCCTGCTTCTGATGATGTGATTGCCGTATCCGATGCATTTTTGTGCAAAAATACCATTGCAATCGGACATGAAATATGATAAAATTTTATTAACCGTATTTTAGGAAAGGAGATTGCACTATGAAGCTTTTTGACGAATTCAAAAAATTCGCGTTCAAGGGAAATGTCATCGATATGGCTGTCGGTGTTGTGATCGGTAATGTCTTCGGCAAGATCGTCACCTCGCTGGTTAACGATATCATCATGCCTCCCTTCGGCGCCCTCATCGGCGGTGTGGACTTCAGCGAGCTGGTTATCGTGGTCAAGGAAGCGGTGGAAGATAAGCCCGCCGTTACCATCAACTACGGCAACTTCTTACTGAACGTACTCAACTTCCTGATCGTGGCTTTCTCGGTCTTCCTTGTTGTGAAGCTGATCAATAAGGGCCGCGAGATCGCAAGCCGTAAGGAGCGCGAGGAAGAGGAAGCACGCAAGAAGGCAGAGGCCGAGGCAAAGGCCAAGGAGCCGGTTCCGCCGACGACCGAAGAGCTGCTTGCCGAAATCCGCGACCTTCTCGCAAAACAGAGCAAGTAAGGACAAAGGGCACCCACGCCGGGCGCCCTTTCCTCATAACCGAAATTACCGGAGCTGTGTCTAAAATGCACAGAATCCGGCATACTAAATACAGGCGGGGGATCATTACCGTCTGAGCAATCAACTGGAGGATTTATCGTTGATACCCTATAGTAGCAAGCTGGAAGATCTGATGACCGGGCTTGGTGCCCGCGAGAGCGGTCTGTCACAGGCTGAAGTAAGTGAGCGGCTCGCCAAATACGGTGAAAACCGTCTGCGTGAAAAGAAGAAGAAAAGTATGCTTCAGCGTTTCCTGGATCAGTTCCGGGACGTGATGATACTTATCCTGATCGGAGCGGCCATTGTATCCTTTGTTGTTGCCTGCATCGAGGGCAATCCCAAGGAATTCTTTGAGCCGGCGCTGATTCTGTTCATCGTCATCGTCAATGCCATCATGGGCGTGATGCAGGAATCCAAGGCCGAGAAGTCGCTGGAGGCGCTGAAAAATCTGTCCGCCCCCCACGCCCGCGTTATCCGCGACGGTGTGGAAACGGTGATCGATGCGGCTCTTCTGGTGCCCGGCGATATCATCAAGCTGGAGGCCGGCGACTTTGTGCCCGCCGATGCCCGTCTGCTTGCCACCTTCTCGCTCAAGAGCGAGGAGAGTGCGCTGACCGGTGAATCGGTGCCCAGCGAAAAGGATGCCGCCGCCGAGGTGGCAGAGGATGCTCCCATCGGCGACCGCCTGAATATGGTTCATTCGGGCTGCGCCATCTCCTACGGTACCGCCACCGCCGTGGTCTGTGCCACCGGTATGGATACCGAAATGGGCCGAATTGCCAATCTGCTGGACAACGAAAAGAACGAAGCAACGCCTCTGCAGAAGAAGCTGGCCATGCTCGGCAAGTATCTTGGCGTGGTTGCCCTGCTGGCCTGTGCGGTCATCTTTGTGGTCGGTCTGGCCAATGATATTCCCGCGCTGGAGATCTTCATGATCGCCGTTTCGCTGGCTGTATCCGCGATCCCCGAGGGCCTGCCCGCTATTGTCACGATCGTGCTCTCCATCGGCGTACAGCGGATGGTCAAGCGCAATGCGATTATCCGCAGCCTCCCTGCCGTCGAAACGCTCGGCAGCGCTTCGGTTATCTGCTCCGATAAGACCGGCACGCTGACCCAGAACCGCATGACTCTTGTCCGCGCCTGGGGTGCGGACGGCACCGATGAGGAAATCACCGATGCCAACGGGGAAAAGATCCGCGAGCTTCTGAAGCTGGCTGCTCTTTGCTGTGACGGTGCCGTCACGGTGAACGAGGACGGAAGCGTTCAGCACATCGGCGACCCCACCGAAACCTCGATTGTTTACGCCGCGCACCGCAACGGTATGGAGCGGGAGACTCTGAATGCCGCCCATCCCCGTCTGGCCGGCCTGCCCTTCGATTCCGACCGCAAGCTGATGTCCGTTGTGGTTGAAATGGACCAAAAGAAGCTGGTCATCACCAAGGGCGCCTTCGATATGCTCGCCAAGCGCTGCAGCTCGGGCGACATTGAAACGGCCCGCCGGATCTGCGATGAGATGAGCGAAAAGGCTCTCCGCGTCATTGCCGTCGCTTACCGCTGGATCGATGAAATCCCCGATGAGCTGACGAGCGAGAACCTTGAGAAGGATCTCACCTTCCTCGGTCTTGTCGGTATGATCGACCCGCCGCGCGACGAGGCACGGGATGCCGTTGCTGTCTGCCGCGAGGCCGGCATCAAGCCGGTTATGATCACCGGCGACCACGTTGTCACCGCATCGGCCATCGCAAAGAATCTCGGAATCCAGCTGGAGGGCGATGAAGCCATCACCGGCGCTGAGCTGAATCGGATGAATGACCGCGAGCTGGATGCCCGCATCCGCAATATCTCGGTCTACGCCCGCGTATCGCCCGAGGATAAAATCCGTATTGTCAAGGCATGGCAGCGTCAGGGCGAGGTCGTATCGATGACCGGCGACGGCGTCAACGATGCACCGGCACTCAAGAAGGCCGATATCGGCTGTGCGATGGGCATCACCGGTACCGATGTCGCCAAGGGGGCCGCCGATATGACCCTGACCGACGATAACTTCGCCACCATCGTGGAGGCGGTCCGCGAGGGACGCTCCATCTATTCCAATATCCGCCGCGCCGTCGGCTTCCTGCTGGGAACCAACATCAGCGAGATCCTGCTGGTCTTCTTTGCGATGATCCTCTGGCATCAGAGCCCGCTGGTTTCGATGCAGCTGCTCTGGATCAACCTCGTTTCCGACAGCTTCCCGGCGATCGCCCTCGGCATGGAGGCGATCGACAAGGATGCCATGAAGCAGAAGCCCAAGCGCAAGACGGAAGGCATCTTCGCCGGCGGCCTCGGCCTTCAGGTTGTCCTGCAGGGCATCCTCTTTGCCGCCCTTTCGCTGGCCGCCTATTATATCGGCTGGCAGATCATCGGCAGCGAAGAGGCCGGCAGCACCATGTGCTTCCTGGTTCTGGCGCTGACCCAGTCGGTGCAGGCCTTCAATATGCGCTCCAACAAGCCCTTCTATAAGATCGGCCTGTTCTCCAACACCAAGCTGAATCTGGCCGCCCTGCTGTCGGTTCTGCTGGTTGTGCTGGTGGTCTTCACCCCTGTGCGCATCATCTTCGGTATGGCCGCCCTGCCGGGTATCTATTATCTGATCGGCATCGGTATGGCGCTGATCCCCACCGTCCTGATGGAACTCTGCAAGATCTGCGGGCTGATCAAGCATAACTTTTAATCCACGCTCCGTATGCCGCTCCGGCGGCATACGGATTTTCATCCCCCACATAAGAAAGGATTCCCCATGAATATTCTACACGATATTGCGCCCGAACGGATCAAACCCGAGGATTTTGTCATGGTCATCGAGATCCCGAAGGGCTCCAAGGTCAAGTATGAGCTGGATAAGGCTACCGGTCTGATGAAGATGGACCGGATTCTCTACACCTCCACCCACTATCCGGCCAACTACGGCTTCATTCCGCGCACGCTGGCCGATGACGGAGACCCGCTGGACGTTCTGCTGCTCTGCTCGGAATCGCTCCATCCGCTGACGCTGGTGCGCTGTGTGCCAATCGGCGTTATTGCGATGATTGACGGCGGCAAGCGCGATGAGAAGATCATCGCCGTGCCGATGCACGATCCGAATTATAACGGCTACACCGACATCGATCAGCTGCCCCGCCATGTGTTCGACGAAATGCAGCACTTCTTCACGGTCTACAAGGCGCTGGAGAATAAGGAAACTGCGGTGGATGCGGTTCGCGGCCGCGATGATGCGGTGCGGATTGTCGCCGAAACGATCACGCTCTACCGCCGCGAGCACGGTCAGGATGACCGCTGGCACATTGAATCGGAAATCTGAACAAAACCGCCGGCCGACCACCATCGGCCGGTTTGATTTTTGCCGGAATCGCAGGCGCTTGGTGATTGTGCACAAAAATGGACGCCGGAATTTATGCACATCGCCGAAATTATGGTTGGCGCCTCGTGCCATCTTGAAATCGGATCGCAAATATGCTATAATGAAAGTGTAAAACAAAATTCAGGAGGTAATCCGCATGAAAAAGCTGCAAAACCGTCACCGTCTCACGCCGGCGCTGATCCTGTTGGCGGCTGTCCTTATCCTTGCGGCCTGCGAATCCGGAATGCGTGAGATTGAAACAGAGCCTGCGGTTGATACCTCACCCGACAACACAACCGGTGATAGCATCGCCATTCGACCCGGTTACGAATATATCCCAAGCGATGATCGGGCGCATGATATTTTTGAGCCTACTGTATTTAACAACAAGCTGCAATACGAAGACGGAATGATTTATGCCATATTGGCGGATGGAATTCCTTACCGGTTCAATCCGGAAACCGGCTATATGACTACCGTCTGCCCCGACCCGCTCTGTACTCATCTTGCGCCCACCGAATGTGGAATCCATGATCATATGTTAAGTATGATTTTCCATGAGGGCATATGTTACTACGATGATTATCGAACTCAAATGGTAACCAACCCCGCAACAGGAAAAAAAGAAGCGATTTCGTACGAATATGCAAGCAGTTATGATATGAAGAATGCCAAAATAACGGAATACTGTGAGCAATGTTATGGTCTGGGGGATTCGGTTTATTACGGAGATTACCGATACTACACCGAGCATTTGGATCCCGATGATCCGGAGAACTCCCCATTTGGTATCTTTCAGATTCATCTTCCTACGGATACCCATAAGTTGATCAAAGAGTTTGAATTTGGAGAAAATGTCGGAGTATGGTATGCAGACGATACCTATCTGTACTATGGCATTGGTCTTGATGATTATCGAATACCGTTGGATGACCCATCAAAAGTTGAAAAGGTGGCTCGTATGAGCTGGTACACCGCTGATCTTTATGATGATGACTATATCTATGCGAACACCAACAGCTTAAACGGCGAGTGTATTAACCGGATTTCGTGGGATGATTTCACCATCGAAACTTTAGTGGATGGATTGTCCCTTAATGATACCAAAACCATCCGCTGTACCGATGAGTACATCTATTACTATTCCGGTGATACCATTACCGTTCCCGAATATTACCGCCCCATTACGGTCGGAAACTTCTATCGGATTTCCAAGAAAGGCGGCGAACCGGAGCTGGTATTCGAGCTGACGGATGAATTCATCGCAAAGTACATTCCTTATCACTTCATCGCGGACGGCAACTATATCTACTGCATCTGCTTCAAATATGACGAAGCCAAGCAGGAATATGTCCCGCTCTGGACATCCCGCGGCCGCGAAAACGGCCCGGAGCTGCTTCGCATCAACATCCTCACCAAGGAATATGACATCATCACGCCCTACAATCAGTAAAAACAAGCGGAGCCGCACTTCGGTGCGGCTC
>JAZNKS010000103.1:0-57283 GCA_045578725.1 Candidatus Flemingiibacterium sp.
CATCGGTTTTTGTGTGCAAAGCGCACAAAAATGGAACCCTGAATGGGTTCCAAGATGTATTTGCTGGGGGCTGTTGCATGGAAATGCAACAGCCCCCTTCTTTTTTATTATTTGCCGGCCAGCTCCGCCTTGCGCTTGTCCACAAGATTGTGGATGCGGGTGACGGGATTGAGCAGGTCGCTGATCGTGTGATCGCGGTTCAGCGTATCAATGATATAGGAGATGTACTTGCACATATTGACCTCTACATACCACTCGCGGCTCTTCAGCTCATCCGTGCGGTAGATCAGGTTGGTCGTGAAGATCCGGTCAATATCGCCGGCGGCATAGGCCTCGTCGAACTTTTCGAGGCCGTTGCAGAAGAGGCCGAAGGTAGCGAAAACGAAGATCCGCTTGGCACCCTTGGATTTGAGCTGCTTGGCAACATCGAGGATCGACTCGCCGGAGGAGATCATATCGTCAACAACGATGACATCCTTGCCGTGGAGGTCGCGGCCGAGATATTCGTGCGCCTCAATGGGATTCTTGCCGTCCACAATGACCGCATAGTTGCGGCGCTTATAGAACATACCCAGATCCAGTCCGAGCACGGACGAATAGTACATACAGCGGCTCATACCGCCCTCGTCGGGGGATACAACCGAAAGGTGATCGCGGTCGAGCAGAATGTCCGGAATATTCTTGCAGAGTGCCTTGATCATCTGATAGGTGGCGCGGACATTGTCAAAGCCGGCCAGCGGGATGGCATTCTGGACACGGGAATCGTGGGCATCGAAGGTGATGATGTTGGATACACCCATGCTCACCAGCTCCTGCAGCGCGGTTGCGCAGTCCAGCGATTCACGGGTGGAGCGCTTGTGCTGACGGCCCTCATACAGCATCGGCATGATAACCGAGATACGGCGGGCCTTGCCGCCGATGGCGGCGATGATCCGTTTGAGATCCTGATAATGATCGTCGGGGCTCATGGGTACGGTCATGCCGTACATCTTGTAGGTAACACCGTAGTTGAAGCAGTCGGAAATGATGTAGACGTCATGACCGCGCATGGAACTGTGGATCAGGCCCTTGGCCTCGCCCGATCCGAAGCGGGGACAGTCAGCCTTGACCAGATAGGACTCGTCTGCCTGGCGCCATTCTCTGAGGTAAGCATCGACCTGCGAAACCATATCCTCGCAGCCGCGCATACCGATGACGCTCAAATCTCCGTATAAAGACTCGTTCATATTAGCCTCCGAAAATCAAAAAGTATTCATTTTACCCTGACGGGATTCTTCACTCTCCTTTATTATAACATATTTTTCGACTATTTGAAAGAACCTTTGCCAATCTTTTTGCAATTCATTAAAAATACATAAATTCATTCCTGAAGAACGCCGCGATTCTGTGCGCATTTTCTTGGAAATAATTTTATTCAAAAAATATTCAAATTTATCCTTGACATTGCTCCCACTATCTGCTATAATTTGATTGATTCCGATTGTGAACAATCGGTAAAATTTTGTTAAGGAGAATGAACCATGAGAAAAATTCTTTCCCTGCTTCTCGCGCTGGTACTCCTCTCGACCGCTCTTCTGGGCGGCTGCGGATCCTCCGGCTCGGGAAAACTCGCTCCGATCGCAAAGGAAGATCTGAAGGTTGCGTTCCTCTATGTAGGAACCATCGGTGACCTCGGCTATTCCTATGCACACGATCAGGGTCGTCTGGCTCTGGATGCTATGGGCATCGAGACCACCTATGTTGAGAACGTACCGGAATCCTCCGACTGTGAGGCTACCCTCCGTCAGCTCTGCGAGGCCGGCTACAACGTAATCTACGCTACCTCCTTCGGCCACGGCGAATGGGTTGAAAAGGTTGCCAAGGATTATCCGGGCGTATACTTCGGTCACGCCACCGGCTATATCGTCGGCGACAACTACGGCAACTATATGGGCCGTGTATACGAAGCACGCTATCTGGCCGGCATCGTTGCCGCTATGAACTCCAAGTCCGGCAAGATCGGCTATGTAGCCGCTATGCCGATTCCGGAGGTTATCCGCGGCATCAACGCCTTCACGCTGGGCGTTCGCAGCGTCAACCCCAAGGCTACTGTTGAGGTCATCTGGACCAACAACTGGTTCGATGTAACCATCGAAAAGTCCGCCGCTCTTGAGCTGATCAACAAGGGCTGCGACCTGATCGCACAGCACTGCGACTCCACCGCTCCTCAGATCGCCGCTCAGGAAAAGGGCGTCAAGGCAATCGGCTACAACAGCTCCACGCCGGATGCTGCACCGAAGGCTTATCTGACCGCTCCGCTGTTCCACTGGGATGTCTTCTACAAGCAGGATGTTGAAGCTATCATGGCCGGCACCTGGAAGGGCGCAACCTACTGGGAAGGCCTGAACAAGGGCATGGTATCCCTGGATGCTCTGACTGCCAACTGCGCTGCCGGTACCGCTGATGCGGTTGCCAAGGCAGAGGCTGCCATCAAGGACGGCTCGCTGGTTGTATTCGCCGGCGAAATCAAGGATAACAAGGGTACCGTTCGCGTCGAAGCCGGCAAGGCTATGACCGATGCCGAGCTGACCTCCTTCAACTGGCTGGTTGAGGGCGTTATCGGCGAAATCCCGAACTCCTGATTGCTTTACCAATCAAAAAAATCCCGCACGGTGTAAACTGTGCGGGATTTTTGTCACTCTCCATACCGGCTTTTGCGCCTCCATTCGGTCGCGCTCATGCCGTGCATACGTCGGAAGCATTGGGAAAAATAGGCGGGGGAGGAGAAGCCGAGCCGTTCTGCCGCCGCTTCAATCGCCATTCCGCCGGCAATCAATCCCCGCGCGCGCTCCATCTTGAGTTCCAGGAAGTAAGCCTTGACCCCCTTCCCCGCACACTCGGCGAAGGCATTCTTCAGCGTGGTGCGGCAGACCCCGCACCGTCTGGCAATCTCGCAGACATCCGGATTTTCGTCAATCCGCTCCTCCATCAGCCGCACCGCATTGCGGTATACCGCCGACAGACCGATCGGAAGCTCCGGGGGCAGATCGGCCTGCCCCTCCAGCCGCAGGAGCAGCGCCTCCAGAAGATCCCGTCCGGCCTCGGTAATCCGCCCTCTGTGCCCCATCGCGATCATTCCATCATCCGCCGCCTCATCATCCAGCACCGAAACCAGCGAAAGATCCGTCCCCGACAGCCGATAGACCATCGGCTCCCCCGCCGGAAAATCGGATGTAAAATGAAGGGAAATAAACTCCGCACGGGCCTCCGGGACCCGGTTGCGGTGGAAGACTCCGGCGTTATAGACGGCCATCTCACCGCTTTCCAGCCTGAATACCCGCTCGCCGCAGGTGATCTCCAGACTCCCGGCGAGCAGGATATTGGCCTCCCAGCTCATCGCATTGGTATGCCGGTGCCCCTCAAAGGCATAGGTGGCATTCTCGCGGTAATGGTAGTATTCATCCAGCGTTTCGATATGCATAGCTCCTCCGAAATGACCAAAAGCTAAAGCTTTATGCCCATTATCCTATTTACAAAGCTTTTTCTTTATATTATAATTATACTGCAGGGCGGAGAATTTGTCAATCCGCCGGCAAAAATTTTACCGAAAAGGAAGCTTTCGCCCCTGCGAAAGCCATGGTAATTATCATGAACAAGAAAAGAATCACCGGTATTCTTCTGCTCGCTGCCATGCTCCTGACCCAGCTCGGTGCCTGCGGCTCCTCCTCGGATCAGCCTGATGACACCGATCCGTCCTCTGACGGCACCACCCCCTCCGCACCGGCCGATGCCGAATATGTCAGCCCGGGTGTGGACTATGAGGGCCAGACCGTCACCATCGCCAGCTTCGCCTTCGATATGAGCTACGCCATCGCCGGCTACACGATGATCGACAAGGACGAAGAAACCGGCGACATCCTGAAGGACTCCATCATCAAGATGACCCGTCAGGTCGAGGAAGATCTGAATGTCAATCTTGAACTCTATCCGCTCAAAAATGCCGACCGCAATACCGCGGATACCCTCAGCCGCCTGATTCTGGCCGGCGAGGATGAAATCCAGGCTGCCTTCCCGCTGACCATCGGCCTCTCCAAGCTGCTCAGCCAGCCGACCCTTCTGATGGACCTTGACACCATCCCCACGCTCGACCTGTCCCATTCCTGGTGGGATGCCAATTCCGTTGAGGAATACAACATCGGCGGCAAGCAGTACACCGCTGTCGGCGATGCCTGCTTCTTTGCCAAGTCCGCTCCCGTCGTCTACTTCTTCAACAAGGAGCTGGTCGAGAATCTGAAGCTTGACAATCCCTATCAGCTGGTCTATGACGGAAAATGGACCATCGACAAGATGATGAAGATGGCCACCGAAGCCGCCAATGACTTAAACGGCAACCAGACGGTCGAAAAGGAAGACCGCTTCGGTCTGATCTGCGAGCCGGCCAGCCTCCGCTATGCGATGATCGGCGCCGGTGTGGATTATTCAAAGCGTGACGGCGATGAGGTCGAGATGACCCTGTTCGGCGAAAAGGCTGCCGCAATCCTTGAAAAGATGATTCCCTTCTCCCGCGATATGAGCATCACCATGAACCCGATCGATTTCGCCGACGGCACCGAAGTCTTTGAAACCCTCTTCCCGCCCACATTCATGGATAACCGCGCCCTCTTCTATACCAATCAGCTCCTGCAGGCGCTCGACTTCCGTGCCATGGATGCGGATTTCGGCGTTCTCCCGCTGCCCAAGTATGACGAGGAGCAGGATGAATACTACGGCACCACCAACATCTGGTGGCAGGACAATATGATCGTTCCCGCCAACAACCCGAATCCCGAGATGACCGGTCATGTTCTGGAGGCGCTCGGCTACTATTCCAAACAGACCGTCACCCCCGCATTCATCGAAACCACGGTTAAGGATAAGTCGATCCGCGATGACGATTCCGCCAGGATGCTGGAGATGATCTTCGACACCCAGCTCTATGATGTTGCGATCCTCTTCGACTGGGGCGGTGTTGCCGATACCCTCTACTATATGGTCGCCGATAAGAACACCGATCTCGCCTCCAAGTATGCTGAAATCGAGCCCGCGATCAAGGCTGCGATGAAGCAGACAATGGACGAGCTGCTCGATAACTGACTCTCTCAAAGGCCGTACTGCGGTACGGCCTTTTCGCATTGACAAATCCCCGCATCTGTGTTATAATACCTACAATGACTTTTTTGCCCGATTGGAGAAAACTGCTATGATTACAAGAATCCCCTTCCTTCCCGGCGAATATTTCTGGGGCGGCGATGCCTATCACGGAACCGATATGCCCGTAAATGCCGAGCCCGTCTACAGCCGCGATTTCCGGCGCAATCCCGCCAATCAGTTCATGCCCCTCTTTCTTTCCAGCAAAGGCCGCTATCTCTGGAGCGAGGAAGCCTTCCGCGTCTGGATTGAGAACGGCGAGCTCTGCTTTGATGGCGGCGAGGTTATCTGCACCGATGCCGGTGACTGCCTGCGCGATGCGTATCTTGCGGCAATGGAGGCCCATTTTCCCTTCACCGAAACAAGGAACGGCAAGCAGCTCCCCCGCGAATTCTTCCGCACCGCCCAGTACAATACCTGGATGGAATTCACCTACCATCCCACCCAGAAGAGCGTGCTGGAATACGCCCATGCCATCGTCGATCACGGCTTTGAGCCGGGCATTCTGATTATCGATGAAGGCTGGCATACCCGGTACGGCCTCTGGCAGTTTGATTTTGCCAAATTCCCCGATCCGAAGGCTATGGTCGATGAGCTCCACACGCTCGGCTTCAAGGTCATGCTCTGGGTCACGCCGCTGGTCACGCCGGACGGCCAGGAATTCATCACCAGCACGCATCCTTACTTTAAGGACAAAAACTGCGATTCCATCTTCCTGCGCACCAAGGAAGGCCGCCCGGCCCTCGTTTCATGGTGGAACGGCTTCTCGGCCATCCTCGACTTCCGCAAGGAATGCGACTTTGAATTCATGGATTCCAAGCTCCGCGCACTGATCGAAAATTACGGCGTAGACGGCTTCAAGTTCGATGGCGGTTCCTATTCGATGTATCATCCGACCAACATCACCAACGGCACGCCGCGCGACGATCACGATCCGGCCGAGCTGAACCGCGCCTGGAACGAATTCGGCAAGCGTTATGAATTCCACGAATACAAGGATACCTTCAAGGGCGGCGGCACGGCCATGATTCAGCGGCTCTGCGACCGCGGCCACCTCTGGGATCGGGACGGCATCAATACCCTGCTGCCCTGCTCGATTCTGCAGGGCCTGATCGGCCATCCCTTCATCTGCCCCGATATGATCGGCGGCGGCGAATGGACCTACAGTCTCCCCGGCCACACGATCGACGAGGAGCTGTTCATCCGTATGGCACAGGCATCCGCCCTCTTCCCGATGATGCAGTTCTCCTGGGCTCCCTGGCGTGCCCTCTCCGAGCCCTCCTACCGGATTGTTGCCGACGCGGCCGCACTCCACAAGACGATGGCCGATGAAATCATCGCGCTGATTGCCGATGCGGAGAAGACCGGCGAGCCGATTCTGCGGAATCTCGAATACAACGATCCGCATAAGGGCTATGAAGCCATCACCGATGAATTCATGCTCGGACGGGATATTCTCGTCTGCCCTGTCATCACCCCCGGCACCCGCGAAAAGGAAATTACCTTCCCCGAGGGTATGTGGCTGGATGATAACGGCAATCTCTATGAGGGCAATCAGACCCGCGTGATTCCCACCCCGCTTGAAAAGCTGACCTGGTTCCGCCGTCTGGTTCTCTGATTCAAATTCAACAATTCCCTTGACACAGGGCCGGCTGTCTGCTATAATGGTGACAGCCGGCCCGATTTATGCCGGCAGAAAGGACGGATCCCATGAAAGCATCTCTGATAAAAATCGCGCCGAAGGTTTACCGTGCCGACAAAAAGCAGACCGTATTTTTTCACCTTGACGGCGCGCCGGCCGACAGCAGCTTCAGCGCCAAAATCCAGCCCATGGAGAAGCACAGCATCCTCCACACCCCCAAGTACCGCATTGATGAGGAGGATCGCTATCCCTGTTTCCCGCTGACAAAGATTTCCGACGGGCTCTACGCCCTGGATTATGACTTTACCGATGAGCAGCGCTACACCGTCCGCGTAAAGCAGGATGATGAGATCATCGCCCGCAGCTACCTGTATGCACTGAAGGAGGATCTCTATTCGCTCGATGTTTTCAAGGGCGACACCCATCTGCATACCAGCCGTTCCGACGGCGAGGGCACGCCCTTTGAGGTCAGCTGTGAATACCGCAGAGCCGGCTTTGATTTCATCGCCGTCACCGACCATCACAAATTCGCCCCCTCGCTGGAAGCAAAGGCGGAGATGGAGCCGCTGACCGACCGCTTCCGGGTTTTCCGCGGTGAGGAGGTCCACAATCACGGCATGGGCTGCTTCCACATCATCAACTTCGACGGTGAGTACAGCGTCAACGATATCATCGAAACCGACGATGCCTATGTGCAGGCTGAAGTTGATAAAATTCTGGAAACCCTCAAAGGCGAGCCGCTGAACGATCCCTACAGCACCGCCTACCGGATCTTTGTTTCCAATGAAATCCGCAAGGCCGGCGGCGTTTCGATCATGGCCCATCCGTACTGGGAATGCTACGGCGACTACAATGTCCCCACCGATGAAATCTGCTGGCTCTGGAAGCACGGCTCCTTCGATGCGCTGGAGGTGGTCGCCTCCTGCGATGCCAGCGGGAACGGCAACAATCTGCAGGAATCGCTCTGGGCCGAGCTTCGAAGTGAGGGGGCCCGCATCCCCGTTGTCGGCGCCTCCGATGCCCACACCCGTCATGTCACCCGCGCAGGGCAGGATTTTGCCAGGCAGTTCACCCTCGCCTTCTCCCCGGATTTCGACGGCATCAAGGAGGCTGTCAAGGATGAGCGCTCCGTCGCCGTTATCCGCCGCGCCGATCACGATTTCCATATTGTCGGCCGCTTCCGCTATGTAAAATACGCCCGTTTCCTGATGGATGAATTCTATCCCGCTTATACCGCGCTCTGCGAGCCGCACGCCGATTCATTGGCTGCCGGGGATGCCGATTCCATCGCACACACGCAGGCTCCCATCGATACCTTCCGCGCCGGCTTTTTCGGCCGCTGATAATCCCTGTCCGGTCCGCCTCACGGCGGATCGGTTTTTTGATATTTTATGAACAAATCCTGTCCGGCCACTTGACGAATCGGCCCGGAATATGATATAATATAGTATCTATCCGATTCTGAAATTCAACGCTGAAAAGGAAAATAAAACTATGAATGATATCTGCGTGCAGCTGGAAGGCATCTGCAAATCCTTCGGGCCGGTCAAGGCCAACAGCAACATCAATTTCGATGTACGCACCGGCGAGATCCATGCGCTGCTCGGCGAAAACGGATCCGGCAAATCAACACTTATGAACATTCTGTCCGGTATCTATACCCCTGACGCCGGTCATATCCGGCTGTTCGGTGAACCGGTATCCTTCGGCTCCCCCTCCGATTCGATCAAGGCCGGCATCGGTATGGTGCATCAGCACTTCAAGCTGGTCGATGTTCTGAGCGCCAAGGAAAACATTATCGCCGGCGGAAATTCAGGATTCTTCATAGGCGGCCGGGCTATGTCCGAGAGAATCCGCGCCATTGAGGAGAAGTTCGGTCTGAAGCTCGATCCCGACAAGAAGGTCTATAATATGTCGGTTTCCGAAAAGCAGACCTGCGAAATTCTGAAGGTCCTCTGCCGCGGCGCAAAAATCCTCATCCTCGATGAGCCGACAGCCGTACTGACGCCTCAGGAAATCCGCGTGCTGTTTGACATCCTGCGCAATATGAAAAAGCAGGGCTGTTCCATCATCATCATCACCCACAAGCTGGCCGAGGTCATGGAAATCAGCGACCGCGTCACCATCCTGCGCAAGGGCGAATCCATCGGCACCTACGAAACCGCATCGGTGGATCCCCGCCGGATGACCGAGCTGATGGTCGGCCGCCCGATTTCGCTGGACATCGAGCGCTCCCCCATCGATACCGAAAAGAGCCGTCCCATTCTGGAGGTCAAAAATCTCAGCGTAATGGGCGGTGAGCACCGCAAGGCGCTGGACGGCATCTCCTTCACCCTCTCGAGCGGCGAGATTCTCGGCGTTGCGGGCATTGCGGGAAGCGGCCAGAAGGAGCTCTGCGAAACCATCGCCGGTCTTGATAAGGTCGCCGAGGGCGATATTATCTTCAAGGGCTCCAGCATCGTCAAGCTCTCCCCACGCGATATCATCCGCCGCGGCATCACGATGTCCTTCGTTCCCGAGGACCGGCTCGGCATGGGTTTGGTCGGCTCGATGTCGATCATCGACAATGTTCTGCTCAAATCCTACCAGAATATGCCCGGCATCTTCATGAACCGCACCGAGGGCCGGCGGATCGCCGACAGTATCATCGACCGGTTCGATATCAGCACTCCCTCCCCCTACCACACGGTCAAAAAGCTGTCCGGCGGTAATATCCAGAAGGTTCTGCTGGGCCGTGAAATCAATCTCAATCCCGAGCTTCTGATCACCGCCTACCCGGTGCGCGGTCTGGATATCGGCGCCTCCTACAACATCTACGATGTGCTCAACGAGCAGAAGCAGAAGGGCGTCGGCATCCTCTTCATCGGCGAGGATCTTGACGTTCTGCTGGGCCTGTGCGACCGGATTCTCGTTCTGCACGCCGGCCGGATCATGGGCATCGTGGATGCCAGAGAGGCCACCAAGGAGCAGATCGGTCTGATGATGCTCGGACACACGGAGGAGGCAAAGAAAGATGCTTAAAATTCAGAAAAAGCAGGGCCTGTCCGCCAAGCAGGAAACGCTTCTGCGCATCGGCACGGTCGTTCTGGCGCTGGTCTGCGCCGGCATCATCATGGCCTGCCTCGGATACAATCCCTTCAAGATGTACGCCAATATTATAAAGGGCTCCTTCGGCTCCCAGTACAATTTCACGGCAACGGTTGCCAAGTGCGTCCCGCTTCTGATTCTGTCGCTGGGCGTTGCCATTGCCTTCAAGATGAAATTCTGGAACATCGGTGCCGAGGGTCAGTTCTACATGGGTGCCTTCGGTGCGACCTGGATCTGGCTGACGCTTCCCGATCTGCCGGGCATTGTCATGATCCCGCTGATGATGCTGACCGCCTTCGTATTCGGCGGCCTTTGGGCGCTGATTTCCGCGATCCTGCGTGAAAAGCTCGGCACCAGCGAAACGCTGGTCACGCTGATGCTCAACTACATCGCCATCAAGTGGATCACCTACCTGCAGTTCGGCCCGTGGAAGGATCCCGCGGAAAACAATATGCCGAAAATCTACCGCTTCACCGAGAATTCCTCCCTGCCGAAGGTCTTCGGCATCCACATCGGATGGATCATCGCGCTGTTATTGGTTGTGATTGTCTACATCCTGATGGAGTACACCAAGTTCGGCTATGAGCTTTCGGTTCTGGGCGAGAATCCCCAGACCGCCCGCTATGCCGGCATGAACGTTGTGAAAACCGTCCTCATCGCCGTTCTGATCAGCGGCGGCATCTGCGGTCTGGCCGGCATGATTCAGGCGACCGGCAACGAAGGCCGCCTCGGCGACAACATCTCCGCCGGTCTTGGCTTCACCGCCATCATCACCGCGTGGCTGGCCAAGCTCTCCGCGCCGATGATTCTCGTCACCTCCTTCCTGTTCGCCGTCCTTCTGCAGGGCGGATCCTTCCTGCAGGTTTCGATGCAGATTCCCTCGTCGGTATCGGAGGTCATCCAGGGCATCATCCTCTTCTTCGTCCTGGCCAGCGAATTCTTCTCCAACTACCGCATTATCATCACGAAAAAGGAGGAGGCAAAGAAATAATGGAATGGGTCAATCAGCTCTCGCTGTTTCTTCAGACCACCGTGCAGGTGGGAACGCCGATTCTGTTCGGCACGCTCGGCGGCATCCTCAATGAAAAGAGCGGCCACATCAATCTGGGTGTGGAGGGCATGATGCTGATGGGAGCCTGCATCGGCTTCATCACCGGCGTCAAGAGCGGCAATCCGCTGCTCGCCATTCTGGCGGCCGGCATGGCCGGCGCACTCAGCGCGCTGCTTTATGCCGTTGTCACGATCACCTTCATGGGCAACCACACCGTCACCGGTCTGGTGCTGACCATCTTCGGTACCGGCCTCTCCAGCTTCCTCGGCAAGGACTGGTCGCAGTCCAATCTGCCCGACTCCGTAACCGAGCCGCTCGGCAACATCGCCATCCCCGGCCTTTCGAAGATCCCGGTCATCGGCACCATGTTCTTCAATCAGAGCATCTATGTCTACATCTCACTTCTCTTCGCCATCCTGCTGTTCATCTATATGAACCACACCAAGCCCGGTCTGTGTATGCGCATGATCGGTGAGAATCCCGGTGCGGCCGATGCTTCGGGCATCAATATCATGCTCTACAAGTACATCCACGTCTGCGTTGGCGGATTCCTCTGCGGTATGGGCGGTGCCTATCTGTCGCTGGTATTCGTTCCCCGCTGGCAGGAGGAAATGACAGCCGGCAACGGCTGGATCGCCGTCGCGCTGGTTATCTTCGCCACCTGGAGCCCGCTGAAGGCCATCTTCGGTGCCTACCTCTTCGGTGCGATGCGCGCGCTCGGCCTGAAGATCCAGAATCTCACCTTCCCGCTCTTCGGCGAGGAGGTCAGCGTAGCCTCGCAGTTCCTCGACATGATCCCCTACATCATGACCATCGTGGTGCTGATTATCATCACCCTGCGCAAGAAGAAGGAGCATCAGGCTCCCGCAAGCCTTGGCGCAACCTACTTCCGCGAGGATCGGTAAACAAAAATGCCGCACGGCGAAAGCCGTGCGGTATCGTTTTCTTTGAGAGATCAGCCCATATTCTCGGGAAGCTTGCGGCCGCCGAGGATGTGGAAATGCAGATGCCTGACCGACTGGCAGGCATCTTCCCCGCAGTTGGTAATGATGCGGTAGCCGTTTGTCAGGCCCTCGGCTTTGGCAATACCGGGGATAGCGGCAAAGATTTTCGCCACAACCTCGCAGTTGTCGGCATTGATGCCGTCGGCGGACGGGATATGCACCTTGGGAATCACCAGAATGTGCACCGGTGCCTGGGGATTGATGTCGCGGAAGGCATAGACGGAATCGTCCTCGTAGACCTTGGCGGATGGGATTTCCCCGGCGATGATTTTGCAGAATAAGCAGTCCATATGAACACTCCTTGTTTTTTCTTTTATTATACCGCCTGCGGCCGGAAAAATCAAGTCCATTTTGCAAACATTGTGCGAAATCCGGGTAAAAATATCGCCATACCCATTGACTTTTGGCATGGCTTGGGGTATAATATAGTTGTGAAAATATTGATTAACTCCGGAGGAATAGAAAAATGAAAGTTACCAAGGATTCCATTATCGGCGAGGTTCTGGACTTCGACCGCGAGACCGCAAAGTTCTTCCTTGAAATCGGCATGCACTGCCTCGGCTGCCCGTCCGCACGCGGCGAGAGCATCGAGATGGCCTGCGAGGTTCACGGCACCGACGCGGATGCTCTGGTTGAGAAGATCAACGACTATCTGGCTTCCAAGAACTGAAACACACATCACACCGACGCCTCTCACAGCGTCGGTGTCTGTCAATCTGTATGAATACCAATCTCAGTCCCCGTCTTTCGGCCGCTCTGGAGCGGATTCCGCAGGGATGCCGGCGTCTTGCCGACATCGGAAGCGATCACGCCTATCTTCCCATCGCCGCCGTCACAGCCGGAAAATGCTGTGAGGCGCTGGCCTCCGACATCAACGAAGGCCCCTGTGAGCGTGCGAGACTCAACATCCGCCATGCCGGTCTTGCAGACCGGATTTCCGTCGCCTGCCGTCCGGGCCTTGCATCCATCGAAGAATTCGCGCCCGACACCGTTGTCATCGCCGGAATGGGCGGCGAGATGATCGCCGATATTCTGGCCGCATCCGACTATCCCCGCCTCTCGCGCTGCACGCTGATTCTTCAGCCCATGACCACCCAAGAGGCTCTCCGACGCTGGCTGTACACATCCGGATACCGGATCAGCGATGAAACGGTCATTTTTGATGAGGGCAAATACTACCAGCTTCTCTCGGTCACCTTTACCGGTGAGCCGGAGAAATCAACGGACGATATCGCCTCTCTGCGGCTCGGCGCCCTCAATTTAGAGCGCGCCCGAATGAATCCCACCGGCACCGATCTTCGCTGGCTGACCGAAACGGCCCGCCATGCAAAGCGGAGGATGGCCGGACGGGCACACGCTGTCAACAGCTCTGCCATCGCCGCCGAAAACGAAGCCGACCGGCAGATGCTTGAAACCATTGAACAAATACTGAACGGAGGTGGCTGATTATGCCGACCGTCGAACAACTTTACAAATTTCTGAACGGAAAATTCCCGCCCGAGCTTCGCTGTGAGTGGGACAATGACGGCCTTATGCTGGCCGACGATCCGAACCGCGAGGTGCTCCGCGTGCTCTGCTCGCTGGATGTCACCGATGAAACGGTTCAGCACGCGATTGACAACAATTTTGATGTCATCATCACCCATCATCCGATGATCTTCAAGCCCCTGAAGGGGCTGAATTATGCCGATCCCGTCAGCCGCCGGATCTTCCGTCTGATGGAGCATAAGATTTCGGTCATGTCCTTCCATACCCGCCTCGATGCGGCGCCCGGCGGACTCAACGATATCTTTGCCAAGCTGATCGGACTTGAGGATGTCACCATGCTTGCGGCGGACGGCGAATCCGTCGGCCGGATCGGCACCCTGGAAAATCCCATGGCTGCCAATGAATTTGCATCCTTCATCAAGAAGACCCTGCAGGCTGACCGTGTTCTCTGGGCATCGGCCGATCTTCCCGTCAAGCGGGTTGCCGTATGCGGCGGTGACGGAAAGGATTTCGTCCGCGCTGCCAAAGCCGCCGGTGCCGACAGCTACTTAACCGGTCAGCTCTCCTACAATATCATGCAGGAGGCCGCCGATCTGGGGCTGAATCTCTTTGAGGCCGGCCACTTCCACACCGAGGATTTCATCTGCGGCTATCTCACGCTGCTCATCCTCAAGGAATTTACGCAGGTCAAGACCGGTTACTTCAACTGCAACCGCGTAAAATCACTCTGATGCAGGGCTACAACTGCATCATGATCTACAGCCCCGATAAGACAAAGATTCTGCTCTGCCGCCGGATCAAGAATCCCTATCTCGGGCTGTACAATTTCGTCGGCGGCAAGATCGAAGAAGGTGAATCCGGCGAAGATGCCGCCTACCGCGAGCTTTTCGAGGAAACGGGAATCGGAAGCGGCTGTGTCACCCTGCGGCATCTGATGGATTTCACCTATTACAATCAGGGCTGTTATGTCGAGGTCTGGTGCGGCCGTCTGAAGGCCGATCAGCCCCTGCAAAGCCGCGAAAATCCGCTCTTCTGGTCGGATTTCGATCACGATTTCTTCGATCAGACCAGGTACGCCGGTGAAGGAAACATCGGCCATATGCTGGAACAGATCAAACAGTTCGGGGACGGCTTCCTCGACTGATCCATAGCGAAAGGATGAATATTATGCCTTATATCAGCTGCAAAATCTCCAAAACGCTCACCGATGCTGAAAAGACCGCCCTCAAGGCAGGTCTTGGCAAAGCCATCACCGCCATCCCCGGCAAGAGCGAAACCTATCTCATGGTCAGCATCGAGGACGGCTGCGATCTCTGGCTGGCCGGAAAGAACGATTCCCCGCTCGCCATGCTGGAGGTCAAGATTCTCGGCCACGCAAAGGCCGCCGATTTTGACAAGATGACCGGTGTGATCTGCAAACTGCTGGAGGGGGATTTCGGCATTCCCGCTGCCGGCGTGTATGTCGCCTACAGCGAGTTTGAGCATTGGGGCTGGAACGGCCATAATTTCTGATAAGGAAGCTCTATGATTACATTTGAACAGATCAAAAAAAGCGATGCGATCCGCACCTACATCGAAAAAGAAGATGAGGCGCTGATCGCGCTGGGCTATACCGAGCACAGCTTTCCCCATGTTGGAAAGGTCGCCAATACCGCCCGCGATATTCTGCTGACCCTCGGCTATCCCGAGCGGGATGCGGAGCTGGCCCAGATCGCCGGCTATCTCCATGACATCGGCAACATCGTCAACCGCACCGAGCACGCCCAGTCCGGCGCCGTCATGGCCTTCCGCATCCTCGACAATATGGGCGCGGATCCGGCCGACATCGCCACCATCATCACCGCCATCGGCAACCATGACGAATCCACCGCCGTTGCCGTGAATCCGATCACCGCCGCGCTGATTTTAGCCGACAAGACGGATGTACGCGCTTCCCGCGTGCGCAACGCGGATTTCTCCACCTTCGATATCCATGGCCGGGTCAATTATTCGGTCAAGAGAGCGGATCTCATCATCCGCCGCGAGGAGGGCGAGATTGAGCTTGTGCTGACCGTCGATACCGATTTCTGCTCGGTGATGGACTACTTTGAAATATTCATCGGCCGTATGATTCTCTGCCGCAAGGCCGCCGAACGGCTCGGCCTCCGCTTCCGTCTGAGCGTCAACGGACAGATTTTACTCTGATTAACCCTCTGCAAGAAAGGTCGGACTACCAGAATGAGCAATATCCAGGACATATTCGCAAGCATGGTGTTCAATGACACCGTCATGCGCGAGAAGCTCCCGAAGGATACCTACAAATCCCTGCGCAAAACCATCGAGGACGGCAAGGAGCTTGATATCACCGTTGCCAATGTCGTCGCCAACGCCATGAAGGACTGGGCCATCGAAAAGGGCGCTACTCATTTCACCCATTGGTTCCAGCCGATGACCGGCGTTACCGCCGAGAAGCATGACAGCTTTATCACGCCCATCAGCGGCTGTGATATCATCATGGAATTCTCGGGCAAGGAGCTGATCAAGGGCGAGCCGGATGCCTCCAGCTTCCCCTCCGGCGGTCTGCGCGCCACCTTTGAAGCCCGCGGCTACACCGCATGGGATCCCACCTCCTACGCCTTCATCAAGGACAAAACGCTCTGCATTCCCACCGCGTTCTGCTCCTACGGCGGCGAGGCCCTCGACAAAAAGACCCCCCTGCTCCGCTCGATGGAAGCCATCAACAAGCAGGCCAAGCGGGTCCTGAAGCTGTTTGGCAAGGATACCGCACAGGTCATCGCCACCGTCGGTCCCGAGCAGGAATATTTCCTCATCGATAAGAAGCTGTACGATAAGCGCAAGGATCTGGTCTTCACCGGCCGTACGCTGTTTGGCGCCATGCCGCCCAAGGGTCAGGAGCTGGAGGATCACTACTTCGGCTCGATCAAGCCCCGTGTCAAGGCCTTCATGGACGAGCTGGACCAGGAGCTGTGGAAGCTCGGCATCCTGGCCAAAACCGAGCATAACGAGGCCGCGCCCGCCCAGCATGAGCTGGCTCCCATCTTCACCTCGGCCAACATCGCCGCCGACCATAATCAGCTGACGATGGAGATCATGAAGAAGATCGCCGCCGATCACGGGCTGGTCTGTGTGCTTCACGAGAAGCCCTTCCAGGGCATCACCGGCTCGGGCAAGCACAACAACTGGTCGCTGGCCACCAAGGAGGGCGTGAATCTCCTGGAGCCCGGCGACACCCCCGGCGACAATGCCCAGTTCTTAACCTTCCTCTCGGCCGTTATCGCCGCTGTGGACGATTATCAGGATCTGCTCCGCATCTCGGTCGCAAGCGCCGGAAACGATCACCGTCTGGGTGCCGCCGAAGCACCGCCTGCCATCATCTCGATGTTCCTTGGCGATGAGCTGACCGCGATTTTGGAGGCCATCGAAACCGAAACCGATTACGATCACGATGCGCACCGCAAGGCTGTCATCGAGATCGGCGCGGATGTCCTTCCCAAGTTTCCCAAGGATACCACCGACCGGAACCGTACCTCTCCCTTTGCCTTCACCGGAAACAAGTTCGAATTCCGTATGTGCGGCTCCTCCCATTCCATCTCCGGCCCGAACATGACGCTGAACACCATCGTCGCCGAGGAGCTTTCCCTCATCGCCGACCGGCTGGAGCATGAGCTTGCCGCCGGCAAGGACTTCAACAAGGCGGTTGGCCAGCTGATCCGTGACATCATCCGGAGCCACAAGCGAATTATCTTCAACGGAAACAATTACTCCGAAGAGTGGACTGCCGAGGCCGAACGCCGCGGATTGAAGAATCTTCGCACCGCCGCCGATGCCTTCCCCTGCTTTATCGATCCCAAGAACAAAGCGCTGTATGACAAGCATCACATTTTCAGCGAGATCGAGATGGAATCCCGGAACGAGATCCACATGGAAATCTACAACAAGGTCATCAACATCGAAGCGCTGACCATGATCGATATGGCCCGCAAGGAAATCCTTCCCGCCGTTCTGAAATACAAGCGGATGCTGGCCGAATCTCTGGCTGCCGCAAAGGCGGTCGGAAGCGATTCGTTTGTGGAAAGCGATCTCCTGGCCCGTATATCGGAGCTGACCGTCAGGCTGTATGGCGGCATAGAGAGCCTTGAAAAGGAATCTGCCGCCAGCCGCACGATCGGCAGCAGTGAGGAGCTTTCCCGCTTCATCCGCGATCATCTGCTTGTCGCTATGAGCGAGCTTCGGGAAGCTGCCGACGGACTGGAAACGCTGGTGGGCGAGGAATACTGGCCCTATCCCACCTACAGTCATCTTCTGTTTGATATTTAAGTGCAAAACAATACAGAGCGCGCCCTGCCAAATGGACAGAGCGCGCTCTGTATTTGCCTTTGCAGCAACCTTCCCGCGACACGGTGTCAATCGCGCGGCATATCCTCGATAGCGGTATCCGCCTCACGGAAGAGCAGCGAAATACACCAGATGGCGGCAAGACCGACCACGGTGTAGATAATACGCGCGGCCAGCGCGTCTTGTCCACCGCAGATCCATGCCACGAGATCAAAGCGGAAAAGGCCGATGGATCCCCAGTTAATGCCGCCGATGATGGCGACGATCAGAGCAATTCTGTCAAGCATACGATCACCTCGTTTTTGGATTTGGCCTGTATTGAGTATGCACCGAATTCTGCGGTCTATTCAGCCGCCAAAACCTTTCGGTGAAAATTTTTCACATTCCCAAAATCCGACCGCTTTCGTCGCCGTCTTCTGCTATAATAGAGGAAGAAACGTTTGGGAGGCAGCGCATGAAGGAAATCATCTATGCCGATACACTTTTCTGCGTGAATTTTTCCATGGATTTTCTGGCGCTCTATCTGGCCGGGCGGATGCTTCACGCGCCGCCGCGGCCTCTTCGACTGGCTGCAGGAGCCGCCATCGGGGCGCTGTATTCCCTGGCGGTCCTATTCTTTCCGTGCGGCACGCCGACTCGCACAATCGCGCTGGCGGCCGCCTCCGGCCTGTGCATCCTCATCATGTGCGCCGCCGCCTTCGGATGGAACCGCCGGCGGATTCTGCACGGCGGCTCGGTCTTTCTGGCCGCCAGCGTCGGAATCGGCGGATGCATGAACGCGCTGTATTCCCTGCTCGGGCGCCTGGGCGGCCGGGATCCCGCCAGCACGGAAATTCCAGGGCCGCTCTTTCCCATTCTCGCCATCGCGGCCGGAGGGATCAGCCTACTCTGGATCCGTCTTCGACCGATCCGCCCCGAAGAGCGGGTCGTCAAGGCTGAGCTGACAGCCTTCGGAAGCACGCTTCCCCTCCGCCTCCTCTGCGATACCGGCAATCGTCTGCGCGAGCCGATCGGCGGACGGCCTGTGATCATTCTCTCGCGGGAAGCTCTGCGCCCGATTCTCCCGGCTGAACTCTGCGGGATGGGCGATACGGATGCCGATATCATCCGGCGCTGGAAGCTCCGGCTGATCCCATCCGCCAGCATAGGCGGGAAATGTCTGCTGGTCGGCTTTCTGCCGGACCGGATCACCGTCAACGGCCAGCCGGTCGAGGCGGCAGCCGCCATCGGCGATCATATCGGCGGCGATATCGATGGAATTCTCCCCCCTGAACTGATTCAATGAAAGGTGGTAACTCTGTATGCAGTTATGGGAACGGCTGATCGGCCTTCTGAAAAAAGCCGGTCAATCCGAAGCCGTTTATTACATCAACGGAGCGGGAACGCTCCCCCCGCCTCTGAGCCACGAGGAGGAGGCTGAAGCCATTGCCCGGCTGGAATCCGATTCCGAATCGGCCCGCCGCACGTTGATCGAGCACAATCTGCGGCTGGTGGTCTATATCGCGCGTCGCTTTGAAAACACCGGCACGGGAATCGAGGATCTGATCTCCATCGGCACAATCGGGCTGATCAAGGCAATCCACACCTTCCGTGCGGATCGCAACATCAAGCTGGCGACCTATGCCTCCCGCTGTATCGAGAATGAGATTCTCATGTACATACGAAAATGCGCGGGGCGGCACGATCTGTCCATCGACGAACCCCTGAGCGTGGATTGGGACGGCAATGAGCTTCTGCTGTCGGATATTCTCGGCAGCGATGAAGATGAAATCTTCAAGGGGCTGGAGCTTCGGGAGGATCAGCGTGCGATCCGGGATGCCCTCTCACGGCTGAACGAGCGGGAACAGGTTATCATCACGATGCGCTACGGCCTGATGGGCGGCCCGGAGCTGACCCAGAAGGAGGTCGCCGATCGGATGGGCATCTCGCAGTCCTATATCTCCCGTCTGGAAAAGAAGATCCTCCATCGCCTGCAGGAGGATCTGAAAAGCAAGCTGTAGCCGCCGGCGTGCCCCTTGACAAATCCGGAAATCGGTGCTATAATACAGACAAGCCAATTTCCTGGAGGAGCACAAAATGAACATCTACCCCTCAATTGATGCGCTGATCGGCGGCACACCGCTGCTGGCGCTGAATCATTTTTCAAAGAAGCAGGGCCTCGAAAATCCGATCGTGGCCAAGCTGGAATATCTCAATCCCGCCGGAAGTGCGAAGGACCGTATCGCGCGTGCCATGATCGATGAGGCCGAGAAAAGCGGACAGCTGAAGCCCGGCTCGGTTATCATCGAGCCGACCAGCGGCAATACCGGCATCGGTCTGGCCGCCGTCGCCGCCGCCCGCGGCTACCGCGTGATTCTGACCATGCCCGACACCATGAGTATCGAGCGCCGCACGCTTCTGAAGGCATACGGAGCCGAGCTGATTCTCACCCCGGGCACCAATGGCATGGCCGGCGCCATCGAAAAAGCCAACGAGCTGGCCGCATCCATGCCTGGCAGCTTCATCCCCGGCCAGTTTGTCAATCCCGCGAATCCCGATGCCCATTATCAATCCACCGGCCCGGAAATCTGGGCGGACACCGACGGAACAGTCGATATCTTCGTCGCGGGTGTCGGCACAGGCGGCACCATCACCGGTGTCGGACGCTATCTCAAGGAGAAAAATCCCGCCGTCCGGATTGTCGCTGTCGAGCCGAAGAATTCACCTCTGCTCACCGAAGGACGGGCCGGCGCACACGGTCTGATGGGCATCGGCGCGAATTTCGTGCCGGATACGCTGGATCGCGCGCTGCTGGATGAAATCATCCCCGTCACCGAGGAGGAGGCCTACGCGGCCGGCCGTGAGCTTGCCGTGAGCGAAGGAATCCTTACCGGCATTACCTCCGGCGCGGCGCTTCATGCAGCCCTTCAGCTGGCAAAGCGTCCCGAAAATGCCGGCAAAACGATCGTCGTCCTGCTTCCCGATACGGGCGACCGCTATCTGTCCACCCCCATGTATGCTGAATAATCCCCAAAGGCACCGATGAAAATCGGTGCCTTTTTTTACCCAAAAGACTTGACTCTCCCCTTGGGGGAGGGTGTATAATAGTGACAGAACCGATGAAGGAGGAATCCTATGCTGCGAATCGGAGAATTTTCCAAGCTTGCCAAAACGACTATCAAAACCTTGCGCTACTACGACAAGGTGGGCCTTCTCAAGCCGGCCTTTGTAGACAGCGCAAACGGCTACCGCTATTACACCGAGAATCAGCTGAACACCATGCGGCAGATCCTGTCCTTCAAGGAGGCCGGCATGGCCAACGAGGCCATCGCACGAATCCTTGAAGGGAAGGAGCCGGAAAAGGCCCTCGCCGAACGCCGTCTTCAACTGAAGGCATCCATCGACGAGATGAATCGCCAACTGTCGGAGATTGAACGGATGCTCGACCATTCCGCTGAACAGAACTACACGGCCACGCTCAAAACAATCGATGCCCGGACGGTATACTGCTGCCGCGGATACATTCCCAATGTGTCCCACATCCGCTCCTTCATCAAGACCTGCAATGAGGAGCTTCACCGCACCAATCCCGATATCCGCTTTTCCCTCCCCGATTACTGCTGTGTCATCTATCCCGGTGACGGCTATCGCGAAACCAATGTCTTTATCGAATATGCGCAGTCGGTAGACCGGTTCGGTACGGATACTCCCACCCTTAAATTCAAAACGCTGGAGGCAATCACCGCCGTCAGCGTTGAGCATCACGGCGGCTATCACTCCCTCCGGGATGCCTATCTGTATGCCATCCGCTGGGCCTCGGAACACGGTCTTGTCATCTGCGGCGATGCCCGCGAGCGGTATATCAACGGCGCATGGAACCGGGAAAACGAAGCGGATTGGCTGACCGAAATCCAGCTTCCCACCGTACCCAAGGAGCCTTTTGCTTTATGATGATTGCTCTTTTGATCCTCTCCGTCATCCTTGCCGTCTGCAAAAGCGCGGCTTATAACCGATACGCCAAATCCGAGAGGCCGGATCCCGGCGGCATCTTCCGCTTCAATGCGATCTCATACGGTGCGGCGGCTGTCGTGACCCTCTGCTTCGGTATCGGAAACAGTCTGTCGCCCGCCACGCTCCTGTCAGCTCTGGCCTATGCCATCACGGTCTTCTCGCTTCAGGCCCTGTCCGTGGCGGCAATGACGGTCGGTCCGATGTCCACAACTTCGCTGATGGTTCTTTACGGCATGATAATCCCGGCCCTCGCCGGCCCGATCTTCTGGCATGAACCCTTCGGGCCCCTGCAGGCAGCTGGTATCCCGGTCATGCTGATCTCCCTCTGGATGCTCAGAGAGAAGGATGACAAAAAGAATCCCGCCGGAAAGCGTTGGGCCTTCATGGCCGGCCTCTGCTTTTTGCTTTCGGGTATGGCCGGTGTATTTGAAAAGATCCACCAATCCACCAACGGCCGGGAGGAGCGGCGGATGTTCCTCTTCTCTGCCTTCACCATCATGTTCCTCCTCTCGCTCATCGGCTGGCTGTCCCGGAAAAAGCACTCCCGCCCGCCCACATCCCGCCGCTCGGTTCTTCTCATCGGCGGTATATCCGGTCTGATTGTAAGTCTGTATTCGCAGATCAATCTCACGCTGGCCGGGAATCTCGACAGCCTTATTTATTATCCCATCGCCAACGGAGGAGCGCTTCTTTTGACCGTCCTCATTTCCGCCGTTGTATTCCGCGAAACATTAACCGGCAAGCGCCTGGCAGGATTTTTGATCGGACTTGCATCCATCATCCTGCTGAGTCTGCCGCTGTAAGAAAGGTGATAGAACAATGAAAAAACGCGCCCGGATTGTCCATCTGCTACTGATCGCCCTCATGGCTTCTGCCATATCCTGCAATTCGGCCCAACCGCCGTCCGATGATACCGCATCCTCCCCCGTCACCGATGATTCCGACACCGGAACCACCGCTTACATCGACACGCTTCCCACCGCCGATTACAGCGGAAAGACCTTCCGCGTGATCGGTCAGGACACCACTGAACGGCAGAATTTTTACACCGTCGAAAAGGAAGGCGATGTCATCAACGATGCCATTCACACCCGCGATTTGCTGGTATCCGAACGGCTTGGGGTGGAATTTGAATACATCAGCACCGAAAGCGGCGGTGAAGCCGCCTCTGCCATCATCCAGACCGTGCTCGCGGACGATCCCGCTTACGATATGGTCATCACGATTCTGTCCGACGGCATAAACACAATGATCGGTTCCGATGTGCTGTACGATATGAATGAAATCCCCCATCTTACTCTGGAGGGCGGCCTGTGGGACGCTTCGATCCATCGAAATATGTCCTTCGCCGGCCGGCAGTATTTCTCCACCGGTGTCATCTCGCCGCAGTTCTGCCAATCCCCCGTCGCCTGTCTGTTCAACAAGCGGCTGGCTGCCGAACAGCAGCTGGGTGATCTGTACGATGTGGTTCTTGGAGGTAAATGGACGGTCGATTTCATGCACAGCATCATACGGGATGCCGCCCGCGATCTCAACGGAAGCAACAGCATGGATGTGGAGGATTTCTACGGCTTCGCACTTGACCGTGTCTTCGGAAGTGTGCTCTATGCCGCCTCCGGCTTCAATCCGATTTCCGTTGAGGACGGCGTGTATACGGTCCATCTCGCCGCCGAACCGATTCTGAATCTGATTGAAAAGTGTGCCCGGATCTTCGGCGATCCCGAAACCGTGTGGCATAATTCTCGCTCGGACGGCTCCTCTCTGCGCGTGTTCCGCGAAAGCCGCAGTATTTTCACCACCTGCGATATGCTCAGCATCCAGACTTTCCGCGAAATGACGGATGACTTCGGCATCCTTCCCACACCGAAGCTGGAGGAAACGCAGGAGAGCTACATTACCTCCTGCACCACATGGCTTCCCACCGGTGTCGCCGTTCCCAAGAACATCCAGGATGCCGGAATGGTCGGCCTTGTGATGGAAACGATGGCCGTGTATTCCCGCGACCATATTCTCCCCGCCGTTTATGATATCACACTGCAGGGCAAGGTCGCGCGCGATGACAAATCCGAACAGATGCTGGATATCATTTTCGAAAATCCCGCCTATGATTTCATCACCACCTTCGATTTCGGCGGAAGCGGCTCCAAGCTGCGCACACAGATCCTCGGCTGGGATGAGAACTGGGTTTCGGCCTGGGACAGCATGAAGGCAGGCGTCGAAGCTGAGATCAACGCCCTCATGCAGACGGAAGAATAAAAAGGAGAAGTACCATGACACGCGAACAACCCGGCCTCATCGGTGACGGCATCCATGACGATACCGCCGCCATCCAGAAGCTGCTGGATCAGGGCGGTGAGGTATACATTCCCCATGGGCGTTACCTCATCACAAGGCCGCTTATCATCCATGACAACACGCATCTTCGCCTTGCACGCACAGCCGTGCTCCGGCTGGCGGATCACGCCAACTGCTCCCTGCTTGATAACGATGGCCTCTATCGCCGCTGTACCAATCGCAATATTACGATTGATGGCGGAATCTGGGACGGTAATCATGACAATCAGGAGCGGGAATGGATCCCCGACGAAAATCTCCCCTGCGATTATGACCGCTATGTCACCAATGCTCTGTTGGTGCTGATGGTACGCCTTGTCCATACCGAGCATCTGACTCTGCGCAATATTACCTTCAAGGATCCGACCTCCTACGCTATCCAGATCGCGGATGCCAAGTATTTCACCGTCGAAAACATCACGCTGGATTACGATCTTATCAAGCCCAATATGGACGGTGTTCATATTCAGGGGCCGGCCCGCTTCGGGGTGATCCGCAATATTATGGGTGATGCAAATGACGATCATGTCGCGCTCTGTACCAACGGCACCACCCGCAGCGAGGTCACGCGCGGCGACATTGAGGACATCGACATCGACGGTGTATACTGTGAAAACGGTTATACCGGTGTGCGGCTTCTCTCCTGCGGTGATACCCTCCGCAATGTTACCATACGGAATGTTCACGGACAGTTCCGCTTCTATGCCGTATCTTTCACGCATCACTATCCGCTCCGCGACGGGAGGCCGATTCGTCTGGAAAATATCCGTGTGTCGGATATCTTTGCCTCCAAGAGCACAGGCTTTATTCCGCGCGGCCACGAGGGTGAAGTAAAAAACGGCGCTCTGATCTGGTTTGAATCGGGAATTCATGCCGAAAACGTGACGGTCGAGCGTGTCTTCCGCCAAGAACGCAATCCCGATACCGAAGCGCCGACAGTACGCATCAGCGCCGGTGCGGATATCAAAAATCTGACCTTACGCGGCATCCATAACGAATTCGCCGGCACACCGCTTCCCACGGTTGCCAATGAGGCGGGGATTCCCATCAACGAATAACAAACAGGAGGCGATGCCATATCGGCATCGCCTCCTGTCTTTGTCTGTACTTACGAAAACAGCTTCCGGTAAATGTCCGCCATCTGCTCGGGATTGATGACATACGGGCTGTTGGCGTAATTGCCCGCGCCCTTGACATTATCCACATAGAGCGCGATCTCGTCCGCATCCAGCTTTTCCGTGACATTCGACCAGCTGACAATCCGATCGGCCACCGTATCTGCGGACTCGCCAAGTGCAGCGCAGAATTCGTCGATCAGCGCCTTGCCCTCTGCCTCCCGGCTGTTGTAAGCGAAATATTCGCCCATGAAGGCACCGCAGGCCCGTCCGTGCGGGATTCCGCGATAGAGGGTCAGATTGTATCCGAGCGGATGATTGAAGCCGGTTCCGGTTGTATTGATGGCGATACCGCCTGCGCAGGCACCGGTCAGCAGAGCCTCACGGTAAGGCTTGAGTGCTTCCATGCGCGCTTCTTCATCGCCATCCAGCGCTGCGATCTTCTTCAGCACCTCATAAATCTTGCGGGCGCCCATGGCAGCGAACATCCGGGAAATCTCGGTGGATTTCGGCGACAGATAGGATTCCGCACAATGGCAGAAGGCATCCAGCGCGGTCGATACGGTATAAACCGTGCCCAGGGTTTCGGTGTAGGTCGGATCCAGCATCGCATATTTCGGATAGGACAGCGGGCTCTTAAAGGTCTTTTTCACATTCAAGCCGTCCAGCGTCATGACCGAATAAGGATTGACCTCGCTTCCTGTGCCGGCCGTGGTCGGAATTGCAATAATCGGAAGCATCCGGCGGATCTTTTTGGTATAGATCTCCATCGGCTCCATTTCGGGATTGGCCGCGTAGGCCGCGATGGCCTTGGAGGCATCCAGCGCCGATCCGCCGCCGATGCCGATCACGAATTCCGCCTCACATTCCCGTGCCGCATGGCCGCCTTCATAACAGACCGAAACCGGCGGATTCTCCGTGATCCAGTTGTAAATCTTGTACCGAATGTCCAGAGCATTCAGCACCTCCTTCACATCATCCAGCGCACCGCAGATCTTGGCCGAGCGGCGGCCGCAGACAATCAGGCAGGAGGAACCGAGCATGAACTTGTCCACATGATTGCGGACGACATTGCGGCCGGACAGAACCGTAACCGGCATGGTAAAATTGAAACTCATATTTATCTTTCCTTTCTTGGGTTCGGGCTGATTCCGCGGGATTCACCGCGCAGAATTGCCGGTAAGAGAAAAGGAGCCGCCGCGGATTTCGTGGCGACTCCTTATTGACTCGATCAGCCCTTATAGGGGTATGCGATATTGAACCAGGCGGTGTAGACAGCGGGGTACGAGGTCGGGTTTTCAAATGCGGCATTACCGCCCCAGGCCTGCAGCTTCTCATCGGTATCGGTGATATCCCACTGATCGCTCAGCCACTCTTCAATACCTTCAGCAGGCTGCTGCTCGTAAGCGGCCATGAACTTCTTGTAGTAGTCCTTGGCATAAGCATCCAGCTCGGCATCCATTTCTTCCGGTTCAAAGCTGAAGCCCCAGTATACATACTTAACGGTATCCAGGTTCTGTGCTCTTGCATCGAGCCAGTACTCGGCATAAGTGCCTTCCGGCGGATACAGCATGAAGTTGTTGCCGACATAGTTGAGATCCATGTTGTAGTCCTTGGACAGCTTTCTGACTACGCCCTCGGGATCAAGCTCATAGTGAACGCCCTCGACACCGTATGCGAAGGTGTTGATCAGATCCTGCTTGGTGTTGAGGTAGGTCAGGATCTCCATGGATCTTGCGAGATTCTTGGTGTAGGTGCTGACAGCGAATGCGCCCTTGCAGACATTCTCTTCGGTAGCCTGCGGGTACATAAGAACCTTGGTGTAGTAGTTCTCTTCATACGGAACAGCTGCCATGGCATCGCCCTTGATGATCGCTACGCCGAACTTATCGTTGGGGGTAACGGTTTCGGGACCGACGCAGTCCATAGCTTCCAGCTTCTTCTGCATGATCAGATGATTCTTCCAGTTGATATCAGCCAGAAGAATCTTCGGGCAGGAAATGCCGCCGGCAGACATCGAAGGCTCAAACATACCGCCGACGATGGATTCGGTGCCGTCGATGGAACCGTAGTACAGGTTCAGGGGCTCCAGATTACCCATTACCGGAATGTAATCCGGGTCGTTGGCATTGACATCGATGATAAAGTCAAGGGTATCCGAGAACAGATTCATGTCATCGATATCGTAGTAATACTTGTCCATCAGCTCGCGGTTGCAGAGCAGGTAAGTATACTCGCCGACATACTTGGAGTTGACGATCGCATAGGTCTTCTTGCCGTCAATCTTGCCGGCCTCCATGTAGATCGGATGGACGTAGGACTTCAGAAGCTTGGAGGAGGAGGACAGCTGCTCATCCAGCGCGGAGAGAACCTCTTTCTCGTGGTACTTCTGGAACATTTCGTAATCGGTAATAAGGAAGATATCCAGCTGGGTATCCTCAACCTCGGGGTACAGAATCGACTCAAAGCCGTTCTCGTCGAGAATGGTTTCGTCTGCCGCTTCGGTGGTTTCCGTCGTTTCGGTCTTCTTGGTGGTTTCCTTATTCTTATCCTTATTCTTCTTGGCTTCCTTTTCGGCCTTCTTCTTGGCCTCGGCCTCTTCGGCCTCCTTATCGAGCTGAGCCTGGATTGCGTCCATCTTGGCTTCCAGAGCCTTCTCGTACTCATCCTCTTCAAACAGCATCAGCTTGATTGCCGTATTGAACTGGGCCTCGGTAATGCTGCTCATTTTCTCTTCAACGAGAGCAACAGCCTCATCGGTCGTGCCCTTTCCCTTTACGCCCCAGATGGTAAGCGTCATGGCGCGTGCCTTGTCCTTTTCAAGATCCAGCGTGGGATCCTCTTCCTCGGCGCCGCAGGACGCGGAAATAACCGCAGTCAAGATCATGAGCGCTGCCAACATAAAGCTAAGCAAACGTTTCTTCATTCGATGAACCTCCTGATAAATTCAGAAAAATATACCTTAATTATTTTACACGATTTCTTTCATTCTGTCAAGGTCTAATTTTTCCATCCGTCGCAGGCGCGGTTTTGGCGCGCCGAAAAGCATGGTGAATTTGCCTCAATATTGATGAAATTACGCCGTATAAATCATGCAATTTTGAGCGAACCTACAAATCGTTCGTGCATTATCACCAAAACTGCGCTTGCATTTTTGGTGATAATGACGAATTTCAGTCGAGGTAATCTTTCAGTCGCTTGGAGCGGCTGGGATGGCGGAGTTTGCGGAGCGCTTTTGCTTCAATCTGGCGGATACGCTCCCTTGTAATGTTGAATTCCTTGCCGACTTCCTCCAGCGTGCGGGTCCGGCCGTCATCAAGACCGAAGCGGAGCTTCAGAACGTGCTCCTCGCGGGGAGTGAGCGTGTGGAGCACCTCATTGAGCTGTTCGCGGAGCAGCGCATAGGATGCAGCCTCGGCGGGTGCCGGCGAATCGTCGTCCGGGATGAAGTCGCCCAGATGGCTGTCCTCTTCCTCACCGATCGGCGTTTCCAGCGATACCGGATCCTGCGCGATCTTCATGATCTCGCGGACCTTGTCGGCGCTGGTGCCCATCTTCTCGGCAATCTCCTCGGCGGATGCCTCGCGGCCGTACTCCTGCAGAAGCTGACGGGAATAGCGGGATACCTTGTGGATGGTTTCCACCATATGAACGGGAATCCGGATCGTGCGGGCCTGATCGGCGATCGCACGGGTGATAGCCTGACGGATCCACCAGGTCGCGTAGGTTGAGAACTTGTAGCCCTTGCGGTAATCGAACTTGTCAACCGCCTTCATCAGACCGAGGTTGCCCTCCTGGATCAGATCGAGGAAGAACATTCCCTTTCCGACATAGCGCTTGGCAATCGAAACAACCAGACGGAGATTGGCTTCCACCAGCTCCTTTTTGGCGGCATCGTCGCCCTGGGCCATCTTCTCGGCCAGAACCAGCTCCCGGTCATTGTCCAGCAGCGGCACCTTGCCGATTTCCTTCAGATACATACGAACCGGGTCATCGATAGCCAGACCCTCCTGGATCAGCATCTTTTCCATTTCCTCGGCCGATTCGTACTGCTCGACCTCGCTCTCGATGTCCGCAAAGTCCGGGCTGTCGAGGTAATTGACCTCGATGCCGTTGTTTTCCAGATCCTCATAGAGCTTGTCGATCTGCTCAATGTCGTAATCCACTTCACCGAGTGCCTCGACAATTTCGCTGGAGGTCAGGGATCCCTTGCTTTTGCCCTTGGCAATCAGCTCGCCGACGTTGATTTTCTTTTCGCCTTCGTCGATGAGCTCCTCGCTCTCGTCAAAGCCTTCCTCCATTTCGAATTCTTTTTCTTTTGTGCTCATACTTGCTTCCTTCCTGTACTTCAGTTATTTTTTATCCATTTTACTTCGCTGGCGCTCGATGATGCCGCGGATAGCCGACAGATCGTCACCGTCCGCCTCCAGCTGTCTTGCCGCAGCCTCAGAGCGGAGCCGCCCGATCATGCCGTCCAGCACCTCGCTGCCATTATCGGTCAGCTGCCGCCTTCGCACGATCATCGAGGTGATCCGCCCCATCTGGTCGGGATCAAATACCTCGGCCAGCATTCCGAAATCGAAGCTGCCGTCCGGTCCGAGCCGCTTCATCGTTTCCGAAAAGACGCGGCGGTTGAATTCCGAGAAGAAGTCCGACTCGGCAAGCGCCAGCTTTCCGTCCCGGATCCGGGTCAGATTCTCGGGATAGAGCAGAAGGATGCCGAGGATGTTTTCCTCCGTGCTGACCGCCGAGGCATTTTTCATGGCGTCGGGATTGACCCGATCGCCTGCACCGCCGGTCCGCTGGACGATTTTTCTGAATTCCTCGCCCTGCTCTTTTTTCTCCCGCTTGCGCATCATGCGCTCGACATCATTTTTCAGACTGTCGCGGGGGATTTCCAGCTTCTTTGATACCACGCCCATGCAGACCTCCCGCTCGGCGGCCGAATAGATCTCGGATATGATCGCGCACAGCTCGTGCGAGGCCTTGATCCGCTCATCCACCAGCGTGATATCGTGACGGGCCAGCACGCCCTCCAGCTTGAATTCAAACTGGGCGCGGCTGTTATCAAGCAGGAGCTTGAATTTTTCGTACCCCTGCGGCCCGTTCTTTTTTAAGAATTCATCGGGATCCTTCGCGCCTGTGATGCGGAGCACGCGGACATCAAGCCCCGCCTCCGTCAGCAGCTTCATCGCCTTGGAGGCGGCCTTCTGACCGGCTTCGTCGGCATCGTAGGATATGATGACCTTCTTTGTGTATTTGGCCATGATCCGCGCCTGATCGGGCGTGATGGCCGTGCCCAGCGTCGCCACCGCATATTCAAAGCCGGCGGCATGGAGGGCGATGACATCCATATACCCCTCGCAGAGAATGATCCGCTCGGCGCAATGGGATTTGGCATAGTTGAGTGCGAAGAGATTCCGGCTCTTTTTGAAAACCGGCGTATCCGAGGAGTTCAGGTATTTGGGCACGGAATCGTCCATGACCCGTCCGCCGAAGGCCACCACATTTCCCGTCACATCGATAATCGGGAACATGACCCGGTTGCGGAAGAGATCAAAGGGCTTCCCTGTTTTCTTGCTGATGCCGACCAGGAATCCGGCGGTCATCTCTTCAACGGTATACCCCTTTTTGGTAAGATAATCGGTCAGCGCAAAGAAGGAGTCCGGCGCAAAGCCGAGCCCGAAATGCTTGATGGTCGCTCCCGAAAGGCCGCGTCCCGTCAGATACGAGAGCCCTGCCCGACCGATGTTCGGATCATACAGACAGGCATGAAAAAAGCGCGCCGCATCGCGGTTCATCGAGAAAAGCCGCTCCCGTTTGATCGCGGGGGCACCGGCCTCCCGCCGATCCTCCTCGGGCAGGGTGATGCCGGCCCTGGCGGCCAGAAGCTCCAGCGCCGCGCGGTAATCGATATTCTCGCGCTTCATGATGAAGGTAATCACATCGCCGCCCGCTCCGCAGCCGAAGCAGTAGAAGCTTTTGGTGGCCGGGAACACCGTAAAGGACGGCGTGCGCTCGCTGTGGAAGGGACAGAGGCCATTCAGATTGGAGCCGGCCCGCTTGAGATTGACATAGCCGCTGATCACATCCTCGATGTCACAGCGGTATTTGATTTCTTCGATAATCTCGGGTGGAATCATAGGCTACTGCTCCTCCCGGCTGATGCGGCCGCTCCAGGTGTTGGGAATGAACAGCCGCTTGTAAAGTCCGATGGCATGGCGGTCGGTCATGCCCGATATGAAATCGCAGACACACCGCTCCACCGGCTCATTTTCGGCAAGGCCCCGGTAAAAGTCCGGCATATCCTCCGGATGGCGGACATAATAGTCGAACAGCCGCGCGACCAGCTCGCTGGCCCGTTTTTCCTCAGCCCGTACAAGGGGGCTGAAATAGACCTCGGAGAAGAGAAAATTCCGCAGCTCATCGGTCGCTTTTTTAATTTCATCCTCCATGGCAATCAGCGGCTTGCCGGTACTGGCGCGGATCACGCTCATGACCATGGTATTGATGCGGTCGGAATGCCCCTCGCCGAGCGTTTTTTTCAGATCGGCGGGAATATCCCCGCTCTTCAGCACGCCGGCGCGCACCGCATCGTCGATGTCGTGATTGATGTATGCGATCCGGTCGGCGAATTTGACAATCCGCCCTTCCAGCGTGGCCGCCAGATGATCGCCCTGATGATTGACAATGCCGTCGCGGACCTCCCAGGTCAGATTCAGACCCTGTCCGTCATTCTCCAGCTTTTCCACCACCCGCAGACTCTGGCGGTAGTGGGTGAATTCGCTGCTGTAGCACTCGCGGAGCGCATCCTCGCCGATATGGCCGAAGGGGGTATGTCCCAGATCGTGCCCCAGCGCGGCCGCCTCGCAGAGATCCTCATTGAGAAAGAGGGCGCGGGCGATGGTGCGGGCGATCTGCGTGACCTCCAGCGTGTGGGTCAGCCGGGTGCGGTAATGCTCCTCCTCCGGTGCCAGAAAGACCTGCGTTTTGTGCATCAGCCGCCGGAAGGCCTTGCAGTGGATGATGCGGTCGCGGTCGCGCTGGAATTCGCTTCGCACGGGGGATGGCTCCAGCCACTTTTCCCGGCCGCGTGTATCGGCGCTCTTAAAGGCATAGGGCGAGAGATTCATGGCCTCCCGCTCACAGAGGGACTGTACGATATAATTGTCGGAATCCATGCTTCTCACATCCTTTCGCTTTGTTTAATAATATACGCCGGATTTCTTCAAATTACTTTTTTTCGGCGCAATATTTACAAAAAGTTCATATCTCATCCCTACTGTTCGCGTTTTTTCGGCAGAGAATGTCATAATAAAACCCATAAAGCTCGAAAAAATCAAGAATGGATTGTATCTTTTCCGTGTCTTCTCGTTGACAAGCGGCCGGAAATCTGTTATAATAAATGTGTATTGAATTTTTGCGGGAATCGCGGGAAGGAGGGCTCGGTATGCCGGGATTCGATGACTTTGTGGGCAGCCGCGAGCTGATCGGCCGTCTGAAGCGGGAGATCGCCGGCTCGATGCTCCCCCATGCTCTGATTATCGAGGGCGGCGAGGGTTCGGGCAAAAAAACGCTCGCCGGGCTCATCAGTGCCGCCGTCGCCTGCCGTGAAGACGCCGAGCGCCCCTGTCTTTCCTGCATCAACTGTCAGAAGATTCTGCGCGGCCAATCGCCGGATGTGAAGTTGATTACCCCGGAAAAGGATCGGGTTCAGCTGAGTGTCGATGTGATACGGCGGATGCGCGAAGACACCTGCTATGCACCGGTGGATCTCGATGCCCGTTTCTATATCATCACCCCCGCCGATGCCATGAATGTGCAGGCCCAGAATGCCCTTCTGAAAATTCTGGAGGAGCCGCCTCCCGGCGTGTATTTCCTCCTTCTCTGCCGGAGCGCCGGTGCGCTTCTTCCCACCATCCGGAGCCGTGCCCCGACCTGCCGGCTGGAGGTTCTGGACGACGAGGAGGTTGCCGGCTGGCTCCTCACCCACGACAACGCCGCCCGGGCGATGAATGCCCGGGATCCCGAGGCCTTCCGCGCCGCCGTCCGGCTTTCGGGCGGAAGCATCGGACGGGCCAGACATCTGGTGTCCCCCTCCGAGAGCGGCCCCGCTCTCGCCCGCCGCAAAAAGGCGGAGGAATTCTTGCGCCTGCTGGCCGACCGCCGCTCCTTCCGGGGTGAGATGAAATTCTATCAGTTTGCATCCACCCTCACATCCGGCACCAAATCCGGTTCGGCCCGCGAGGAGCTCGGCCGCCTGCTGGATCTGATTGCCGAGGCCGTGCGCGATCTGATTGCCGTCCGGCTCAGCACGGATTGCCGGCTTCTCTTTTTCACCGATCGCAGCAAGGCAGAGGAAATGGCCGATCATTTTGACAGCCGGCGTCTGATGCAGCTGGAGGACGAGCTGCTCTCTCTGCGCGCCGAGCTTGAGCACAATGTCAGTCTGAATCTGGCCCAGACCCGGCTGGCTCTGCGTGCCCTTAATCCCACAGCCGCTCCGATCCAACTCCCATAACCGTACGATGCCGGCCCATGATGACCGCAGCATCCGAACAGAAAGGAACGGTGCCCCGTCGATCGGCACCGGAAACAGCACGATGGAAAACAACGAAAATAAATTTGATAAGAACCAAAGGGACGGCCAGCAGGGTCAGAAGCCCCGCCATAAATTCAACCGCCGCCGTGGGCAGGGCCCCCGCACAGGCGATGCCGCGCCCGGCGAAAACACCAATGGCGAAATCCGCACCCGTCCCGATCCCTTCGCAGATCTGGCCGCCGATGCCGCTCATGCCGCCAATCGCCGCAAGAACGAAGGACGCGCCGAAAAGAAGGAATCCACGCCCGCAGAGCATCCCGCCGAGGGGGAATCCCGTGACGGCTCCTCCAAGGATGGTGCATCCCGTCAGGGCCGCCGTTCCCGCTCCCGCCGCCGCAATCATCGCTCCGATAAGCCGGAGGATCAGGAGATCCGCGAGGCGTTAAACGAAATGGAAGCCGCTCCTGCCGTCAAAGAAGCCTCTGAAGCCGTGGCCGATGACAATCCCGCCGCCCCGCAGGAGGGCAGCGGACACACCGGCAAGCGCCGTCCCCGCCGCCGCGGAGGACGCGGACGCGGACGCCGGAATCCCGGCGCGGAAGAAGCCATTTCCGCAAATACCGAGCCGCAGGAGACCGCCAAGCCCCCCGTTTCCGGTGAATACGAAGCCTATGCGGGCATCGCCGCCTCCGATCCCGAGGAGGAGGAAATCCGGAGCGAGCTGAACAGCGCATATGGGGAGGAAGCCTTCCCGCCCCCCGCAATCGTTGAAAAAGAGCCTTTGCCCGAGGCCGAGCCGTCCGTCACCTATGAGATTGTCGGCATCCGCTTCAAGGAAGGCGGCAAGGTCTACTATTTCGATCCCGCGGGCTTCACCCCCGCCAAAGGGGAAGCGGTGATTGTCGAAACCGCACGCGGCATCGAATTCGGCATCTGCGATATCGCCAACCGCATGGTCAGCGAAAAAGATGTTGTCCTTCCTCTGCGCAAGGTGCTCCGCATGGCGAGTGCCGAGGACCGCACCCGTCATGAGGAAAATCTGAAGAAGGCCGCCGAGGCTTACCGGGTCTGCGCGCTGAAAATCGCCGAGCACCGGCTTCCCATGAAGCTGGTCGATGTGGAGCTGGCCTTCGATTCGTCCAAGCTGCTCTTCTATTTCACCGCTGACGGCCGGATCGACTTCCGCGAGCTGGTCAAGGATCTCGCCTCCGTCTTCCGCACCCGCATCGAGCTTCGCCAGATCGGCATCCGCGATGAAACCAAGCTGATCGGCGGCATCGGCATCTGCGGCCGTCCCTTCTGCTGCAAGAGCTTCCTGTCCGATTTCGTTCAGGTTTCGATCAAGATGGCCAAGGAGCAGAATCTCTCGCTCAATTCCGCCAAGATTTCCGGCGCCTGCGGCCGTCTGATGTGCTGTCTGCGCTATGAATACGATACCTATCAGGAGGAAATCCGCCGCACGCCCAAGGTCGATCAGATTGTCACCACGCCCGACGGAACCGGAACTGTCATCGAGGTTCAGCCGCTGGCCGGCCTCGTCCGCGTCCGCTTCAATGAGAAGACGGATGCCGCGCCAAAGGTCTTTCACCGGGATGAGGTCAAGGTCATCGGCGGCAAGGGCTTCAAGCCCCCGAAGCCGGCTCCCGAAGCCGTTCCCGTCAAGGACTCCGAACCGTCCGAATCGGCTCCCGAAGCCCCCGCCGAAGCCCATGAAAATGCTCCGGAAGAATGATTATTAACAAAATATGAATTTTTCTCAAACCTATTGCATTTTCCAATAATCGGTGGTACAATTATATCAGAAACTATTAAACGGAGGTGTTCCCCAATGGCATACAAAATCAGTGATGATTGCATCGCATGCGGCGCTTGCGCAGACGAATGTCCCGTAAGCTGCATTAAGGAAGGCGACGGCAAGTACGAGATCGCAGCTGACGAGTGCATCGAGTGCGGCTCTTGCGCAGACGTCTGCCCCGTTGATGCTCCCAAGCAGGAAGACTAATCAATAACAAAAAAAGCCGCTGCGGCGGCTTTTTTTGATGAATACAGGAGAAAACGATTTATGACAATCACCTATACCGTCGGAGATTCGCTCTATGTGAACTCCACCAACCGCTGCTCCAACAGCTGTGAATTCTGCGTGCGCAGTCACGGCGAGGAGCTGTACGGCGACCTCTGGCTGGACCGTGAGCCGACGAAGGAGGAAATGCTGGCCGACATCGAAAAGCGGACACTTTCCGATTATAAGGAGCTGGTATTCTGCGGCTACGGCGAGCCGACCGAGCGGCTGGACGATATTCTCTGGGTCTGCCGCGAGCTGAAGAAGAAATACACCATCCCGACCCGCATCAACACCAACGGCCACGCGGATCTCATCAACAAGCGGGACACCGCGCCGGAATTTGCGGGCTGCTTTGATGTGGTTTCGATCAGCCTCAACACCGCCAATGCCGCCGATTATCAGAAGGTCTGCCATTGCGAATTCGGCGAGGCGGGCTTCGATGCGCTGATCGCCTTTGCCGATCATGTCAAGCACTATGTTCCGAAGGTCATTCTGTCCATCGTCCGCGGCTCGATTCCGGATGAGGACATCGAAAAATGTCAGGCCATCGCCGATTCCGTCGGCGTGACCCTGCGCGTCCGCGAGATGCTGTGACAGCGGAGGCGGGGGCGGCATTTCTTAAGATTTCATTAAGATTCCCGGTATGGTATTGACAGGCGGCGGATTTTCTGTTATCCTGTTTACAGAATCTGTAACCGGAGGCTTTTCATGAAACACGCTGCCCTTCTCCTTTTGTCTGCCCTGCTGCTTGTCGGATGCACACACCGCGAGGCAGTACCGCTTGATCCGCTCCCGCTTTCAGCAGCCGAAGCGTGTGAATACGCGGATGAAGCCAACATTTCCGATATTCTCGCGCAATACAGCCTGTCCTATCCTCTGCTCGACGTGCTCAAGGTGCGCGTTTACACAATCGACTTCCCGTTTGCCGCACCCGAACCGCTCTCCTTCTTTCAGAAGCTGGAGCGCGGCCCCACCGTGCAGACACCGGGCAAGGAATGGATGACCGTGCGCCTCTTTCCGCCGAGCGGCTCTGCCAGCCTCTCCGGAGAGGTTCCGCTCCGGCTGACCGGCGATCTTCCGGCCGATGAAATCTGCCGTGCGCTCGGCATCCCGGCCGACACCACAATCCCGCTGACATCGGAGGTTGAGGTCATCCTTCCCGAGGATGTGCTGGGCGTGACTGTCCACAGCCATCCGATCTACAGCCGGACCGAGCTTTCCTGGTATTCCTTCCCCTTCACCAAAGCGGAAGGCGCCATCGAAATCCCCGTCGCCGTTGTCAGCGTGGTCACCGTTGATGCGCGAAAGCCTCTCGAATAAATTCCGCGGCCTCATGGCCGCGGTTTTTTTCGTTTTTCTCTTGCATCGCCGGACAATCTGTGATATAATGTCGCCATACCGATTACAAACGGAGGAACTTCCATGCTTTACAACAATTTTGAGCTTCACAATATCGCCGAGCTGATTCCGGCAGCCGAAGACGGCTCCGGGAGCGACGGCTTCTATATGTCCCGCGTGCCGTCGGCCGTGCGGGAATGCATGAGCGATCAGGGCAAGCGGATGGCCATCGGCCTCACCGGCTGTGAGATGCGCTTCGTCTTGAACAGCGGCCGGGCTGAAATCACCCTCTCCACCGCTGTGCCCGGCGCCACCACCTATCTGCTGATCTACTACGGCTCCATCCAGTCCGGCTGGCAGACTCTGCGCCACTATATCACCGATCAGCCGACCACCGTAACTCTCGGCCCTCCCCCCTCGCCCGACAAGCTGGATGGCATCACAAAGGCCGCAGGCCTTCCCTTCTCGCCGCAGGTCATCCGAATCATCTTTGAATGCGGCGCGCTGATTCTCCATGATGCAAAGGGCGATGTCCGTCCGCCGCGCGCGGATGAGGTTCCTGCCCGCCGCTTCATGATGTACGGCTCGTCGATCACCCACGGAAGCCTTGCCTGCACTCCCAACATGACCTACCTGATGCAGATCTCCCGCCGGCTCGGAATGGATATGTACAGCTTCGGCTTTGCCGGCTCCTGCCGCATGGAGAAGGAGGTCATTGATTACATCACCGCCCAGGACGAAACCAATCCCCGCCGCTGGGATTTCGCCATCTTTGAGCTCGGCATCAATATTCTCGGCATGGAGGATGACGAATTCGAGCGCCGCGTGAAGTACACGCTGGATACGGCTCAGAAGAACAATCCGGGAAAAAAGCTCTTTGTCATCGACATTTTCTATCACAGCGGCGATCTTTTCGGCAGTCCCAAAACCGATTCCTTCCGCCGGATCGTGAAGGCCTGCTGTGAGGGGCGGGAGAATGTGACCCACATCGACGGCCGCACCCTGCTGACCTCCTGCCGCGGCCTCTCCGCCGATCTGACCCATCCGAACGCCGACGGCGTTGCCGAAATCGCCGAAAATCTCGGCCGTTTCCTCGAAGCGCATCTGTAACGCCATCCATCGGAGGTAACCATGAAAACACCTGTCCGCTATGTAAAAACAAGCATCGGAACCATCGGCGATATGACCGCCACCAGTATGCACGGAGGCGGCAAAACGCATCCCTGCGCCGTCTATCCCTTCGGCATGGTGGAGTTCGGCCCCGACACCTTTGAGGGCGGCGACAACGGCTCCGGCTACAGCTATCATCACACCACAATCGACGGCTTTTCCGTCAACCGGCTGTCGGGAATCGGCTGGTACGGCGATCTCGGCAATCTGCAGATCATGCCGACCACCGGCCCGCTCAATCTCTGCAGCACAACCTATCGGGATGCCCTTACCACCTGCGATGAGGGCGGCTATGAGTCCGCGTTTTCGCACGATACCGAAATCACCGAGGCCGGCTATTATGCCGTCACGCTCGACACCTACGGCATCCGCGCCGAAACCACGGCATCCCCGCACACCGGTATGCTCCGCGTGACCTATCCGGAAGCCGGAAACCGCCGCCTGCAGATCAATCTGTCCCGCCGCATCGCCGGCCGCTCGCCTCATCAGGAGCTGGAGATTGTCAATAAGCGCACGCTGCGCGGTGTCATCCATTGCCCGCACAGCCATGGCGGCTTTGGGCGCGGCGTTGGCGGCGTTGACTACGATCTGTACTTTTATCTGGAGGTATCCGCCGATGCCGACGGCTTCGGGATCTGGGACTGCGGAAAGCCTGCCGATTTTCACGGAGGCCGCTGTGAGGGCGAGGAGCTTTGGTTCTGGGCCGATTATCCCCAGACAGACGACACCCGCACGCTGACTGTAAAGGTCGGCATCTCCTATATCAGCGCCGAGGGTGCCTATGACAACTTCCAGAAAGAAGCCGCCCCCATCTCCTTTGAGGAGATGCACACCCGCGCAAAGGCCGCATGGAACGAAGCCCTGTCGGTCATTTCCTGCGAAGGCGCAAATGAAGAAACCCTGACAGTCTTCTACAGCGCCATGTATCACACCCTTCTCGATCCCCGCATCTTTTCGGATGCAAACGGTCAATACCGATCGGCCGACGGCACAATCAAAATGGGCGGAAGCTTCCAGGCGCGCACCGTCTTCTCCGGCTGGGATGTCTTCCGGAGCCAGTTCCCGCTTCTGACCATCCTCCGCCCCGATGCGGTCAACGATGCCATCAATACCCTGCTTGACATTGCAAAGCACAAAAATCACACCTTCCCCCGCTGGGAGCTGCTCGGCCACGAAACCGGCTGTATGCTCGGCGATCCCGGCGTTGTCATCACCGCCGATGCTTACAAAAAAGGCATCCGGGGCTTCGATGTCGGTGCGGCCTATGAAATCTGCCGGCGCGGCGCGCTCTCGCCCGCCTCCCGCCGTCCGGGTGCCGGTGAGATGAACCGATACGGGTATGTGGTCGGCGATATTTCCAAAACGCTGGAAAACTGCTTTGCCGATGCCTGCACGGCTGTCTTGGCCGGGGAGCTTGGGGACAGCGAAGGAGCCGAAGCGTTCAGGCGCCGCGCCGGAAATTGGAAAAACATCTTCGATCCCGAAACCAAATGGATGCGCCGCCGGGATGAAAACGGGGCGTTTGCCGAATGGAAGAGCGAATACGATACTGACGGCTGTACGGAATCGAACATTTTCCAGCAGTCCTGGTTTGTCCCGCACGATATCCGCGGGTTGATGGAAGCCATGGGGCCGGAATGCTTCTATGAGCGGCTGGAGCGGCTGATGGCCGAGGCGGATCTTTCTGCCATGTGGAACGAGGCCTACAACCATCCCAACGAGCCCTGCCACAATCTGGTGCATATGTTCACCGATGCCGGCCGGCCCGACCGCACGCAGTACTGGGTGCGCCGCATCCAGCGCGAATCCTACAACACCACCGAATACGGCTACTGCGGCAACGAGGATGTCGGACAGATGTCCGCCTGGTATGTGCTGACCGCGCTGGGCATCCATATGACCGCACCCGCCTCCGGCATTTTCTACGTCAATACGCCCCTCTTTTGCCGCGCCGTCATCCGGCTTGACAGCACTTATCACCGCAGAAAAATCGCGGACACCCTCACCCTTCTCTGCGACCGCGATCCCGCCGCCTTCCCCTATATCCGCGGGATTGAGGTCAACGGCACGCCGATCGAGCGGGCCTGGCTGAAGTGGGAGGAGATTGCCGACGGCGGTGAAATCCGCTTTCTGCTCACCGATTCCCCGGACAACACCTTTGCCAAGGAGCTTCCGCCGGCTTTTTTCTGATCCATGAACACAAAAAAACAGCCCTTCCGTGACCGTTTTCACGGAAGGGCTGTCGGTTTTATCCGTTATTTTTCAAGCTCGATTTTTGCCACGCGGACAACCAGATTCTGGGCATAGGGATAGGTGCTCAGATAGATCTCGGTGCTGCCGTCCTCCTTCTTTTCAAAGGACAGCTCCTCCTCATTGTCCGTCCAGCGGATGCTTTTGATCGCGCCGTCAAGGCCCGTGTAGCTGCGGATGCCGCAGGTCGCACCGTTGATGACGATATGCGCATCGCCGCCGGTTGCCAGCTGGTGGACAAAAAGATAGAGATCGCCGTCCATTTCCAGCGCAAAATCCTGCTCGTTGGTGCCCGAAATATCGGTCGGGCGGCCCTCATAGATAACGCGCGGGCAGGTAACATCAATCCACTTTTTCGTGTTCTCCAGAATCGCGCGCTGCATCATCGGGATCGCGCCGCTGCCGTCCGGGCCGACATTCAGGAGATAATTCGCGCCCCAGCGGCGGCAGACAGCCAGCGTTTCGATAAATTCGGCCGGTGCCTTGTAGCCGAAATCGCGGGCGCCGATACCCCAGCGGGTATTCATCGTCTGGCACATCTCACCGGCCAGATACTTGCGCCTGCCCTCACGGTTGATCTTACCCGGTCGTCCGTTTTCGAAGGTCACGCTGTCAATCTCCGGATGGCCCTCTGCGCCTCGCTTACCGATGCCGGTGTTGTTGATAATCATCGCATCGGGCTGATACGAGCGGATCATGCCGTACAGCTGATCCTCCTGCCAATCCTCATTCGGCTTTGCCCAGTTGCCGTCAAACCACAGACCGCCGATCGGGCCGTAGTTTTTGCAGAGCAGCTCCACCGAGGCCCGCAGATATTCCAGATAGGAAGGGAAATCGTTCTCAAAGCTCTCCTGCCACCAGTCAAGCGTGGTATGATAGAGCACCGGCAGAATTCCCTCAGCCCGGCATCCCTCGACGAATTCGCCGACCAGATCGCGGCGGCAGGCGGAATGGGGCGCATCGTAGGTATTCAGCCCGCAGGTATCGAACAGCGAAAAGCCGTCATGATGGCGCGCAGTCAAGGTAATGTACTTCATGCCGACCGATTTTGCATAGCGCGCGATTTCACGGCCGTCAAAATTCTCAGCCGTGAAGGTATCCATCAGCTTTATGTATTCATCCTTTGGAATGTGATTGAAATGAATCGTCTTCTCGCCGCACTCAGCCTGCGAATAGATGCCCCAATGGATGAACATACCGTAGCCGAGCCGCTCAAAGGCGGCAATCCGCTTTTGGGGAGTGGGAATCATGGCAGGACCTCCTTCTATTTGGCTAAAATTTCGTCCTTCTCGCGAAGCAGCTCGTCCGACTCAAGAAGAGCGGCGGCCGCCTCGATGCCCATGCGCTCGATGATCTCGGCAAAGCGCTTCTTGTCCTCACCGTCCCGCTTGAAGAGGAGAATCGCCTTCTCGACGATTTCAAGAACCTCATCATGGGTGTATCTGCCCGGCATTTCAAGGCCCCGGCGGCAGGTCTTACCCCAGGTTCCGCCGAGGAAAATGCGGAAGAGCGCCGGCGAATCCTCTGTCGCCCGCTTCGCGCCGATAATGCCGATATCGTTGATGTCCGGCTTCACGCAGTTGTGGGGACAGCCGCCGCAGGCAATCTTGAATTTATGCGGCAGGACAACCGAGCGGTATCCGACATAGAACCGATCGTGGATCTCCTTGGCCAGCGCCTGCGTATCGTACAGGCCGAAGGTGCAGGTTGTGCCCTTGCAGGCGACCACAGGGCGAACCTTCGGGCCGGTTCCGCCGACCGCCAGGCCGGATGCTTCAAGGAAAGCCTTGAATTCTTCGATCTTTTCATAGGGAATGCCGGGCAGCTCGATGCACATCCGGCTGGTAAAGGAAACCTTTCCGTTTCCGAAACGCTCGGCAGCCTCACAGACCGTCTTCATCTGCCCGGCCTCCAGAACACCGTTTTCGGTGATAATGCGGGCCGAAAAGCATTCCGTTCCGCGATTGCGCAGGAAGCCTTCTCCCTTTACGCGCTTGATATCTGCTTCATTCAGCATGGTAAAATCCTCCGAAAGTTAAAATTTGCTGGTTCCATTATACCATTCCCTGACGGCTTTGTCAAGTACCGGAGAAGCCTTGCCCCGCTCTCATGAAGAAATTTCTTTACCGAACCCGATAATTGTTGAAAATCACACTTGCATATTTTCTCAGCCTGTGATATAATATAATGAAATATTATTTTTTTCGGAGGAATTCCCCATGCTGCCGCAAGTTGAACAAATCGCCGCGCGCGTGCGCGAGCTGCGTACCATTCTCGATATTGAAGCCGACACCGTCGCCGAACAGATCGGCGTGAGCCGCGAGGTCTATGACGAATACGAAGCCGGAACCGATGATATTCCCGTCGGCAAGCTCTATCTGATCGCTTCGGCTCTGGGCGTGGATCCCACCGTTCTGCTGCTGGGCGACGAGCCCCGCATGGCCGACTATACGCTGATCCGCGGAGGCAAGGGACTCGATGTTGAGCGCTATGCCGGCTACAAATTCACCTCGCTTGCATACAATTATATTGACCGCGAGATGGAGCCGATGATCGTCACCCTCGCCGCCAGCGATGAAACGCCGGAGCCGGTTGTCCATGCCGGCCACGAATTCAACTATATACTGGAGGGCACCGTCGCCATCCATCTGGGCGGAAAGGAATACATCCTGCACGCCGGCGATTCGATGTACTTCAATCCCTCGATCCCCCACGGTCAGCGCGCCATCGGAGGCGAGGCGAAATTCCTGACCGTTATCAATGAGAATATGAAACGATAAAAGCAAGGATACAGAATCATGAATTTTCTTTCCAAATACCTCCCCCGCATCGACTTTGATTCCTACGAGGATTTCAAGGCCAACTATAAGCTGAATGTTCCCGAAAACTTCAATTTCGGCTACGATATCATCGACGAATACGCCCGTCTGGAGCCCGGAAAGCCCGCGCTGATCTGGCTCAACGATGACGGCATGGAGAAGCATTTCACCTTCGGTGATGTCAAGGAGCAGTCCGACCGTATTGCCAATGTCATCGCCTCGCTCGGCATCAGAAAGGGCGAGCGCGTCATGCTGATTCTCAAGCAGCGCCCCGAGGTCTGGTTCACGCTGGCCGCCCTCTGCAAGATCGGCGCCGTCGCCATCCCCGCCTCCTTCCAGCTGACCGAAAAGGATATCGTCTACCGCTGTGAGGCCGCCGAGGTCCGCATGATTATCGCCGCTGAGGATGATGTCATCATCGGCCACATCAAAAACTGCCGCGAAAAGTGCACAACGCTCCGCCATGTCGGCCTTGTCGGCGACGGCATTTCGGAGCGCTATGGGGATGAATTTCTCGATATGCGTGCTTTGACGCGCGAGGCATCAACCGAATGGATCCGCCCCACGGGCGAGGCCGCGACGAAGAACATGGACCCCATGCTCATGTACTTTACCTCCGGTACCTCCGGTATGCCCAAGATGCTGATCCACAACTTTGTCTATCCGCTGGGTCACATCACCACCGCCCATTACTGGCAGAAGGTCGAGGACGGCGGCCGCCATCTCACCGTTTCCGACTCCGGCTGGGCGAAATTTGCCTGGGGCAAAATCTTCGGTCAATGGATCTGCGGCGCGGTCAATGTAGCATATGATACGGACAAATTTGATCCGGTGAAGCTGCTTGCCGCCATCGACCACTTAAAGCTCACCACCTTCTGCGCACCGCCCACCATCTACCGCTTCCTTATCAAAGAGGATATGTCCGGCTGCGACTGGTCCACCATCCACCACTGCGGAACCGCCGGCGAACCGCTGAATCCGGAGGTTGTCAAGCGCTTCAAAGAGGCCACCGGCCACACGATTTACGAGGGCTTCGGCCAGTCCGAAACCACCGTCATTCTGGCCAACTACGGCTGGGATCCCATCAAGGTCGGCTCTACCGGCAAGCCCGCGCCCATCTACGATATCGACATTGTGGACGAGGACGGCAATTCCTGCGAGGACGGTATCGTCGGCTCGATCGTCATCAAAAATGCAGGCGAGCATCCAACCGGCCTGTTCATGGAATACCATAACGCGCCCGATGCCATGGCCCGTTCCTGGAAAAACGGTGTCTACAATACCGGCGACATGGCATGGCGTGACTCCGACGGCTATTTCTGGTTTGAGGGCCGCAACGATGATGTCATCAAGTGCTCCGGCTACCGCATCGGACCGTTCGAGGTCGAAAGCGCGCTGATGACCCATCCCTCCGTGCTGGAATGCGCGGTCACCGCTGTTCCCGATCCCGTCCGCGGTCAGGTTGTCAAAGCGACAATCGTACTGGCAAAGGATTGGAAGGACAAGGCCGGCGATGAACTCAAGAAAGAGCTGCAGAATCACGTCAAGGTGACCACCGCGCCTTACAAGTATCCCCGCGTGGTCGAATTTGTCGATGAGCTTCCCAAGACCACATCCGGCAAGATCCGGAGAGTGGAAATCCGTCAGAACGATGAAGGGGCTGCACAGAAATGATAACATTTGCCAAAAATGATGCCCCGCTGCTGATTGTCATGGGCCAATCCAATGCCCATGCACACGGCACGGTGCTTCCCGAGGATCAGCGGATCACAACCCCGCTGAAGAATGTATACGGCCTCGACCGGGAATTCAATCAGGCCTATGGGCTTGACGATGTCACCTGGAGCGGCTTCACCACCCATGGCATGAATCTCGGCGAAACCCAGGATCACACCTGCTGTCTTGCCAACGTCTTCGCCGCAAAATGGCAGAAGGCGATCGATGAGGGCGCCTCTCTGCCCGATCTGTACATCATTCAGATTTCCGTCGGTGCACAGGGCATTGCACAGTTTGAAACCCGCGGCTGGAATATGTGGTACCCCATGCGCGATCTGATCTTAAACCCCGGCAGTCTGACGGAGTGCAACATCTCCCTCTATCCGCTGGCCACCGATATTCTCTCGCTGGCCACGATGAATCTGATTGCCGCCGGCAAGAATCCGCGTGTCATCGGCCTGCATTGGAATCAGTGGGAAACCGAAGCCGAAACCGGCTCCCGCGCCATCCACGATGCCGAGGCTAACTACAAAAATCTCTTCTGGGGCTTCTTCACGGCCCTCGGCGGCGATAAAAACGGCCGGATTTCCGACACGAAGAAGATCCCGCTTTACCTCTACCGCCCGCTGAGCGAAAACTATCCCGCCGACAATACCGCGATTCTTGTCGATCTTTTTGAATCCTTCCGGGATACCTATGCCGACTGCCGGATCCTCGATCTGCGCACATCCCCGTATTACAGCGATACTCCAAAGCTCCACGGCATCTTCCGCGGCGACGGCTGTCACTACAAGGACGAGGCACACCGCTGGTTCGCCGAGCGGCAATGGGAGGATCTGTTCAGCCCCGGGCCGGAGGAAGAACATGAATCTTGACGAAATCGATCTTCGGATCCTCGGCTGTCTTCAGAAGAACGCCCGGATCAAGGCATCCATGATCAGCGAGGAGATCTCGCTGTCGGTATCGGCCGTGCTGGAGCGGATCCGGAAGCTGGAGGCATCCGGCGTGATCGAAGGCTACACAGCCATCCTCAATCAGAAGGCTCTCGGCAACGATATGACCGCGCTGATGGAGGTCAGCCTGGAGCATCCCCGCTACTACGATTCCTTCTGCCGGACCGTGGCCGGGATTGACAGCATCGTCAGCTGTTATTACATGACCGGCGATTACGATTTTATGCTCCGAATCGTCACCGACTCCTCGGAGAGTCTGGAGCGGATCCACCGCAAAATCAAAAGCATGGAGGGAGTCAGTGCCACCGAAACCCATTTTGTCCTCAAGGAGGTCAAGAACGGGTTCTCCCCGGCTCTTTTACAGCATGAACAAGCTTGACAAAGATATGACCCGTGCCTGGGCCGAGATTGATCTCGAAGCCATCCGGCACAACTATATGGCCGCACGCTCTTTTGCCGCGCGGCACGGTTCCGGTGTAATCGCCGTCGTCAAGGCGGATGCCTACGGACACGGTGCCGTCCCGATCGCGCTGGAGCTGCAGAATGTCTGCGGTGCCGATCGGTTTGCGGTCGCCACCCTTCCCGAGGCGCTGGAGCTATGCGAGGCCGGCATCACAGCCCGGATTCTGATCCTGAGCGAGGTGCACAAGTCGCTCCATGAGGAGCTGGTCCGTCACCCCAATATCCGTCCCTGTGTCTTTCGCACCGAGAATGCCCGATCGCTTTCCGAAGCCGCCGTGAAAGCCGGCGTGACGGTCGGCTGTCACATCGCCGTCGATACCGGAATGTCGCGGATCGGCTTTGAATGCCTGACCGATGAAAAGCAGGCATCCAGCCTCGATGCCATTTCGCAGATTGCGGCCCTTCCCGGCATCACCTGTGAGGGGATCTTCAGCCATCTTGCCTGCGCCGATGAGGCCGACAAATCCTCCGCGCTCGCACAGGCGGCAAAATTCGACGAATTCATCGCCCATCTTGAGGCACACGGCATCCGCATCCCGCAAAAATCCCTCTGCAATTCCGCCGCGCTTACCGAAGAAGCCTTCCAAAACAAGTACGATTATGTCCGCGCCGGCATTGTCCTGTACGGCCTGCCCCCCTCCGATGAGGTGGCAAATGTGCTGGGCGTGCGCCCGGCTATGAGCCTGAAGGCCCGCATCACCGATGTCAAAACGCTCGGACCCGGAATCGGCATCAGCTACGGCCACACCTTCATTACCGAGCGCGAAACCCGCGTGGCGACCCTGCCCGTCGGCTATGCAGACGGCTATCCCCGCCTGCTTTCGGGCAAGGCATCGGTTCTCATCGGCGGCCGTCCCGCCCCGATCCTCGGCCGGGTCTGCATGGATCAGATGATGGTCGATGTCACCGACATCCCCGATGCCGCTGTCGGCGGTGTTGCCGTACTGATCGGCGGTGAGGAGGAGATCCGCGCCGACTATCTTGGTGCGGCCATGGGAACCATCGGATATGAGCTTCTCTGCGCCGTGTCGCCGCGGATTCCCCGTGTCTACCGCGGATCGATGCTTTGATTGTGAATTTTTCGTGAACTTACAGAAAAAGTCTTGCAATCATCGGTATCCTGTGCTATAATATAACAGTTGATTGATACAAACCTGCATGGCAAAATCCATGCAAATACAAAGTGAGAGGTGTTTATCATGAAGGAAGGAATCCATCCCGAGTATAAGGAAGTTACAATTAAGTGCGCTTGCGGCGAAACCGTTGTAACCAAGTCTACCAAGGGCGATATGAGAGTTGAAATCTGCTCGAAGTGCCACCCGTTCTTCACCGGCAAGCAGAAGCTTGTTGATGCAGGCGGCCGCGTAGACAAGTTCAAGAAGCGTCTGGAAATGAGCAAGTAATTGCCGTTTTTTGTGCGAATCGGGAACCCGGAGCGTTAAGCTTCGGGTTTTTATTTATCCAGGGAGGAAATATATGGAATCTTTTGAACGTGCCGTCCTCGTGGCGGTGGACACCGATAAAATGAAGGACGGCGAATGTCAGATCTCGCTGGATGAGCTGGAGCGCCTGCTGGAAACGGCCGGCGGAAGTGTCTTTGCCCGGATGGTGCAGGCGCTGGAGCATCCGAATGGCAAAACCTGCATCGGAAGCGGCAAGCTGATCGAGCTGGACGAGCTCTGCCGCGCCAACGATATCAAGCTGGTGATCTTCGACACCGAGCTTTCTCCGGCGCAGATCAAGAATATCGAGGACGGGCTGGCCGACGATGTCCGTGTCCTCGACCGCTCGATGCTGATTCTCGATATCTTCGCCCTGCACGCCACCTCGCGCGAGGGAAAGCTGCAGGTCGAATTAGCCCAGCTGAAATACACCGCGCCCCGCCTCATCGGCAAGGGCAATGAGCTCTCGCGGCTCGGCGGCGGCATCGGCACCCGCGGCCCCGGTGAATCCAAGCTGGAAACCGACCGCCGGCATCTGAAGCACCGCGCCGAGCTTCTGGAGGCGGAGCTGGAGGATCTGGAGCGCAACCGTCAGACCCAGCGCAAGGCCCGCGAGCGTTCGGGTATCACCAAGGTTTCGATCGTCGGCTATACCAACGCCGGCAAATCGACGCTGCTCAATAAGCTGACCGATGCGGGAATTCTTGCCGAGGACAAGCTGTTTGCCACCCTCGATCCCACAACCCGGAAGTTCGCCCTTCCCTGCGGCGTGGAAATCCTGCTGACCGACACCGTCGGCTTTATCCGCAATCTGCCCCACCACCTGATCAAGGCCTTCCGTTCCACGCTGGAGGAGGCCGCCTGGGCCGATATTCTGATCATCCTGCTGGATGCCTCCGATCCGGAGGCCATGAGCCAGCTGGCCGTCACCGAATCCCTGCTCGCCGATCTTGGTGCCTCGGGCAAGCCGACTCTCTATGTCTGCAACAAATGCGATGCGGCCGGGGATTTTGATCACATCACGCTTTCCGATCGGAATGCCGTCGCCGTGTCCGCGCTGACCGGCGAGGGTCTGGAGGAGCTGGTTGCCCGGCTGGAAGCCATGGTGCTGGATGGCAAAACCGACGAAACCTTCCTCATCCCCCACGCCGAGCAGGGTGCCGTCAACCGGCTCTATGCGGCGGCGAAGATTCTCGACATCGATTACGGCAGCGAATATGTCACCGTGCGCGCCACGGTGGATGGCAAGACCCGCGGCCAGTTCGATAAATACCGCGTGAAGGATCATGACGAGGTGGACGATGGCGAAGAAGAATACTAAAATCGCGGAAGCCGCCCCCGAAGCACCGAAGCTCTATACCACGCTGGAAAAGGAGGCTTCAGCCGAATTCACCGAGAAGAAATCGGTCTTCATCGGCTATGCCTGCCCGGTAAAAACCGAGGAGGAAGCCCTCGCCTTCATCGCCAAAATCCGTCATAAGCACGCGGATGCCAAGCACAACTGCTTCGCCTATCAGCTCCGCGGCGGCGGCATCGCCCGCTATTCGGATGACAGCGAGCCGCAGGGCACGGCCGGCGTTCCCATCCTCGATGTCATCAAAAAAAGCGGGGTCGATGACTGCTGTGTCGTCGTGACCCGCTATTTCGGCGGCATCCTGCTCGGAGCCGGCGGACTCGTCCGTGCCTATGCAAACGGCGCCAAAATCGCGCTCGAGGCGGCCCATATCGTCACTTATGAGGAATATCGGGAATTCACGCTCATCTGCGATTACGCGGCCTATCAGAAAATCGAATATGAGCTTCCCCGTTACGGAATCCTCACAGATTCCAGCGATTTCGGCGGCAATGTGACCCTCGCGCTGGCCATCAAAGCCACCCGCTTCGATGAATTCGATGCGCGGATTGCCGAGCTGTTCGGCGGCAAGATTCGCCTGAATGTGACCGGCGAGCGCTTCGATTTCCGATAAAATTTGCCCCTGCCTTCATCCGCAAGGATGGATGGCAGGGGCCATCTGCTTATCGGGCGGTTATTGTAACCTCTCCCTTTTCCGATGCCGGCCAGGCAAGGATCACAAGCCAGAGCCTTTCGCCCCAACCCTCAATAAACACCGGATCGTCGATATCAATTTGCTTGACGGAAACGGTGTACAAAGCGGATGAATCCACCGTAAAGCGGCATCCGCCGCTGATGAAGCCGTCTTCGGTCATCACCGGCTCATGCTGAAGAAGAATCCGGCTCTCAAATGTCATCGGAACCGTGAATTCATAGGCATCCTCAATCGTGATCGCCGATGCGGTACGGTCAAGTTTTGCCGTCCGTATCAGCGTGCGGATCGCATCCGCGTTGGGATAGGCGTTTTTCAGCTCCAGCGACAAGACATCCGCTTCTTCGCCGAGGGTACAGACCGCGTTCCCGGCGTAATACTGGCCCCCCTCCCGCTGGCACGCGCCTCCGATCACAGGAATACTGTGGTGCAGACCGTTTGCCCACCAGTTTTCATACCGGTGCTCGCCGAAGGTTGTGCGCGAATAGGTGCCGATTCCCGCATCCACGGCAACCGGCTTTCCGTCCTTATAAAGGATGAATCCGCCGATATCGTTATGGTTATGGCTTTCGTGATTATGACCGCCCTTTATCATCAGATATAGGCCTCTTCCGGTATCGGCGCACTCATGGGATGCCATAATCTGCACGCCGGGCATCCAGCATTTCCGGATGCCGTCGGATTTCCCTGCGGACTTTCCCCACTTTCCGGCATAAAGCAGATCATAGTACCAGCCGAAGGCGCCGCCGAATTGGGGACGCTCCTCCCGTTCAGCCATCGCATAGAGCGCATCCGCCTCGCGGATGAATCGCTCATCGCCAAACATATCTCCAATGCTCCGGATATCCAGCAGACGGCTCATATCCGGCTTCATAACCGGGTGGGAATCGGAAACCGAGGCATAGATATTCCGATCAATCCGCATATGCAGAATGTACTGTGCCATCGCACGGATCTTTGGGTTTTCCCAGATCCGGCTCTTTTCCCCCATGACACGGTGGAGCATCGCCAGCGCATAGAAAAGTTCCATCACCGCGCCGAACCAGTAGGCGGGTCCCTCGTCGCAGGCACCGTCATCGGGATAGGCATCCACCAGTGTATCCAGGCTGTCAATGGCACGGTCAACAATTTTGTAGGCCTTTTTCCGTTCGATATCCAGCGCAAGAGCACAGTAAAGGATTCTGGCATTCACCGAGGAGCACCAGTTGTTCGGGCTCCAGAAGGTACGGTCCATATGGAAGCCCATCCACCAGTAATCGTCCCGGGCAAGATACGGATCCAGCAGGCGCCCTTCGATCTCCCGGCGGATCCGGCGGCGGATAACCGGCGATATTTCATCCAGCTTCGTGCCGAGCATTCCGTAGGCCATAGCCAGTACCGTTCCTGCACGGGGAGCGGCAAGATCGAGTACCGGATCGTCGGGATCGGGAAGCGTTTCCTTGTTTTCACCGCAGGCCATGAAATGCGCGGCTACCGCCCAGGTTGTCTGCTCACAGATAGAGAAAATGCCATTCACGATCGGGCGCAGGAAACGGCCCTCGTTTTCCAGACATTCGCCGAGAATCAGCGCGGCCAGCGCATCCTGCTTTTCGTAATTCGCAGCCTCCGCTGTGCGCGGCTTGCCCTCAAAGAAGGACAGATAGGTTTCACAGACCGGCACGGTTTTCCAAACATAATCCCGATACTTCTGCGCCTTGCCGATGTAATGCGCCTTCAGCTCATCCGAAACCGCATCCCAGAAGCTCCGTTCATTGATCGGCACAATATAACGGTTGACCGGATCGAAATCCTCCATCAGAAGATGCATCGGAAAAGCATGGCGGATATAGCGGCCGCCTCGGCCGCTGTAATAATTTGACATAACGGTAACTCCTTACGATACTTTCATATTTCTTCCAACGTTTCCTTGCTCTTGCGGAAAGCCCGGCCGAAGCGGCGGTCGCAGATAATCATCCCGCCATCCGTCCCCACACGCACCTCAAAGGCCGGCGGAAAGCATTCGATCCCATTATCTGCGGCAAAATCCCGGAACGCGCGGGCCGCATCCCTTGCGCTGTCCCGATCCGTGCGTCCAAGAAAAGGGTCCAGCGCTTCGGGCGGTGCGCCCTTCTGATGGGTCAGAAAATCCAGCAGCAGGGCACGTCCAAGCGCCTCCCCGCCGCCGGAAAGCCGGTACAGCGCCTCATAGGAAGGTGCCGGTGCCAGCGCCTCCGTTCGAAGCCCCTGTGCATCAAGGGCATCGGCAAGTGAAGTGAAGACGGCAAAGGGAGATCCCCGACCGGCTAAAATCGCCATGCCGCGGGCATACGCCCCGCCGCCGAAGCGGTCGAGAAAGCCATCCAGCCGGTGAAGCCGCTCAAGCTCCTCAAAGGAAAGGCAATCGGTTTTCAGCACCGTGTAGGGCGGATCGGCGGAGTATACACATCCGAATGTCCCGGCTCGTGAGCGGAGGGCCGAGCCGCGCAGAAGCTTCAGAAAGCCCAGCTGCAGCATATGACAGCTCCCCCACAGCGCATCAAAGGAGCGCCCGAAACCGGCAAAATCCTCACCCGGAAGCCCGGCAATCAGATCGGCATGGATGTGCATATTGCCAAAGGAGGTCAGGCGGCGGATGGCCGAAATCAGCTTCGTCGTATCCGACTGGCGCCCGACCCGCCAAAGCACCGCTTCATCGGTTGACTGCACGCCGATCTCCAGCTGAACGCGGCCGGGTCTGAAGCGGCGCAGCAGCTCAAAGCTCTCCTCATCCAGCAGCTCGGCGCAGATTTCAAAATGACAGCAATGGGGGTAATCCGATTCCAGAAGGCCCCGCCAGATCGCCTTTGCCCGCTCCCGATCAAAATTAAAGGTGCGATCGACAAATTTGATGACCCGGATTCCGGGCATCGCGGCAAGCTCGGAAAGCTCCGCGAGAGTGCGTTCGGCGCTCTTGGCGCGAACCGGGCCGGCGGCTCCGGACAGACAGTAGGCGCACCGGAAGGGACAGCCGCGCGAAGATTCATAGTAAATCATCCGCCCGCCCAGCTTTTCATCGGAGCGGTAAATATTCCCCTGCTCCGGGAAAGCCTCATAAATCCCGCCCTCGATCACGCGCGGAAGAGCCTCCCCACGGGCATGGAGCGAGGCCAGCCGTACAACCGCCTCCTCGCCCTCGCCCGTGATGATCGTATCGATGAACGGATTCTTCCCAAGAAGCTCATCGGTGTCAAAGGACACCTCCGGACCGCCGAAGAAGATGTGCGCATCCGGGCGCAGACGTTCCAGATCCGCCGCCAGCGAAAGAAGCTCCCGGATATTCCAGATGTACGCCGAAAAGCCAAAAAGCGAGGCCTCGGATTTCATCAGCGCGCCAAGCATCCGCTCCCGGCGATCCTTCAGATTGAATTCCAGAAAATCCGCATCAAAGCCCGCCGCGATCAGGCTTTTTTTCAGGCACCGGACAGCGGGACTGGTGTGCGAATAGGAGGAATTCAGAGCAAACAACAGGATATCCGGCATTTTTCTTATACCTTCAGCACCTCGCAGAGCTGATCCAGCGTGCTGCAGGAGGTGATCGGAATAATCGGCAGGCCTTCAAAATCGCCAAGGCTTCGCATATAGATCAGCAGAGCGGTCTGAATCGGAATCCGATCCAGCGCGGCGGCCTCGGAAAGCCGGTCAAGAAGCGCGAGATTCTCTTCATTCTTGTATATGGCATCCAGCCGCTCGTTGGAATTGCCGGCCGCCGTTTTGGCAAACCAGCCCTTGGCCGTCGAGCTGTAGGGAATCAGCGTGAGGCCGAGCTGGGCCAGCGCAGCAAGATCCGCATTCTCCAACCGAACCAGCGTGTCATCCTTTGACAGCGGACAATCGGGATTCTGCACGGCCGGCGACCACATATTGGACAGGCCCGCAAAGCCCTGCAGACCGGCGGCATCGGCATAAGCCTTTGCCTGCTTCATCCGCTCGACGGTGTAATTGGATCCGCCGTAATACCGGATCTTGCCGGCTCTTACAAAGGACTCCAGCAGATCGACAATCGCCTCAATCGGCTGTGCGGGATCGTCCCGGTGGAGCCAGTAAAAATCGATGCAGTCAAGCCCCAGCGTGCGAAGGCTCTCATCGAGATCCTTCTCCACCTCCGCCTTCGTCAGCCGGGATGTGTGCATGGAGGCGGGCATCGGATGGCCGCCCTTGGTGGCGATCACAAGCTCGGTCCCCGGCCGCGCGCGCAGATATTTTGCGAGCATTTCCTCGCTCCGGCTGATGCCGGCCGACCAGTCGCGGGCATACAGATTGGCGGTGTCCACAAAATTGCCGCCGCTCTCCACAAAGAGATCGAGCATGGCAAAGGATGTTTCCTCATTGTGCTTTGAACCGAAAACATCCGCGCCAAGGCAGATTTCGGATACCGTCAGTTCGGTGTTGGCAAGTTGAATTTTCTGCATTTTTCTTTCCCCCAATCGATTCTGAAAATGCTCCCGCCGGTCGGGCAAGAGCATTTTTCTTTTGTTATTGTTCGGACTTCATTTTCTCATAGGATGTCATTCTTTTTCTCCGTCCTCGCAGATGGATTTCGCAAACTCGCAGATGTCGCGGGTCGAATTCGGCTTGGCAATCAGCGCAATCGCCTCCCGCATATTGGCCGTGCGGCGGGGATCCGAGAAGAGCTGCCAGATCACCTCATCAATCGGCATCGTCGAGCTGACCGCCATCGCCGCGCCGTTGTTGGTCAGGAAGGTCACATTGCGGTCCTCCTGCCCGGGAATCGGATTGACGATAATCATCGGCAAACCCTTGGCCATCGCCTCGGAGGTCGTAAGGCCGCCGGGCTTTGAGATGATGCAGTCGGAGGCATCCATCAGCCGGTCCACATTGTCAACAAAGCCGAGATTGAGAATCCGCTTTTTTGTCTTCATGCTGTCAATCTTTGCCTTGGCCTCGGCATTGCTTCCGCAGACGGTGATCAGCTGAAAATCCAGCTCCACCGAATCCAGCGCCGTGACCGTTTCTTCGATGTTGCCGTATCCCATGCTTCCGCTCATCAGAAGCACCGTCGGCTTGTCAATCGCCAGCCCCAGCTCGGCACGCGCCTCGGCGGCGGAAACCGATCCGGCAAACTTCGGATGGATCGGGATGCCGAAGGGGAGAATCTGCTCATCGCGGAAGCCCTTTTTGCGGGCCTGTGCCTGCAGGCGCTCGTTCGGCGTAACCACATAATCAAGATTCACGCCCTCCTCCCAGTACGGATGGAAGGCAAAATCGGTCAGAATGCCGATGGTCTTGGCGCGGATGGCCTGCTTCTTCTTCAGGCTGTCCAGAATGATGCCGGCGAAAATATGGGTACAGATAATGACATCCGGATCGTAATCGTTGATGTAGCGGAGCAGCTTGACGCTCATCAGCTTGCCCGTCATACGGGTCGGCGAGGCCTCGCTTTTCGATTTCTTCCGCTTCTCGGCCAGACGGTAACCGCCCTTGTAGACGAGCTTGGCCTTGCTGGCCATCAGAAGATAACCCTCCGATACCGTTTCGCCCAGCACCGGATGGATGTATTTGAAGGTATCCAGCATCTCGGCCTCACAGCCGATGCTTTTCAGATAGGCACAGAGGGCCTTGGCGGTAGAATTGTGCCCCTGTCCCGCCGTAATGGATAATACTAATGCTTTCATTTGTTTCCCTCCTCGGGGTTTTCACCGCGCAGATACGCCTCCAGCGCGGCAAGATCGGTTTCGTCATTGATATTCCAGCGTTTGAGAAGATGAAGGCTGTCCTCATCCCCGACCGTCAGCGTGTTCATACCGACATCGGTGGTCAGCGTGATGAGCGCACCGGCCTCGCGGATCACGGACTCGGCAAGCGCATCATACCGTCCGCCCGGATAGGCGAATACGGTCGGTCGGAAGCCAAGCTCCCGCTCCATTTCATCGGCCAGCCGGTTGTAGTCGGCTGTCAGCGCGGCGCGGTACGCCTCCTCGCTCTCGTTTTCTTTTTTCAGCACATCGGGCCGCGCCGTATCCGGATCGGCCTCATAAGGCAGATGCGCGTGCATATCCCAGGTGTGATGCCCGATCGTGATCCGGCCGGAGGCCAGCAGCGCACGGGCACCGTCCCAGCCGAAATGCGGATGCATCGTATAGGAGGTGTCCTTGTAGGTATCTTTTCCGATGCTGCAGCCGATCACGCAGATCGCGGCGCGGGCATCGTAGCGCTCAAGAAGCGGCAGCGCGCGCGTAAGATTAGATTCGTACCCGTCATCGAAGACGATAAAGACAGCCTTGTCGGGAAGCGGTTCGCCATCCTGCACAAACGCGATAAGAGCATCCGCATCCACCGATACCCAACCCTCCGCCGCAAGCCAGGCCAGATGCTCCTCAAAGCGGGCCTCGGATACGGTCACGCTTCCGTCGCCGGTGTCGGCCACATGATGGCACATGAGAATCGGAAGCTGTGCCTGCGTGCCGTCGGGCAGACGGCCGCCCGCGCATCCTGACAGCGCCATGAGCAGGAGCAGAAGACAGAGAAATCGTTTCATCGGCAGAATCAATCCTTGCAGTAAACAGTCGGAGCCAAAGCTCCCCCTATATTTTACAACTTTACGGATAAAAAATCAATACCTTGACAAAATCTTTTTCCTGTGATATAATAGAATCGTTCCATGTCAAATCACCAGCGCCTGTGGCGGAACTGGCAGACGCGCCAGACTTAGGATCTGGTGGGAATACCGTGCAGGTTCGATTCCTGTCAGGCGCACCATACAAACACAGCACCCACCGGGTGCTGTGTTTGTATGGTACGTTTGATGGGTGAAAACCTCACAGCAAGGACGCGCTGAACAAACAAATCCGCACTCGCAAAAACGTCCTTGCCGCCGCCGGCTCCGGCCGGCGGATGCAGGTCTCGATTCCGTCCCGGCTTACCGCAAACCTCACAGCAAGGACGCGCCTCCCTTCCCTATTTCATTCAAGAAAGGATCCATCCCCATGATGCATTATCAGCTACTTGCCGACAATAAACCGCTCACGGTTCATCAATGGCCCTGCCGTGCCTATGACATCAAAACCTACGGCGGTGAAATCTACAAGCATATCGCCGATCAGATGGCTTTCGCCATCCTTACCGGCGAGGGTTCCGTCGAATTCACGGTCATCCCCGATGCCCCATTTGAAAATGTAAAAATCCGCCCGCTTTCCGCCGGCATCCATCCCGATGTGAAGGACGGAAAAATCAGCTTCACCGTCGATCGCCCCGTCACCCTCTCCATTGAGCTGGACGGCGATCTTCTCTCCCCCC
>JAZNKS010000104.1:0-11728 GCA_045578725.1 Candidatus Flemingiibacterium sp.
ACAAGCGCAAGGCGGAGCTGGCCGGCAAATAATAAAAAAGAAGGGGGCTGTTGCATTTCCATGCAACAGCCCCCAGCAAATACATCTTGGAACCCATTCAGGGTTCCATTTTTGTGTGCTTTGCACACAAAAACCGATGTATTCGGGCGCGAAAGCACCGGGCGCGAAAGCACCGGGCGCGAAAGCACCGGGCGCGAAAGCGCCTGCGCAGCAGCGCTTTCTTGTCATTTCCTCTTACAGGATCGACTTGTAGAGCGCGACGATGTCGGCCTTGGACGGAACCTTCGGATTGCCGGGGGTGCAGGCATCGGCCATGGCGGAATCGGCAAGGAAATCGATGTCCTCCTCCTTCACGCCGACATCCGAGAGGCGGGCCGGGATGCCGACATCGGCGGACAGACGGCGGACCGCATCGACAGCGGCTCTGCGGGCTTCCTCAACGGACATTCCTTCGGTGGAGGCAACGCCCTTTGCCTTTGCGATATCGCGGTACTTGTCACCGCTGGCATCGGCATTGTATTCCATGACGGTGGGGAGCAGGATGGCATTGGCAACGCCGTGGGGGGTATCGTACAGAGCGCCCAGCGGATGAGCCATCGAGTGAACGATGCCAAGATCGACATTCGAGAAGCCCATGCCGGCGACATACTGACCGAGCGCCATGCCCTCACGGCCTGCGGGATCGCCGTTGACGGCGGCACGCAGATTCTTCGCGATGATCTCAATGGCCTTCAGCTCGAACATATCGCTCATTTCCCAGGCACCGGCGGTGATGTAGCCCTCAATGGCGTGGGTCAGCGCGTCCATACCGGTTGCGGCGGTCAGGCCCTTGGGCATCGAAGCCATCAGATCGGAGTCGATGACAGCGACAATCGGGATATCGTGGGGATCCACGCAGACGAACTTGCGCTTCTTTTCCACATCGGTGATAACATAGTTGATCGTAACTTCCGCCGCAGTACCGGCGGTGGTGGGAGCGGCGATGATATCAACACACTTCTTCTTCGTGTCAGCCACGCCCTCCAGCGAGCGGACATCGGCGAATTCGGGATTGTTGATGATGATGCCGATGGCCTTGGCAGTATCCATGACCGAGCCGCCGCCGACGGCGATCAGATAATCGGCACCGGCCGCCTTGAAGCGGGCCACGCCGTTCTGAACGTTTTCGATGGTGGGATTTGCCTTGACGTCGTCGAGAATTTCATAGGCCAGGCCCTCTTTATCCAGAACCTCGGTGACCTTTTTGGTGACGCCGAATTTCATCAGATCCTTATCGGTGACGAGAAGGGCCTTCTTATAGCCCCGCTTTTTTGCTTCCAGCGCGATATTCTCGCGGGAGCCGGCTCCGAAATAGGAGGTTTCGTTGAGGATGATGCGATTTGCCATTGTGAATACTTCCTTTCATGAAATTTATTTTCCGATTCTATTGTACCCCATTTGCGGGTATCTGTCAAGAAACAGTCTGTGAATTTTTCGGCACTATCGGGGCCAGCCGGTTTTTTTGAGTAAACCGTCCTGCCAGATTTCCGTCCAGCGCCGCACGAGAATCTCACCGCCCGCATCCGATACCGTCAGCGCCCAGTCGATCCGGATGCCGCCATCCTCACCGGCCGTCCCTGCGTTCCCGGCCGAGAGGGAAGCGAGCCAGCCGCGCCATCGCCATCGGGCACGCCCGGCGGGCAGGCTGTCATATTCCGCGGCGGCCAGATGAAACAGCTCCTCACGGCAGATCCGGAGCAGCTCGTCGGCGGCATCATGAAAGATTTCCGCCGCCCCGTCCGGCAGGGCGCCATCCGCACAGAACCGGACGGTGAGCATGGGAATTCCGCCCCGCTCCAATCGCTTTACCGTCATCGATCCACCTCCCTTTCGATCCATTCTATGCGGCTTTGCCGGACAGCAGAACCGCAGAATATTTTATTACCCCAATCATTGGACGGATTTCGCCGAAAGGCGGGGAATCGGGGCGAAAATTCGACTTGCAATCCCCGGAAAACTGTGCTATAATAATAAAATAAATACATAATCTGCAAGCATAGGAGGGGAAACTGTGGCAATCGGCGAATTCTTCCGCAGATACGGCTGGCTGTATCTGCCCGGGTTTTTGTTTTTAGCCCTCAATTCCTACGTTCAGACCAAAGCTCCCGTAGCGCTCGGCGATGCAATTGATCTGCTTTCTGTTCCGTCCCCCGATTGGTCGGCGGTTCTCCGGCAGGCGGGCATCATCGCGCTGATCGGGCTGGCGGTCTTTGCCGCTCGCTTTATCTGGCGGCTGTTCATCATCGGTGCCGCCCGGAAGATGGAGGTCTTCCTCCGGGAAAAGCTCTATGTCAAGCTCCAGAGCCTGCCGATCGATTTCTTCGGCAAATACACCTCCGGCGATCTGATGGCCTATGCCATCAACGATGTCGGTGCGGTGCGCATGACCTTCGGCCCTGTGCTGGCCATGAGCTTCAACAGCATCACCATCGCCGCGCTCTCCGTCTTCGGCATGATCCGCGAGGCGGATCTTACCATGACCCTGCTGGCGCTGGCACCCGTGCCGTTTGCGGCCGGTGCGGTGGTTTACCTCGGCAATCGGGTGCAGAAGCGGTTTGGTAAGGTGCAGAGCCTCTTTTCCGGCCTTTCCGGCTTTGTCAACGAATCCATTTCCGGCATCCGCGTGATCAAGGCCTTCGCCCGTGAATCCGTCCGCGAAAAGCAGTTCGATACAATCTCCGATGAGATGCGGGATGCCAATGTAAAGCTGGCCGAAACCTCGTCGCTGATTCATCCCGCGGTCACGGTTTCCTTTGGTCTGTCCTACGCCATTGCGCTGATTATCGGCGGCAATGCCGTGATAAACGGGCAGATGGGCTCGGGCACGCTGGTCACCTTCCTCGGCTATCTGATTCTGGTTCAGCAGCCGGTGACCCAGCTCGGTATGATTCTCAATCGGGTTCAGCGCGGCCTTGCCTCCTACAAGCGGCTGAATGCCATCTTTAAGGAGCCGTCGATTCCCGAAAAGGAGAATACCCTCAACAAGCGGATGATCGAGGATTTCCAGCCGTACATCGAGGCGAGAGATCTGACCTACCGCTATCCCGGTGCCGCCGAGGATGCGCTGAAGGGCATCTCCTTCAAGGTGAAGGCCGGCGGAACGCTCGGCATCGCAGGCCCGACCGGATGCGGCAAGACCACGCTGCTTGCCATGCTGGCAAAGCTCAGAAATGCCGAGCCGGGCCAGCTCTTTATCAGCGGACGGGATGTAAGGGAAATCCCGGCGCTCACTCTGCGCAGTCAGCTCGGCTGGGTGCCGCAGGACGGCTTTTTGTTCTCGGCGAGCATTGCCGATAATATCGCCTTCGGACTGGTTGAGGGCGAGGAGGAGGCCGATCAGGAGAAAATCCGGGAATGCGCCCGGATCGCCTGCATCGATCGGGAGATCGAAAGCTTTCCCGAGGCCTGGGAAACCGAGGTCGGCGAGCGGGGCACCCATCTTTCGGGCGGCCAGAAGCAGCGGGTATCGCTTGCCCGCGCCCTCTACCGCGAGCCAAAGCTCTTACTGCTCGACGATACCCTCTCGGCGGTGGACAACATCACCGAAAAGCGGCTGATCGAAAATTTAGGCCTTGACCGGGAGCGGACGGGGAAGGATACCACCGTCATCATCGTCAGCCACCGGCTTTCGGTGCTGGAGCACTGCGATACGATTCTGTATCTTGAGGACGGGCGGATTGCCGAATCCGGCACGCACGAGGAGCTTCTGGCTCTGAGGGGCGGCTATGCCCGGACATGGAACAAGCAGAAGGAGGAGGGCGAGTGCGATGAATAATTCTCCGAAAAAAGAGGATGTGCGCGCGGAATTCAAAAAGCTGAACAAGCGCTCCAATCTTCTGCGGCTGGCTTCTATGATGCGGCCGTATTGGCGCCCGATGCTTCTCTGTGCGCTGCTGGTGCTGCTCATCAATGCCGCCGAGCTCTTAAAGCCGCTGGCCGCCGCCATTGTCATCGACGATTTTATTACGGCCGGCAAGGAACAGCAGGGACTCTATTCCGTCACGGGCCTTGGCATCGGCTATTTTCTGCTGGTTGTGCTCGGTGCGGTCTTCTCTGTATTGCAGGCGCGGACGATCGCGCGGATTTCGCAGAACATCCTCAACACGATGCGCGCGCGGGTCTTCAATAAAATCCAGAGCCTGCCGATCAAAACCCTCGATAAATACGGCACCGGGCGGCTGATTACCCGCTCCACCAACGATATCGAAACCATCAACGAATTCTATTCGGACGTCTTTCTCAATCTCTTCCGCGATATTTTCCTGCTGATCGGTATCATCGGTGTGATGCTGGCGCTGGATGTCCGACTGGCCCTGCTTTCCTTCATTGCCATCCCGCTGATCGCGCTGATCAGCTTTTCCATCAAGCGGATCATCAAGGAAAACTTCAAGTTCATCAAGCTGGTGACCGGACAGATCAACGGCTTCTTCGCGGAAAACATCCAGGGAATGCGGATCATTCAGGTCTTCAACGGCGGCCGCGCCAAGCTGCGTGAATTCCGGGTGCTCAATCAGCGCTACTTCAAGGGCACAATGACACAGGTCTTCCTCAATACCATCCTGCGCCCGTCCATGGAGCTGATCAACACGCTGATCATCGCGCTTCTGGTGTCCTACAGCTTCAACCGGATTGCCGGCGGGGTGCTGGAGGTCGGCATCCTCTACGCCTTCACAAACTATGTCAAGCAGTTCTTCAATCCGATCAACGATCTGGCCGAGAAGTACACCACCGTCCAGTCCGCCTTTGTTTCCACCGACCGGATTTATGAGCTGATCGATGAGGAGGGCGAGAGCCGTGAGGGCGGCTATGTGGGCGATGTGAACGGCGAGATCGAATTCCGCGATGTCTGGTTTGCCTATAAGGAAGAAAACTGGGTGCTGAAGGGAATTTCCTTCAAAATCCCGAAGGGGGCGAAGGCCGCCTTCGTCGGTGCCACCGGCGCCGGCAAATCCACGATCATCCATCTGATTACCCGCAATTACGAGATTGCGCGGGGCGCGATTTTAGTGGACGGCGTGGATGTGCGCGACTGGAATCTGCAGGCCCTGCGCGGCGGAATCGCCGTGGTTCTGCAGGATGTCTTCCTCTTCACGGGAACCGTACGCGAGAACATCGATATGGGCATGGGCCGAAGCGATGCGGAGCTTCATGAGGCGCTCCGTCTGGCCGATGCCGCTGACTGCACCGATTCCCGCGGCGAGGCCGAGGGGGTGGACGGTCTGGACGTCCGGGTCAGCGAGCAGGGGCTCAATTTCTCTACCGGCGAGCGCCAGCTGCTCTCCTTTGCCCGTGCGATTGCCTCCGAGCCGGGTGTGCTGATCCTCGATGAGGCCACGGCGCACATCGATACCGAAACCGAACGCCGGGTCCAGAAAGCCATCGAAGCCGCATCCGCCGGGCGTACATCGATCTACATCGCCCACCGACTGTCCACGATCCGGCAGAGCGATGTGATCTATTATCTGAAGGATGGACGGATCACCGAATACGGTACACACGATGAGCTGACGGCGCTTGGCGGCGAGTATGCCCGTCTGGTCGAGGCAAAATAACCGAAATTACTGCAAAAAGAGGTGCCATCCCCGTGCGGCGCCTCTTTTTTCTTCAAAAGAAACAAAAACCAAAAGTTTCTCGCCATAGCCTATGGACAACGCGCCGGATTTGTGATATAATATAAGGTACACATCAATTTTAAGAAACGGATTTCCGTTTTTTGCAAAAGGAGAGGATTCCATGCGCCAGACCGCACTTGTCATCGAGGCCGATGAATCATCCCGGACCGCCATAGTGGAGGTTTCCCGGACCTCGGCCTGCGAGGGGTGTCATGCCAAGGCCGAGGGCTGCTCAGCCTGTGTAAGCTTCGGCGACGGCCGAAAGGCGCAGGCAAAGGCGGACAATGCCATCGGTGCAGCCATCGGCGACCGGGTCATCGTCGAAACCGAATCCTCCACCGTGCTTCTTTATGCCGCGCTGATCTTCCTGCTTCCGCTGGCATTCGGATCGGCCGCGTATTTCCTGTTTCAGGCTTTTCTGGCGGGCATTCATCCCGCCCTGCCGTATGTCGGATCGCTGGCCGGATTTGCGGCCGCCTTCCTTCTTCTCATCTTTGTCTTCAACAAAAAAGCCGCAGGCCGCACGGATGTGAAAATCGTTGAAATTCTGTAAAGGAGCATCATGCTGAATCACGCTTCCAAGAAAAAAATATGGAGCGTCGCCGATACAAGGGAAAACCCAACGCTTGCCAAGGACCTGCAGGTGCTGCCTGCTACCGCACGCCTTCTGGAGGCAAGGGGAATTTCCGATGCCGAAACCGCCCGCCGTTTCCTTGCCAAGGAAACCGAGCGGCTCCACGATCCCTTTCTCATGGCCGATATGGACCGCGCCGTTTCGCGGATCCGCCGTGCGCTGGAGGGGGGAGAATCCATTGTCGTCTATGGCGACTACGATGTGGACGGCGTTACGGCGGTGACGGTCCTGTATTCCTATCTGGCCTCGCACACCGAACGGGTGCGCTATTACATCCCCAACCGGATCGGCGAGGGCTACGGCATCAATGGGGATGCCCTCCGCGGCTTTGCCGACGACGGTGTGAGCCTGATGATTACCGTCGATACGGGTATTACCGCTATCGAGGAGATCGCCTCAGCCAAAGCCTTCGGCCTCGATACCGTCATCACCGACCACCACGAATGCCGGAGTGAGCTTCCGCCTGCCGAAGCCGTGGTCAATCCCCGACGTCCCGACTGTCCCTATCCCTTCAAGGAACTGGCCGGCGTCGGCGTGGCTTTCAAGCTGGTCTGCGCGCTGGAGGTATCCCTGACGGGAGGCTCCCTCTACGATGCCGTAAAGACAGCCGCCGCCCGCTTCGGGGATATTGTATCCATCGGCACGATTGCCGATGTCATGCCGCTGATCGACGAAAACCGCATCATTGTCAGCTACGGCCTCAAAAAGCTGGAGGTTCCGTCCTGCCCGGGTCTGCGTGCCCTGATGCAGGCCTCCGGCGTTATGACGCAGGAGCCGGATGACAGCTGGATCATCAAGAAGAAAATCACCTCCTCGCTGGTCGGCTTCACCCTCGCGCCGCGGATCAATGCCGCCGGCCGGATTGCCAATGCCGGGATGGCCGTCGAGCTCTTCCTCACAAAGGATGAAGCACGCGCCGCGCATCTGGCAAACGAGCTCTGTGAGATCAACCGCCGCCGTCAGGCCGAGGAGAACACCATCATTGAGCAGGCCATGGCCAAGATTGCCGAGCAGTGCGATCCCGACGATTATGTGATCGTGCTGGATGACGATCACTGGCATCACGGTGTCATCGGCATCGTCTGCTCGCGGCTGACCGAACGGTATAATCTGCCTGCGATTCTCGTATCCTTTGAAGGAATTGAGGAGGGCGGTGCCGGCAAGGGCTCGGGCCGGAGCGTAAAGGGGCTGAATCTGGTGGAGGCGCTGGCCGCCTGCTCCGATCAGCTGACCAAATACGGCGGACATGAGCTGGCCGCCGGTCTGTCGGTCGAGCGTGCAAAGCTCGGTGAGTTCCGCAGGGCAATCAATGCCTATGCAGCCGGTATGCTGGCTGACCGCGAGCTGACACGGACGGTGGACATCGATCTGATCCTTCAGCCGTGGGAGATTTCCATGCGGCTGGCCGAGGAGCTGTATCTGCTGGAGCCCTTTGGCGTTGCCAACGCCCAGCCGGTCTTTGAAACCGATCGGCTGACGATCGCCGAGATCACGCCGCTGGCCGCCGGACGGCATACCAAGCTGAGTGTGCGGAGCGGCTCCTATCTGATGACGGCCCTCTGCTTTGGCATGGCGACCGCCGAGCTGCCCTGTCGGGTCGGCGACACGGTCGATCTTGTCTACAATCTTGACATCAACGAATTCCGCGGCCGGTCCAGCGTTCAGCTGCTGGTGCGGGATATCCGCCGCTCGGAAGCAGCATCGGCAGCAGCGGCTTCAGCCGATGCTGCTGCGATCCCGGTGCGGGATGACTTCGCGCGGCTCTATCTGAGCCTGAAGCGGACCGGCACCGATGCCCCGCTTGATGATTTTTCGCTGGCGGCCGCATCGGGAATGGATGCCGCAACCTCCGGCCGGATGCTGGATGTGCTGGCCGAGCTGCAGCTTGTCCGCGTGGAGCGTTCGGGCGGGCGGACACGGGTCACCCTTCTGCCGGCCGCACGGCGCATGAATCTTGACGATTCGCAAATCTACAAACAAATGAAGCTGGGAAATAAACATGAGTGACGAAGCCTTCAAACAACAGGAAATCCCCGAGCCGATCTCCGACCTGATCCGGATGCTGGTCCGGACCGGCAAAAAATACGATATTCCCAAGATCCTCGGCGCCTATGAGCGGGCGGCCGAGCTCCATGCCGGGCAGTTCCGCAACAGCGGCGAGCCGTATATCTCCCACCCGATTGCGGTGGCCGAGATTGTGGCCGGGCTGGAGCTGGATACCGATTCCATCTGCGCCGCGCTGCTCCACGATACGGTCGAGGACTGCGCCGACAAGATCGACTGCCATCAGATCTCCCGCGATTTCGGCGAGGAGGTCGCCATGCTGGTGGACGGTCTGACCAAGCTGGTGGATCTGAAGATCGAGGATAAGGAAGAGGCGGAGATCGAGAATCTGCGGAAGATGTTCCTTGCCATGTCCAAGGATATCCGCGTGATCTTCATCAAGCTCTGCGACCGCCTGCACAATATGCGCACCCTCTATGCCAAGCCCGAGCACAAGCGGCGGGTGACGGCGCTGGAAACGATGCACGTCTATGCACCGCTTGCGCACCGTCTCGGTATGCAGAGAATCAAGCAGGAGCTGGAAAAGCTCGCGCTTTCGTATCTGGACCCCATCGGCTTTGAGGAGGTTCAGCGGGACATCGACAAAAAATACGGCCTCAATCAGGATTTTATTGAGAAAACCAAGGAAAGCGTGGCCGCCAAGCTCGGCGAGTACGGCATCAAATTCACGCTGGAGGGCCGCGTGAAGTCAACCTATTCGATCTATAAGAAGATGTACAATCAGAACAAGAGCTTCGATGAGATCTATGACTTCTACGCTATCCGCATCATCGTCGATACCGAGCTGGAATGCTATACCGTCATGGGCATCATCCATGAGATGTACAAATCCGTGCCCGGCCGCTTCAAGGATTATATTTCTACCCCCAAGCCCAATCTCTACCGCTCCCTGCATACCACGGTCATCGGCCGGAGCGGCATCCCCTTTGAGGTGCAGATCCGGACCTGGGATATGCATCATGTCGCCGAATACGGTATCTGTGCCCATTGGAAGTACAAATCCGGCTCGGCCAGCAAGGAGGACATCGATCAGAAGCTGCAGTGGGTGGCGACCCTGCTCGAATCCGACAGCGCGCGCGATCCCGACGAATTCATGCGCACGCTGAAGATTGATATGTTCCATGACGAAACCTTCGTCTTCACGCCAAAGGGCGATGTCATCGTCCTGCCGCAGGGCGCTACGCTGATCGACTTCGCCTATGCCATCCATTCCGCCATCGGCAACAAGATGGTCGGCGCCAAGATCAACGGCGCGATTGCCCCCATCGACACCTCCCCAAAGAACGGCGAGATCGTCGAGATCATCACCTCCGGCGCATCCAGAGGCCCCAGCCGCGACTGGCTGAAGATCGTCAAGACCGGCGAGGCCCGCAACAAGATCCGCCAATGGTTCAAGAAGGAACAGCGGCCGGAGAATATCGTTGTGGGACGGGCCGAGGTGGAGAAGGAGCTGAAGAAATACGGCCGTGCCTTCACCGAATCCCAGCTTCATGAGATCGCCGGAAATGTGGCCGTCCGGATCGGCATCAAGACCGAGGAGGATCTGTACAACACGATCGGTTACGGCGGCCTTTCGGTCACCAAGCTGACCGGCAAGCTCAAGGATGAGCTGGATCGGGTTGTTCCGGCGGAGGTTGAACCGGAGGTACCGATCACCGATGTTTCGCAGGTGAAAACGGTCGAAAAGCCGACCCGCCGCACCTCTTCCGGCGGCATCGTTATCGATGGCGAGGCCGGCTGTGCGGTCAAATTCGCCAAGTGCTGCAATCCGCTTCCCGGCGACAGCGTCATCGGCTTCATCACCAAGGGATTTGGCGTGTCGATTCACAAGACCGACTGCCCGAATGTCAAGCAGGCGATGATGCGCGAGGAGGACCGCGACCGCTGGGTCACCGCCCATTGGGAGGTCAGCGCGGGCGGCGACAAGGATGCTTACGATGCCTTCATCCAGATCTACTGCTCGGATAAGATCGGCCTGCTTGCCCAGGTTTCGCTGACGCTGGCCGATATGCGGGTGCAGATTCAGTCCATCAATTCGCAGAAATGCTCGGACGATACCTCGATTCTCAATCTCTCCATCAGCTGTAAGAATACCGCGCACGTCAATTCCATCGTCGCCCGTCTGAAGACCATCGACGGCGTGGTGGATGTTGTCCGCGGCTTTGCGTGAGGCCATGAGCTGGGAAGATTTCCTCGAATCGTATCCGGAGCTGGCGGATTCGACCGTCAGGCGCCGGATTGCCTCGCTGAAGGAGATCGGCGAGGGCTGGGAGATTGTCGATACGGTTCTGAATCTGCCGGCCGGGGAGCTGCAGGATGCGCTGATAAAAAAGGCGATGCGGCTGGGAGCCGTCTTCACCGAGGAGGATTTTCAGAATCTGGAGGGCGAGCTGAGCGAGCCCGTATGGCGGGAGCTGGCGGCGTACGGCGGATTCGATCCCGACGATCCGTACGGCGAGCTTGCCGGGGAGGCCGAATGGGAAGAAGACGAATGGGAGGACCGGCAGCCCGAAGCGGCGGCAGCTTCATCGAATATGGGCTGCCTTTTCGGCGGCCTGCTGGGACTTCTCGCGTTATCGGGGTCTTCCCATACGGATACCGATTGGCACCGTACAGGCGGCCAATGCAGCGACTCGGATGAGGACGAGCCGCATTACGGCTACCGCTATGGGCGGTGGTATTATGGCACGGGCCACTCATGGGGCTGCGAAAACGAGCATAAAAAGAAGAAATAAAGGAAAGGAGCCGCACCGAAGTGCGGCTCCGCTTGTTTTTACTGATTGTAGGGCGTGATGATGTCATATTCCTTGGTGAGAATGTTGATGCGAAGCAGCTCCGGGCCGTTTTCGCGGCCGCGGGAAGCGAAGAGCGGGACATATTGCTGTCCGTCTTCGTCATATTTGAGGCAGATACAGTAAATGTAATTGCCGTCGGCGATGAAGTAGTAGGGAATGTATTTCGCGATGAATTCATCCGTCAGCTCGAATACCAGCTCCGGCTCGCCGCCTGCTTTGGGGAGGCGGTAGAAGTCACCGATAGGAGCACGGCGCTCAAACCCTGTAATTTCTATCCATTCACCGGAACGGTAGTAGATGTACTCGTCGGTACAGCGCATTACTTTTATATCATCAAACAGCCAACCGTCAACCAATGTTTCGATGGTGAAATCCTCCCATGAAATCCGGATGATGCATTCGCCGTTTTTGCTGGTAGTGTTGGCGTAGATGTAGTCGTCATCAGAAAGATCGGCGGTGTACCAGCCCCCGCGGAACAGCTTTTCGGCTTTATCCGGCGCATCCAGCGGAATCCGGTAATTATCAAGGCCTATACAGTAGTACAGATAAGTGTCATCCGCATACCATACTCCGACAACTTCACC
>JAZNKS010000105.1:0-68009 GCA_045578725.1 Candidatus Flemingiibacterium sp.
TTCATTTGTAAACCGATATCCGTTCACAAACTCGGCCCGGCTGCCTAAGCGGCCGGGCCGAGTTTTCCGATTTTCGCACTTCACCCGGCCGTTCCCAATGTCACCTTCACGGTATCGGGGAAGGTATAATTCACCGGCATAATGCCCTCGAAGGTCACTTCGCGCAGATTTGGAAAATAGGCAAACGAGGAAGCATCCAGCATATCCGATTCCGGAATGCGCGGCCGCAGAAGACCGGCTTCCAGCAAGAAACCGTACAAAAGAGAGCGCTCCCGACGACTGGTTCCGGGGTCCAGCAAATAGCAGGCGCCAACCCGTCCCAGATCCGGATGGGTAGCCAGCAGGCTCTCCCTTTCCCGATCGCTGATGTCGGGGCTGTCCGGGTTCTTCAGATCGTAGAAGGCGGCCATCTTCCGCACAGCGCTTACCCTTCTGCCGTCCTCCGCACTTTCGCCGATCTTTGGAAGAATCAACGTTTCAAACCGGTCGGCAGATACAAGTGCCGGCAGAGCCGCACCAATTGCGGCATCGCTGTTGACTGAAAAATCCAGCACACAGATGCCGTCGAGCTCCGTATTGATCGAAACCGTCACCGTTTCGATTCCTTCCAGCATAGCCGGTGTGATGGTTTCCTGAGGCGAAAGTCCGTAATAGGTTCGGATCATATCCTCCACCGGCAGGGTCAGAATCGGTCCGCCTTCATCCAGCAGAAGAAAAGCGCGTAGTCCCGGAACGGTACCGCGCGGCTTGGCAGCTTCCATAAACGAAGACAGCATCGCACCGTTCAAAACAATACACAGGGCAATAAAAGCCGGAAGAATGACCGCACACAACCGACTTTCCCGGTAATTTTTCAGATTTTCAAATCTTCGCCTGAGGGAAGCCGCTCCTTTGGATACGCTCATAAAGAGGCCGCCGTTGAGCGAATATACTCCGCTTTTACGCTGAAAGGCTGAATAACTCTCGGCAAATCCAAGGATGGTATTCATATACATACCGCTGATCCCGCGGCCCAACGCGCGGATGACACCATAATCGCAGGACAGCTCACAGTCCTCGTATACGCACCCCAGCACCCTTCCTGCGATCGGGTTGAACCAATGAATGCTCGTCGCTGACAGCGCCAGAAGCTTGCAGAACATATCGCCGCGGCGGATATGGTTCAGCTCATGGGTCAGAACACAGGCAAGCTCCCGGTCCGAAAGCTGCAGGACACCGGCATCGATACAGATAACCGGGCGCAGACAGCCAATGACACAGGGCGGGCATACCACGGACGGACAAAGCTGGCGGAGAACAATCCGGCGGCGGATTTTCAGCTTTTTCCGGCAATCATCGAGGATTTGCCCGACACGCCCGTCCACACAGGGAAGCGAGCCGGTAAGAAGCAGGCGCTTTGCGCCGAAATATCCAAGGCTCGCCTGTACAAAACGGCCAACAGCACCGATCACCCATACCGAAAACAGCAGATAGGCACCGACCTCCAGCCATTTTTCGGCCGATGCGCTCATACGCCGCCAAAACATTTGCAGGGAAGCGGAATGATGCCCCCGTTCCCATTGCGCCTTTTGAATCCGTTCATAATTTCCGTAGTCGGGATGGGCGACAATCCAGTTCCAGTTTTCGCTGACCGCTTCGATTTCCGCATCCGAAGGACAGTCGGCTTCCGCTGTTTCAAACAGCACAACCGGCGGTACATGAATGCGGATCGGGAGAACAGCCAGGATCAGTATGACGATCCAGACCGGATACATGATTCCCTCGCGGCCGCGGAGGAATCGCCGGCGAAGCAGGAGGGCTGCTCCGCCGGTCAGAGTAAACACAGTTGACAGAGCGGCAAGAGTCAGAACAAAGTGCAGCATGATGCCGACCTGTTCCTTTATTTGTCTGCGTCCTCAGCGGCAAGCCCGCGACGAAGATCCGCAATATCTTCATCCGAAAGGATACCGTCGCTGTAGAGTGCACAGATCATGCCTCTCGTATCGTTCTTGAACACCGTGGCAACAAAATCCGCCGCCGCATGATGCTTGTATTCGTTTTCATCGGCCAGTACAACGGCGCAGTTGGAGCGTCCGTGCTTTTCCAGGCGGATAAAGCCCTTATCCTGCAGACGGGTGGTGAGAGTGAGAATCGTTGTGATCGCCAGATGGCCTACCACATGGGGATAGGTATCCACGATTGTCTTGGCATTGATGTCTTTTACGCCCTTGCGATCCAGTTCCCAGATCAGCTGCATGATGGTCAGCTCGGATTCGGGCAGCTTGACGTAATTCTTCTTGTTCTTGCGGATCATAGCAATATCTCCTTTATTTCGGTTACCGTTTATCGGGCTCCGATTGTTTCTGTCATTATTATACACGATACGGATTTGTTCCGTCAATACATTTTTTGAAAATTTACGGTATTTTCTGTATTTTTGCGGTCATACGGCGTTTTTACTCCTTACGGAAGGCAACAGGCGGTATTCCGATGATCTGCTTGAACACCCGTGAAAACAGACTGATATCCCCGAATCCGGTTTCAGCGGCAATATCGGCAATGGATCGGTCAGTTGTCTTGAGCAGATCGATCGCCTTGGCAACGCGGAATTTCCGGACATACTCCGAGGGGGTCATGGCCATGACCGCCTTGAACTGCTTGGTCAGATAGTCGGCCGACAGCCCGGCATACGCGGCAATATCCTTACCGCTGATATCCTCCCGGTAATGATCCTCCACATACTGCAGAGCGCTGTAAATGTAGCCGCAGTAGCCCCGGCTGTCATCGCCTGCGACCTCTTCCGCGCTGTTCTGGATCATTCGCGAGAACATAATGAGAAAGCGGATCAGCAGACTTTTGAGATTCAGCTCCCATCCGATTCCCTTGTTCTGACGTTCCCAGCGCATCTGCTCCAGCAGCATGACCAGATCGTGACGGTCAGCCGGCGAAACGCGGATGAGCGGCAGATGGGGATTTTTTTCGCCGCCCCGGTTCCAGTCGATACCGGGCAGGCGGAGGATCTCCTCCTTCAGATCGCCCAGATCATCCAGATAAAACAGGCAGTTGTACAGACTGGTATGATACACGCTGTTGTAGGAATGGATATCGCCCGGGAAAATGGCGAACAGATCGCCCGCCGTCAGCACGGTGGTTTTCCCGTTGTAGGAATGAAGGGAGAATCCCTTATCGATATAGACGAATTCAAAGAAACCGTGAGTATGCTTCCAATACTTTCCTTGGTGCTCGCAGTTCAGCACAACAATTTTGACGCTGTTCTCCGGGAAATAACGCTGGTCCAATTCAATAAACGGCATAGGCTCTCCTGTCGCTTCCGGTAAAATTCTCTGCCGATATTATAGCATATTCCGACCGAAAACGCAAGCTGTTTTTCGGAATTCGGAAACTTTCCCTTCTGCTGTTTTACTTCTTGACAGCCGCGGTGTTTCGTGATATAATGACGGCAAATCGATCTTCATAAGGGAGTGTTTCCATGTTTGATAAGCTGTTCTGTGCTCACCGCGGTCTGTCCGCTCTGATGCCGGAAAATACCCTGCCCGCTTTTTCCGCCGCTCATGCTCTCGGAGCCGATGAAATCGAGCTGGATGTCCGTCTCACAAAGGACGGGCAGATCGCCGTCACGCATGATAAGAATCTGGAGCGGATCTCCGACGGCACCGGCCTCATCGCCGAGCATACGATGGACGAGCTCCGAAAAATGAACATCGGCATCAAGCACGGCTGGGAGATTTCCTTCTGCTCGGCCGAGGAGGTCTTCGCGCTGCTTGCCAACCGGCTGACCTTCAATATCCATATCAAGGAGGTTGGCGAGGATGGCTGTCTGATCCGTCAGCTGACCGACCTGGTGGAAAAGTACAATGCCGCCGATCATGTCTATTATGCCGCCAATCCCCGCGAGTGCAGCGGCTTCGATCACATTATCCGTATCGCGCCTCAAATCGAGCGCTGTGCCATCCAGCTGCCAAGTGACACCGAAAACATCTGCGATATGGCTCTGCGGCTTGGATGCCGGCGCATTCAGTTCTGGCGCGGGCTGTACGATCAGGCTCTCATCGACCGTCTGCACAGCGAGGGAATCCGCTGCAATCTCTTCAACGCCGATAGCATTGAGGGCTTTGAAAGTGCCTTTGGGATGGGGATCGATACCATTCTCACCAACCGTATGGATCTTGCCGCCGTTTACCGCCGTGCGCGGATGAACTAATCGGAATTTCCCCGATTTTTCCGCACAAATTCAGCAAAACCCCTTGACATTCCGGACGTTATATGGTATAATAAAGGGCCGCTTGAAGATGGCTTTGTTAAATTTCCGTGTATATCACAGGAATGCCACTCTTTGGCGAGTTCATAGCTCATTTGAGCTGTTCAGAAAGTGAGGTGCTTTTCGTGTTTGCAGTTATCGAAACGGGCGGAAAGCAGTATAAGGTTAACGAAGGCGACGTAATCTTCATTGAGAAGCTTGACGTTGAAGCCGGAGACAAGGTTACTTTTGACAAGGTACTTGCTCTCTCCACCGGCGAGAAGTTCGCTGCGGGCGCTCCCTATGTTGAGGGCGCAAGCGTAGTGGCTAATGTCGTTAAGAACGGCAAGGGCCCGAAGATTCATGTACTGAAGTACAAGTCCAAGAAGGACTCCAAGAAGAAGATCGGCCACAGACAGCCTTACACCAAGGTTCAGATCGAAAAGATCGTCGGCTAATTTTCTCTCATGACAAAGATCGTTTTTTACAAGTGGGGTAACGTCTTTTACGGTTTCTCGGAGACGGGTCACACCGGATACGGCGAATCGGGCAACGACATTCTGTGCGCAGCCCTTTCGTCCATGACGATGCTGATCATCAACACCATCGAGGTGGCCTACGCCTCGGATGTGAAGTACACCATCGATGAGAATACCACCGATATTCAGGTGATCGCTCACAGCGCCCTCCGCGATTTTGAGGAGGATGAATGCAAGCGCTTCGCCATTTCGGGACTTATCCAGGCTTATTACTACCAGCTCAACGATATGCTCGAGGATTATTACGATTATCTCGATGTTGAAGTGGTAGAAGAACTGATCTGACTTCAGCGATTCGGTTTTCACACGAATTATCGCAGTATTTTCCAATACATTCGGGAAAGGAGTAACCACCATGTTAAAACTCAGCTTACAGTTTTTCGCTCATAAGAAGGGTGTCGGTTCGACCAAGAACGGCCGCGACAGCGAAGCAAAGCGTCTCGGCGTCAAGAAGTCGGACGGCCAGCCTGTAAAGGCCGGCAACATCATCATCAGACAGAGAGGCACCGCCGTTCATCCCGGCAACAATGTCGGCATCGGCTCCGATGATACTCTCTTCGCTCTGATCGACGGTAAGGTTAAGTTTGAGCACATCGCAGGCGGCAAGAAGGCTGTCAGCGTTTACAACGCTTAATTACCTTAGACTTTCAAAAAAATCCTCTGCGCTCCGCGCGGAGGATTTTTTTGGGCACACGCGATGCACCGCACAACAAATAATCGTTCGGCGGCTCAATATTTATACATTTATCACCTTGACACACTCCCCCGCCGAGTGGTATAATATTATGAAAAGACCAAAATGGAGGTATTCATATGCAAGCAAAACCCGCCTATCTGATTCTGGCCAACGGCACGGTTTTCGCCGGCCAGTCTTTCGGCTGTGAAGCCGATACGGTTGGTGAAATTTGTTTCACCACATCTATGACCGGCTATCTCGAAACTCTTACGGATCCCGCATACTGCGGTCAGATCCTCGTGCAGACCTTCCCGCTCATCGGCAATTACGGTGTAATTGAGTCCGATCTTGAGAGTGCTGCACCCTCCCTTCGTGCCTATATTGTCAGAGACTTATGTCAAGAGCCTTCCAATTTTCGCTGCGAAGGTTGTCTTGACGTTTTTTTAAGTAAACACAAGGTGGTCGGTCTCTGCGGCATTGATACCCGCCGTCTTACCCGGATTATCCGCGAAGCCGGCACCATGAATGCTAAAATCGTTCACGAGCTGCCCGCCGATCTCCGTGCTGTCGTCGGTGAACTGAACGCTTACCAGCCCGGCAATCCCGTTATGGAAGTTACCGCCCGCGAGACCGCCGTCTACACCCCCGAAGATGTGCTGAAGAAGGTGGTTCTCTGGGATTTCGGTACACAGGCGTCTGTACGCCGTGCGCTGGTTGAGCGCGGATGCGAGGTCACGGTTGTCGGAGCCTCTGCTTCAGCCGAAGATATCCTCGCTCTGAATCCGGACGGCATCCTGATCTCCAACGGCCCCGGCGATCCCATGATCCAGACCGATCTCATTGCGAAAATCCGTAAGCTCGCCGAAGAGAAGATTCCGATGTTCGGCATTGGCCTCGGTCACATCCTGCTCGCTCTTTCGCAGGGCGCCGGCAGTGAAAAGCTCACGCCCGGACACCGCGGCGGCCAGCCGGTTATCCGTCTGGAGGACAACCGCGTCTTCATCACCTCGCAGAATCAGGGCTACACCGTAGGTCCCGATTCCCTGCCGGAGGGCTGCCGGATCAGCTATAAGAACGGCAATGACGGCACCGTTGAAGGTCTGACATACGATAACCTGCCCGCATTCTCCGTATCGTTCTACCCCGGCACGGCCGGCGGTCCGATCGCCACGGATTTCCTGTATGACCGTTTTATTGCCATGATGAAGGAGGCTAACTGATATGCCGCTGCGCAAGGATATAAAGAAAGTTATGGTTATCGGCTCCGGCCCGATTGTCATCGGACAGGCCGCCGAGTTTGACTACGCCGGCACCCAGGCCTGCCGTGCTCTGAAGGAAGACGGACTGGAGGTTGTTCTTGTCAACTCCAATCCCGCTACCATCATGACCGACAATGCCATGGCCGATGAAGTCTACATCGAGCCGCTGACTCTGCCTACCATCAAGCGCATCATCGAAAAGGAGCGCCCTGATTCCCTGCTCTCCACGCTGGGCGGCCAGACCGGTCTGACCCTGTCCATGCAGCTGGCCAAGGAAGGCTTCCTCGACAAGATGGGCGTCAAGCTTCTCGGTGCCAATCCCGAAACGATTGACAAGGCCGAAGACCGTCAGATGTTCAAGGACACCATGATGAAGATCGGCCAGCCCTGCATCCCGTCCACCGTTGTCAACGATCTGGAGGCGGCGCTGGACTTCGCTCACGCCAACGGCTATCCGCTGATTCTCCGTCCCGCCTTCACGCTCGGCGGCACCGGCGGCGGCATTGCCAACAACGAAGACGAATTCATCGAGATTACCAATACCGGCCTCCACGCCTCGCCGATCCATCAGGTTCTGGTTGAAAAGTGTGTCTCCGGCTGGAAGGAGATCGAATTCGAGGTTATGCGCGACAGCGCCGGCAACGTTATCACCATCTGCTCGATGGAAAACGTGGATCCTGTCGGCGTTCATACCGGTGACAGCGTGGTTGTCGCTCCGGCTGTCACCCTTTCCGATAAGGAATACCAGATGCTCCGTTCGGCGGCTCTGTCGATCATCGACGAGCTGAAGATCGAGGGCGGCTGCAACTGTCAGTTCGCGCTCCATCCCGAGAGCTTTGAATATGCGGTCATCGAGGTCAACCCCCGCGTATCCCGTTCGTCCGCGCTGGCTTCCAAGGCCACCGGCTATCCGATCGCCAAGGTTGCCGCCAAGATCGCCATCGGCTACACTCTGCCGGAAATCCTTAACGCGGTTACCGGTACGACCTACGCCTGCTTTGAGCCGACCATCGACTATATGGTTGTCAAATTCCCCAAGTGGCCCTTCGATAAATTCGTCTATGCCAAGCGCACGCTCGGCACCCAGATGAAGGCCACCGGCGAGGTTATGGCTATCGGCACCACCTTTGAGCAGGCCATGATGAAGGCGGTCCGCGGTGTCGAAATCGGCATGACCAGCCTCTCCCACGCCAAGTACCGCTCCCTGTCCGACGAGGATGTGGCATCCCGTCTGCACAACGTGGATGATGAGCGCCTCTTCATCGTTTATGAGGCCCTCCGCCGCGGCGTATCCGTGGATGAGATTCATTCGATCACGATGATCGATGAGTGGTTCCTCTGCAAGTTCCTCAATCTGATCGCCATGGAGAAGCAGCTCGCTTCCGGCGTACTTGATGATGCTCTGTATCTGGGGGCCAAGAAGCTCGGCTTCCCGGACAAGCTGATCGAAGAGCTGAACGGCAATAAGCTCCCCGCCGGTATGCACCGCTCGGCCGTATACAAGGTCGTTGATACCTGCGCCGCCGAGGTTTCCGCCGAAACGCCCTACTTCTATTCCACCTATGATGAGGAGAACGAGGCCCGCGAGTTCATTGACAATCACAAGGATCCCGCCAAGAAGACCGTCATCGTCTTCGGCTCCGGCCCGATCCGCATCGGTCAGGGTATTGAGTTCGACTATGCATCGGTTCACTGCGTATGGTCCCTGAAGAAGGCCGGCTACGATGTTGTCATCGTCAACAACAACCCCGAAACCGTATCCACCGACTTTGACACGGCCGACCGCCTCTACTTCGAGCCGCTGACTCCCGAGGATGTCATGAACATCATCGAAACCGAAAAGCCCTATGGCGTTGTCGTTGCCTTCGGCGGTCAGACAGCCATCAAGCTGACCAAGTTCATGTACGAAAACGGTGTCAACATTCTCGGTACCTCCGCCGATTCCATCGATGCCGCCGAGGACCGCGAGCGCTTCGATGCCCTCCTGGAGGAGCATCACATCGAGCGCCCGACCGGATTCACGGTTATGTCTACGGAAGAGGCACTCACCATTGCCAACCGTGTCGGCTATCCTGTTCTGATGCGTCCCTCCTACGTTCTGGGCGGACAGAATATGATTATCGCCTTCAACGATGACGATATCAAGGAATACATGGCCATCATCCTTGCCAACAACATCGAGAACCCCGTGCTCATCGATAAGTATCTGATGGGTATCGAGCTTGAGGTTGATGCCATCTGCGACGGCGAGGACATCCTGATACCCGGCATCATGGAGCACGTCGAGCGCACCGGTATCCACTCCGGTGACTCCATTGCGGTATATCCGTCCTGGAACATCTCGGACAAGCTCCGGGCCGAAATCCTCGACTGCACCAAGAAGCTCTCCGTTTCGCTGAAGATCATGGGTCTGGTCAACATCCAGTACCTGATCTATAAGGATCAGCTTTATGTCATCGAGGTCAACCCCCGTTCGTCCCGTACCATCCCCTATATCAGCAAGGTTACCGGCGTTCCGATGGTCGATCTCGCTACCCGCTGTATGCTCGGTGAAAAGCTGGCCGATATGGGCTACGGCACCGGCATCTACAAGACTTCGCCTTATGTTGCTGTCAAGGTTCCGGTCTTCTCCTTTGAGAAGCTGATGAATGTAGACAACCACCTCGGTCCGGAAATGAAGTCAACCGGTGAGGTTCTGGGTCTGGCCAGCACCCGCGAGGAGGCGCTCTACAAGGGCCTCGTTGCTGCCGGCTATACCATGAAGAAAAATGGCGGCGTCTTCATCACCGTCCGCGACAGCGATAAGTCGGAAATCGCCGATACTGCCAAACGCTTCTACGATCTCGGCTTTGAGCTGTATGCTACCCGCGGCACCGCCCGGATCCTTGATGACTACGGTCTGCCGGTAACAACGGTGGACAAGATCCACGAGGGCGAGAACAACACGCTGAAGCTTATCGAGAGCGGCCGCGTCGATTATGTCATCTCCACCTCCGCGAAGGGCCGTATCCCGACCCGCGACAGTGTAAAAATCCGCCGCAAGACGGTCGAGCGTGCAATCCCCTGCCTGACCTCCATCGACACCGCCAATGCGGTTGCCGACTGCCTCAAGAGCCGCTATTCGCAGATTTCAACTGAGCTTGTCAACATCAACGATATGCGTGCCGAGAAGGCTGCTCTTGAATTCACCAAGATGCAGGGCTGCGGCAATGACTATATCTACTTCAACTGCTTTACCCAGAAGATTGACAATCCCGAAGGCCTGAGCATCCGGTTCGCTGACCGTCACTTCGGAATCGGCGGCGACGGTGCGGTTCTGATGTATCCCTCCGATGTAGCCGATGTCAGGATGCGTATGTTCAATCTGGATGGCACCGAAGGTAAGATGTGCGGCAATGCCGTTCGCTGTATCGCCAAATACATCGTTGACAATAAGATTGCCGATAAGGATAATGTCACGGTAGAAACCCTCAGCGGCATCCGCGAGGTTCATGTCGACAAGGTCGATGGCGTGGTTACCTGGGCCACCGTCAATATGGGCAAGGCCGAGCTGAATCCGACCATGATCCCGGTCAAGCTCCCCGGTCATTCCGTAATCGGCGCCTTCACGAGCATCGCCGGCGGGCGCTACCGCATTACCTGCGTATCGATGGGCAATCCGCACTGCGTTGTCTTCTGCGACGATCTGAAGATGCACATTGATGAAATCGATCTGGCTTCCATCGGCCCCAAGTTTGAAAACGATCCTCTCTTCCCCGAGCGGGTCAACACCGAATTCATCAAGATCCTGAACCCCACAACGCTCAAGATGCGCGTTTGGGAGCGCGGGTCAGGTGAAACCTTTGCCTGCGGCACCGGCGCCTGTGCGGCCGTTGTAGCGGCCGTAGAGAACGGCTACTGTCCGAAGGGCGAAGAGATCACAGTCAAGCTTCCCGGCGGCGATCTGAAGATCCGCTACACCGATGAAGCGGTTTACCTCTCCGGCGCCTGTGAAAAGGTCTACGAGGGCCGCGTCGAGCTGTAAACCATCCCCTAAATAAGAGAACCTCCCGCAGTTTTCATCTGCGGGAGGTTTTTTCTGTAAATTACCGCCACAACCGTGACCTCTTCAAGACCAAAAAAGAAGCGCTGCTTTGCAGCGCTTCTTTTGATGGATCGATTTGATTAACCAACGATACCGGAACGCTCGATACCGCCGATCAGGTATCTCTGAAGGAAGACATACATGATAAGCAGGGGAGCGAGGATCAGCAGACCGCAGGTGTTGCGGATCGCGGATTCGTAGAGGTTCTGGGCCGCATATACGGTATCCAGAGTCTTCGGAATGGCGATAACGTCGGGCATCAGTACGCTCGATGCCTTGGTGAAGAAGACGGTGGTGTAGAAGTTATCCGTCCACTGCCACGAGAAGGCAAAGAGGAAGATGGTGATCATCATCGGGACAGACAGCGGGAGAATGATCTGGATGAAGGTACGGAATACGCCGCTTCCGTCGATGTAAGCCGACTCTTCCAGCTCATCCGGTACGCCCTGGAAGAACTGACGCATCATGAAGATGTACAGACCGTTCTTAAAGGCGAGACCGCCGAGTGACAGGAGTGCCAGGGGCCAGTAGGAGTTATTGAGGTTCAGTGATGTAAACGGTATTACATTCAAGCCCTCAAACATACCGCCGCCGAGCAGATTGAAAATGCCAAGGATATCGAAGTAACGGAACTTCATGAACATCGAAAGCTGGAGAGTTCTGTGAGGAACAACCATCGTAAAGATAACGAGGAGGAAGACCAGCTTGTTACCCTTGAACTTGAACTTGGACAGACCGTAGCCGATCAGGCAGCATACGAAGGTCTGAATCAAGCCGCAGAGTACAGAAAGGGTAAAGGTGTTCAGAAGTGCAGTCAAATACTTGTTTTCACTGATGATAGCCTTGTAGGTATCCAGCGTCGGGTACTTCGGGATCAGCTTAACCGTTACGTCAACGAAGTCCTCACGGCTCATGAAAGAGCCGGAGATCTTCGCAAAGAACGGGAACAGAATGACGTACGAAATACCGATCAGCAGGACATACTTGAAGATGTTGACGACAACCGTCGTGAAGAAGTTGAGATTCAGAAACTTCGCCTTAAGACGTTCCTTCAGAGGGGTTCTTTCAAACTCAACCTTGATTGTGTTCTTGCTCTCCTTGGTAATGCGGGGAGCCTGCTGTACCTGTTGAGAATTCATTGTTATCCCTCCTTAATCGCGTTTCTGATAGAAGACATAGCTGGAAAGCATAGCTGCGACAACACCGATGATCAACATAACGATCAGGAAGTAAATCCAGGACATTGCCGAGCTGAGTACGTTACCGCCAGCCTTATCGTATACCGTCGAGATGTAGCTCATGACCGTGTTGGACTGCGAAGTAAACGAGTCAATGACCGTATAAATCGAGTTAACCAGGATCATCGGGCTGATCATCGGGAAGGTAATCTTCCAGAAGGTTTCCCAGCCGGTTGCACCGTCAATCGAGCACGATTCGTAAATCGCGGGAGAGATGGACTGCAGACCTGCGAGGTAAATCAGCATCTGTACACCGGAACGGTTGATGATATTGTAGATGTTGTTAACCATCGTAACAACGTACTCAACCAGCTCGGTACCGACCTTCATGTTCTGGAACAGAACCTCGATATCGACAGCCGACAGAATTTCCGATGTGGTATTCTGTCCGGAACCGTCCGAGATGCCTTCTTCGGTGTTCTCCATGTAGTCAAGCATGGTGTTCGCCTGGTCGATCTTATCGATCAGACCGGTCGAAATGATAACCGGAATAAAGAAGATTGCACGGAACGCTGCGCGTCCAACCATCTTCGTATTCAGTATGACAGCCATGAAGAGCGAGAAAATAACAATTGCGGGGATATCAAAGATCAGCTGCTGAATACCGGATGTCAGCGTCTGAACGAACTGCGGGTCAACGAAGAGAGCTTCCTGATAGTTCTCCCAGCCGACGTATTCCAGCGTATAACCGCCGCCCTGACCGATCTTGATCTTATTGAAGCTGTACTTGATCGAGTCAATAATGATCGGCAGGTAGATGATGATAAAGCTGATTACGAACGGGGATACGAACACCCAACCCGCACGGGCTTTTTTCTTTTCAAGAGAGGCTCCGCGTCTTCTTTTCTTAGGCGCGCCAACTTTTGAAAGCTTTACTTCACTATTCAATTTGTAACACCTCTCTTTACTTATTTAACCTTTACGAAATCGAGGGCACCGATGGTATAGGTCTTACCGTTGTCCTCAACCGTAATCTCGAAGCTGTTGTAGTTCAGGATGAACGACTTGCCGCCCTCGTAAGTTACCTTAACAATGCGTCCGTCGTCGGAAGTGTACTTCGTGTAGACATATCCGTCGGGGGACACCTTCGGCTTCTCTTCCAGTACAGGAATTTCAACTACAGGAATGTCCTGGACCTCACGTCCGTCACGGGCTGCAAGGCGCTCTTCGAGCTTCCTGCGCTTTTCTTCCTTCTCCTTCGCAATCTTCTCAGCTTCAGCCTTAGCCTCTGCGATAGCATCAGCTGCTTCCTTATCGGCTGCAACCTCTTCAGCGGAAGGTACGCGCTCACCCAGCAGGAACTCATGGCCTACGATCTTCTTATCCTGAAGATCGGCAAGAGCCTCGTTCAGAGTGGTGTAGAGCTCAACAACGTCTTCCTTCCAGATATCAAAGGATACGGAGTAGTACTTGTTGAATTCAATGTCTTCCTTCAGAAGCGAAGTGTTCTGGCAGGAAAGCACGAAGTACATGGAAGCACCATTCTCAATTGCCTTCAGAAGCTCATACTTGGTATCACCGGCCATGTTGATCGGCGTACCGGCAAAGTTGAGGCTTCCGTGGAGAACCATGCCCATGAAGGGTACGGCTTCGCTGGCGTTCGAGAAGCGGCTGGAGTCGAGGGCTACGTTGATCATATGATCAACATAGGGATAAACATAAGCGTTGCCGCCGTCAACCATGACACTCTTGTAATCCTCACTGATCTGTGCCAGCAGGTCGGTAGTGAATTCGCGGGAGTCCTCACGGTTGTAGGGATCCTTCTTATCAAAGTCGGAGTTCAGGTCGGTACCGAGGGTGGATACAGACAGGCCGCTGGGCGACAGCTTCTGCATTTCCTCGTTGAAATGCTCGTAGAAGTAATCAAATACGGAAGGCGAGATAGCCAGGGACCAGCCGCGGACGAAGTCCTGCAGCGTGGAGTCGTAATACCGCTTGGAGGTATAACGGTTGTCCATGGTCTTGACCAGGTGCTTTCTGTAGGTGATGCCGTCAAACATTTCGGTGGCACCAACGTTTACAAAGTCGAAGTCCGGATATACGCCGATACCGTTCTGTTCAGCGTAAGCAACAAATTCGGTGAATCCGTCATTGCCGCCGACTTCCTTTTCAAACTTGACCTTATACGGTACGATATCGTTCATACCGCCGTTGGCATAACCGGTCAGCTTGTAGTTAACATTGGTGATTCCTGCTTCAGACAGGGTGGTGTACATATTCTTCAGGTCATCGAACGTGGTCAGGGGCTTGAGAACCTCAACCGGGATCGAAAGAATTCTTTCGATGGTGTTCAGAGCACCGAAGGTTTCGATGTACAGCGGGATGGAATCCTTTACGTCGGTAAGATCGGTGAGCTTACCTTCGTTCTTCAGATAATCTCTGTAAGCTGCTGCCATACCGACATAGCTTGCTTCGTAATAATCCTTCAGACCGGAATCCTTAGCCAGCTCTTCTTCGGTCAGCATGATGTACTTGATACGGTAGCTTCCGGTGTACTTACGCTCGGAAACAACGGTGTAGGTAGCATTCTGACCGACCGAGATGGACTCTGCCAGGTTGTAGGAGTCCTTCGGTCTGGGATAGAAGGTGGTGTAAACGGTGTTGTACTTGTGAAGGGTACCGCCGTGAACCGAGCTGATTTCAGCCAGCGAGTCACCTTCTTCAAGAATTGCGAGGAAGCCATTGGTGGGCTTCACATAGGTATCAGCAGGAACTTCAGGTGCAGCGGGAGCTGCGGGATCGGTTCCTTCGGTGGTTTCGGTATCAACCGTGGGAGCGGCATCCTCCGGAACAGCCTCAACGAGGTCGTTGGTTTCAACGACACCGTATACAGGAAGTCTCATAACTTCCTTGTGCTCACCGGATACAACCTGGTAAGCGTAGTCCTGACCGTAAAGCTTACCGGTCAGAGTTACCGGCTTGGAGGTAACGTCCTCGAAGCGGATCAGAGTACCGGAACCGTCGGGAATGAAGGTGTAGCCTCTGTATTCCGCTGCGCCGGCGCCGAAGTAAGGCAGCAGGCTGATGTAGGTCAGCTGGTAGGTACTCTCGTCGAAACGGATACCGTTTGCGGGAAGACGTACATCCAGGGATCCGTCTTCATCCAGGGTGTATTCGAGGGAAAGACGGAAGAGAACCGGTGCACGGTCAGCACCTTCGTATTGAGTGATGCCATGGTCTTCTTCGAGCGTTTCGTAGGTGTACTCGGGGCAGTATTCCTTGATCCAAGCCTCGATCATGTTCAGCTCACGATCCGATGCCTGCGGGTCGAAGACGTAAATTGCCATCTCCTCGGTGATCGGGAACGTTGCGCGAAGCTCACGCTGTGCACGCTCTGTCAGAGTGGGATCATAGGGATCCTTCAGCTGATAGAACGCTTCGAACTTCTTCCAGGCGGGGCTGTCCTGGGGGATATTCGCCAGAATCAGTTCCTCATAGCGCTCTCTCTTGATGTGCTTCGGAACGAGCTTACGGGTTTCCTCACGGCCCATCGTGTATTCGACGCGGACACCGTTCTTGATCTTCTTAACGTTGATCTGGCCTCTCTGGCACGCTTCGGTGAAGCTCAGCAGATTCAGCTCGGAGTCATTGTCAGTATACTTGATGATGATCTGCGAAAGCAGCTCTTCCTTGACGGACGAAGACGATGCGGTCTGCGACACATCATAGGGGTTGGAGAAGAGGATCTGACCGGTCTTGTTGTTTACATAAGCAAACTCACCGGAAACAGGCTCTACATAGAAAGCGTAGTTGCCTTTTTCAAGGTACTTCGTCATCGTAGCCAGCTTAGCCTGGGGGGTATCAAATACCTCAGTCAGGTAAGCGATGGTAGGCTTACCGGTTTCGGGATCAAGTCCCGGAACCAGCTCCTCTTCTGCCGCAAATGCGGGAACCGCGGATGCGAGCATACCTAAGACCATAACAACAGTCAGGAACGCCGATAATAATCTGAATTTTTTCATTTACTATAACTCCTATCCTGTTATTACATTCTGAATGTGATTTCGGTAATGATGCTGGAGATGAAGCTTACAATCTTGGCAAGCAGCGTGGAGAACAGAATGCCGATAAACATGATGATCGCCATACCAACAATGGTACCAAGAGAAGTAAGAATGTTCTTCGAGAAGGTGTAGTCGTGTGTTACCATCATGCCAAAGAAGATCAGCAGACCTGCCCAGATGAAGGCAAAGGATACAAGCAGATTGATGATTGTAGCTTCGCTTTCAATGGAGAAGTTGGAGAGGATAACAGACGGGATAATGAGCAGCGGAATCGGAACAAGCGAGTAGCAGGTTGCAATCCAGATATCCTTGAAGCTTCCTTCACCGTCGAACAGCGTGGTCAGACACCAGTTGGCAACCGCCCAGAGAAGGACAGGAACCAAAACGCCGGTGAGCTGAACGATGATGGTGGACATACCCGGATAAGGATTGAAGATGTAGCCGGTACCAACATCCTGATAGTAGAAGGTCAGAACGGCAAGAGCAACCCAAACGAGTGAAGCTCTTACGGAACCGCGGTACTCATGCTTCAGATCCCAGAAACCGTCGAACGGATGGAAGATAACGTGGTGAGCGTAAACGAGCTCTTCCCAGAAAGTCTTTCTTCCCTTCTTGAGCTGTGTCTTCTTATTGAGTTTGGTTGCATATTTGCCGAAGAGGACAAGTAAAACAACCAATGCAATAACAATAATCGGGATCAGAATAATGTACTTGGAGATCCAGTTCTTACGGATTTCCTTGAAGGATTCGGAATAGTTGGTCGTGTCATAAGCAGACTTGTAGTACTCCAGGGACTCTTCGTAGTCAGCACTTCTGTACAGGGACTTACCGATTCCGATGTAGGCAGCATCGAAGTTGTTGTTTCTCTTCAGGATTTCGGTCCAGTAGTCAACGGTCGTATCATAGTTACGCTCGTTGGTGTTGCGGATCGCATCCAGAAGCAGATCGCCGTACTCGGTGCGGCGGAATACCGAAATGCTGTCAGATGTTTTGTCGAGGATCAGAATGTCCGTATCGAGATAGGTGATCGCTTCAATCGACTGAATGCTGCCCAGCTGCATACCCTTGTCGCCGAAGATGAACAGCAGGTTGCCGTCTTCGTCGTAGGTGTATACCTTCTGACGCTTTTCGTCGATAATAGACCAGGTCTTTTCCGGACCGATTGCAACGTCGATGATCTTGGAAGGACCGGTGATCTCGGAAGTGGACAGGTTGGAAATGTTTACTTCACCGCCGGGACCGAAGAATCCGTTACGCTTCATGATGTCCGAACCGGCCGTATTGAGCATCTTGACCGGAGCGTAGGTACCATCCTTGCTGGTGATCGCTGCCTGCTGCGAGCTCTCGTTAACCGAGGAAGTGGTTACATAGATGAAGCCGTTTTCATCGATCGTACAGTTGTTGAACTCGGTGGAAACGTACTGCTGCGAAAGCTTACGCTGTTCCTCGGTCTGGAATCTTCTCCAGATGATATCCAGAGCGCTGATCGTTACCTTCTGAGCACCGATGAAGCCCTGGAAATCGCCGTCTTCATTGATGGCGATGATACCCATGTAGGTGGTGGAGGAAACAACGTAAATACGTCCGTAAGCGTCAACAGCCAGTGCAACCGGCTTATAGATCGAACCGGCCGGGAATACGTCCGCATCCGGCTCTTCAATAATCTTATAGAAAGAACCGTCGCGCTCGAACATAACAATACGGTTGTTGTCGGTGTCCGCTACATAGATCTTATCTTCCGTAACGAAGACACCGGAGGGGCTCTTCAGAGAGTCCGGAACGCCGTTTAAGTTCGTAAATTCCTTGATGTAGAACTTGAGCTTAAAATACCGGTCAAGAACTACGATACGGTTGTTGGCTGCGTCTGCGATGTAGATGTTCTTCTGCTTATCGACAACGAGGTCGCGGGGATCATCAATCGCAGGCTCTACACCCATGTAAGCGGAATCGATGGTGCGGTCGGGTGTATAAGCATCCGGGGACATCAGAGCGAAGCCGTCGATGGAATAGGTGTAGGTGGAGTAAGGCGTAATAGCGCTTACCGGGAGGCAGCCGATGACGAGCATCAGGCAGGCTGCGAGGGCAAGTATTCTCGAAATTTTCATATTTACCCTCCTTAGTCTTTCATACCCGAAGAGCCCATCGTTTCAATGATGTTACTCTGCGAGATAACGAATACGGCAATCGGAACGGCCATCATGATAACCGTGGATGCAGCAGCCGCACCGGCACGGGCGATACCGCCGTTAACGATCTGGCCGATCGCGTAGTTAAAGGTCTTCAGCTGCTCGGAATAGATGTAGATCGAGCCGCCGGCATTCCACAGACCCTGGAAGGAGTAGATGATCAGGGTCAGCCAGGCCGGCTTAACCATCGGCATCGCAATCCGTAAGAAGGTGTAGAATTCGGATGCACCGTCCAGACGCGCCGATTCAAGAACGGAGTCCGGAACGGAGGTTTCCATGAAGTTCTTCATGAGGTACAGACCGAGGGAAGTACACCAAGCCGGAACGACCAGAGCAAGGTAGGTATCAACCCAGTGAAGGGTACTCATGGTGAGGAAGTTTGCGATACCGGTAACGGTGGAGTTGAACATCAGCGAAAGAACGATGACTTCAAAGATCCATTTGCGGCCGGGGAAGTTGATCTTCGACAGCGCATAAGCAGCCAGCGAGGAGAGGATCAGGTTACCGGCTGTACCGGCTACGGAAATGAATACCGTGTTGAAGATGTAACGCGAGAAAGGTACCCAGGAGGTTCCCATCAGGCGGAACAGGTCAGCGAAGTTCTTGAACGTAGGCGAAACAACGTAGAAGCGCGGCGGGAACATCCACAGCTCATCCAGCGGCTTCAGCGACTGCATGACCGTGTAGAGCATCGGGATGAACATGAAAGCGCCGAGGAGGATCAGCATCGTATTGATGCCGATATCGCCGCCAACCGAACGGTTGAGGACAACTTTATGTTTTCTGGTTCTTAACTTTGCCATATTATTGTCCCACCTTCGATAATAATTTTTTGATAATCAGATTGGAACCGACCATGATTACGAACAGGACAACCGCGATGCAGGAGGAGTAACCAACCTCAAAACGCTGTCCGCCGTAGTCCTCAAGGTGGTGCATGATCGTATGCGCCGCGTAGTCAACGGACGGGAAGCCGGCCAGAGCCGTTACAACGCCGCCGAAACCGAACGAGCTGGTAATCGACATAACCGCACCGAACATCAGCTGAGGCTTCATGGTAGGAAGGGTGATGTACCAAAGCTCCTGCCAACGGTTGCGGATACCGTCAACCGCGCCTGCTTCATAGAGCGACTTGTCGATCGTCTGAAGACCGGCGATAAACGAAAGGAACGAGGTACCGAGCGAGGTCCACAGTGCAACTACGATACAAAGAGGCATAACGTAGTCGGCATCGCGGAACCAGAGGATCGGGTCGGTGATGAAGCCCAGCTCCATCAGCCACGCATTGACGTAACCGTAGGAGTCCGCCGAGAAGAGGATGGACCAGATCAGGTAAACCGAACCGGAAATGGAAGGGGCATAGAATACCAGCGTTACAATAGCGCGGATTCTCGGAGAAAGCTCGTTAATGAACCAAGCAATCAAAAGGGACAGCAGGTAGGAAACCGGGCCCGTGATCGAAGCGAACACCAGCGTATTCTGACAAGCCGTCATGAAAATATCATCATCAAGGAAAAGACGGATATAGTTATCCATGAAGATGAACTCAGGAAATTCGAGCAGGTTGAACTGCGTGAAGCTCAGAACAATGGACAGAGCAACCGGGAACACCGTGAAGATCAGGAACAGAATAAGGAACGGAGCAATCATGATGTATGCCGTCTTATTCCGAGCCATTTCCTTCAGTGTCCACTGAAGCCTTGTCATGTCTTTTCGAGCTGTCGGCTTCGAAGTTCCCTTTGCAGCCGCTGCATTCTGTGACATGTGCGTTCTCTCCTTATAACAGATTTTGTTGATCCTGTCGCGGGGCCGTGGGGATTCATCCACTTGAACGAATCCCCGGCTCACGCATTGGCAGGAGTGTGTTTATTATTCGGCGCCCTGAGCAGCTTTTGCTTCTCTGTCGGCCAACGTTTCACCAAGCTCAAGCGTATCAAGGTCAAACTCTTTACGCTTTCTGGTAATTTCCTTATTGATATCATCGATGTAGCCAAGGAGTTCATCAACCGGGTCAGCAGCATCGTTGTAAGCAGCAAGGAATGCGAAGCTTACATAACGGGCGATAATGTAACCGCCGGGCATTTCAGGAATCGTTGCCAGGTTGTTGTACTGAGCAAGAATGTTCTTAAGGTCATTCGTGGACCACGGGAGGGCCTCAAGAGCTTCCTTATTTGCCGTTGCGTACATGGAGCCCATACCGACGATGGATACCATCTCGTTTGCGTAGGTGGACTGGGTTTCCGCGGTGGTGTACCAATCCATGAACTTCCATGCATTTTCCTGCTTCTCGCAGCCGTTCATCATAATCATAGACGTTACGGTGGAGATGGCCGTATTGTTGATGTTGCCTTTTTCGTCTTCCATACCAACGACCGGAACGAATTCCCAAAGGTCGCGGATTTCCGTTGCGAAGATCGACAGCTGGTTGTAAGCACCGATGTAATCCGCAAAGCCGATCGGCATTTCACCGGTTCTGAAACGGTTTGCGAAGTCGTAGGTAACAGGGAACGAATACTGTGTAAAGAAGGAGCACAGCTTATCGAATGCTTCCAGTGCAAGGTTGGAATCCAGGTTGATTCTCATACCTTCGTCAGCATAAAGCTCGCCGCCCATCTGATACAGGAACATATTCAGACCGCCAAGCTCACCGGGGATACCAACGAGCATATTGTTGTACTGAAGAACCGGTACAATAGCCATCAGATCATCCCAAGTCTTCGGAATGTCGATACCGAGCTCAGCAAAAACGTCCTTGCGGTAGAAGAGCATATTGAAGGACTGCGTTTCCGGCAGACCGTAGGTCGTACCGTACAGGGACAGCGGAACAATCGCAGATTCCGAGAACCGGGAGGTAACCTCATCAAAGGTATCGAAATCATTCAGCGGCTGAACCGCATTACGGATCGCGTACTGAACCGGGATGTCCTGACCGTTTGACAGAGCAACGTCAGGGCCGGTACCCGACAGCGTAGCCGGGAGCAGCGTACCGCCGGTAACAAGTTTCAGTCTTACACCAATGTTGGTTTCGGGCGTAAACTTGTTATCAATCATCGAACGGATAACCAGGGACTGGTCACGTCCGGTAGGAGTCCATACATCAATTACGTCTGCTTCATTCAACTCAATGGTAGCGCCGAGGTTGGAGTAGTCCGTAAAGAAGGACATAATGAAGGAGCTGATTTCAAAGGCAGCCGCTTCAAAGAAGTTGGCATTTGCCTTCGGGAGCTTGCTGTCTGCAGGCTGGATCGAAATATAGTCGAAGAGCAGCGGCTGATTTCTTACCGTGTTGAGCCAGGTACCCAGAGTACCGATGTAGCTCTTCAGGTTACCCATGTTCTTAGCAACCTCGTCCTCATCCGTAGACATCAGCTTCAGGATACGGGCGATGTTGTCCAGCGTTGCGGTGTTGCTTCCCTTGACACCGTTGATCTCCGTGATCAGTTCGGAGATGGTGGTCAATTCAAGATACTGCGCGTAAAGATCCTTGATCGTATCGGGAATCAGCGTACGGAAGTTGTAGTCACGGTACTCATCAGGATCCGCACCGGTAATCTGAAGAATCTTCAGATAGTCCGAGTTGATCGAAGACAGTACATCCTGAACGCGGCCGATAATCGAGCTCATGCCGCCGAGAACAACTTCAAACTGAATGGTATATGTCTTACCCTCTTCAAAGTAGAAACGGAAGGTCTGCTCACCGTCTGTCAGTGCTGCAGCCTGCCAGTCATCCGAGAAGTTAAACTGGAGATAATTCGCCTCGCTGAAGGGGATTTCGCCATTGATGCGAATCCGGCGGGACGTGTACATACCGGAAAGGTCGGACTGCTTGTAGCGAGGAACGATATCATACAGACCGCTCTTCTCACAGGTAAAGGAATATTCAACCCACTGACCAACGGTCTGCCACTTCGTACTGCCGAGCGTATTCAGCTTGGACAGCGACGGGCTCTGCGGCTGGGTCAGTGCAGAAGATCTGTCATTCTGCGGATAGATCGTCTGGTCGGAAGTAGCATCCGGCATTTCAGCCTGAATGATAATCGGCTCAGCGCCTTCTGCAGCCGTGTATCCCTTGCTCTGGTAATCAGCCAGAACCTCAGCATAGGTCGGAAGATCCTCATAAGGATACAGCGTGATCGACTTGATTATGATTTCCTCACGGGAAGACTCCAGCGAGATGGTATGTTCGCCCTTTTCGAAGACGACTTCATACGGAAGCATATCATATCCGGTCGAGTCCGAGAAGTAGTAGGTTCTCCACTCCGGGTTCTGTGCCTTCTGAGCCTTGATATCATTTCCGTTGATGTCCGTCTTGAAGGAGCGATTTCCCTCTTCGTCCAAGAGATACTCGTCTTTCCATACCTTCGGAATGGACATATAGCGTGCGCCCTTGAAGGGATACTTGTCATCCACACGCAGTCTGCGTTCGATCGCCGTAGACTTACCGACTACCGGGTAGTATTCGATTTCAATCGCATACTTTGCGGTAGCAGGGATCGAAACATCCCATGTAACCGTGCCGTCAGCCGGGATGAAGAGCGACTTACCCGAAGAACCTTCGTAGTTCGTCTCCACCTTGACCTTTGCATCGGTCTTTTCCTTGTTGTAATTTGCTGCTTCGATTGTAATTGGTGATTTGCCTCTGGGTACGTCAGCGTTGCGCGCTGCGTAATCGGCATAGGATTCCGCATTGAGAAGTTCACGAACCTCTGCAATGTCATAGCTCACGAAGGAGCTTTCGGGATCCACCTCGGCCGCGCTCACAACGAACGCAGAACCGAGCATCATCAATGACAAAACAGCAGCAATTAACCTTGTTAATACTGTTTTTCTCATTAATCTTTCCTCCTGCCAAGATTTTTACTTTGAAGGGAACAGAAACGCTTAGACGGCTCTGTCCAGGCGTTGATCGCTGTGTCGGCAATCCGCCGGTGTGGCTCAACATCGACCGCGCCATGACAAAGCAATGAACCAACCGCACGGCAGCCGGGACGCGCATCCAGACTATCCGCCGATTTTTTCATACAAATATAATACCATAATGTTAACGAAAAGTCAAGAGCGGCATTTTTTTCGTAGTTTTTATTTTTCGCTCCCTTTTCATCTCTGTGCGGTGCGAATTTCGTCATTTCGCGTTTCAACGAAGCTTCCGGCACCGGGAGAACCGCGTTTTTCATCCGTAAAACGCCGTATGGGTAATTATATTTTACCTTACAACGCCTTTATCTCCCGTTATTTCGGAGCTATTTTGCATTTCAAGGCGGGAGACTTTGATTATGTAATTCTTGTTCACCTTTCATGCCTGTACCCCGCCCTGGCTTGCGGTATGCCAAAACCCCTGTTTTTTTGTGCACCTTACACAAATATTTCACCGGATTTTCTACATGTGCATTTTTCTTACATTCTTTTCCGCGTTTTTGGGCACTCATTTGTGCACCATGCACATTTTTGAGATTTTCGCGGGATATTCACACCATAAATCCCCAATATTTGCCATTTTTCTTTTGAATCCGCCGCTCCCGATGCATAAACAAAAGGCGGCGCTGCGGCCGCCTTTGTTTAGCAGGAATCTCTTTGTATCAGTGCTTCTTGCTGCAGGTTGCGCAATGACCGTCGCAGCCGTCCAGCAGATTGTGCTTGATGCCCTTCTTGTCATAGTAATTGGCAATCGCCGACTTGACAGCCTCCTCGGCCAGGACCGAGCAGTGGATCTTCTGGGGCGGAAGTCCGTCCAGCGCCTCCACAACCGCCTTGTTGGTCAGCTTGAGTGCTTCTTCGACTGTCTTGCCCTTGATCATCTCGGTTGCCATCGACGAGGTTGCGATGGCCGCGCCGCAGCCGAAGGTCTTGAACTTGATATCCTCGATCACGCCGTCATCGCTGATCTTCAGATACATCTTCATGATATCACCGCAGGTTGCGTTGCCGACTTCACCGACAGCATCTGCGTTTTCGATTTCGCCTACATTGCGGGGATTGGCGAAATGATCCATTACTTTCTCGCTGTACATTCTATCTATCCTCCAGATTATTTTTCAGAAGCTTTTACCGATTCATAAAGAGGGCTCATGTCGCGCAGGCGCTGCACGATCGGCGGCAGCTTTTCAAGGATGTATGCGACATCCTCCTCCGTTGTTTCCCGGCTGATCGAAAGCCGGAGTGATCCGTGCGCCTGTTCTACCGGAACGCCGATGGCAAGCAGCACATGGGAGGCCTCCAGCGATGCCGATGAGCAGGCCGATCCGGTCGAAGCGCAGATGCCGGCCATATCCAGAAGGAGCAGCAGGCTCTCGCCCTCGATAAATTCGAAGCTGACATTGACATTGCCCGGGAGCCGTCCCTCACGCGGACCGTTGAGCCGTGCATAGGGGATCTTTTCGAGGATTCCGTCGATCAGCTGATCACGGAGGCGGGCAACCCGCTCGCTCTCGCCGATTCCGGCCAGCGCATCCTCCAGCGCCTTCGCGAGGCCGACGATGTAGGCGACATTCTCCGTGCCGCCGCGCTTGCCTCTTTCCTGTCCGCCGCCGTCGATCAGGTTGGCTACCCGGATTCCGTTGCGGATATACAGAGCGCCGATACCCTTCGGTGCGTGAATCTTATGCCCGGACAGGCTGAGCATATCCACGCCCAGCTCGGCGATGTTGATCGGCACATTTCCGATTGCCTGTACAGCATCGGTGAAGACGAGCGTCTTCGGATTCTTTGCCTTAACCGCCGCGGCAATTTCGCCGATCGGCTCCAGCGTGCCGATTTCGTTGTTGGCAAACATCACCTCAACCAGAACAGTATCCTCGCGGACCGCCGCTGCGACCTGTTCGGGTGTGACGCGGCCTTCGCTGTCCACATCCAGATAAGTGACCTCGAATCCCTGCTTTTCCAGAGATTCCAGCGCATGGAGAACCGCATGATGCTCAATCTTCGTTGATACGATATGCTTGCCTTTGGCCTGCTGGGCCAGAGCGGCGCCCTTGATTGCCCAGTTGTCGGCTTCCGAGCCGCTGGCGGTAAAGTAGATTTCGCCGGGCTTGCAGCCGAGCAGGGAAGCAATCTTCTCTCTTGCCGCGGTGATAGCCGCCTTGGTCTCTCGTCCCTTCTGATGAAGGCTGGACGGGTTGCCGTATCCTTCGCCGAAATACGGGAGCATAACCTCAAGCACCTCTTTGGAGGTAGCCGTGGTTGCCGCGTTATCGGCGTAAACAAAACGTTGTTCCATTTATTTCAACTCCTTGATGAGGAAAATTTCTGCAATATTATTGTATACTATTTTGGTGCGATTTTCAATAGCCTGCCGCAGATTTTGTGTAAACAATTTATGAATAACGGTGCCGCTCGGCCTGCGCAACCGCCAGCGCATCACAGCGCTCGTTGTACGGATGCCCGGCATGGCCCTTGACCCAGACCAGCTTGACCGTGTGAATCTCCAGCAGCTGCAGAAGCCGCTCCCAGAGATCCGGATTCAGCGCCGGCGTTTTATCGGATTTTACCCAGCCGCGCTTTTTCCAGCCGTAGACCCACTTTTTCTCGATCGAATCGATCATGTATTTGGAATCGGAGGTCAGCGTCACATCGCACGGCTCCTTGAGCGCTTCCAGCGCGTTTATCGCCGCCAGCAGCTCCATGCGATTGTTGGTTGTCTTCGCCTCACCGCCGGAAAGCTCCTTCTCGATTTTGCCATAGACGATCACCGCTCCCCAACCGCCGGGGCCGGGATTGTTTTTGCAGGCGCCATCGGTATAGATATCGACGTGTTTCATTCTTTTTCTTCCTTATTATATATAGGCGGCGGATTACATACGTGCGCCGTTTTCGTCATAGCGGTCGAGGAAGGTTTCGCCCTTCCCTTCCTTCATGAGGCGGACAAAATCTGCCGCCGATTCAATCCGCTCGGGCAGCCACACACCGCCAAGCCATTCCCGCTTGCCGACATGATTGTCCGACCCGGCCGAGCGGATAAGCCCGTATTCTTCGGCATACCATTCGGCCCGGCGGTTCACCTCCGGCTTCATGCTGGAATTGATGACTTCAACACCGTCCACATCCCGCGGGATCAGACGGATCAGCTCGATATAACCGGCCTCGCGGAAGGGATGAGCGTGGATAACCAATCCGCCGTCCTCTCGAACCTTACTCATATACTCGCGCAGTTTCCAGGATAACTGATCGGGATGCGACGAGAGCCAATTTTCATCCAGACCGTAGATCAAAAAATCATTTCCGCCGATGGTATATTCCCAGCCGAAAAAGACATCCAACCCGATCTTTTTGCCCTCTTCCTTGGCAGACCGATAACCTTTCACAAATCCGGCCACCCACTCATTCCACGGAAGATCCCGGGGTACGATCGTGTTTCCGTTATAAAAGTGATCGGTAATAAAAATTCCCGTATACCCCAGCGACTTATAAAAACGCGCCAGCTCCGCGCCGCCAATCCGGGAGCACTTGCTCCCCTCGGCTGTATGGGTATGTGTTTCGTACTTATAAAGCATCGCCGCATCCTCCGAAAAAAGACTACCTTATTATTATATCACATTTCGTCCGATAATTCAAATCTTTTACGGCATTTCCCTTGAAAATTCCATCGAAAATATTGTATAATATTTATGGAAAACGCCAACCTTTTCAATAATTCCGCCACTTATATGGTACAGCCGCAGAATAAAGGAGGGAAATGCATGGACAAAGCTGTGTGCGATCAACTGATTCTTCAGTATACAAATAAGCTGTTCGCATTTGCTGCTGCGAAGACAAGCTCCCTCGAGCGCGCCGAGGAGCTGGCTTCCCGGATCACGCTGGAGGTCTATGCTTCCCTTCTGCGGCAGGATGAAATCCGCAATGTGAATGCCTATATCGGCCGCATTGCACGGAATGTCTATGCCCGCTATACCGATGAAAACCGGATTCATCGTTGGACGGATCTTGACGGACTGGAGATTTCATCCGGCGAGGATTTCACCGAATCCGTCATCCGGGACGAAATGGCCTCCAGACTGCGTCTGGAAATCGCCTATCTTTCCGAGATGCGCCGCAAGGTGCTGATCCAGCACTATTATCAGAACAAGAAGCTGTCCGACATCGCAAAGATGCTGTCCATTCCCATCGGAACGGTGAAATGGCATCTGAGCGGCGCCCGGGACGAGCTGAAAGAAAGGTTGGATACCATGCATACCATCGGAAATCTGGGACTTTGTCCCATCGAACTCACCAATCTCGGCCATGACGGCCACCCGGGAAGCCGGGGCGACACGGCGGATTTTCTGGCCCGGCGGCTCACGCAGAATATCGCTTACGCGGCCTATCATCAGGCCCTCACCGTCAATGAAATTGCCGATGAGCTCGGCGTTTCCCCGCTTTTTGTCGCCGACGAGGTCGCCGTGCTGGAGGAATACGGCTTCATGGATAAGCTGCCCGGCGGCAAATACCGCACCAACATTTACATCAGCGAGATGACAAAGGAATGGGATGCGAAGTTGCATGACATTTTCTGCCGCTATGCCGCCATCCTCCGCCGGGACTGGGTTCCGGCCGTGATCGAAACGCTGAAGGGATTCGATCCTGCCCGGCTTTACATCCCGGACAAGGACGAAAATCTCTGGCTCTGGTCCGGCATCACCTGGGCGCTCGGCTCCATCCGGGTCACGGATTCCGGAAAATATTCCGCCGATTCGTATGCCGTCAGCCGTAAGGACGGCGGCCGGTATATCGCATGGGCTTCGGTGAAGACGTCCTTCACGCCCGACTACGATGCCTCCCGCTACAACGCCTGCGGCAATATGACCCGCGGATCCGACAAATATCCGATCTTTTCCTGGCAGCTGAATACCGTCTACGATACCCGCGAGATGGGCTGGCGGGAGAATCTCTACACCGACTATGAATCGCTGTACGAATTCTATACCGGGCGGATTCGGAAGAACGAGGCAAGCATCGAAAAGTATCAGCGCCTGCGGAATAAGGGATATCTGCGCGCAGATGATACGGTCAACCTGATCGTTGTCGAGCATGGCGGTGCCAATCGGGATGGCGGGCTGACCTCCGTGCTCCCTGCGGCCAATCCCGAAACCGACAAAATCGCGCGGGATCTGGCCGAGGAGATTTACGCGGTCAACTCGCCGCATTATCCCGAGCATATGCGGCCTCTCTGCCGTGCGTATGCCGAATCCTATAACGGCAACGGTATCCGTATGCGGGTTCTCGAGCAGCTGGTTCAGGAAGGAATCCTGCAGCTCCCGAAGCCCGAACAGGCCGCCGGGCTGAATACCCTGCTGTTTGCCGATACCCTTCCCCGCTGAATAAACAAGCCAGGGAGGTGCTGCATTTTCTGCAGCACCTCCCGTTTTTCTTACTTGAAGTACTTGACGCCGGATTCAAACAGATGCTGATCCTTGTCGCCTTCAATATTGATCGCAACATTGTGACCGATACGCTCGCTGTGGCCCATCTTGCCGAGGATCCGGCCGTCGGGGCTGAGGATGCCTTCGATCGCCATGATCGATCCGTTGGGATTGTAGCGGATGTCCATCGTAGGATCGCCGTCCATATCCACATACTGGGTTGCGATCTGACCGTTGGCGGCCAGCTTGGAAACCAGCTCCTCGCTCGCCCAGAAGCGGCCTTCGCCGTGGGAGATCGGGATGGAGTGGATGTCACCGGCATTCACACCCATCAGCCACGGGGACTTGGTGGAGGCAATGCGGGTGCGGACCATCATCGACTGGTGACGGCCGATGGTGTTGAAGGTCAGGGTCGGGCAGTCGGGGCGCATCTCGTCCATGATCTTGCCGTAGGGCAGCAGACCGGACTTGACCAGAGCCTGGAAGCCGTTGCAGATACCGAGCATCAGACCGTCGCGGTTTTCCAGCAGATCGGTCAGCGCTTCCTTCACACGGGGGTTACGGAGAACGGCCGTGATGAACTTGCCGGAGCCATCGGGCTCGTCACCGCCGGAGAAGCCGCCGGGGATCATGAAGATCTGGGCCTGCTTAATCAGGGAAACCATCTCCTCGACCGCGCTCTCCAGAGCGTTCGCATCCAGATTGCGGAGGACGAAGATATCGGCTGCCGCACCGGCCGCTTTGAAGCGGCGCATGGTATCGTATTCGCAGTTGGTGCCCGGGAAGACCGGAATGACCACACGGGGACGGGCGAAGGTTTCGCCGTCATGGGTCTTGGCACGCTGATCGCAGGTGAAGGCCGCAACCTTCTCCGGCTTGATGGCGGCAACGCGGGTCGGGAATACCTTTTCAAGCGTGCCCTCCCAGGATGCCTGCAGCTCTTCGATGGTGAGCGAGGTATCACCGATCGTAATCGAAGCATCGGCCACCGTCACGCCGAGCAGCTGACCGTCCAGCTCCTCATCGGTTTCCACGATGAAGGAACCGTAGCAGAGGCCGTACAGTGTCTTTGCATCCAGTACATCGCCCTTGAAGCCGATGCGGTTGCCAAAGCTCATCTTGACAAGGCCTTCGGCCACACCGCCGTTATCGACGGTCCAGACCGACAGCGCCTTGCCGGACTCGGTCAGCGAATGGATCTTATCAAACAAGGCGCGCAGGCTCTCGTAATCCGGGAGACCGTCCGCAGTATAGGCCGGCTTGAAGAGGTAAACCTTGCTGCCTGCCTTCTTGAATTCGGGGGTGATAACCTTGCCGGCTTCCATTGCGGCTACGGCAAAGGATACCAGCGTCGGCGGAACATCAATCTTCTCAAAGGTACCGGACATGGAGTCCTTACCGCCGATAGCGGCGATTCCAAGCTCCAGCTGGGCCTTCAGCGCGCCGAGCAGAGCCGCCATCGGCTTGCCCCAGCGCTTCGGCTGATTGTTGGTGCGCTCAAAATATTCCTGGAAGGTGAGATAGATATCCGAATACGGAACGCCGGCTGCAACCAGCTTGGCCGCCGATTCCACAACCGCGAAGGCCGCACCGTGATACGGGCTCTTGGCCGACAGGAAGGGATCATAACCGTAGGCCATCAGCGAGGAGGTATCGGTTTCGCCCTCCAGCACCGGAATCTTGGCCGCCATGTACTGAGGCTGAGTCAGCTGATACCGGCCGCCGTACGGCATAACAACCGTGCCGGCACCGATGGAGCTGTCAAACTTCTCGACCAGACCGCGCTGGGAGCATACATTGAGATCGCCGATCAGCGCCTTCAGCGCTTCATCGGTCTTCTTGCCGGCAAGCTCGGCGGCAAAGCCGTCCAGAATGCCGTCGGTGTTGACTTCTTCGATTTCAATCGCGGTATGCTTCTCGGCACCGTTGGAGTTGAGGAACTCGCGGGACAGATCGATAATGTAATTGCCGTTCCAGAGCATCTTCAGACGGGCTTCCTCGGTAATGGTTGCCACGATGGTGGATTCCAGATTCTCGCGCGAAGCGTATTCGCGGAACTTCTCCGCATCCTCGGCGGCAACAACAACCGCCATGCGCTCCTGCGACTCGGAAATGGCCAGTTCGGTGCCGTCCAGGCCCTCGTATTTCTTCGGAACCTTGGACAGATCGATCAGCAGACCGTCGGCCAGCTCGCCGATGGCTACCGATACGCCGCCGGCACCGAAGTCATTGCAGCGCTTGATGAGGCGGGTAACCTTCTCATCGCGGAAGAGGCGCTGAATCTTGCGCTCTTCGGGCGGATTACCCTTCTGAACCTCGGCACCGCAGGTGGTCAGCGACTCGGTGGTATGTGCCTTGGAGGAACCGGTTGCACCGCCGCAGCCGTCACGGCCGGTACGGCCGCCGAGCAGGATGATGACATCGCCGGGAGCCGGACGCTCGCGGACAACGTTCTTGGCCGGAGCGGCACCGACAACGGCACCGATCTCCAGATGCTTTGCCACATAGTCGGGATGGTAGATCTCATAGACCGCGCCGGTAGCCAGACCGATCTGGTTTCCGTAGGAGGAATAACCGGCCGAAGCACCGTGGGTGATCTTGGACTGGGGAAGCTTGCCGGGAATGGTCTCGGCAACGGGCGTGCGGGGGTCTGCACAGCCGGTGACACGCATCGCCTGATAGACATATGCACGGCCGGACAGCGGGTCGCGGATCGCGCCGCCAAGGCAGGTAGCCGCACCGCCGAAGGGCTCGATTTCGGTGGGATGGTTGTGCGTTTCGTTCTTGAACATGAGCAGCCACTCTTCGGGCTTGCCGTCTACTGTCGCGGTGATCTTGACCGAGCAGGCATTGATCTCCTCCGACTCGTCCAGATTCTTCAGAACGCCGGTCTTCTTGAGATACTTGGCGGCGATGGTCGCCATGTCCATCAGCGTGACATTCTTATGGCGCGCGCCGTATACAGCCTTGCGCTTTTCGATGTAATCCTCATAGGTTTCGCGGACAAAGTCGCTGCCGATCTTCACATCGTCAATCGCCGTGAGGAAGGTGGTGTGACGGCAATGGTCCGACCAGTACGAGTCGATCAGGCGGATCTCCGAAATGGTGGGATCACGCTTTTCTTCCTCTCTGAAATACTTCTGGCAGAATACAACATCGTCGAAATCCATGGCCAGCGCGTACTTCTTGAGGAAGGCAGCAAGGGCATCGGCATCCATGCCGATGAAGCCATCGATCGTTTCCACGGTGGTGGGAATGTCGAACTGCTCGGCCAGCGTTTCAGGCTTATCAAGCGAAGCCTCACGGCTCTCAACCGGGTTGATCACATAGCTCTTAATCTTTTCGACCTCGGCATCGGTAAGTGCGCCGGAGAGAATGTATACCCTTGCCGTACGGACGGCCGGGCGGTCCTCATAGGTAATCAGCTGTACGCACTGGGCGCAGGAATCCGCGCGCTGGTCAAACTGACCGGGCAGATATTCCACAGCAAAAATATGCTCGCCCTCGGAAGCCGTAACATCATCGAAAATGATGTCGCTCTGCGGCTCGGAGAAGATCGTATTCTTCGCCTTAGCAAAGATATCGGCAGAGATGCCTTCAATATCGTAGCGATTGAGCAGGCGCAGATCATTAAGCGCGGTAATCATCAGATTCTCGCGGATATCCGCCAGAAGAGAACGTGCTTCGGTTGCGTGTGCGGGCTGTTTTTCAACAAAAATTCTATATACCATATTCCGATTCCCTCAAACCTTTCACAAAATAAATCCGGTGTAGACATTGCCGTCGAAGCCGTTCAGCTTGACGGTGCGTACTTCATTGTGCAGTTCCAGCGGCGTGATGACCGATACCTCAAGAAATTCCGGCGTATGACCGATGGCCCGTCCTTCCTCGCAGAGCTCGAACAGAACCTCGCACTTGCGGCCGACATAGCCTTCCGCCAGCGAGAATGCCGTTTCGCGGCCAACCTGCTCCATGCGGGCGGCCCGGTCGGTCTTGATATCGCGTGGAATCTGATTCTCCCATTCGGCGGCTTCCGTTCCCGCACGTCTGGAATACGGGAAAATATGCAGGTGGATAAATCCGACCCGGCGGACAAATGCCGCGGTTTCTTCAAACTGCTCCTCTGTTTCACCGGGGAAGCCGACAATCACATCTGCCGCAAATGTTGCATCCGGGATGGCTTCACGGATTCTGGCAATGCCCTCCTCAGCCATCGCCACCGTATATTTCCGGCGCATGGAGGCAAGCACGGCATCGCTGCCCGACTGCATGGAGATGTGGAAATGCGGCGCAAGATTCTTCAGTCCGGCCAGGCGGGAAACAAACTCCTCCTTCAGGCAGGACGGATCCAGCGAACCCAGGCGGATCCGCTCAATGCCCTCCACCCGGTCCACAGCCTCCAGAAGATCGGCAAGGCCGATTCCGTCATCGAAATCCTTGCCGTACGAAGCGGTTTCGATGCCGGTCAGCACAATCTCGCGGTATCCCGCGCCGGCAAGGCCCTTCACCTCGTCAACAATTTCATCCAGCGCACGGGAGCGAACATGGCCGCGTGCCTGCGGAATGACGCAGTAAGCACAGCGTCCGTCGCATCCATCCTCGATTTTGACATAAGCACGGGTCCGGTCGGACGAATGTATCGTCATTGCCTCATACGGCGCGCTCATGATATCATCAACCTTGATATCAGCTGCAGAATTCTTTTCGCCCGAGGCAACAAGGCCGAGAGCCGCATCCACCAGGCGGAGCTTGTTGCTGCAGCCGCAGACGAAATCGACACCGTCAATGCCGGCGGTCTTTCCGGGATTCAGCTGCGAATAGCAGCCCGTAACAAGAACATACGCATTCGGATTGTGGCGTGCAGCACGGCGGATCATCTGCCGTGTCTTTCGGTCACTTTCTGAAGTGACCGTACAGGTATTGATTACATAAATTCCGCATTTTTCGGAGAAACGGCCGATAACAAAGCCGTGCTTTGCAAATTCCTCCGCAATGGCGGAGCTTTCATACTGATTAACCTTACAGCCGAGAGTCATGATGCCGACTCTGCGGGCTACGGATTTTTTCTCGATTTTAACCACCCCAACTTTACTCAAAAAACAGTATTGCCGCATTACAAGCATAAAGTCTCATAATACTATATATTGTAACATTTTTCGTCGATTGTGTAAATATCCATAACGCCGAAGTTTCGAATTTGTTTTGAAAAGTTACTGACGATAATCAACAAACTACGCAATTTGCGCCTTTCATTTTGGTGCTATTACCAAAACAAAAGGCGCAAATCCGGGAATGCTTATTCAATTAACCGTCGTGCAGACACCTTCACAGCTTTTCGGGAAGCGTTTCGCCATCGTAAATGCCGCGCAGTTTTTCATACAAGCCATCCACATAGGTCAGTTCATCCGGTCCCATCCGCTTTTCATCCTCACCAAAGATGCGGATTTCCTGATCGGCCAGCCCGGCAATGCAGCGCACCTGCGCCGATGCTGTTTCGATGCCGCAGGGGACAAAGGGCTTATCCGCCGTGACATTGGCAATGGCAATGTCCAGCTTGAGAATCTCATCGGCAAACGGATCACCGTAATCGCGAACCGTTCCATCCTTCATCCGGCCGATGATTCTCTTATTGGCCCCTTCTTCAAAGGAGATTGTGCCCTTGGAGAACCGATAGGAGAAGATCGGATGCAGAGTACAGTCAATCGCGTGGGAGGCAATAAACAACGCCTTCGCACCATTTTCAAAGGAGCAGCTCATCGCAATCGTGTCGAAGTTTTCAATCTCATTGGCCCGTGCAAGCAGCGCCTTTGCGGCAATCGGCTCGCAGACGGCATCCAGCGCAGAGCCGAGCACGAAAAAGATATTGTGCAGATAATGGGCAGTCGCATTGTTGGCTACGCTGTCCAAAATCAGCGTACCGTCATCGGCGCGGCGCTTTCCGGCCCAGCCGCTTCCGCGCTTGTAATAAGCCTTGTTGCGCGGCCAGAGAATCAGCGTCTTCAGGAATTCCGGCTCGCCGTACATACCGGCCATGATATCCTGCTTCATATTGAGAATAGCCTCGCTGTGCGACCACTGATAGCCGATCATGACAAACTTCTTTGCCTCATCGCGGGCGGCAATCAGCTCCGGGATATCGCTCACATCACCGGTAAGCGGCTTTTCGCAGAGGACATTGCTTCCCTTCGACAGCGCCAGCTTGATCTGACGGGTATGGAAGGCAATCGGCGTGGACAGAACCGCCAAATCACAGGTATTCTCCGCATAGAATTCATCAACGGTGCGATAAATCTTCCAGCCGCGTTCCTTTACTTCCTCCATGCGGCGGCAGCTTTCGGGGAACGGCTCAACAAGGCCGACGACCTTCACAATGCCTTCCTTCTCGCGCTGGAGCAGGCGGCGGAGATAGTTGTCGCCGTATCCTCCGATACCGGCGAGCATAACACTTACGCAGGACATAACACAAACCTCCAAATAATAATAAGCTGTTTCCATTATAAAACGCCGCCCGCATTTTGTCAACGCAGGCGGCGCTTTTTGCTCGATTTTCCCGAAAAATCCTCGGAATCGGTTGATAATCTGAAATCTTATGCCAGCAGAGAATTGATCTTTTCCCGAAGTCCGAGCAGATAATCCTGCCCCGTCGGATATTTTACGAAGGTGAGCGGTTCCGTGCAGGCTTCCTCAATCAGCGCCAGAACCGCATCGCGTCCGATCTTCGCTTCCAGCAGCTGGAGGGCACGCATATCCTGAAGGCCTTCATAGAACTGCAGAGCGTGGAGCGATTCCATCGCCTTGCCGTCCGGTCCGGGATATACGGAGCAGGTGTCGCCGGCGGGCACGAAGTAGTCACCGCAGGTATCCACAAACGGATTGAGCTTGTGAAGCGAATACTGGCTGTACCAGAAATTGAAGCCCCACTGCAGGAAGCCGACAATCGCGAACTTGTACAGCTGAACGCCCAGAATACGGGTGCGCTGACCGGGCATCGACAAAAAGCGGTTGGATGTATTCTGATGCTGACCGCAGCAGTAATAGGTCCAGAGCTCCGGTACCTTGTTTTCAAGGAAGGGGCCGATGGCGTTGGTCGCGGGAATCGGCGTTTCCACCAGACCGGATTCGTAGTAATCGTAGTGCGAAAGCGCATCCATTGTCTTGTAATCCTTCAGCAGATCGGCGACCTGTGCCTTCGCGGCCACATAGCTCTCCAGATGCTCGATCGTGGGCTCATCCGAGATGTGGAACCAGCATTTTTTGTCAATTCCAAGCTCCTTCAGATGGGCCAGCAGCGCCGTCAGGAAGCTGCGGATAAAGCACCCGTATTCTTCACCGGCCGCATCGGTTTCCCAGCCGAAGATTTTTTTCACCTCGCCGTCTACTGCGGCAACAACCTTCGGCGCGTGCTTGGCGCCCCACTGGGTGAAGAAATGTGCGATTTCAAAATACTTCATACCGCAGTCCTGTGCCAGCTTTACATAGCGGTCCAGCTTATCAAATCCAAAGGTGTAGGCATCGCCATTTTTGATGACATCCACCAGCTGAACGGTCGGGCGCTCATGGCCGACGGCCGTATCCAGCGGAGGCGTGAAGACCGGTGTCAGAATCATATTGATGCCGCACCGTCTTGCCGCCTTCATATAATTGCCGACGATCTCCCAATGCCGCTCGGAGAAGACCTCGCACTCATACCAGGTCGCCAGACAGTCATTGTGGAACCACTGGGTATGCATCAGGGTCTGCTCGGGAAGCATGGCATCGATAACCGTGATTTCGATCGACGTTGAGAAAACCTCCTCGCCCCATGTCACCGTGAATTCCAGCGGATAGGTGCCGGGGGCCAGGCCCTCTTCGTTCTCGATTGTAATCATCAGCGTCTGAAGCTGCTTGTAGGCTACCATCAGCTGCTGGGACTCCGTGATCGGTGTCAGCAGATCAGGATACATTCCCGGCTCGGTGCGGAGGTAGTTCTCATTAGGAAATTCCGGATAGACCGGCATCTGTACCGGCAGAGAATCCACCTTTGACACGGTGATGGCATCGGCCAACGGGCTTTCGATATGCCAGCGGCACATCGCCTTGGGTTTGCCCGAGGGGTCCTCGGTTGTGTACGCTGCCTGAAGGGACAGACGCTCATTGCGGAGCATGGAAATTTTCTCCAGCTGTGTCTTGCCCGCAATCGACTCATCGAGGAAGCATTTTTCCATCGACGAGAGGATTTTCAGTTCCATGTTTGCCATAATTTTCTTTCCTTTCTATTTTTGCGGCATAAGCTGCCGAAAAAACCAAAGCATTTCAGCTCTTGCGCCATGTGGTCGGCGCAAACAGAAGCAGCAGGGGGAAGATTTCAAGTCTTCCGGCCAGCATGACAGCCGAAAGCAGCAGCTTGGTCGCGGTGTGCAGGAATCCGAAATTCGCCGCCGGTCCCACCGACCCAAGGCCCGGACCGATGTTGTTCAGGCAGGCGGCCACCGCGGTGAATCCGGTCACAAGATCGCACTCCTCCAGAATCTCCACCGCCAGGAACGCTCCGACGAAGAGAACTCCGTACACAATGATAAAGGAAGTCGCGCCCCGTACCGTTTCATGATCCACTGCCTTGCCTTCCATCTTGACAGCAGCAACAGCGCGAGGATGGAGCATATATTTGATCTCACGCAATCCGGTTTTGACCAGCAGGATAACACGTCCGATCTTAATGCCGCCTGCGGTCGAGCCCGCGCAGGCACCGCTGAACATCAGCAGCACGAGAACCGCCTGTGACAGCGCCGGCCACTGATTGAAATCCGCCGTGGCAAAGCCGGTCGTTGTCATGATGGATGCCACCTGGAAGAAGGAATAGCGGATCGCCTCGGATACGCTTCCGTACAGGCGGTAAATATCGACTGCAATAATGGTAGTGGCGCTCAAAAGCATCGCCAGATACCAATGCAGCTCCTCACTTTTGAACACCTGAACCGCCTGTCCGAGCAGGATCATATAAAACAGGTTGAAATTGATGCCGAACAGCACCATGAAGATGCCGATGACATATTCGGCATACACGCTGTCATAGGCTCCGATGCCGGCATTGCGGATGCTGAAGCCACCGGTTCCGGCTGTGCCGAAGGCGTTGAGAAGGCTGTCAAAGAAGGGCATCCGTCCAATCAGCAGGAAGACAACCAGTACAGCCGTCATGACAATGTAGATGCCGTACATAATCCGGGCGGTCTTGCTGATTTTGGAAACCAGCTTTCCGACCTTCGGGCCGGGGACCTCCGCGCGCATGACGTGCATCATCTTTCCCGAGCCTGTGCCCGCCTGCGGCAGGACCGCCATGACAAACACCAGTACCCCCATGCCGCCGATCCAATGGGTAAAGCTCCGCCAGAATAAGATCCCCTTCCCGAGCGATTCCACGTCCGAAAGGATGCTTGCACCCGTGGTTGTGAAGCCGGACACCGTTTCAAACAGCGCATCCGCGTAGGATGGGACCCATCCGCCGATCACAAAGGGAAGCGCACCGATCAGCGAGAGCAGGATCCAGGCAAGTCCGACGGTGACAAAGCCCTCTCTGGCAAAAAAGGTTGATTCAGCCGGCTTGCGGAGAGTCAGCAGCGTTCCGGCAAGGATGGCGCCCCCCGCCGGACCCATGAAGGCAATCAGCGGATCCTCGCCGTAAATCAGCATACAGATCACCGAAGGCAGCATCAGAATTCCCTCGATGCGGACGATCTGGCCGATCAGATAAGCTATCATTCTGTAATTCATCGTCTCAGCCTCATTCGATAATATCTTCCAGGCTGTCCAGCATCGCTTCGCTTTCGGCAACGACAATCACGCTGTCCCCGGCCTCGATGGTATCCGAGCCGTGCGGATAAATGACCTTCGTTCCCCGGATGATACAGCCCAGCAGAAGATTCTTTTTCAGCTTCATATCTTTCAGCGGCACGCCGAGGGAAACAAAACCCTCATCCGCCGCAAATTCCAGAACCTCGGCCTTGTCATCCATAATGGTATACAACGTCTGAACTCCGCTTCCGGATGAATTGCCGATACCGCGCACATAACGAAGGATATAGTCTGCTGTCAGGCTCTTGGGCGACACCACGCACTCAAGTCCGATCGATTCCAGCATCTTGATCATATTCAGCCGGTTGACCTTGGTGATAACCTTGGCCACCTTGCGGCTTTCCGAAAACAGGGAGATGATGATATTCTCCTCGTCCACACCGGTCAGCGACACCGTGGCATCCACCGTATCCACGCCCTCCTCCAGGAGAACATCGCTGTCCGTGCCGTCCGCATGAATCACGGTCGCCTTCGGCAGCTGCTCTGCCAGAAAATGAGCACGTTCCTCGTCAATCTCGATAATCTTGACCCGGATTCCCATGCCCAGCAGCTCCCGCGCCAGAAAATAGGAGATCTTGCCGCCGCCGATCAGCATGACGCTTCGGATCGGCTTGATGGCCGTTCCCAGCCGGACGAAATTCACAAGCTCGGTGTGCGGCGCCGTGACATGAATGACATCCTCCGCCTCCAATACGAAATCGCCGGACGGAATCGTGACGGTATCGCCTCTGCGCACCGCACAGATCAGCAAATTGACCTTGTAGCGGCTGCGGAGCTCGGACAGACGGCATCCGCAGAGCGGATTGCCCGGCGAAAGCTTCAGCTCGGCCAGATCGACCCGGCCCTTGGCAAAGGTTTCGACCTTCAGCGCCTCCGGCAGCTGGATGATGCGGACAATCTCGTGAGCGGCATCCGCCTCCGGATTGACCGTCATCGACAGGCCGAAATCGCGGCGCATCCGATGGGTCTGCGCGCTGTATTCGGGATCGCGCACCCGTGCAATGGTATGCCGGGCGCCCATCTTCCGCGCGACCATGCAGCTGAGAATATTCAGCTCGTCCGATGCGGTAACGGCGATCAGAAGATCCGCCTTCGCGGCACCGGCCTCCTCCAGAACCGTGTGGCTGGCACCGTTTCCGGTGATTGCCATCACGTCATATTTATTGACGATACTTTCTGTGACTCCGGGATCGTTATCAACGATCACCAGATCGTGTCCTTCCTCGGATATGCAGTCCGCCAGCTGCTCGCCGACCTTGCCGCATCCGACAATTACAATATACATTTTCAAACCCACCATTTCTTCGGTTTCTATTATTTTAACACAATTCCCTTCAAAAAGCAACTGCCTTTGCAAACAATCTGTGAATAATCTGCCATATTTTTCAGAAAGGGCTTGACAGATCATTATGCGTATGATATCATATAGCTGTACTATAACAAGTAATACAGTCGATCAGACAGAAAGGAAACCGATTATGGGCGCCATAACCGTCGACACACGGGACCGCAAACCAATCTGGGAGCAGCTGGTATCCAACATCAAATCGCTGGTACTGCGGGGCATCCTCAAGCCGGACGAACAGCTCCCCAGCGTGCGGGCGCTGGCCGGCGAGCTTGCCATCAATCCCAACACCATCCAGAAAGCGTACGCCGAGCTGGAGCGGCAGGGCATCATTTGCTCCCTTCCCGGCCGCGGCAGCTTCATCACCGGCAGCATCGATGAGCTGACCCGCATCCGCCGCCAGCGGATCTTTGAAGAACTGGAGATCTGCCTGAAAAAAGCGCAGGAAGCCGGGATCATCCGGGAAGAAATTATGGAAGCTGCCGAAAAAATCTACGGAGGACAGAAATGATTGCGATTGAAAATGTATCCATGACATACGGTAATGTCCGATCGCTGGATCAGGTCAGCGCCGTCATCCGGGACGGCTCGATCTTCGGTCTGATCGGATCGAACGGATCGGGCAAATCCACGCTGCTGCGCATTATGTGCGGCGTTATCCGGCCGGACAGCGGAACCGTTTTGTATGATGGCGAGTCCGTCTGGGAAAATGATCTCAAAAAGCAGGAGATCCTCTATCTGTCCGATGAGCAGTTTTTCCTGCCGCACAGCACGATCAACGATATGAAGCGCTTCTACAAAAGCGTGTATACCGGCTTTTCGGAGGAAACCTTCAAAAAGCTCCGCGGCATCTTCACCCTTGACTGCGACCGCAAGATCAACACCTTCTCCAAAGGTATGAAAAAGCAGGCGGCGGTCATGCTGGCTCTTGCCTCCCGCCCGCGCGTTCTTCTGTGCGATGAAACCTTCGATGGCCTGGATCCGGTCATCCGCCAGCTGGTCAAGCGGATACTGGCCGAGGAATCGGCCGAAAGCGGGATGACGACCATCATCGCCTCGCACAATCTCCGGGAAATGGAGGATATCTGCGACACAGTGGCTCTGCTCCACAAGGGCGACCTGCTCTTCTCCCGGGAGCTGGATGACATGAAGCTCGCCATTCACAAGGTGCAGGCCATCTTCGAGGGCGAATTCGATGTCGGAAAGCTGGCCGATCTTAAAATTATCGGATATGAGCGCCGCGGCAGTCTTGTCACCTTTGTGGCACGCGGCGAGGCCGATGAAATCCGTGATGCCATGCAGGAAAAGGCACCCACATTCTTTGAAATGATCCCCCTCACCCTGGAGGAAATCTTCATCAGCGAAATGGAGGAAAAAGGCTATGACTTCAGCAAACTTGTCTACTGAGCGCACCGCCCGTCCCAAAGCTCCGTTTGGCTGGCTGTTCGGCTTCACCCTGCGTCAGCACTGGACAACCGCGCTGCTGTATTCCATTATTTTCTTCTTCGTTCTGCCGGTTCCGGTACTGATGGTGCTGACCGAATTCCGTGACAGCTCCCGCTATCCGAACAATCTGATCAACGATCTCACCGATTGGAGCGAATACATCCGCTATGCCACTACCCCCATTCTCTCCGTGCTGGCTATCATCATGGCGATCGTCCTCTTTCAGTATCTGAAGAACAAGGTGTCGGTGGACTTCTATCATTCCCTCCCGCTGAAGCGGGATCGGCTGTACATCAATCAGCTGGCCTCCGGCGCGCTGATTCTGGCCGTACCGTTTTTCGTCATGCTCCTTTTCACCGGCATTCTCATCGCCGTCAACGGGGTGATGACCGGCGAAATCCTTTATAATATGCTGATCGTCCTGCGGGATACCCTGCTGTACGCGCTGCTCTTCTATTCCATCGGAACGCTGGTGGGCATGGTCTGCGGCCTCAGCTTTGTTCAGCTTCTGCTGACGCTGGTTGCCCTCTTCATTCTGCCGGCCATCCATGCGGTAACGGTTCTTTATCTCGATATTTTCGTTGAGAATATGTGGACGGACTGGTACTTCAATGCCGATCTCTTCCGCACCCTCTCACCGGTGCTTAAGTTCTTCATCGATCTTGCCGAGGAAGGTGAGCTTCTGCGTATCGCCGATCTGATTCTCTTCCCGCTTATTTCGGCAGCCCTGCTGGTCGGCGGATACTTTGTCTACCGCTATCGCAGGAGTGAGCGCGCCGGCACACCGGTGGTCTTCCCGCTGCTGGGCTCCGTCATTAAGTACATCCTGGTCTATCTCGGCACGCTGCTCGGCTCCCTGCTCTTCTATTACATCACAGACAGCCTCTTCTGGACCATCTTCGGTATGGTCTGCGGCGGTCTGCTGGTCTTCATGCTGGCCAACACCATTCTGTTCAAGACGGCCAAGGCCATGTTCAAGGGTTGGAAGCACCTCTGCATCTGGGGCGCAATCGCCGCTGTCGCCTTCCTTATCCTCCTTACCAATGCCTTCGGCATCAACGATTATGTCCCCACCCCCGGCAATCTCTCCCGCGTGGAGGTTTCCTTCGGCTATTCCGGTGCCGGCCCGCTGACCTTCCGCGATTCGGATGTCATGAAGGCCGTCCGCAATGTCTACCTCGAGGGGCTCCGGGTTTCAAATGATCCCTTCGACTGGAAGGAAGAAAACACCGTGGAAATTGCTCCTGTCGATATGGAGGTCTACGAATACGAATACCGGTACTTAGATGAATCCATCCGCATGGAGGTGGTCTTCTATCCGAAATTCGGCCTGCCTGTGGCAAAGAGCCTCTGGATCTACGAAACCGCCGATGCGATCGACGATTTCCGGATCATTCTGGACAGCGATGAATTCGAAGCGCAAATTCAGAAGCATCTGAACGATCATCTCGACTGGAGCAGCAGCCGCGCACGGCTCTCGCTTGATGCCATGAGCCTCTCCATCAAGGACAACGCGATGATTATCGATTCCATCGACAACTATACCACCCGCGAGGCAACGCCCGAGGCCCTGCGCCTGCTGGAATCGCTGAAGAAGGATTACACCGATATCGGCTTTGACACCTTCCAGAAGAATGTGGTCGGCGAAGTCAGCCTGCGCAATGACTCCTATGACTATGTTTATCTGCCGATTATGCTCGACATGAACAACACCCTGCCGATCATCCGGAATCTCGGCCTGTCCGAAACCGATTTCGGTACGTTCACCGATCTGATTTTGGCGGCGGTGGATAAAATCACCGTCACCGACCGCGAGACCGGTCAGTCGCTGACCTTCCAAAAGGAAAGCGAGCTCCGTCAGATTCTGGATCATACCCGGTATCCGATCAGTTCCTTCAACGGATTCTCCTTCGCCTTTACCGAGTCCCGGTATACCGTAACCTATGCCATCAAGGCAAAGAATTACAACCACCGCGTGGACGACGGCTCTGTTCCGGATGCCAGCCTCTGCCAGACCCGCTTCTTTATCGATCAGGTTCCCGCCTTCATCACCGAAGCCTTCGGCAAGTAAGCCGGCCGCAAAACAGCCAATAACCCGCAAAGTCCCGGCTTCCGTACGAAAGCCGGGACTTTATTCATCATTTATTCACAATAATGGCGATTATTTCACGGGAATCCCCCGCGAAATTTTAATTTTGTTCACTCATTTTTTTGCAGATGTGATATAATAATGGTAACGAATATGCGTCAAAGGATGAATTCACATATGCAGATCAGTGCAAAAGAAATTGCTTCTCTGGTACGGACCCTGTCAAGGACTGCCGATCAGCCGCATTTCACCTCCGCCATTATCGCCGCCGCCGGACAGGGCCGACGGATGGGCGGTACCGACGGCATCACCAAGCAGCAGCTGGAGCTGTGCGGGATGCCGGTCATTGTCCGCACGCTGAAAGCCTTTCAGGACTGCCCGCTGATCGACGAGATCATCGTCGTCGCGCTGGCTCCGGAAATCCCGATGTACGAGGACTACCGGAAGAAATGGAAGCTGGACAAGATCACCGCCGTCACTCCCGGCGGCGATACCCGTCAGGAATCCGTCCGCCTCGGATTTGAGAAAATCGATGAGCGCTCGGAATTTGTTGCCATTCATGACGGCGCCCGCTGTCTGATCACCGGCGAAAACATCGAAGCGGTGGTCCGCGAGGCTTATCGGCGGGGTGCCGCAACCGCCGCCACCCGTGCCAGCGATACCGTCAAGCGTGCCGATTCCAAGGGCTTTATCGAGGAAACGATCGACCGCGAAACGCTCTGGTTTGCGCAGACACCGCAGGTCTTCAAGACCGAGCTTTACCGTGCAGCCGCCTATGTCGCGCTTGACGAAGGCTTTACGGCCACCGATGACAATTCGCTGGCCGAGCATATCGGCTATGCCGTGAAGCTGGTTGACTGCGGTCACGAGAATATCAAGATCACCACGCCCTCCGACCTTGCCATCGCCGAGGTCGTCCTCCGTCAGAGAGAAAAAAAGGATCGGGAGAATTAACTCTCCCGATCCCCTCCGGATTCCCGCTTCAGAATTGCTCCTGCTGACTTCTGCGGTTTTCCGCGCGGTCGGATTCACGGCTGTTCTTATTCTGCCGGTTGTCCGGATTCTGATTCTGGGTCTGGTTCTGGCCCGGATTGGAATTCTTACCGGGATTCTGCTTGTTCGTATTCTTTTCGTTGCTGTACATCATTTGTACTCCTTCCCTCATCGCACAGGCGACGGATTCATCCGTAATTTCCTCGGGAAATTACAGAACCAGTATTCACGCTTTCACGAAATCTTATTCATTTATGCGAGGTAGCTATGAAATATTATCCTATGAAACTCATCCCCGCCGTCAAGGAAATCATCTGGGGCGGTCAGAAGCTGAAGAACGATTACGGCAAGACGGCCGATTTTGACAAGCTCGCCGAAAGCTGGGAGCTTACCGTCCGGCCCGATGGCATGAACACCGTCGCAAACGGCGAGGCCGCCGGTCAGACACTGGAGGCATTCTTCGCCGCCCATCCCGATGCGCTCGGCAGCCGCGGTGCAGGAGAGCGCTTCCCTCTGCTGATCAAATTCATCGATGCCTGCGACCGTCTGTCGGTTCAGGTGCATCCGGCCGATGACTATGCGCTGAAAAATGAGAACGAATTCGGCAAGACCGAGATGTGGTACATCGTGGAGGCTGAGGAGGGCGCCCAACTTGTCTTCGGCGTCGAGAACTATACGCCCGAAGCCTTCGATGCGGCGATCCGCGAGGGCCGCGTTGAGGAAATGCTCCACAGTGTCACGGTTCACGCCGGCGATGTCTATTTCATCCCCGCCGGTCTGGTCCATGCCATCGGCGCCGGGATCCTGATCTGCGAAATCCAGCAGAATTCCAATGTCACCTACCGCGTGTACGACTACAACCGTCCCGGCAAGGACGGCAAGCCCCGCGAGCTTCATGTCGAAAAGGCCAAGCAGGTTATCGTGGACTACACACCCGAGGAAATCGAGCGGCTCCGCTTTGAGGCTGCTGACAAGCGGGATGACTCCCTTCTTGCCGCGTGCGGCAAGTTCACGGTCCGCAGGTATGCCGTCAACGGCGAGCAGAAGCTGACAGCCACATCCGAAAGCTTCCTCTCGCTGACCTTCACCGAAGGCGAAGGCCATATCCTGGCAGGCGGGGAAAGCTATCCGATCTGCAAGGGTGAAACCTGGCTGATTCCGGCCGGCCTCGGCGATTTCACCGTCAGCGGCCGCAATGTCTGCATCACGGCAGAGGTATAAGCAATCATAACAACCGGCCCGGCACGCGAAGTGCCGGGCCGGTTTGTCTTCAGGCCAATGTAATTTTCAGGCAGTTGGTATAGGCGGTCGGCATCGCATCGGGAAGCTTGACCGTCAGCACACCGAAATTCACGGCGAACGGAATCTTGCCCTCTCCCAGAAGCTCGACCGATTCAATCTTCTGATCGGCGAAGGATTTCAGCACAGCGGTGCGGTTGTCCGGTGTCTTCATGATGAAGGCGTAGACATCCCTGCCCTTGGCGGTGAAGCGATAGTCGGATGCCATCCAGGCCACCTGCTCCTCCTTGAAGCCTTCGATCAGCACGCGGCTCTCACCTTCGGATGCCGTAATCCACGGGCGCGTGCCGTAGATGGCATCGCCGCAGACCGCATACCAGCCGGCGATCTCCTCCAGCGTCCAGCGGGCCCATTCATCGATGGTGCCGTCCGGCTTCTGAAGAACATTCAGGAGCATATTGCCGTTCTTGGCTACTACATCAATCAGCATTTCAATGATATGGCCCGGCTTCTTGTAGTTCTGGCGCACATCGTAGAACCAGTTGCCGATGCAGGTATCGCAGTGCCAAGGATCCGGCATGATGCCCGGAAGCTGACTCTTTTCGATATCCAGAATACCGACCTTATAGATCTCCGGCTCCCGCTTCTTCTGCAGATAAACCGCACGGTTTTCGCCGTAGGTCTGAATGGAGCGGTTGTACAGATCGGCAACAGCCGCAAGGCCGGTATCATAAAAGCCGGGGCCGAACGGAAGCTCGGAATCCGAGTACAGCAGATCGGGCGTGAAGGCTTCGATCATTTCCCGGACTGCAGCAGCCCAATATTCGTGGTGACGGCGATCGTCGGTCAGCCAGGGTGCCCGCTCGATCGGGCCGTTTTCATCCGAATACTGATAGTTGTCATAGTAGAAATCGCGGTAGGCGGGATCGTTTCCGTCATAGAGAACGCCTGCATACGGGCCGGTCTTATCCCAGCCCTTGTTGCGGTTCCACCAGCTGAAAGAGGCCGCCAGATGCTCCGAAAGACCGAAGGGCATTCCCTTTTTGTCGGCAGCCGCCTTCCACATGGCGCAGATATCCCTGCCCGGGCCGACATTCACCGAATTCATCCGGTTGACCTTGGAAGCATAATTGAAGAAGTTGTCGTGATGGGTCGCCTGCGCCATGAAGTAGCGGGCACCGGCCTTGTGGTAGAGCGCCATCAGCTCATCGGGATCAAAGCGCTCGGCCTTCCAAAGTTTGCAGATATCCTTGTATCCGAACTTCGACGGGTGGCCGTAATGGCGGACATGGTACTTGTACTGCTCCGAGCCCTCCACATACATATGACGTGCATACCAGTCGCCGTACATCGGCACCGACTGCGGGCCCCAATGGCTCCAGATACCGAATTTGGCATCGCGGAACCAGGTCGGGCACTCATATTCATAGAGCGATTCGAAGGTGGGTTCAAACTTTTTCATAGGCATCCTCCTTTATTGAGAGAAAATTATTTCATCGGATCAAAGCCTTCAAAAATGAAGGCCGCAAAGGATTTCCGTCCGTCTGCCAGCGCATCGTGAGATACAAAGGTCCAGCCGACCGGCATCGCACCGAGGCGGCTTGTCAGCCGCCGGACCGCTTTGGAGGCGAATTGGCGATCGTAGGACACGAAATCCGGCCGGGCAATGAAGTTGAAGACCAGCTCGCCGAGCAGGCGTTTTGCCGCGCCCTCGCCGCGGATTACAGTTGCCAGCTGACCGCGCAGGATCTCCGGCCGATGCTTTTTGTACCAGCCGGGCACAAACGGATAGAAGGACTGAATGAAGTATTTTCCCGGATAGTCGGCGAGAATCCGGTCCGCCGCTTCGCAGAGTCTGCGGCAGCCGGATAAATCCGTGCACTTGAATTCAATCAGCAGCGGGACACGTCCTCCCACCTCCTGAAGGCATTCGGCTAAAGTCGGAATCCCTTCCCCGCTCTCTCCAAGGCGGAGAGAGCGAAGCTCGCAGAGCGTCATCTCCTCGATTTTTCCGTCAACGCCGCACATTCGCAGGGGCGAATCGTCATGGAAGACCACCACCTCGCCGTCTTTGGTGATGTGGATATCGGTTTCGATGATAATACCCGCATCGCAGGCCCGGCGGAAGGCCGCAAGGGAATTCTCCGGTATGCCGTCGCCGTGCAGACCGCGGTGGGCGATCAGCCGCCCCTCAAGGATTGCCCGATCGGGATGGCGGCGTGCGGTGGGAAAGATCAGAAAAAGCCAGATCCCGGCGATCAGCGCCGCAGCAGGCAGAATCCACAGAAGCACACCCATCTGTCAATCCTCCGTATCAAAATTCTCCAGTCCCTTTTTCGGGAGAGGCTTTCCGTCGCCGTGCTTTACCAGTGACATGGTAACAAAGGAAAGTGCGGAGAAGATCACCGCATACGGGAAGAGCACCGAATAGCCGAGTCCCAGCCGGTCGATCAGAAAGCCGGACAGAAGAGGGGTTGTAATCTGCGCCGCCATCGAAAAGGTGTAATAAAAGCCGGTGTATTTTCCCACATTCGCGCCGCTGCTCATCTCCACAACCATCGGGAAGGAATTGACGTTAATCGCCGCCCATCCGATGCCGACCAGAGCAAAAATCAGATACATCGCCGGTGTCTGCTCCGTGATGAAGACGGCAATGGCATAGCAGGCTGTCATCAGCGCCACGCCGCAGAGCACGGTCTTCTTCCGTCCCAGTGCGCCCGAAAGCCATCCCAGCGGGACAAAGGCCGCAATCGCCGATACGGTCGCCGTCAGCAAAAAGCCGGAGGACACACCAAGGTCCACATTCCATACATTCACGCAGTAGCGCGAAAAGGCAGTTGTCACCGCATTGTATGCCATAAACCAGAGAAAGACCGAGAGCAGAATCAGCACAAGGCTGATAAAAACCGGCTTTTCAAGCCTGCCGCCTGCGGACGCCGTTTTTTCATCCGCCTCATCCTGCACGCCCGCCTCCCGGATCAGCTTATTTTCCCGGATCCCGATGACCATAACCAGTACGGAGATCAGCATAAAGGCGGCGATCACGAGAAAAATCGGGGTGAAGGACTGATCCTCGGCATAAACCGTTTGTCCGTCGGCGGACTTATCGCTTCGCAGAAGGAACATCATCATGACGGTCGAGAAGATGCCGCCGATATAGCCCACCAGATTGATGATGGCATTGGCCTTGCTTCTCAGCGGCTTTGGCGTGACATCCGGCATATAGGCAACCGCCGGTGTGCGGTAGGTTGCCATGACAAACAGGAGCACCATCAGACATACAACAAAGCCGACAAAGCTATGTGTGCTGACAAAATACGCCAGACCCAGCATCAGAATCACCGCCGCCAGCGTTCCGAACAGAATATAGGGAGTCCGCCGTCCGAGGCGGGTTCGGGTGCGGTCGGAGAGCATACCGAACAGCGGGAGCATAAAGATGGCCAGAATATTATCCACCGACATAATGGCATTGGCTGTGAAGGTGGACAGGCCAAAATGATTTTCCAGAAGATAGGGGATCACCTGATCGTAAAACTGCCAGAAGGCCAGGATCGACATAAACGCAAGTCCGATCCAGACCGTCCGTTTGATATTCAGCTTCATAAGCATTGTCCTTTCCGCGCGTTGGCGCAAGCTCTGTGTTTATTATATCATACCTATCCGCAAAACACAAGTCCCGCGCCAAAAGCTAAACAAATTTTTGAGCTTCTGTTTATAAATTGTAAATTTCATCCGCCTTATATACAAATCGCAGAAAATATGTTATAATAGATACAAGAAATTCTTCTGAAAGGTGGAAGCTGCGTGAAACATTCTACTTCCGGCACGCCCGGGCAGACCTATGATAAAAGCCGTTTTCGTGAGGTAAAGCACCCGTCGGTCATTCCTTATTATGCCGTGGCCGTCAGCTGGCTGGTATTTGCCCTGTTTTTTCCGATGTACAAGCCCGTGCATTTTATCCTGCCGGCGCTGATTACCGCCGCCGAGCTTCTGCTTCTCGGCCGGATCTTCCCGCCGCGCACGGAATACATCCCGATCCCCTACGAGGCACCGAAGGCCGGTATCGACGAGGTTGACCGCGTAATCGCGGGCGGTGCCGAATATGTACGGAAATTCGACAGAATTGCCGCCGAGCTTCAGAGTGTCGATCCCAAGATCACCGCGAAGGTGCTGGAGCTGCGCGAGCTGATGAACACCATCTTCACCTGTGTTGCCAAAAATCCCGACAAGCTTTCCCGGATCCGGCGCTTCATGAACTTCTACCTGCCGACCCTGGAAAAGCTGATGAATACCTATCTTGAGCTGAACGCCCAGAAAATCAAGGGTGAGAACATCACGAAAACCCTCGCCGGCATCGAAGAGGTGCTTGACACCGTAAAGCCCGCCTTTGAGCGCCAGCTGGACAATCTCTACGAGGATCAGGCCATCGACATCTCCGCCGATATCACCGTGCTGGAGCAGATGCTGGCACACGAATCCGTCACCGACAACCGATAACGATAACCTGTAAGGAGAATACCGATCATGGACAGCAAGCAGATTCCCGAGCTTACCCTCACGCCCTTCGCCGCCGAGGCCGAGGACAAAACCATTCCCACGCCCGAAACCGCCGTTGTTTCCCCCGCCGAGGCCGCACCCGAAACCGCCATCGTGCTGACCCCCGAGGAGCAGAAGATGGTCAGCGATTTCGCCGCGCGCATTGATATCACCGACCCGAATATCGTTCTGCAGTACGGAGCCGGCTCCCAGCAGAAGATCGCTAACTTCTCGGACAGCGCTCTTGACAATGTCAAAACGCAGGATCTGGGTGAGGTCGGCGAGATGATCACCGGTCTGCTCGGCGAGCTCCGCGATTTTGAGGAGGAGGAAAGCCGCGGCATTCTCGGTTTCTTCAAAAAGCAGGGCAACAAGATCGAAAAGATGAAGGCCAAGTACGATAAGGTCGAGGTCAATGTCGAAAAAATCACCGCAGGCCTTGAACAGCATCAGGTCAAGCTGATGAAGGATGTTGCCGTTCTCGATCAGCTCTACGATGTCAATCTGACCAACTTCAAGGAGCTTTCCATGTATATTCTCGCCGGCAAGCAGAAGCTGGAGGAGGTCCGCAGCGTGAATGTTCCGGCGCTTGTGGAGCGTGCCAACCAGTCCGGTCTTCCCGAGGATGCACAGGCCGCCAAGGATATGATGGATATGTGCGACCGCTTTGAAAAGAAGATCCACGATCTGGAGCTCACCCGCAACATTTCGATTCAGATGGCACCGCAGATCCGCCTGATCCAGAACAATGACACCGTCATGTGCGAAAAAATCCAGACAACGATTGTCAATACCATACCGCTCTGGAAGAGCCAGATGGTCATCGCGCTCGGTCTGGCCCACTCCCAGGAGGCCCTCAAGGCCCAGCAGCAGGTCACCGATCTGACCAACGAGCTGCTGAAAAAGAATGCCGAAGCCCTCAAGCTCTCCACGCTTGAAACGGCAAAAGCCTCCGAGCGCGGTATTGTCGATGTCGAAACGCTGAAGCAGACCAACGAAACGCTGATTTCCACGCTGGACGAGGTTATGCAGATTCAGAATGACGGCCGTCAGAAGCGCCGCGAGGCCGAACAGGAGCTGGCCCGCATCGAAAACGAGCTGAAAAACAAGCTGCTGGCCATGAAAGGCTGATAAATGTCAGCCGCAATTCACGGAGGTAAGGAATGAGCCTGCTGAAAAAACGTCCGATCGCCATCCTGATCATGATTGCCGCGATCCTGCTCGGCACTCTGATCGGATGCTGGCGTTCTCTCACCGCCGAGAAGCAGAAGGTTGAGGACTGCTTCTACAGCGGTTCGCTCGGTGACGGTTACTCCATCCAGAGCGATCTGGAATACATCAATGCGACCGCCGGCAATCTGAAGACGGTGGCGCTCCGCTATCTGGCCGCCGATTCACCGGCTATCACGGAACTGAATTCCGCCAGAAGCGCGCTGACCGAGGCGGAAACCGTCAAGGAGAAGTATATCGCCTCCATCTCGCTCTATGAGGCGGTGACCAATCTGCACGGCGCGCTGGATCCCGGAGAGCTGGATATGAATTCCACCGATGAGCGCTTCCGCTCCAGCCTGTATGACGATATTTCCTCGGCGATGCAGCGGATTTCCCACAATGAATACAACGATGCCGCCCGCGCCTTCAACAGCGCGCTCGGCGGATTTCCGGCGGCCCTGATTTCCGGGCTGATCGGACTGCAGCCGGCCCAGCTGTTCGGCTGATTCTTCGAAGGAGAAAACCGTATTGATTCATAGATCCTTCCGGGCCGCGACGATGCTTCTGCTTGCCGCGGTCCTCTTTTCCCTCTCGCTGACGGCATCCGGCATTCCGGAGCCGTCCAAAGAATTCTACGTCCTCGATTCGTCCGGTGTCATCGATGCCGGAACGGAGGCGTATATCATCGAAAAAAACGATGCGCTCTTTGATGCCGTCGGAGCACAGATTGTGGTTGTTACCGTGGATTTTGTCCCAAACGGCGATCTGGAGCAGTATGCCTATAGTCTGTTCAATAGCTGGCAGATCGGTTCCGACGAAGAGAACAACGGCATTCTCCTGCTGATCTCGGTCGGCGACGATGATTATTGGTGTTTGCAGGGCAAGGGGCTGGAGGCCTCGCTGTCCAGCGGTACCATCGGTAATCTGCTGGAGGATTATCTGGAGCCGGATTTTGCACGGCAGAATTACAGCGCCGGCATCCGCAAGGTCTTCGATGCTCTCTATGAACAGCTTGCCGCCATCAGCGGCTGGACACCGGAATCCGTTGATACCGGCATTACCGAGCCGCTCCGTCCGGTTGATCCGGAGCCGATTTATCGGCCGGAGAAGCCCGGATCGGCCGTCCCGCGAAGCGGCGGCTTTCTGAAAACGCTTTTGATTGTCATCCTTGCCGTCATGCTGATCCGCAGCTTCACCTCCGGCGGTGTCTATGCGGGAGGCGGAACCTCCTCCGGATGCGGCGGTTTTCTGCTCGGTCTGCTGCTTGGAAACAGCTTCGGTCATTCGACGCACAGCCGTCCCTTCGGCCGCAGTACCGGCGGATTTGGCTCACGTCCCTTCGGCGGTCATTCCGGCGGCTTTGGTGGAAATTCCGGCGGCTTTGGCGGAAATTCCGGCGGAAACCGTTCACGCGGTCCGAGAAGCGGAGGCGGCGGAAGCTCACGCGGCGGCGGCGCCGGGCGCAGACGTTAACACAATCGTTTTTTGAGGTTTGCTGTACCTGCGTGCAGCAAACCTTTTTTCGGCATAAGTGTTTCTCGCCGAACATAGGATGGAGCAGACCGACTCCCGCCTGTTATGTCGGTTTCGGCCGGACGGCAAAAAAAATGAAAAATTTTCCCGAAAAAGGTTGACAAACCGGTTTTGACGTGGTATACTATATGTCGGTTAGAGGCTGCTAACCGTTTTTTACGGCCGCAGGTTAGCCTTAGCTAACTGTCTGCAGGAGAATACCGATGCCGTCCGAACTGCATCGGTGTCCTATAATATTCAGGAGGAATCTGTATGAGAATCGCGCTTGCCGGAAACCCCAACTCCGGTAAAACAACCATGTTCAATGCCCTCACCGGTCAGAATGAAAAGGCCGGCAACTGGGCGGGCGTCACCGCCGACAAGAAGGAGCACCCGATTAAGAAGGCCTACTTCGGCGGAAGCGAAACGCTCGTCGCCGTTGACCTTCCCGGTGCCTACTCCATGTCGCCGTTCACCTCGGAGGAGAGCATCACCAGCTCGTATGTCAAGAACGAGAACCCCGATGCCATCATCAACATCGTGGATGCCACCAACCTTTCAAGAAGCCTGTTCTTCACCACCCAGCTTTTAGAGCTCGGCGTGCCGGTTGTTGTGGCGCTGAACAAGAGCGACCTCAATGACAAGAAGGGCAATAAGGTCGATGCCGACACGCTGTCCGAAAAGCTCGGCTGCCCGGTCATCGGAACCACCGCCACCTCCGCCGAAGGCCTGAAGGCCGTTGTGGAAGCGGCCGTCGCTATCGCCGGCAAGGATCAGAGCGCTCCCTACAAGCAGGATGACATCGATCTGACCGATAAAGCCGCTGTCGAAGCGGCTGACCGCAAGCGCTTCGCCTTTGTAAACGGTATCGTCAAGGAAGTCGAAAACCGCAAGGTTCTCACCAAGGATGAGAATTTCGGCGACAAGATCGACGCCGTTCTCACCAACAAATGGCTCGGCATTCCGATCTTCGCCGTTGTCATGTTCCTCGTATTCCAGATTTCGCAGGTATGGGTCGGCACTCCGATTGCCGATCTTCTCGTCGGCTGGCTGGAAACCTTCCAGGGCTGGGTCGGTGAACTGCTTGCCGATGCTTCGCCCCTGCTCTCCGCCATTCTCGTTGACGGCATCATCGGCGGTGTCGTCGCCGTTGTCGGCTTCCTCCCGCTGGTCATGGTTATGTACTTCCTGATCGCACTCCTCGAGGACTGCGGCTACATGGCCCGCGTTGCCGTTGTTCTGGACCCGATCTTCAAAAAGGTCGGCCTCTCCGGCAAGTCGGTTATTCCCTTCGTCATCACCATCGGATGCGCCGTTCCCGGCATCATGGCATCCCGTACCATCCGCAGCGAGCGTGAGAGAAGAGCCACCGCGATGCTCTCACCGTTCATGCCCTGCGGCGCCAAGATTCCCGTCATCGCTCTCTTTGCCGGTGCCTTCTTTGACGATGCCGGCTGGGTCAGCACCGTGATGTACCTCTCCGGTATCGTACTGATCTTCCTCTGCGCCCTGCTCATCAATAAGATTACCGGATACAAGGCAAGGAAGTCCTACTTCATCATCGAGCTCCCCGAATATAAGATTCCCTCCTTCTGGGGTGCCTTCAAGTCCATGTGCAGCCGCGGATGGGCGTACATCGTAAAGGCCGCCACCATCATCCTCCTCTGCAACATGGTTGTTCAGCTCATGCAGACCTTCACCTGGACCTTCGCCGTTGCCGAGATTGCCGATGAATCCATCCTCGCTTCCATCGCGCGTCCCTTCGCTTATCTCCTCGTTCCGATCATCGGCGTTCTTTCCTGGCAGATGGCGGCTGCAGCCATTACCGGCTTCATCGCCAAGGAAAACGTTGTCGGCACGCTGGCTGTCTGCTTTGTCGGCCTTGACAACCTCATCGACACCGAGGAGCTCGCCCTCATGGAGGGTGCGGGTGCCGAGGTTGCCGGCATCATGGCCATCTCCAAGGCTGCCGCTCTGGCTTACCTGATGTTCAACCTGTTCACGCCTCCCTGCTTCGCCGCAATCGGTGCTATGAATGCGGAAATGAAGTCGGCCAAGTGGCTCTGGGGTGGCATCGGTCTTCAGCTGGCCGTCGGCTACACCGTTGCCTATTTCGTCTACACCGTCGGCACGCTCGTCACGGGCGGTGCGCTGAACATCGGTGCCGCAATCGCCGGTCTGGCCGCCATCCTGGCTATGGTCGCTGTGATTCTGTTCATCATCAACAACACCAACAAAAAGCTCAAGGCGGACTACGCGCTGAGCAAGTAATCCCGCAAAAGCAAGGGGATGCGCAATGGGGGCGCATCCCCTGCTCTCGGGGGTATGAGTTAGCACAGGCTAACCGATATCATTCAAAGGAGCACCCACATGAGTATTGTCATTCTGGGCGGAAATGAATGCATGACCCGCCGGTATATGGATCTGTGCGGCCAATACAAATGCAAGGCCAAGGTCTATCCGAAAATGTCCTGCGGGCTTCGCAATATCGGATGCCCCGATCTTCTGGTTCTCTTCACCGACACAATCTCCCACAAAATGGTACACTGTGTGATGGGGGATCTTGACAGCCGCACGCGGATTGCCCGCTCTCACAGCAGCTCCATGTCGGCGCTGAAGAATATTCTCGAAGAGCATATCGGCTGAAATACAGCGGCCCCGGAATCGGCCACAAACCGATTCCGGGGCTTTTCTTTATATGACGCCGAACAGAATAAATCCGATGGTATTGATGGCGAAATTGGCCGCCATATGGACAAACCAGGACGGATAGATGTTTCCGAGCCGATCATTCAGAGTGTTGAAGATCAGGCCCCCGGCAATCAGACCGGCCATAATCAGAACCAGCACCGCAGGATGGAACATCCCGATCAGCATCCCGGTATGATAGACGGCAAACAGCACCGGGCTGAACAGATACGCCAGCCGGATGTCCACGTATTTCTTCAGTGTGATGAAGCCGAAGCCGCGGAAAAAGAATTCCTCCAGAAACGAATTCATGACAGATATATATATCGCAACCCAGACAAAATTGTCAGCGGTGATTCCCATCTCCGAGGTCAGGCTGGAGGTGACATTGGAATAATCGATGATATCCCGGGTCAGAAAAAAGCCGCCGAGAATCACGCCGAAAATCACCGTGCCGAGCAGGAGCGACATAGCCAGCCCCTTCTTTTTGAAGCGGAAGAGCGTTCCGAAGGCCGGCCATTCCTCCCGCCAGATTGCGAAGAACAGCATCGGCAGGGCGAGGAAGAAAAGAATCTTGATCGGAATCTTGGAGAAATACGGCGGCTGTACCACCGCATCAATCCAGGTCACAGCGAGCGAAAAAGCGATCACCGACAGAAGAATATACCACTTTTGAGCCGTTATCCGTTTCATACGATCCTCCTCACGGAAGCAATACCGCGTGTGCATCGCGGGACAGCACCTCAAAAAAGGTCAGCCGCCATTCCACCCGCTCCTGCTTTTCATAGGTCATCGCCGAAACGGCGGTATGATCGGTTCCGGTATCGGACGGCTTCGGGCGGCTGATGACCACCGCCGTCGGACCGTCTGCGCCGCCGATGATTCCGACGGAAGCTGCTCCTTCCCATCCATCCCGATCGATTTTACTCCGCTTGACGGGATCGTTTTGCCGCACATCCCGGATTTTCAGATTCGCCGCGGGAATCGGCGGATCGACACGGCCGGTCAGCTCGGTATAGTGCGGCGGAAGAATCCATCCGCCGGTTTCGGTCTGCTCCAGTTCGCCGTCCTGATACGCCAGTACCGTCAGCGTGTGCTCCGTCTTCGTGATCGGATGGGTGAAGGGAATCACCTGCCCCACGCGCTCGACCGTGAAGCATGGGCCGGGGATCGCCGTCGGCTTCTTTGTCAGGCAGAGCGCAAGGGAGCGGATTTTCGGCTTCACGCCGTCCGCCCATGCAAAGGCAAGGCGGCATTGCATCCAGCATTCTTCCGGAGAGAGCCCGTAATGCGCAAGCGCTTCCTCCATGCCGCCGGTATTGTACTGCTCCCGCAGTTCGGGTATGCTGACATACTGTCCCCATTGACCGCGCCGGTTGATATGCTCCCGGCCATTGACCGTCAGCACCGATGAGAAAGTCATCCCAAACGGATTCTGCCGGGCGATCGTCTCCGCATCCTCACCGTTTGCAGGATTTGTCCAGCGCTCATGGAACGAGCGGATTTCTTCGGACGGAATCTCGCAGAACAGATCCAGCACGATACCATCCCGGCACACATAGGCGGCAGGAGCTGTCCAATCATGCCCGTCAAACCGGAAAGAAGCTCCGAGCGCAAGCTCGCGGCCGGCTCGTTCCCGTTTCTCACCGGTTTCCCCGCAGGTGCTGTAATAAACCTTCCATTCCCGCTTTACCGGCTTTTCTTCGACGGGCACCCATTCATAATAATCCTTCTTGTACGGCACCGTGTCAAAATCGAAGGCATCGTAAATCTCCTTCAATTCGGCATACGGATCCCCGACCGGTGTCAGCCCAAACTGTGCGGCAAGAGAATCCGCGGCGGATTTCTGCTCCGGCGTGATGGGATTGTCCGCAAGAAACTGCGCATATTGCTCCCGTGTCCAGGCATGAGCCTGCTCCAGCACCGCTTCATGATGGCAGGTGATCAGCAGGCGCAGAAAACCTTCAAAATTCTCCGCCACCGGAAAGGCGTGCTTCTTCGGATCCGCCATAGGATTGACGGCAAAAACCGTTTCGCCGTGACTTTTCAGCATACAGTAGTGGATACCGTCAACACCGGTCCATCCTAAAATCACCGCGCCGCGCGGAGTGCAGAAATAATCGCTGCGGGTATCGCCCTTCTCAATGCCGAAGGGCGCCAGCGAAAACGGATTCTTTTTATACGTTTCATAAAGGGTCATCAGCCGGCCTCCTTATCGCCGCTGTGCATCGATGCAGGCATCGATGACCAGAACAACGGCCAGCGCGAGAATTTCATCCGTACCCTCACCGATTGAAATCTCATAGGCATCTCCGAGCGTGAACCATTCTTTTTCCACCGATGCGATAAGCGAATCGCCGTCCCGCACCTCATAATCGTGATCGAAAAAGTCGCCCGATACCGTCCAGCCGGGGCCTTCAACCGTATATTCGGGATGGAAGAAGGTGAATTCCTTGACTACCTCGGCCGCCTGCTCCCCGTCCCGGTAAATCACATAGCGGGGCATCCAGGTGAACAGCTGCTGTTCGATATAGGCAAGCTCACGTCCCGCAGGATCGCAGAGATGGAGCTTCCGGCCAAAGGTGAGAATTTCCCCCTCACAGGTAAATTTCTCATTTCCGGCCTCATCGTAGATCGAAAACTGATCTCCCCAGGTAAAAATATGCTGCTTGATGTACAGATTCATGAAAGCGCCTCCTTTTCAAGTACCGGGTTTCATACAGTATAGCACGGATCTGTGAACACATAAAGAATAGCGGCGCAATTTTTCATGAAGTTTTTTCCATGAAAATTGCGCCGCCGGATGTTTATCCGGATGTGTGCCTCTTGATGAAGGAGGCCAGATCATCCTTTGTGATGTCGGCAAATTCACCGCTTTCCATATGCTTCAGCCGGATATACATCGGCTTGCCGACCGGAGAGCCCCCGCCGATCCAGACTTCAAAACAGCCGTCGATTTCATAGACCCGGATATACAGCCCCGATCCGGTTTCGAAGGATTTGTATCCGGAAAAATCCTCCCATGTGAGATCCTCGCCTTTTTGGGCCAGCGCGAGAACATCGGAAAGGGTCAAAAACTTCTGTCCTTCGGGCAGGATGGAGGGAATGGCAGCATCCGAAATGACAACGCCTGCCGCCGGTTTATTCCCGCGCGGCTGAATATAGGCCAGCAAAAGCCCGGTAAAGCCCTCGCTGTCCGTCGCCTTGACCGTGCAGGTCATGGCATCCTTCCCATCGTACAGATAATAATCCACCGCCTGCACCTCGATGGCAATCGGCTCCCGGAAATCGGCAAACTCCTCGCGTATCAGCGTCAAAAGCATACGGTCGCGGGTATCCGCATCCAGAAACGGCTCCCGCAGAGTCGATTTCACCGCCTCCGCCGTGAAGCTCTCATCAACCCGTCGGCAGATATAGTCCCGCACCGGATCCGATCCGGAGTAAGATCCTGAACGCGGATTGGTCAGAAAGCATACCGCCACCACCGCCAAAAGGATCACGGCAAGCAGAATGAACCAGGGTGCCGGCTTCTTATCCTCCAGCACCGCCCGGATCCGCCGCCCGACTCCGATTTCACCGAACGCAGGCGGGCAGGTAAAGACGGTCATTCGGCCGGTGCTTGCCGCCAGCAGAGCCTCGGAATAATCGGCCCGCTCGGCCATCCCCATGTTCCGCACCGTGCTCGCATCGCAGGCCATTTCCAAATCCCGACAGAAGAGATAATACGCCAGCCAGACAAGCGGATTGAACCAATGAACGGACAGCAGAAGAAAGCCAAACGGCTTCCACCAATGATCGAGGCGGCCGATATGTGTCCGCTCATGGGCGATCACACAGCTCATACTGACAGCATCCGTCCCGGCGGGAAGGAAGATACGCGGCCGGATCAGCCCGTACACAAACGGCGATGCCAACCCATCGACAGTATAAATGTTATCTTCAAAATGCCGTGCATCGCGGAGCTGTCGGCGGATGCGGACATGACCGGCCAGCATCCAGACAAGTATCGCCGCCATGCCGCCAAGCCAGACATACGGAAGAATCCGGTTCCAATCCATGCCCCTGCGGACCGTTATGACCGGGGACGGCATCTCCTCGGTTGATATTTCGATGCCGGGATAGAGCGCGGCGATGAGATCTGTGTCGATCACATCCGGCTCAACCGCCTCCGCCTGCACCTCGGTCCTTGTTATCCATTCGGTCTTCGGCATCAGGCTGAGGGGACTTTCGATGCCGAAGGGAGAAATCAGCCGGACCGCCGCCAGTCCCCACAGCAGAACATTCACCCATTTGGGGGCGCCGCGCAGCACAAGGCGGAGCACCAGAATCAGCAGAATCAGGATTCCGGCCGTGATGCTCATATTGACAACCGCAAGAAACAGTCCGCTCATCACCCATCCCCCTTCCGCGCCCGGTCGATCATCGCCTGCAGTTCATCCAGCTCGGAGGCGGAGATGCTCCTCCGCCTTGCAAAGGCTGCAAAGAAGGCCGGGACAGATCCCTCAAACTTCTCCTCCACAAACTCGTCAATCTGCGAGGCCTGCACATCATCCTTGGCAACCAGCGAGGTTACAACCGTGTTCTCATTCTTCAGCACGCCCCGGTCGGCCAGCCGCTTGATGACGGTGTAGGTGGTGGTGGTTTTCCAGCCAAGCCGCTCCGCGCAGAGTCTGGCCAGTTCCCCGCTCCGGATGGGTTCATGCTCCCACAAAATCAGGCAGAATTTGTATTCCTGTTCAAAAATCTTCGGTGTTTCCATAAATCGACCTCCATTCTAATGCGTTAGAGTACAATACAATTCTAACGCATTAGAATTCATTTGTCAAGTCTTTTCCGCCGAAGTTACAGAATATTCACAATCTGCCCTCCTCCGCCTTGCGCCAGACCCTTTCCCGCCGCAAAAAGCAAAACAACGGCAGAATCGGGTAAAACCCGATTCTGCCGTCACGGTTTCTCTGTGCGATTCTTTCGCCGGAGGCGTTTATCTTGCGTCGATTTCAATCCAGGAGACAGTAATGGGAGCACTTGCCACGCGGAAGGACAGCTCGTAGCGTTCCTGCTTGCCCGGAATGACGGCTGCATAGCAAACCGTTCCCTTCGCCATAGCCGATTCAGGGGAGGGAGTAGGAATTTCCGTCATTTCGCCGACGGGAGCACCGTTGACAAGAATCCTGACATCGGCAGGCGAGCCTTCGGTGAAGCCGAGAATAAGGTGAAGCTGCTTGTCAGACGGCAGGCGGCCCGTATTAAAGGAAATGGAGCTTGCCTTGTAATTCCAAAGCCGCATCGGCAGGGGACGGAAATGCGGCAGCTCTTCGGGCACGATGGCGGCATTGTCCTCATTGATGGTGACAAAGCGCAGAGAACGGCTGACAGTGGTTTCGTAATCACCGACCGTGCGCTGTACCTCGCCATCGCGGGAATAATCGCCGTTTCCGAGTCCCTTTTGGCCGAACATATTGAAGGTATAAACACCGTCCGCGCCCTGTGCCAGAAAAGCAGCCGCATGACCGCGCACCATTTCCGCTGTCATAATGGCAAGGCCGTTCTCGGACATTCCCCAATCGCTGGAGATCAGGCCTTCGATGCAGGGGATGATCTCGGTCTTCGGCATAGCGCGCTTCCACTCACCAACGGGAATGTGGCTGTCGCTTCCCTGGAAACGGGGCGAGGGGATAATGCGGTCAACCAATCCTTCCTTTTCCCAGGTAATGGGATCAAAGCCGTACAGACGGCTTTGCGCAATGTCGCGTGCCAGACGAACGGTGATCTCAATGCGGTGTCCGTAATGTGCCTCCGCCTCCCGCACAATGGCGGCCGCCTCACGCATAAAGCCATTCATCAAAGGGATGGCAATCTCTCTGTCCGCGCCAAGGTAATCACAGCAAACCATGTCGCGCATAAAGTCCAGCTCAATGCCGTCCGCATCATAGCGGAAAAGCTGTTCGCGGATGTAATCGAGGAACATATTCCGCACCTCGGGGTACTTATAATTCAGGGTGCGGCGGTAATAGGCGTAACGGTCCCCGTTCATCCAGCCGTTGTCTCTCGCCTTGTAGAAGAAAGACGAGCGCAGACGGCAGGCAACATCGTCGGGGTTATGGCAATCGTTCATACGGAAGGAGATGTGAGCACGTCTGCCGATTTCACGGATGCGGCGGAACCAGACAGCAAAAGGATCGATGCCGTGTATGCAGTTGACCGAATACCAGCAGCGCATGACATCAGTATAATCAACGGGATGCCCGTCCTCCATTTTTCTTTCGTAAACATCAAGGAAGTCATCCATCACATCGGATGCGCTGGACGAAGTCTGCCCGTTGACATTGAGCACAATATCGGTCAGATTGGTATCGGCGAACTCATCGATAAAGGGATAAAGATCCTCTTCGGTTACCTTCTCCTTGGAAAGAAGGGTATTGAGGAAAGGTTCGATCGTGGAATCACAGTCAATGTTCTGATAAAAGCTCATTTTTTCTCCTCTTTCTGTACGTTGATCATTCCGGTTGTTTTCCCGCACACGGCAAAAGGATACCGCGTGCTTGCATTAAGTATAGCAATTTTCCCCCGGAAAGTCAAGTCTTTTCTTCCGGAATTTCAGAGCAATCGCAACTCATCCGCCGGCCATCGTAAATGCGGCCCAAAGAAGCAGGGATAGAAAGATCAGCAGAACCGCCGTCCGTGCCGCTGTCCCGGCAATCTCCGCGCGAAGCATCCTGCGGAGATCCTCCGGCTCCATTCCGATCATCCGATAGATACCCGCCGCCTTCCGGCGCTCGGCCATCCGGATCCGGGCCATCAGTATCGCCTGTATAAGACCGATGCCGGTCAAAAATGCAAAGCCGATCACCAGAAAGAGCAGGATCCCAACAACCGCATCGGCCGCAGCACCGACTGTATCCGTACCATCAAAGAGATTGACATCGAGAGTGACATCTTCGCCGCCGATTTTCCAGAACAGCATTACCGCCAGCATCGGATAAACCGCCGCACCGGCAAACAGCAGCATCATGCGGGTATTGATTTTCGCATGATAATCGTTGCTTTTCTGTGCCAGTCGCTTTACCAGCGCCTTCTGGCGGAAGGTTTTGGACTGCCGGTAGCCGTGTGTCAGCTCACCTGCGGTGGGATTCTGGCGCCGGATGGTCTGTATAACCGCGCCTTGCCGGCGGATGGACGGCAGAAGATGAGCAAGCAGAATCAGCAGAATGCCGGCTCCCGCCGCGATCAGAAACAGCAGAAGAAAGGGCAGGTATTCCCTTCCCTCCAGCCGATCCGCGCCGCTGAAAATCCGCCCCGCCAAAGCCCCCGGCCCGATGCCGAGCGCCGCGCCGATCACAGTCGGCGGCAGATAGAGCCAAAGGATATCGGCCCACATCAGCGCCCGGATATCCTTTGGAGGCGCGCCGATGCCCTTCAGTACACCGACCAGCTGGGCATTCTCTTCCCTGCGGATAGCGCATTGGATCCGCACGTTCATCAGCGTGACGAGGATCAGAATCCCGGCCGCAAGATTCATATACAGCGACACCTGACCGAGGAAATCTCCGATGGGCAGAGAATCAAAGCTTCCCCGCGGATACAGCCGGACCCGGCAGACAAAGGCCAGAAAAAAGCCGATCATCAGCATGGAAACCAGCAGCGAGGCAAACAGAAGCCCATTTTTGAAGCGATCCGCCCGGAGTCTGCGAATCGCGATTTTCGTAACCGGTGACATCCTCATCGCCTCCGGTCCGAGAGGATGCGGCCATCCGCGACGGTGATCACCCGCCCGGCCGCGTCCGCCGCCTCATTGCTGTGGGTGACCATCAGCACGGTAATCCCCTGCTCCCGGTTCAGGGTCCCAAGGAGCTTCATCACCTCGGCGCTGTTTTCGCCATCAAGATTACCGGTCGGCTCATCGGCAAGAATGATCGACGGCCTGCCGATCACAGCTCTTGCGATCGCCGCGCGCTGCTGCTGACCGCCCGACAGTGCGGCCGGATAGGCATTCTCACGTCCGTTCAATCCCACCGTGCGCAGGATCTCGGACAGCCATTCACCATCGACCGGCCGCTCATCAAGCTCCAGAGGAAGCGTGATGTTTTCTGCCACCGTCAGCTCGGGAATCAGATTGTAAAACTGATAAATCACGCCGATCTCGCGTCTGCGCAGAGCGGCACTTTTCCGCTCACTCATTTTCACGATATCGGCGCCGCGAAACAGAATGCTTCCGTGATCCGGCCGGTCCAGCCCCGCGATCATATTCAGCAGCGTGGTTTTGCCCGATCCGGACTTGCCGACAATGGCGGTGAATTCCCCGGCCTCAACGGTCAGCGACACCTCATCCAGCGCCGTGACCTCACCGTCCGCCGTGAAATAGCGCTTGCTCAATCCGGTTATTTTCAGCATACCGATGCCCTCCGCACTTTGTTTTCTTCATTATATCATACAGATGTGAACATTTCTGCAGACAAATGACAAATCCGCACCGGAAGACAGCCCAAACTATAAAATATCAACTGTTTCGCCGTTCAGCGCCTTGTTCATACTTCTGACGGCACAGAATTTGCCGCACATGGAACAGGTATCGTCATGCTCCGGCTTTCTCTCGTCGCGGATGCGCCTGGCTGTTTCGGGATCCAATGCGCACGCCCATTGACCTTCCCAATCCAGCTTACGGCGGGCCTCTGCCATGCGGTCATCAAGATCCCGCGCATGGGGAAGCTTCTTTGCGATATCCGCCGCATGAGCGGCGATTTTTGATGCGATAATACCCTGCTTTACATCCTCCACATTCGGAAGCGCCAGATGCTCTGCCGGTGTTACATAACACAGGAAGGCCGCACCGGATGCCGCCGCGATCGCACCGCCGATGGCAGAAGTGATGTGGTCGTATCCCGGCGCGATGTCCGTGACGATGGGACCGAGCACGTAGAACGGCGCCCCCATGCAGATGGTCTGCTGCATCTTCATGTTGGCTTCAATCTGATCCATCGGCATATGTCCGGGACCTTCTACCATCACCTGCACATCCTTTTCCCAGGCACGTTTTGTCAGTTCCCCAAGGCGCACAAGCTCCTCGATCTGGCAGACGTCGCTTCCGTCCGCAAGGCATCCGGGACGGCAGGCATCACCAAGGGAGATCGTCACGTCATACTCCCGGCAAATCTCCAGAATCTCATCGTAATACTCATAGAAAGGATTTTCCTGCCCGGTCATGCTCATCCACGCAAAGACAAGCGAACCGCCGCGGGAAACGATATTCATCTTTCTCTTGTGCTTCTTGATCTGCTCGATCGTCTTTCGGGTGATGCCGCAATGGAGGGTTACAAAGTCCACGCCGTCTTCTGCATGAAGACGAACCACATCGATAAAATCCTTTGCCGTGAGGGTTGCAAGATCGCGCTGATAATGAATCACGCTGTCATATACGGGAACGGTGCCGATCATCGCAGGACATTCGCTTGTAAGCTTTCTGCGGAAGGGCTGTGTGCTGCCATGGGAGGACAAATCCATGATCGCCTCCGCTCCCATATTGACCGCCGCCATTACCTTCTGCATCTCAATGTCGTAGTCCTTGCAGTCGCGGGATACGCCGAGATTGACGTTGATCTTGGTACGGAGCATGGAGCCCACGCCGTTCGGGTCGATACAGGTGTGCAGCTTGTTGGCACAGATCGCTACCTGTCCCTTTGCGACAAGCTCACGGATTTCCTCCGGTGTCCGGTATTCCTTTTCGGCGACCGCTTTCATTTCGGGGGTAATGATGCCATGTCTTGCGGCATCCATTTGTGTGGTATAGTTTCTCATTTTCGTTGGTTCCTTTCAGGCAGTATTATTCAGCAAATTGGCTGTTCAGATCAAAGTTGTGCATCATCGGGCCCGCCCCCTGTCCAAGGTCGAGCATCGCGGCAAGTGCGCCCGAGATATAATCCTTTGCTCTCCTGATAGAGGTTTCAAGGTCATATCCCTTCGCGAGGTTTGATGCAATTGCAGACGAAAGCGTACAGCCCGTGCCGTGGGTGTTGGGATTGTTGATACGCTTACCGCTGAACCATTTGCAGCTGCCGTTTGCATACAGAAGATCATTTGCATCACTTACGCTGTGACCTCCCTTAAGAAGCACCGCGCATCCGTAGGTATCGCCAATGAGCTTCGCCGCACGTTCCATATCTTCCTTCGTGTGAACGCTCTGTTCGGATAACACTTCTGCTTCGGGGATATTGGGTGTCACAAGAGCAGCGAGAGGAAGAAGCTCTCTTGTCAGCACCGATACCGCATCGGTTTTCATCAATTCAGAACCGCTTGTGGCGACCATCACGGGATCGACTACAATGTTTTCCGCTTTATAATAGGCAAGCCGTTCGGCAATTATCCTGATAAGCTCTGCCGAGCTGACCATTCCGATCTTTACGGCATCGGGACGGATATCCTCGAATACCGCATCAATCTGATCCTTCAAGAATTCGGGAGCTGCCTCCATAATGGATCCAACGCCGGTTGTGTTCTGCGCCGTAAGCGCTGTAATCGCGCTCATCGCGTAGACACCATTCATGGTCATCGTTTTGATATCTGCCTGAATACCGGCGCCTCCGCTGCAGTCACTTCCCGCAACGGTCAATGCTGTTTTCATTTTCATTGTTTTTACTCCTTTCATATTTCAGCATCGTTTTCTATAGCGGCGTAAGGTGGTGCCCCCAATCTGCCGCTTTTTTGATTAAATAAGAGCAAGCTCTTTAGCTCTTGCTTTCAGTTCCCCAACAGCAATCATCGGATCATCCGCTTTCATAATGGCGGAAACCGCACAGATTCCGGCAATGGGAATACCGGCGAGAACATCAATGTTCCCCTTGTTCAGCCCGCCGATGGCATTGACGGGGATCGGCACGGCCTTGCAGATATCCCGCAGGGTGTCGGTGGAGGTAAGGACGGTTTTCACCTTGGTGGTTGTGGGATAAATCGCGCCCACACCGAGGTAATCCGCACCCTGGCCGTACACATCCAGCGCCCACGGTACGGTTTTCGCCGTTGCACCGATAATTTTGCCGTCGCCGAGAATCTTCCGTGCCTGCGCAATCGTCATATCCTCCGCACCGAGGTGAACGCCCTCTGCATCCACGGCAAGAGCAACATCCACGCGGTCGTCGATGATCAGCGGCACGTTGTAACGCTTGGCGATGGCGTGTACTTTTTCGGCAAGCCCGATATATTCTCGCGTGCTCTTGTTTTTCTCACGGAGCTGCAGAAGGGTTGCACCGCCTTTGAGTGCCTGTTCCACACGATAGAGAAACTCTTCCTCCGTGTAGTTCGTGCTGTCGGTGATAAAATATAAACTTGGATCAAATTTTTTCATTCTCATACCTCACACATACAGATAATCATTGAGCACCGGCTGCAGACCTTCTTCTGCAAAGTACTTATACATCTTGTCAAGGCTTCGGTTATCGTCAATTTCAAACTGTTCGTCCCCCTGCAGAGCATCGGATTCCTTGCCGGTGTATTTGCTTTCATGGTCGCCGATACCGGTGGAAACCCCTGCGGAAACTTTGGTGGCGGCAATCTTTACGATGCCGTTTCTAAACTCTGCACTTTCACGGGAAGATACCGTAATACCAACATACGGTAAGAAAATACGATAAGCACAAAGCACCTGACAGAGCTGTTTTTCACCTACATCAAGGGGATTTATCTTATCATTGTTGATGATGGGACGCAGTCTGGGGCAGGACAGGGACATTTCTGCGTGGGGATATTTCCGCTGAAGATAATACACATGAAGTGCGCTTGCCAAAGCATCCTTGCGGAAATCGGACAATCCAAGAAGCGCAGAGAATGCAACTCCCCGCATGCCGCCGCGAAGTGCCCGTTCCTGTGCATCAAAGCGGTATGGCCACACACGTTTGTGACCGAGCAGGTGGAGTGTTTCATATTTGTCCGCATCATAGGTCTCCTGGAACACGGTTACATAGTCAGCACCGCACTCATGGAGATACTCGTATTCACCGGTGTTCACAGGGTAGATTTCCAGACCCACCATACGGAAATACTTTCTTGCCAACTTACAGGCTTCGCCGATGTATTTCACGTCACTCTGCGCACGGCTTTCGCCGGTAAGGATCAGGATTTCCTCCATACCGGAGTCAGCAATGACTTTCATTTCATGCTCAATCTGCTCCATATTCAACTTCATGCGGTTGATATGGTTGTAGCAGTTGAACCCGCAGTAAACGCAGTAGTTCTCGCAATAATTGGCGATGTACAGAGGGGTAAATAAGTAAACGGTATTACCAAAGTGCTTGCTTGTCTCCATACGAGCTTTCTGTGCCATTTCTTCCAGAAAAGGCTCTGCCGCAGGAGAAAGTAAAGCCTTGAAATCCTCAACGCTGCAGGTCGCGTGGTCGAGGGCGGCACGAACATCACGGGCCGTATAGGCGGAATAATCAAAGGAATTCATCTGAGCCATCACCTGCTGACAGACATCGGATTCGATGATTTCCATGCCCGGCAGGTATTCCATGTGATTCTTACGGCTGGATGGGTCTGTTTCCAGTCTGTGTTTTTTCTCCAGAGCATCCGGTGACAGAT